>CANNEE010000003.1 GCA_947503555.1 uncultured Shewanella sp.
GGGTAGACTTTAATTACGCCTTTATTTGGTAACAGGTAACCTCGCACTGTTTCTTTGCGGGCATAGTGAGAATATGATAGGAATAAACCAATCACCATGACTATGATGAGAATAATGAGTGCAGAGAGATGTAATGAAAGTGGCTGGGTTAATAATATATCCCCGTGAAGCTTTTGCTTCTGTGCATCCACTGCTTGTTTTCTAAATAGTCCTGACATATCCGTTTATAACTTATTAATATAGGTTGATATATGGCTGGAGCAATAATTAACTATCGCTATGCAATCTTTATATTTCAACTTAAACATAATTAAATAAACTATGTAAATAAATTGAGCTGCACATAATGGCGGCTTGTCCTTTCGGCTAAAAATATACAGCTCTAAGAAAAATTATGTCAATAAAAATAAGTATAAATTTATTAGTGTAAAAGCTTTAATCTTTCATGGGCTGTAATTGGCTTTGATGGTAATTCGATCAAATGTTGCAAAGTTGTTGTTTTGATTTTTAAATGAAAATTGAACACTCTGCTTGTTGCTATAAAGGGGCGGGGATAGGTGAGGTGTGAAATTATGAATTTAAAAATGTTGCGTAATTGTTGGTTTTTGTTGGGGTGAATATTAATGTTTTGCGTTGAACATGAGAAAAATTAATAGTACTTTTTACTGTTAGTTGTGTTGTTTAATTGTGATTTTCACCCTCGATATTTAGTGTTTTGTTCGGTTTAAAGTGGATGAAATGATAGGGTTATTTTTGAGTGAAAGAGTCATTGTTGAATTTGATTCGCGAGTGGCTTTACCTGCGCCACAAATGAGTTAATTTGCTTTGGCTTGAAGTCTAGGGATAAATGCCTGACAGTCGAGCGAGTGTGAGTACTTGGTTTGTGTGGTTATCTAAGTTTTAGCACTTGTTACCAGTTTTTAGCTCTAAAGTTTTGAATTTAAAAGTTTTGTTTAAAGCGTCTGTTAGTTAGGATTAGGATGACTGGCGGCGTAATGTTTTATTGAATTTGCTAGGGCATATAAACCATTAGTGCGTGACGGGCTGAGTTGGCCTTCCAGTCCTAGTTGTTTGAAGTAATCTGGAATATTCAATCTGCCGATTTGCTCGCTAGTCTGCCCTTGACAAGCTGCGAGTAGCAGAGCGATTAAGCCTTTGACGATCCTGGCATCGCTGTCAGCAACAAAGTAGTGTTTGCCTTCAATCTGTTTGTGATAAAGCCATGTGTTACTCTCACAACCTCTTACTTGCGCGCTTTCTTGTTTGAGGCTTTCATCTAGTTTAGGGAGAGCTTTACCAAGTAGCATGATATGACGATACTTCTCCTGCCAATCTCTTGCTTGAGTGAACTGAGTCAAAATGACATGAGCGTCGAGCTTAATCTCGAGAAACTGTGCTGTAGTTGGCGTCGGTAATTGAGTCATAATGAGTTTATCGATAATGAGCTTAAATTAAATGAGTAGGTCTATGGTGCTTTTTAGCGCATCAATAAACTTGTCGATATCATCTTTATTAGAGTAAATACCGAGGGATGCGCGGCAGCAACCTTTAATATTTAGGCTTTGCATCAAGGGCATGGCACAGTGATGACCGCAGCGAACGGCAATGCCTTGCTGATCGAGTAAAATTCCCACGTCTTGATGATGCTCATCGGCAACATTAAATGCGATAGCGCCGATATTGTGCTCACTGGCACCATAAAGGTGAAGGTGCTCAATCTCTTGTAATTGATGATATAGATAAGTCATCAACTCCTGTTCATGCTGAGTAGCAAAGCCTTTAGGTAGCGACTGCAAAAAAGCTATGGCGGCACCAAGTCCTATCACTTCAGCGATTGGCGGTGTGCCTGCTTCTAGGCGATTGGGCAGCTCGCCAAACAGGGTTTGTTCAAAGCTGACACTTTTAATCATCTCGCCGCCAGTTTGCATAGGAATGAGTTTGTTCAGCTGCTCAAACTTGCCGTAGAGAATACCAATTCCTGTTGGGCCATACATTTTATGGCCAGAGAAAGCATAGAAGTCACAGTCGATGGACTGCATATTCAATGCTAAGTGGGCCGCGGCCTGAGCGCCATCGATAAAGGTGATAGCTCCAGCTTGCTTTGCCTTAGCAACAAGTTCATTGACAGGATTGAGGGTGCCAAGGGCGTTGGAAACATGACCTAAGGCGACTAATGCTGGCTTTTGTTGGAGTAGCTGGTCATAGGCTTTTACATCAAGCTTGAGCTCATCATTCAAAGGAATGGGGATAATCTTTGCGCCAGTGCGCTTGGCCAGTTGCTGCCAAGGTACTAGGTTGGCGTGATGGGCCGCGCTGTCGATAAGAATAATATCGTCTTGCTTGATTTGCGCGCTTAGGCCGTATGCCAGCATATTGATACTGGCGGTGGTGCCTTGGGTAAAGATAATCTCAGCACAACTTGCAGCATGGATAAATTCTTTGACCTGCTCGCGTACCGCCTCATAGCCACTGGTGGCCTTGGCTGAAAGACGATGGGCAGCCCTGTGAACATTGGCATTAGTGTTTCGATAATAAGCCGTCATAGCCTGAATGACGGTTTCAGGCTTCTGGCTGGTAGCTGCTGTATCTAGGTAGCTCAAGGGCGCCGACTCGGTTGAGTCATGGATTAAAGGAAATTGCGCTCTAAGCTCACTGTGTTGCATATATTTTACGGCTCCAATACCGGTATTTAGTTGAGATAAGGCTTAATACGCCAAGCCGAAGATCTTCAAAGATCCTTTCACTTATTGCAAGTGAATTTGTACGAATAGCGAATGATAAGATGAAAATATCTGGTTGGTAGTTTTTTCAAGGCATTGACGAGTCATGTTTTGACTATCGAAAAGATTTTGACTCAGTTCGTCAAAATTATTTTTAAAAGATTGTCATTGATAAAGTGCGTTGCTAGCCCTGAGAGTTAGCGATATTTCGCAATTTTATCATCAGTTTACAGAATGGCGCTCCGTATTGGTTTATTGCATTTCTGTTTTGTTTTTGTTTTATTTTTAGGCGCATCAAAGGTTGTGTGCATAAGTTATTGCTGAAAGTAACAAGCACTGGTGGACGAGATGATAAATATAAGGAAGTAACAATGCGTAAGACAATTACAGCGGCATCTATTGTGTCGCTTGGCGCTATGAGCTTTACAGCTCTTGCTGTGAATCAGGCGATTCATAGTAAAGGTGCTATCAATACCCCTCAAGGGAAATTTGAGCGAACGATTATCAGAACTGATAAAGTTGGCATATCAAAATCAATTCGAGATATAGCGACTCCCTTACCTAAAATTACTAAGCAACGTAAGCAAAAACTTGCTGCCAGTGGACAGGATATCCCTGGTATTGACCAAGTGAAGCTGATTAAAAACCATTTTCCATTTGAGTCAAAGTGGGCTAATGCTGCAAAAGTAAAAGATCCTGCTCTACAAAACTATGTTGAAAAGCGTCCCTATGCCGCTATGTCAGCACCTGTGACAGGCGTGTCTTTTGATGGTGTAGGTAATGCGTTAGGTGTTGCGCCACCAGATACCAATGGTGATGTTGGCCCGAACCACTATGTTCAGGCTGTTAACGTTGCAATGGCGATCTTTGATAAGGAAGGCAACACCTTAGTTGAACCATTCGCTATTAATAAACTATGGGAAGGCTTTGGTGGTCTTTGTGAGACCAATAACAACGGTGACCCTATCATCCTTTATGATAGCATGGCTGACCGCTGGTTAATCAGTCAGTTTGCTCTGAGCACGGGTGACAACCATGAGTGTATAGCTATTTCAACCACAGGTGATCCTACAGGTGAATACTACCTATATGATTTTCCCTATGGCGAGTTAATGAATGATTATCCCCATTTAGGCGTTTGGCCTGATGGTTATTACATGGGGGTAAACCAGTTTAATAACGGCGCTTGGGCTGGTGGTGGTGTTGCTGCCTACGAAAGAGAAAAAATGTTAGTTGGTGCTCCAGCTAAGCAGGTCATTATCAGTATGACCGGGAGCAACCCAGAAGTCTTCACTCCAATGCCATTGGACATAGATGGTCCAATGTTACCAAGTCCAGACCAAAATCAACTATTTGTATGGGCCGATGGTGATGGTGCGAGCAAGCTGCACGTGTGGGAATTTGATGTTGACTGGAATGATACTAGTAACACGACATTTACAGCTAAAACCGCACTAGATGTAGATGCTTGGAACTCTCCAGGCAATGCAATACAGCCAAACGGCGTACAGCTTGATGGCATGCCAATTCGCTCTATGTTTAGAGCCGCTTACCGTAATCTAGGTAACCGCAGTGCTATTACCTTTACCCATAATGTAGGTGGCGCTAATGGCACGACACCTGCGCTTCGTTGGTATGAGCTTGACTTAAATGAGTCTACTGGTGATGTAACTGTTCGCCAGCAAGGTACCTATGCTCCAGATGATCAAGCTCGATGGATGGGCAGTGGTGCTATGGATGCTCAAGGTAATATGGCATTTGGTTATAGCTTATCTAGCGCTACGCAACACCCTTCTGTCTATGCGGCAACGCGTTTAGTGTCAGACCCTTTAGGAACTTTAGGTGAAGAGATCTCGTTGAAAGAGGGTGGTGGTTCTCAGCAATCTATTAACCGTTTCCGCTGGGGTGATTACTCTAGTATGAGTGTTGACCCTGCCGATGATTGTACTTTCTGGTTTACTACCGAGTACTACAAAGCTGAAAACGACAATACGCTAGCTTGGTCAACTAACATTTCTAGCTTTAAGATACCGACTTGTACAGCAGGACCATCGGGCGAAATTAAAGGTAAGATCGTTGATTCAGCGACAGGTGAAGCGATTGCTAAGGCCAAAGTGAGTGCCGGCAATGCATCGACTTATACCGATGATAGCGGTAACTATAGTATGACTTTGCCTGTAGGTGATTATACTCTTGAAGTTGCACGTTATGGTTGGACAACTGGTGCTAGCTCTGAAATGACTTTGAGTGAAGATGAAGTCGAAACCTTCGATCTTGCGCTTGTTGAGGCGGAGCGAGTTGATGTTGCTGGCACTATTAAAGATGGTGATGCCGGTGCTTGGCCGCTTTATGCCAAAGTATCTGTATCTGTGCCAGGTGATACTCTGGTGACTTACACTAATCCTGAGACCGGTGAATATTCGTTACCATTAGTCAGTGGCACTGCGGTGAAAATAAAAGCAGAGGCTATGGGAACCGATGGTTATCTTCCTTTAGAGCGTGATGTGATGCCATCTGCGGCTAACTCTATGTCTGAGGCCTTTAATCTCGCAGTAAACCCTAACTGTACTGCTCCGGGTTATGCTTTAGATGAGCCTGGTATGACAGAGCAGTTTGAAGGCACTTTCCCTCCTGCTGGTTGGACTCTGATGACGGGTGATGGTACATCGACTAATTGGACTAATAGTGATGGGTTTACTCGAGGCAACATCACAGGTACAACAGGTTTGACAGCTTTGGTTAACTCCGATGCAGCTGGCTCTGTTAATGTGGATGCGTCTTTAGTTTCTCCTTTGATGAAAGTCAGTGAAGTTGCCTCAACAGGCTTATCATTTGTTGCAAACCATAGAACTTACTCTGGTAGTGATAAGTTAGAGCTAGAGATCCAAGTTGATGGTGGTGCTTGGCAGTCAGTCCAACGTATGGATAGTGGTAGAGCGGTCGATGATGCAGTACGTAAGTATGAAGTTGAGCTTGGAAGCTACCTCACAGGTGCGACCGACTTCAAATTGCGCTGGCGTTATTTTGATGCTAACTACGAGTGGTATGCAGCATTAGATGATGTGCTAATTGGTACGCCTAAATGTTCGGTACAGCCTGGCAATATGATTGCTGGTTATGTCAAAGATGCTAACTTAGATACCCCATTGAAAGGTGCAAGATTAGAAGCCGATGGTGAGTCAATTGCACTTTCAGTTGAAACAGTCATGGATGACGGCTTAGCCGATGGCTTTATTCGAGGCTTCATTCCTGCGAGTGCCGAGAAGGTAACTCTAAAGGCGAATGGCTTTAGTGATAAAGAGGTTAATGCTGGTCACTTCACATTGGCTACTCCAATTATGTTGGAAGCGGGACGACTGGAGTCTGTGGATGGTGCTGTTGAGCTAGAGGTGACTCAAGGTCGACAAATGGATAGCGAGTTTGTATTGCGTAATATCGGTACCGCAGGTGCTGATTATAAGCTATTGTCACTGCCGTTTGCATCTGAGCCTATGCAGTATGGTCCATTCCATTCTAGTGGTCGTCATCTAGGTCCAAAGAGTCTTGAAGATCTCGATACTCATGCTATTCGCTATTTTGCCGATATCCAAGCGCCTGCGCTAGCTGCACCTAGTTTTGTTAAGCAGTTTGCTCTAGAGCAAGGTTTTGGTTGGGGCTTAGTGCGTAATAGAGCGACAGAGAACTTTTGGGTTGGCGATTTGAAAGCAGGTGGTGCAGCAGCCGATATCTTAGTCGAATATGACAAGATGGGTAAGAAGACCGGCTCAACTATCGCGACAGACTATATCAGCAACTTTGGCGCTGATTTAGCCTATAACGGTCGTACAGGCATGTTATGGCAAGTCAATGTTGGTGGTGAAAACTGTATCTATGAAGTTGATCCAAGCAAGATGGCAGCCACTGGCAACAAGATCTGCCCTACCTATGGTACTTCTCAACGTGGTTTAGCGTATGACCCTGTCTCAGATACCTTCTATTCGGGATCGTGGAATGACAGTGTAATCCATCAATTTAAAACCGATGGTGAACTGATCCGCTCTGTCAACGTGAGCTTGAATGTTGCGGGACTCGCTTTCAACCCTGCTACCGGTAGCCTATTTGTTACTCATAATGAGAAAGATGTTAAAGCCGGCATCTTTGATATTTATGTGTTAGATACGACTCAATCTGATATGCCGTTAAAAGGTGGATTTAACGTAGCGTTAGATTCAGATGATGATGGTAAGTCTGATGTTGACCTTCAAGGTCAGGCGGGTCTAGATATCGATTGTGACGGAAATCTATGGGCAGTTGATCAAACTCAGCAAATAGTGCTTGGTTTCTCCTCTGGTGAATCGGGTGTATGCAGCTGGGCTGATGTGCCTTGGTTAGAGATGGGTTCAGAAAGTGGCAGTTTAGATGTGAATGCTGATGCCAAGATTGCATTGGCTGCTAAAGCCAGCGATATCGCCATAGGTGATCATGCAGCGACAATAGTGGTGACTAACAGCACTCCTTATGGTGTGGTAAATGTGCCAGTAACCTTAAAAGTGAATGCACCTAATTATGGTCGTTTAGGCTTTGATGGTACTGAAGCTGTTGTGAAAAATGGTGATACTGTTGAGTTAAGTGTTGCCCGTACCGAGGGTAGTGACTTTGAAGTTAAAGCTCATTATCAAGTGATTAACGGTACGGCTAAGAATGGTAAGCACTTTGTATTAGATGCAGGCATTCTAACCTGGGCAGATAAGGATACAGAGAATAAGACCATATCTATTCCGACAATGGATTTAGATATTGATCAAGAGATGTTCTTCTCTGTCATTATCAATGAGGCGACAAACGCAAGTGTGGCCGATGCTAATTCTGCAGCTGTGACTGTTATGCCTGATGTTTTAGGTAAAGTAGAAATGGCTCAAAGCACCATGACAGTGAAAGAAGAAGCTGGCTCAGTCACTATCAATGTAAATCGTGTGGATGGTTCAGATCGTGCGATTGCTGTCGATTATGCGGTTAAAGCCGGTTCTGCTACCGATGCTGATGTTGCAATCGCGACAGGAAAGCTAGAGTGGGCCGATGGTGATACAGCTGCTAAGACCATTAATGTTGCAATTACTGATGATGGTGATGAAGAAGGTGAAGAATCTTTCACAGTTTCTCTTACTGCAGTCACACCAGATCTAGAACTAGGTCAAAGCATGACTACTGTTACGATTCAAGACAATGATAACGACAGTGGCTCTTTGGGCTTTGTGGCATTGTTTGGTTTAGCATTGGTGGCACTTCGTCGTCGATTTGCTAGCTAAAATTGCTATCTAACTTAAAGGGAAGGGGCATGCCTCTTCCCTTTATTTTTAACCTTAAGGATTAGGAATGAAACTAGGGATATTTCTATTATTAGCATTTGTGTTATGTGGCTGCATTGAGCAAAAAACGACTAAAAATGGGGCTGATGCAAAGGCAGAAACTAAAATGAAATCGAAGCAGTCTGGTTTAACAAGTTCAGAATCTAGGCCTAAAACTTCTGGAGCTGTCCAAGATATTGAGCCAGCAGAGCAGGTTGATATGGACGAGGAGGGAGTATATATAGTGCCAAACGAATTTCCACTAAAAGATGGAAAGCTTGAGAAAGATAAAAAGAAACAAGAAACCGATAACAAGAATAAAGATTAATTTATTTTGCTAGAAGCAGTTTATTACTTACTGTGAGTTTGTAGCGCTTTAGCTGTGATATTAAGGAACGATGTTTTGCCAGCTTATTGTATTTTTAATAAATCTCCATCGTCATATCCTATTTATGCAACCTGTTTTTTATTTTTAAATCTTGCACTTATCAGTGAAACAAGCGCCCAGACTCAAGCAAAAAGTTTAGCGGCTAGCCCAGCAATAGAGCGGATTTCTGTGGTGGCAAGTCGAGACTTAACTGGAGCGGGCTTAGGTGAAGCCGCTTCGAGTGACGTGATTGACTTAGATGATATCTCGATTAAACCCGCTAAAGTTGCCGATCTGTTAGCTCACATTCCAGGTGTATCCTTAAATGGTCAAGGAGGCTTATGGCAAGCCTACTCCGTAAGGGGATTTTCCCGTTGGCGGGTACAAAGCCAGGTGGCAGGTATCCCTATTTATACGGAGCGTCGAGCGGGGAATGCATTATCATTTATCGATCCTAATTTATTGCAGACAGTTGAAGTGGTAAAAGGCCCTGCTTCAAGTTTTTATGGCTCCGGAGCCTTGGGGGGAGTGGTCAATCTGGCTCCAATTAGCGGCGTTGAACCTCAATTTGGCGCATCATTCGATAGCTTTGCAAATGAAACCGGAATCTATTTTACCAACTCGAGTGCTGACCATGATTATGGTGTGGCTTATCGCAAAGCTGATAATGATACTCTGCCCGACGGTCGAGAAGCTTATAGTCAATATGAGCAGCTCTCTGGGACTTGGCATTGGCAGCATCAACTCGATGAGCAGCTGACCCTAAGGTCGTTATTTATTCCTAGCTATGGCAAAGATATTGGTAAAAATAATGCTGACTACCCTGAGTCTCGCATTACTCTCTATCCTCAAGAGAAACACCTATTAGCTAAACTTGAGCTGGTCTCTGCCAGTTCTTGGGCTCTCGGTGTCTATGGTCATGATCAAGATTGGCAGAGTGATATTTTAAGGCCTCAAAAGCGCCGAAATCTTGTGGATTACAAGAGTCTAGACTGGGGAGCCAATGGTCAATGGGCATGGGAAGTCGCCAACTGGCAAGGACGAATAGGCGCCGATGTCAATAATAGGTCAGGTGTGCGTGTTGAAGAAGCTCAGTATGATACCTCTGGTAAATTTAGTTGGCAGCGTACTAATTTAGATGCTAAGGAGAGCAACTTTGCTTTCTATGGTGATGCGAAGTTAACTCAAGACAATTGGCGCTGGCATTCTGGTGTTAGATTTGATCATTATCAACAAACGAGCAAGCTAGATAAACGTTCAGATCATAGATTGACAGGATTCTCATCTCTATTTTATGAGAAAGGGGCATGGCTTATCTCTGCCAAATTAGGCACTGGCTTTCGTTTTCCTGGGTTAAGTGAGAGCTATTACTCTGGCTCGACGGGTAGAGGAGCAGTGATAGGTAATTCAGAGCTGAAGCCTGAAACAGCAACCAATCTCGACTTAGGCTTAGTTTGGGATGCTCAGGATATAAGGTGGCAACTGTCGGCCTATTCCATCTGGGCTAAGCATTACATCGAACGATTAACGGTATCTGAGGGCGTGCTCAGTTATAGAAATACGGATTCGGGTAAAATTTTAGGGGTTGAATCGAGCTTGCGCTGGTATCTGAGCGATGATTTTTCTGTGGCTTGGAACTATCAATGGCAGCAGGGCGAGAATGAACTTGAGCAACCGTTAGCAGACATTGCCCCAGCAGAACATAATATTTTGCTCGACTATCAATATGATGATTGGTTAGCCAGTTTACATTATCGTTTGCGTCAGTCTAAAGAGGATGTTGCTAGTGGAGAGCAAGCGCTTGCTTCCGTAAATGTGTTGGATATTAATGTGAAGTATCGGCCAGATGCAGCGTGGGAGCTAGACTTGGCTATACAAAATATCACAGATAAAAGTTATTTAGCGACAGCGGATGATCTTGCGACGCTTATGCCTGGACGCCACATCAGGCTTGGAATGACTTATCACTATTAGAGAAAATACAGCAATGCGCTTGCATTGCTGTCAATAGTTAAATTGAAGGGCTAAGTGTTATGGGCTCTAGATTAAAGGCACTTCTTAGCAGCGCAATATACTGATTATCGACAGTCATCGATTTGCCCTGTGCATCGGATATCTTAGCCACGGGCTGACCATTACACTCAATCAGTTTCAGCACTATATTCATTGGCTTAACCTGAGGAATATCGCAGGTGAGATTAGTGCCAATACCAAAGCTAGTATTGATTCGGCCCTGAAAGTGCAGATAAAGCTCAATGGCCTTTTCAATATTTAGCCCGTCTGAGAATACTAACTGCTTTTGTTTAGGGTCGATACCGAGTTGCTGATAATGTTTTATCGCTTTCTCGCCCCAAGCAATTGGGTCGCCTGAATCATGGCGCAGACCTGTAAATTGTGATGCAAGAGAATAGTCAAAGTCTCTTAGGAAGGCATCCATAGTGATGCAGTCGGTTAGGGCTATACCTAGTTGACCTTGATACTCAGTTAGCCAAGATTCCAAGGCTGCAATTTGGCTCTTTGCTAGGGGGTAACCTAACTGCTGATGGGCTTGAAACCACTCATGGGCTTGAGTGCCGATTGGCGCTAACTGATATTTGCTCGCTAAGGCGTAGTTACTTGTGCCGATAAAATATTCAGGTACAGACTTTTGGAAATAATCCACTACATGATCATGAACCTGACTTGAGAAGCGCCTGCGAGTACCAAAGTCGATAAAGCGAAAATCGCTTAAATCATGTTGCTGTGCCATCGCCTTTAAATACTCGACTTTCTCGCCGAGTTTAACCTGTCCATCTTTCAGGCTGACATTCGGGTAGCGGCTTTGGTTACGCACTTGGCTGACAATCGCCAGAATGGGAATTTCCCATAAAATGACATCGAGCCAGCTACCACGAATATGAATGTTTAGCCTGCCATCTATGATGCTAAATTCCACCATATCAGGCTGAAATCGGTAATCCCTTAAAAAATCAAGATAATCACGCTTGAAGTGACTGAATTGAGATAAGTATTGATATTCCAGCTCGCTGAGTTTGATGTCTGCTAATTTGTCTACCTGAGCCTGGATCTCATCCTGATACGGACGAAGATCTTCACCATCTCGACAACGGAACTCGGCGACAACTTGCGCATCTTTATATTGATGAAACACAGCCTGTTGCATATGCAGCTTATAGGCATCTGTATCAATAAGGCTGGTAATAATAGCGTTAGTAGCCAAAGTCTTAACCTCTTAGCAGCTAGTCGAGTAACTGCTTCACTTCTTGATGGTTGGCGGCGATAGTGACGCCTGCAGCTTGCATTTGCGAAATGGCTTCTGTTACCCCGTCTGGGGCAATGCCGCGACAAGCGCCAAGATTGAGAATGACATCAAAGCCTGCATTGGCCAGTTGCAGGACTGTGGTCTTGACGCAAAAATCGGTTGCCAGTCCACCCACTATTACTTGAGTGATGCCTTTGGCATGGAAAAACTCAATTAGGCCAGTACTGAGCTTCTCTTCAATATCATGGAAGCAAGCACCATAGGGATGCAGGTTTGGCTCAACCCCTTTCCATATGAAAAAGTCATATTCGCTTGGACTCGGTAGGCCATCGAGTAGCTCAAAACCTTGGGTGCCGGGGACACAATGCACTGGCCAAGTGAGGTCGGCGTTTTTATGGTCCAAGGGTTGGAAGGCTTTGTCTATGCTGTCTACAGCCCAGATTGCTTGAGGGCTATGGGCATCTTTACTGCCAATACGATACTGGGCCAGCTTAGCCTGAGCATTAAGCTCATCGACTATCTCTAGCGCTCCCGGAACGGGTAGCTCATTTGGGCATAGTGGGCTAAATCCTTTTTGTGCATCCACATCTAAACTGGCAATCATATCGGTTCCTATCGCCTAACTGAGCATCTCAGTAATTGTCTTGAGATCCCAATTACTAAAACTTTTACTCTACTTTTTACAGTTATTCTGGCTATGAATATGTACTTTGTATCTTTAAGATAATATCTTATAGATATTATAAGAGTAAACCATTTTCATCTACAGGATCTTGTTATCACATGATTACTACCATAGATGCAGTGAGTTTTCGGGTAGAAAATAGCAAACTACAGGTGCTTTTCTACCGTCGTCCCTGCGAGCCTTTTGTCGATAATTATGCCTTACCATCGACCCAAATGGATGAGGTGCAAGACTGCAGCTTGGAAGACGCACTGCTGCGAATATTTAACCATTACAAGTTACCTACGCCAGCCTTTAGTGAGCAAGTGGTGACACTAGGAAGCCATGATAGAGATCCAAGAGGCTGGTCTGCTTCTGTGGTGTATCTATGCCTATTTGCTGAAGGGCAAACTCAGGATGAATTAGGCTGGCAATGGATAGATATAGATAAAGTGCTTAATGGCGAAATCAATATTGCATTTGATCATTTGCACTTAGTTGAGCAGGCGATATCCCGTATTCGTATGAAGAGCCGCTATAGCATGTTGCCCGTACATCTGCTGGGTGAGACTTTCACTCTTACTGAGTTGCAACAGGTATTTGAGCTGATTCTTGGGTGTCCACTAAATCGCGCCGCTTTTCGGCGTCGTATCAATCGTGCCGATATCCTACATGACACAGGCATGATGCGTAAGGGCAATCAAAGACCCGCCGCCCTATATCAGATCAGCCCGGAAGGGGCCGATATATTATTTGATCAATTGATGTATGGTTGTGCTCAATAGTCTCATTATGTGTATATATACCTAGCTTTGTTAAATATGCTGCTTCAAAAATGCACCTGGGGTGACGCCACACTGAGCTTTAAAGGTTCGAGTGAAGTGAGACTGGTCGTTAAAACCTAATGTTTGGCTAATGGCCGCGAGGTTGGTTTCACCTGAGCTGAGCTTCTCTTTGGCTAAGGCGATGCGTTTACCCATGATGTATTGGTATGGGGTGACGCCTGCAAGCTTTTTAAATTCCCGTAGAAAGTAGAACTTGCTGCAATTAAGCAGATCGGCCAGATCGTCCACCGAGAGGGCATGGCTAATATGTTGTTCAATATATTGTTCGACTTTATCTAGCTGTGTTTGATCGAATTTTGATGAGCTAAGCTTGGCGTTATTCAGATCCTGATAGTTGGAGTAATGCTGAATATAGTGGTGTGATAATAGGGATAACAGATGTTTCAGATACAGGTTGCCATTACGGCCTTTATTTTGGGTTTCAACCAAAAATAGCTCCATAATCCCTTTGATTGCATCATCAGAAACATTGTAGTTGTTGAGAAATTGCAGTTTCATGCCGTCGAGCTTGAAGGGGCAGGCATTTAAAAATACTTGCTCTTCTATCGCAAGGATCAGGAAATGACAGGGCTCATCAATACTGTGGGTAAAGGGAGTTTGGGGGGGATTGATCCAGATTTCATCTGTCACCGTTTTGATTGACGTTAGGCTGCCTTCTTTTTCCGCCGACCAGTTAAGCTCTTTGTCCAAGGCTAGGGCAAAGTAAAAATAGGGGGTGTAAACCTTATTGGGATAAAAATGAGGTGATCGCCCCTTTTCTAAAATGACACCTTGCCAGTCAAGTTCGGTATTAGAAAATTCCACTTCCAGTACCTGACCACAATCAGAAAGTGTTTTCGAATCAAAATGATAAAATTCTAATCTGGATTTCATTTTAGTATTTCTTTTTCTCTGCTTTCTCTATCGTGCGATATTAAGGTGCAATATCGCAGCTATTTTTTGCTATATATTTTTTGCTATAGGTTAAGCAACAAATTACCAAAACTAAAGCAGCTTTGTTCAATATTCAAATTCTCTCACCCTCTATTCTATCCCTATGCAATCAAGCACAACTCATGATAGGTGAAGATAATGAAAAAACAGCTATTAGTATCATCTTTAGGTTTACTTTCTATGGCGGCCACTGCAGATGAAGTATCGATAGATTTAGGTCAAAGTGTGAAACAGTCTGTGCAACTAGAGACAAGTGTTGGTCCATTGGCCGCTAATGTCTATCTACCTAAAGGGGTGAAACAACCTCCTGTAGTCGTGATTACAGGCGCATGGACCACGGTGAAAGAGCAGATGCCTGCTGTGTACGCTAAGGCGCTAGCAGAAAAAGGTTATGCCAGTGTCACCTTTGACTTTAGAGGTTGGGGACAGTCTGCCAATGGGGTACGTTATTTAGAAGATCCAAGCCGTAAAGCGCAAGATATCAATGCCGTTGTGAATGCTCTTGCTGAGCTTGCTCCATTTAGTCAAAGCACCATCTATGGAGTGGGTATCTGCGCTTCTTCTGGCTATATGTTAGATACCGCCGTTGAGAACAGTAAAATCGATGCTGTAGCACTTGTGGCACCTTGGTTACATGATAAAGCGTTGGCAACCAGTATCTATGGTGGCGAAGAGAGTGTGAAAGGTCTGCTAGCAACGTCAAAAGCTGCCACTGAAGCCGATGAGCCAGCCTATATTGAAGCGGCGAGCCTGACTAACGATAAATCGCTGATGTACCAAGCACCTTACTACACAGAGTCTGATAGAGGCTTAATTCCTGAGTACGATAACCAGTTTAACTTGGCTTCATGGGGGCCATGGCTTAACTATGATGCTCAGCTAACGGCAGAGCAGATCAAGCAACCTGTATTAATGGTTGCATCTGAAGCAATGGCATTGCCCGCTGGTGCACACCAATATCTTGATAAAGCAGGAGATAATGTGAGTGCAGTGTGGTTGGATAATGTTTCTCAGTTTGACTTCTATGACCAGCCTGCTGCGGTTAATCAAGCCGTTGATGCAATTGATGCTTTCTTTAAAGCAAACCCATAGGGTTTATTCTGGAGAATATCGATGAAAGTCAAATTGATATTGGTACTTCTATTAGGAATCTTTTCTATGGCACTTAATGCAAAAACAGTTACTCAAGATCAAGCTCAGATCTATAGTAATATCAACAGCTTTGCTGTGATGGCAGATCAGGGAGCCTATGAATATCTAGGTCGTCTCATGGCACCAGAATTGATTGTCGACTATAGCTCGCTATTTGGCGGAGAAGCGCAAAAGGTCAAGCGCGAGCAGCTGATGAAACAGTGGGCTGACTTTCTACCTGGCTTTGATACTACCTTTCACGATTTAAGTCATGTTCGTTTAAATATTCAGGGCGATAAGGCGGTTGCGAATGTTGATTTCACCGCTAGCCATTGGTTAGGTGAACAAGGTTTTTGGCAGGTCTCTGGTGAATATGAGTTTAGCTTGCAGCGTAGTGGCGATAACTGGCAAATCACAGGGGTTAAAGTCACAGGTAAAGGTGAGCAAGGTAGCAGAGAGGTGCTGGCCGATGCGCCCAAGCATGCTCAAAAAAATCTTGCGGAGCGCAGTGCTCAAAAAGTCGAGTACTAGTAAAGCGTTCATTGATAGCTGACAGTTAGTCATTAAAATGGGAAGAGGCTTTTATCGCTCTACCCATTTTTTATTAAGTCGTTCCAGCTATTGAGCGTGAAAATCCCCTCTTTTCTGTTTCACATAATCTATAACATGCTGAATTTGGCTTATAGTGTGGCGTCTTCCCATATAGTAAGCAAACATGGCGCGGGATCGCGCTGTATAGCCTGCTATCGTGACTGGCAAGAGTGCCTTATGAGTGATCATCTCATCAGGTAACAAGCCTATCACTTGCCCCGACTCTACCGCATGTAGGGCTAATGCCAAGTCATCGACTACTAGCTTAGGCTCTGGCTGAAACGAATGCTCTTCACCCTGTTGATTGATAAGTATCCAGCTGCGGCTAGGTAGAGTGATAACACTGGGCAGCTTAGCTAATTGCTCGAGCGAAATAGGCTTATTGCCAATGTTATATTGAGCGATAAACTCCTGACTAGCATAGAGGGAATAGGGGATATCCCAGAGTTTGATCGCAATGGCCGATGAGTCGGCTAAGGGGCCGACTCTAAAGGCGAGATCGATATTTTCTTGCACTAGGTTAAGGTTAGTGTTGGAAAGTGAAAGCTGCAGATTAAGATCGTCATATTGCTTCGCAAAATCGATAAGCCAGTTGCCTAGAAAGTCTAAGCCTGCCCTTACCGGCATAGAGATAGCGAGTGAGCCTTTGAGGGTGATCTCATCATGAATGGCGATATCGATCGCCTTATCTATCGATTCAAGCAAGGGGGAGCACTCTTGATAGAGCTGCTCACCTCTGTGAGTCACTGTGACTTCTCTCGTCGTTCTATGTAATAGGTGCAGCTTTAAGTTGCTCTCTAACGCTTCGATTCTGCGGCTGACAGTACTGTGTGGTACACCTAAATGCTCTGATGCTGCTTTTAAACTGCCTTTTTCTACAACCGCGCAAAAGAGTTGTAGATCGTCTAATACTTTTTTCATTTTCAGCCTGCCGGTTTATTGTTTGCCTTCATCTGATTCTGGCTATTATGCCATTTTTGCAATAATAGAGGAGTTATACCGTCTAGTTTGTACTGGTTATACTTTTAGGAATAATAGTTGTAACTTAAAGTTGAATATAAGAGTTTGCGACTTAAGTTAGTATGCTGGATAAAGTGACAGAATAGAGAGATGTTTATGTTGCCTTCACAACTGCCAATGTTTGTTATTGCTGCTCAGTGTGGCAGCTTCTCAGCTGCTGGCCGTAAGCTGGGCATCTCTGCTGCTGCCGTGAGTAAGGGAGTTGCCACACTTGAAAAGCAAACAGGAGTGAGGCTATTTCATCGGAATACTAGGCAATTTTCCCTAACCGATGACGGTGCTACATTGTTCCATCAGGTGGCTCCATTGTTACTTGAGGTTGAAAACAGTATTGAGCGTTTATCAGAACAGCATCGAAGACCTGCTGGCAGGCTTAAGGTCAATTTACCTGACAGTTTTGGAAAAGCCTTTATTATGCCCCATATTCCGGAGTTTATGGCCTTATATCCAGAGATTAAGCTAGATCTTGTTTTTGATGATCAAATTATCGATATCATAGATAAAGGGTTTGATGTTGGGATAGGTAATAGGATAAATCAAGATAGTAGACTGATTGCTAGAGAGCTTTACAGCATGCAAAGTGGTATTTTTGCCAGTCAGCGCTATTTAGCGCGACATGGTGAACCTCAATCCTTTGATGAATTGAAGTGGCATCAGTGTATAGGTTATAAACCTTTATCTTCAGGGCGCTTAGTTCCTTGGACGCTAGTTGATAGTCAAGATAGAGTTCATCAGTTTGTTCCCGATGCAGAGTTAACGGTTTCCAATATTAGCGCAGCAAAAATGGCTGTAGAGCAAGGGCTAGGTATATCTTACATGGGGTGCTGGCATATGAAGCTGCAACTTACAAGTGGCCATGTTAAAGAGGTATTAAAGCCGTTCTGGCCCAGACCAAGCCGAGTTTGGTTATATTATTCTTCTAAAGAGAATCTTCCCAGTAGAGTTCGATTATTTATAGATTTCATTGTAGCGCGAGTACAGGCTTCAGTTTTAACTTAAGGTTGAAGCTGAAACAAAGACTAGACCTCTACTGAAATAAATTGGGTTGATTAAAATCTTCTCTATCAATAATCGATGGAGAAGTATTATGAAGAAAGTCCTTGTATTGGGTGCAACAGGGTTACTTGGCCGCGCTGTGGTTGAGTTGCTACAGAGTCGTTATGAAGTGATTTCTGCATCACTCAATCACCCTCAATATCCCTTTGATTTATCTAAACCGGATTCACTTAAAGCACTATTTGCTAAGGTGGGTAAAGTTGACGCTATTATCTGCACTTCAGGTGTTGCCAATTTGTCACCTTGGCACAGTGATAATGATCAGCAGTGGGAGTTTGCTATTCGAAATAAGCTGATGGGGCAGATAAATACCATTCGCTATGGCGAGGAGTATGTGAATGATGGTGGCGCGATTATATTAACCACTGGAATCTTAGCTCAGTATCCTTTTGCGACCAGTGGCATTGTTACTATGGTGAATGCTGGAGTGGAAGCGGCGGTTAAGGCCTGCGTGACAGAGATTGACAGAGTGCGGATTAATGCTGTTTCGCCAGGTTGGGTGGCTGAAACTATGGTATCTATGGGAATGGATCCAGCTCCAGGTATGCCCGCACAAGAAATTGCACAGTTCTATGCTGAGCTGATAGAGCAAAGCTCTTCTGGAGAGATCCTTGTGGCAGCTAAACTTAATCAATAAAGATAGCTTGAATTGAAAAGCGTTAATGCTCAAAAACTTGATGCGTGAGAAGGTAATCAATTAATACTCTGACTCTTCGTGCTTTTTGGGTGTTTTGATGAAAGTAAACATAAAGGCCAGCATAGGGGTACCAATAATCCTCAAGCACGGGCACTAGTTGGCCTTTATCAATATAGTGCTGAATCATAGGTGCCACCATTCTGCCTATGCCAAGACCTTTTAGGGCGGCGTCGAGCATCAAGCTAGTATCATTGACAACCATGGCATGGGGCATATTGACCGTGAGTGATTCTCCTTTATTGTCAAGCAGCAAAGGCGCTAGTTGATTCGATGCGATAAATCGATATTGGATAAGCTTGTGCCGTTTAAGATCTTCTGGGCTTTGAGGTAGACCAAACTGCGCTATGTACTCAGGTGAGGCAAAAAAAGCCTCTTTCATTGGTGGTGTGAGTTGGCGGGCGACCATGCCTTCTTCGACGCGATCGCCAAAACGTATTCCTAGGTCATAACCTTCATCGAGAATATTGATAGCAGCATCGGAAATGGATACTTCCAGTTCAATATTGGGATACTCACGGCAGAAGTCGGCATAGATAGTCTGAAACAGATATTGATAAACAAAACGGGGCAGAGTGATACGGACTTTACCCGAAGGATCTTGGCTGAGGTCGCCTATGCTCTCAAATGCTAAGTCCAATTCCGTCAGTAACTCTGCTGTACTTTGGTGCAGCAATCGACCTGCTTCGGTTAACTCGATTTTACGAGTAGTACGGGTAAACAGTGGCAACCCTAGTTGCTTCTCTAGTCCTTTCAGGGCGTTACTGACAGAAGGTGAAGCCATCGACAACTTGTTGGCAGCCTTACTTATACTGCCTTCACGAGCGATTGCATGAAATATGGTTAGCTGATTAAAAGTACTGCCGTTCATAGTGTTAGCATCTTGATTTTAACTGTTAGCTATAGGCTAATAATTATTTAGCTAAATATCATCTAATTTTTACTAATAGTCTCCATTAAACTGAGCTTAGTCGTCATTGATTGACCTAGAAGGCGCTGTAAAAGCTTGTCATTGAAGCCACTACTAGGTTGTATGTGAATATTGGAGAAAGGTAATGAGTCAAGTTGTTGTTATTTCTGGTCACCCAGATCTTAAAGCTTCCTATACAAATACAGTGATTTTGGATGGGCTTCGACAAGGTGTTGAAAGTATTGATATAAGAGAACTCGACTCTCTATACCCTGATTTCAACATTGACACTGAAGCTGAGCAAACAGCCTTAAAGCAAGCCGATATCATAGTGTTGCAGTTCCCCTATTACTGGTATTCAGTGCCTGCACTACTGAAGAAGTGGATGGATGACGTCTTTACCTTTAACTTTGCCTTTGGCCCAGAGGGCGACAAGCTTAAGAACAAGCACTTTATTCTATCCTTTACTGTAGGTGGGCCAGAAGAATCTTACGATCCTTTAGGCTATAACCACTTTACTATCGAAGAGTTTATGCGTCCGTTGCAACAAACCGCATACCTGGCTGGTATGCAGTATCAAGCTCCGGTTTACACCCACAGAATGGTCTACATTCCAGGTGTATATAACGAGCAGAGTGAGGTGGAAGCCAGAGCGCGGGATCATGCATCGCGTTTGATAAGCAAAATTGAGCAACTGACTAACTCAGCAGAAGTTAAGTTCGATACTTTTGCCAAAGATTGGTTTGAGAAGTTTGATCAACTGCCTGAAAACAATAGTTATTTTGTTGAGCGAGTCTCTGAAAAGCTCGAGCTAGATGCCTTAGGTGATAAGTATCTAGGCAAAGCTGGCTTTAATGATTGGTACAAGTCACTACTTAATATGTTTAAGCCAGATGTTGCCCATCATATCGAGCAAGTTAGCCTTAAGCCTTTAGGGAACGATCGCTTCGATGCCGAGCTTAGAGTGCGTGTTCAAGGTGAGTTGACCAATGGTGAGAGTTTAAATCAGTTATTTAATGAACATTGGCAGGTTTCTATCAATGACCAAGATCAGTTTGTTATTGATAGCTATAAGATTTTATCGGTCTAGGGCTTAAGCGCCTTTATGAATGCAGTGTTTACTGATCACATTTAACACTGTTATCAGAATAAAAGAGCGATTGATTTAATCGCTCTTTGTGTCAGTTAAGCGTGCAGATGTGATTGTTAAGGGTAGAGAGCGAGATGCAAGTGAATGAACAACGGGTTGCATTGGTAACCGGTGGAAATAGAGGTATAGGTAAAGCTATTGTCTCTCAGCTGGCCGAGAAAGGGATAAAGGTATTACTTGCCTGTCGCGATATAGAGCAAGGCATGGAAGCGGCACGTCATATTCAAGGTGATGTGAAGGTGGTTCAGCTTGAACTATCAGAGCCTAAGGTCTTAGCAAGACAGCTAAAGCAGATAGATGCTAAATATCCAAGAATCGATATTTTAGTGAACAACGCAGCAGTGCTTGAAGAGCGTGGTTTTAGCAGTTTGTCCAGTGCCGATCTGGCTTATTCAATGCAGGTTAATGCTTTAAGTGCCTATGAGCTCATTCAGTTTTTCGGCAATCGAATGACGGCAAATGGTTATGGGCGTATCGTCAATATCTCATCTGGCTGGGGGGCTTTCTCTGATGGCTTAACTGGCCCAGCAGCTTATTCCATCAGCAAGGCCACACTTAACGCCATAACTAAGGTGGCAAGTTTAAGCTATCCCGACTTCGTCAAGATTAACGCTATGTGTCCGGGCTGGGTGAGAACGCGTATGGGAGGGAATCATGCTCCCAGATCCCCAAGTGATGCCGCCCAAACCGCGATTTGGCTTGCTTGTTTGGAAGAGAAAGGCCCTACGGGAAGCTTTTTTAGAGATAAGCAAGAGATCGCTTGGTAATCCCGCGTTTTTACCCATTTCTTCATCAGGCAATAACTGATATCGCCTAACAATGGTGCGTTTCAGTGAAGCTTGTCCTTGTTAGCAGCATCATATGAATGAGCAGAGGAGCTAGCTGTGTTATTTAATCCGTTAACACTAGGTAAGATAGAGTTAAGTAATCGAATTGTGATGGCGCCTATGACGCGATCTCGTTCGAGTGAGCCAGAGTATTTGGCCAATGAGATGATGCTTGAGTATTACCGCCAAAGAGCGAGTGCGGGCTTAATCGTTTCTGAAGGCTTACCTATTTCGACTCTTGGGCGAGGTTATGCCTTTACTCCTGGGCTCTATACCAAGGCGCAAGTAGCGTCTTGGCAGAGGGTGACGAAGGCGGTGCACCAACAAGGAGGGGTTATCTTTGCTCAGCTTTGGCATGTGGGGCGGACTTCTCATAGGGTGATAACAGGTGGTGAAACGCCTATTTCTGCCTCGGCAACTCAAGGTGTGAGTCCTGCATTTGGGCCCCTCGAGAAGGGAGGTTATGGTTTTTTAACAACAGAGCCTCCAAAAGAGATGACCCATGAGGATATTCATCAAGTGATAGATGAATATGTGATTGCGGCGAAAAATGCCCTAGATGCAGGTTTTGATGGTATCGAGCTTCATGGTGCCAACGGCTACTTGATTGAGCAGTTTATGCATCAAGGCACAAACAAGCGCCAAGATGAATATGGTGGTAGCGAGGATAATCGCATTCGTTTTGCCCTTGAGCTGGTGACCAAGCTAGTTAATGAGATTGGCGCGGATCGGGTCGCGATTCGTTTGTCGCCTTTCTTGACCATAGATCATCCACAAGATGATTTGGCTATGCCAGAAACTGTTCTCAAGTTTCTTGAAAAGATAGAACCTTTAAAGATCGCTTATGTGCACTTCTCTGAAAATGTGATGAATTTTAGAGAAGTGCCCCTCAGTTTCAGAGAGCAAGTTCGTCGAGTGTTTAGTGGCAAGGTGATTATTGCTGGTCGTTATACCAAAGCGTCTGCCGAGCAAATGTTACAGACAGGTTTAGTGGATCTGGTCGCCTTTGGCGAACCTTATATTGCCAATCCCGATCTCGTTTACCGTTTTGAGCATGATAGGCCACTAAATCAAGGCGATAAAGAGACCTATTATGGTGGAGAAGAGGCTGGTTTGATCGATTATGGGGTAGTCGATCCTAAGGTGTTTGCTGAAGATATCGATAAGCTCGATGTCCAAGAGCTGCTGCTTAACTACTATGGTAAGTTTGACCGTCGTGATGACTTTTCTGAATTTGAGCAGGACTTTACTTGGGATAATTTTGCCATGATATCACCAGGAACAGAGCTGACTTCAGAACAGGCCTATCGTGAGTTTTATTCGCAAACAACAGCGCGTTATCTCGATAGTCACCATCATGTGGCAAACTTTATGGCGACACGAAAAAGCACGCTGTTTCTCGACGCTGAATGTGATTTAAGCTTTGAAGCCACTATGGCTGACAGCTTGAAACCTGTCCTTGTTAAAGGCCGTGCTTACTATCGTTTTACTCGTACCACAGAAGCTGGGCCATGGAAAGTCAGTGAATATCGTATCGAGTTATAAAGCTTATTGATGTACTCGATGAGTACAATAGCTGGGCAAGTCGTGTATGACTTGCCCATTTTGTTGTTTATTGTCCCTGTGGTTGAGGTGAAAGCCTAGCTTGCTTCTCCCAACTGTGGCTGAGTCTTGTTAGCGCGAGAGCCATAAGGACGATGACGCCTCCTATCCAAGGTGTCTGTATTAGCCCTGCTTGCTCGACTATTATACCTCCACCCCATGCTCCCAATGCTATGCCTAGATTGAAAGCCGCAATATTTAATCCCGAGGCCACATCAACCGCAGTTGGCGTATATTGTTGAGCAAGCCTTACTACATAGAGTTGCAAACCTGGCACATTACCAAAGGCAAATGCTCCCCAAATTAAGATGGTTACAACAGCCGTTACTGGGTTTACAGCGCTAAAGCTAAATAGAATTAGAATCGCTGCGAGACCTGTGAATATGATGGTCAGCGCTCTTATTGGTCCCATGGTATCGGCCATTTTTCCTCCATATATATTGCCTAAAGCGACCGATACTCCATAGATAAGCATGATGATCCCGATAGCACTCGAATCAAACCCTGATATTTGTTCAAGTATCGGTGCGAGAAAAGTAAAGGCGGTGAAGGTACCGCCATAGCCAAGGGCGGTGATTAAGTAAACGAGTAGCAAACGCGGATGAGTTATCACCCTAAGTTGAGATGACAGTTTTGTAGGTGCACTCTGCGTTAAGTTTGAAGGGATCAGTAAACTACTGCCTAATAATGCGAGTAAACCTAATAGTGATACGACAAGGAAAGTCGCTTGCCAACCAAATATTTGGCCAATATAGGTGCCTAATGGCACGCCAGTAACCAGTGCTAAGGTGAGTCCGGTAAACATTATGGCTATCGCACTGGCCGCCTTATCTTTGCTGACTAGGCTAGTAGCTATGGTGGAACCAATGGAGAAAAAAACGCCATGGGCGAGACCTGTCAGTATTCTTGCGAGGATCAACACCTGATAGCTAGGAGCTTGCCACGCAATAAGGTTGCCTATGGTAAAGAGTACAATCACCCAGATTAACACTTTTTTACGATTCCAAGAGCTGGTTAAAGCTGTCAGTACAGGTGCGCCAATGGCAACGCCAAGGGCATAGAGGCTAACCAGCAGCCCTGCTGAGGGCAGGGATACGTTTAAATCATCGGCCATGGTTGGGATCAGGCCAACAATAACAAACTCTGTTGTTCCTATTGCAAAAGCGCTTAGGGCTAATGCGATTAATGCTAAAGGCATAATGGGTTCTCTGTGGGTAAATGAATTGAGTGAGGTAAATTATGATCAAGCTTTCCTTTGTGAAAAATAATGTTTATGGCAAAACATTATTGCGATGTATGATGGTAATGCTTGTAAGCCGGAGAGATGATAATGCGAACCCGTTCCGATGATTTAGAGATGCTGATTGCTGTGGTTGACAGTGGTGGTTTTTCTGCCGCTGCCGATCTGCTTGATATTCAGGTTGCACGTATATCAAGAGCCGTGACTAAGGTTGAGAAACAACTTGGTGTGTCGATTTTAAATCGTACGACACGCCGAGTTGAACTGACCGATGAGGGACGACAGTTTGTGCAAGGAGTACGTAGTGGTTTGTTTCAATTGCAACAGGCGGAAGAGGAGATTATTGCAAGAGGTGAGTTGCCCCAAGGCCGGTTAAGGGTCGATGCTGCCAGTCCGTTTGTGTTTCATCAGTTGGTGCCATTGGTACACTCTTTTAATCAGGCATACCCAGATATCGAGTTGGAACTCACATCCAATGAAGGCTATGTGGATCTGCTCGAGAAACGTACCGATTTAGCCATTCGTATCGGGGAGTTGGCAGACTCGAGTTTACATGCAAGGTCGCTGGGTAGAAGTGAATTATACATAGTAGCCTCTCCAGAGTACCTTGCGAGGCGAGGCTTACCCAAACAAGCTGCTGAATTATCAGGATTTGACATCATAGGCTTCTCTAGTCCTAAGGTGCTGAATCGCTGGCCATTGAAAGAGGCTGACAATCTTAAACCAAATCTAGTATCCAGTAATGGTGAGACTGTTCGTCAACTGGCGCTCTCGGGCAATGGTATAGCCTGTCTTTCAGGGTTTATGGTTAAGCAAGATATTGCTCAAGGCAGGTTAGTGCCAATTCTGGAGGCGGAGAAGCTAGTGAATACCCAAAGGGAGCAGGTGAATGCGGTTTACTATAAGTCTTCAGCTGTTGCTAAACGTATCTCGGCATTTATTGACTTTATTCAGCCTAGGCTGACACTTTAGCCTGCTGCTTAATGTTGTCATTATTGCAAATTTAACAAGTATCATTTGTTTTTTATGTCATAAATTATCTTATTAGCGACTGTTATGATTCTGTTCAAAAGATTGAAGAGGAATCATGATGACAGACGCTCTGTTTCAGCCTATTAAGCTTGGCCAGCTAACGCTCAATAATCGAATCGTTATGCCGCCTATGACTCGCTCCCGCGCAAGTCAGCCGGGAGATATCGCTAATGACATGATGGCGACCTATTACGGCCAACGCGCCAGTGCTGGGTTAATCGTATCAGAAGGCACCCAGATCTCGGCCATGGCAAAGGGATATGCATGGACACCTGGAATATATACCCCCGAGCAAATCAGTGGTTGGCATAAGGTGACACAAGCTGTCCATCAGCAAGGTGGTGCCATTTTCGCCCAGCTTTGGCACGTGGGACGTGTGACCCACCCTGATAATATTCAGGGCCAACAACCTATCTCTGCATCAGCGATTAAAGCTAAGGATGTCAAAGTCTTTGTGGACAATGGCAGTCAGGAACCTGGCTTTGTCGATGTGGTTGAGCCAAGGGCGATGAGTCATGATGATATTGAGCAAGTGATTGAAGAGTATTGTCAGGCTGCAAAGAATGCCGTAGAGGCGGGGTTTGATGGTATCGAGCTTCATGGCGCTAATGGATACCTAATCAACCAGTTTCTGGATTCAGGCTCGAACCTCAGACAGGATGAGTATGGTGGTAGTCTAGCTAATCGTTTGCGTTTTTTAGAACAAGTAGTCGCGGGTGTTGTTGATGCCATAGGTGCCGAACGAGTCGGTGTACGTCTAGCGCCGCTGACCACTCTCAATGGCACTATCGATGCCAACCCATTAGAAACCTATACCGCAGCAGCAGCGCTACTCGACACATATAAAGTGGCTTATATGCATATTGCCGAAGTGGATTGGGATGATGCGCCGCCTATGCCTTTGAGTTTCAAGCAGTCACTTCGTTCCGCCTATAGTGGAGTGATCATTTATGCTGGTCGCTACGATAAAGCTAAAGCCGAGCAGGCTATCGAGTCCGGTGTGGCGGACATGATAGGTTTTGGCCGTGCATTTATAGCCAATCCAGATCTGCCAAAGCGTATGGAGCAGGATTACCCCTTAGCAAGCCATCAAGCAGAAACTCTGTTTGGTGGTGGCGAGCAAGGCCTGACTGATTACCCAAACTTTCAATCTCAAGGAGAGTCGTGATGTTTAGTCGATTTGAATCTAAGGGACTAGAGACGAAAAACCGTATTGTGATGGCGCCGATGACGCGCTCGCGTACTTCTCAACCAGGTGATGCGCCTAATGCGCTGATGGCGACATATTATCAGCAAAGGGCGAGTGCAGGTTTAATTGTGACAGAAGGAACTCCGGTTTCTGATGTGGCTCGAGGTTACTCGATGACACCGGGGATCTATACTCCTGAACATATTCAAGGCTGGAAAGCTGTCACTCAGGCTATTCATAGTAAAGGTGGCAAAGTCTTTGTTCAGCTTTGGCATGTAGGACGGCGCAGTCATGAGAGTATTTCAGGTCATACTCCGTTAGCCCCTTCGGCAATCAAAGTGAAAGATCAAGTCTTTGGCCCATTAGCCGAGGGTGGCTATGGCATGATTGAGACACAAATGCCAAGGGCGATGACGCTAGCAGATATTGAGCAGACTAAAGCGGATTTCGTGCAGGCTGCCAAAAATGCGATAGAAGCAGGCTTTGATGGGGTGGAAGTTCATGGTGCCCATGGTTATCTATTTGATACTTTTATGCGCCTTGAGAGTAATCAACGCACTGATAGTTATGGTGGCTCAAAGGAGAATCGTGCCCGCTTTCTTATTGAGACGCTTGAGGCGATAAGCGATGAGATAGGCAGTGATAAGGTTGCAGTGAGATTATCGCCCCATGTTATCGAAGGCTTTGCCGATGAAGACCCTGAAATCCTTGAGTTGACTTTGGAAGCGCTCGCCAAAATGGCTAAAATGGATCTGGCCTATGTGCACTTTTCTGAAAACATTTCTCGTTATCTTGCAGTGCCAGAAAGCTTTAGAAAAGCGGTTAGAGCTGTCTATTCGAATCCGATTATGGTGGCAGGCAAGTTAACTCATGATTCTGCTCAGGCATTATTGGATAAGGGCTATGCTGATTTTGTTGCCTTTGGTACCCCCTTTGTGACTAACCCTGATTTAGTCGCTCGTATGCAGCAGGGTTGGCCTTTAGCTGAGTTTGATGCCGATGCTAGACTGAGTCTTTATGGTGGTAGTGAAAAGGGGTATACGGATTACCCCTGTTATCAGCCTTGATTTCCCTTTATTTTTAATGATCCTAAAGGGTTAATAACATGGGGATCTCGCAGTCATCATGGCCGGTTTCCCCAAGAGGTGCGTCGAGCTGCTTAAATCCAAGTGTTTCATAGAGCTTAAGTGCTTGAGTGAGCTCGGCCGTCGTCTCTAGATAGCAATGACTAAAGCCTTGGCTTTTGGCGAACTTGATGCAATCTAATGCCAAACGTTTACCTAGCCCTAGATCGCGAATGTTTGGCATAAAGTACATTTTTTGCAATTCCGCGACCTCTTCTTTGCCTTTAAGTGGTGCGATACCTGCGCCACCCACAACTTTTTGATCTTGTATTACTACCCAGTAGCATGACTTAGGGTGATTGTAGACTTCTGAGAGTTGATCTAAGTCGGGATCGGCGACGCTATAACCTTTGTCTTCGGTTAGCCCAAACTCCTGAGAAACCTGACGTATGACATTGGCAATACCTGCATCATCATCGGCGAGCAGTGGACGTATACTTATTGCCTGTTGTGCTTTGGCTTTATCGATTGCTCGGTTATAAAGTGAGAGAGATGTTTCTATTTGGGCTATTTCATCGGTCGATAATTGCGCAAGAATTTCAGAGAAATAACCATTTTGTTGGTTTTCTAGCTTAGTTAAGGTTTTACGGCCCTGTGGAGTCAGCTTAGCCACTAGGCTACGGTGGTCTCTTGGATTAACTTGGGTTTGTGCTAAGTTCTTATTCACAAGGTGGCTGATCGCACGGCTGGCATTAGATTTATCCACGTTGAGTTTGGAAGCGAGCAGCTTAACCGATAATGGCTGTTGGCCTAGCTCACTGAGTGAGTGGGCTTGTACAGGGGAAAGTGGAATGACGCCACTTGAGTTGCTAAGCATGCCCAACTGTCTCACCATATAGCGTGATAATTGGCGAACTTTGGAAATGCCACTAATCGATTTCTTATTTACGTCTTCCATGGTGAGTTAAACTAAATTGGTTGCGATGTGCAACAACTTAGTGTTTGTGCTATGAAAAAGCAAGATAAATAATCATTTGAGCTGAATATTACATCTGTAGTAAGCGTGAGCCTTCAAGGCAGTTTACTGCCCTTTTTTGAGAACCTAGATAACACTTAGCCAGTGCCTTGTAATGATTCTGCATAAATAGCGATGATCCAATAGAAGTGTGCTGTACATATTGCCCCTTGGGTATAGTTTAAGGGGATTTTCGCATTGTGGAGCGAGCATTGGCTTAGATAGCTAAGTTACAACTCGCTCGCGGCAATAACATCTTATCGACTTAGTACAAAGCTAATCTACAAAGAACAACACACCCTAATAAACTTCCGGGTTTAAAATTGGTGCCATCGCTAAAGTCAGTGCCTGAGTATAGCTGGACTCCCTCGTCGCTCTGTTTTGAGTCAGTAAGCCTATAGCGCCACCTCGTTGCTTAATATTTGTGGTATTAAACAATTTATCCATGACATGTCCTAGCTCTTCCCCCTCTTCTAACGCTTGGTAGACAGCCATAGGCAATGGAAGCATAGCACTTTTGCCTATACTCATTTGCTCACCAAAACCTATGGCGACATAGGCAAAGGTTGCCGGACCTGTGGCAAAGCGATCGACACCGCCTTCCATAGTGACATAAAAATCAGCTTCACCATTGGCTTGGCACCATTTAAGTCGGTTTTCAGCTCCCAGCCGAGTCTCTGCTTCTGTCATCGGCTGATCTCTGACACCTGATGGGCTATCAAGTCCTTCGCACTGAACATCAGCCTTGGGGAAGAACTGACCTATAGCGGCTTTTGCCGCAGCGATTTTGACTGGATTACGAGAACCCACCAAAATTTTCAGATGAGTCGTTTCTTGGTTGATTTGTGAGCCTGTCATATTACTTCTCTTCAAACATCAGGTAGTAACTTTGCTCCATGCCTAGGGCTTGGTAAGTGCTTTGAGCTTTAGTGTTGTCTTGTTCAACATAGAGCCTGAAACTGGCTGCGCCGCCATCTTGCTCCGCAATATCTTTGACCGCTTGATATAGCTTGCTATAGATACCTTGACGGCGATTTTCAGGTCGAATGTAGACACTTTGGATCCAGTAGTAGTTACTTGCGCGCCAATCGCTCCATTCAAATGTCACCATCAAAGAGCCAAGTATTTCATCATCTTGTTCGGCGACCAGATAAAAACCTTTCTCTGGTCCCGCTAGCATAGCGCTTACGCCCTTGGTGAGCAGCGCTTCATTAAGGGTAAGGTTTTCTGTCTCAAGTGCCATGGCTTGGTTAAATTGCACCAGAGCCTGAAGATCATTACTTGTTGCCTTGCGTATTTTCATTGTTATTCAGCCTTTTCGAATGGACTAATTTACTGTGACTCAAGTTGTATGCTGGCTTTCTATGTTACCTCTGTAGAAAAAAACAGCATTTTTACATTAGACTAAAGTCTAAATTTGCTAGACTTTAGTCTAATAGGTTTTATTAGGAGTTATCTATGCCTTCTGACGCCCGTGAGAGTCAAACCTGTGAGCCACAGGTTGAGCAAAACTTATCCCATGGAAGTGATTGTATTATTAGGCACGGATTGCATTTCATACTAACCCTAGCTACTTTCGGATTGTGGGGGGTAGTATGGTGGTGGCTTATTCTCAAGTATCAAGGTAAGAAAAATCAATGGCTCAGTGGTTTTGATGATGATTACTGGAGCTATTTGATGGAGCGAGAACAACCTCCTGCGGCCCTATATCCATTAAAATTTGATGCTAAGCATAAGGGCCAGTTTGACGCTTAGTTAATACTAACTTATTGCTAAAGCATGATGTATTCAATGAGCGGGTTCACTGTTTCAGTGTATCCGCTCAATGTATTGGTGACCCTTGTATTTAGTCTTTAGGCTCAAATCGACTGAGAAGCAGTTGTACTGTTCCTTCATCGTCGGTAAGGCGTAATTTTCCTCTTTTAAATTCACCTTCACTGATGTGTTGAATCGCCAATATAAAGTGGGCTTCTTGGTTTCTTAGGGCATCGATACAGGCCCTTTCAGTATATTGTTTAGGACTGATTTCTAGCTGTGCATTGTTTATTTGGTATAGGCCTTCGAAACTATTACAGCTATTATTACCGCTTAAGGTGCCATCATGGTGAAAGGTTAACTGGGCTGGAGAATAATCGATAACAGGTCGACCTTGGATCTCTTCTACATGCCAAGCTCCTGTGATATCTGTATCTAGCGTGCTAGGTTTAAGGCTTGATTGACATGCGGTTAAAGAAAGAAGAAGTGCGGTGAACATGAATTTTGATGTCATTACTAAATATCCAAACTACTGATGCACGTCCGTTGGAAAGTAGAGAAAGTAAATGAGAGACGGACGGCCATATAGGGTATCTCATCTGTATCGAAATATCAGGATTATTAACTTGTGAAAGTCAAAAAAAATGTAATTAGTTATTTGAAGTTAGCCCACTGGCTTGGGCTTGGCTTAGTTTTGGTTGGCACTGGTCTTCATTATTTTACTCTCTTGGGAGATAAAATTATGGGAATGACATTGATAGCCTCATTGATAGGAATCGGGTTAGTGATGATGTCACCTTTCCCGATCGCTTTGTTTATTCAATGGGCGCAAAAACAAGACACCAAAGCTAATTCGGCTGAGTAGTTATTTTATCCTCTTTGTTCCCAATTAAGTCTGCTTCAGCAACTTTAAGCATAGGCTCTAGCTCAAAATGAGAGTCGGGGGTGAAAAAGCTTTTACCCATCTCGACTTTGAGCTGTTTTCCCACTCTATCAATCTGTTTATAGAGTCTTGCGACTAAACTGGCTAAGTTAGACTCATGATCAAGAAATGCTAGGATGATAAATCGGTTGTCATCAAGTCTTGCTGCAACATCGGCTGCCCTAATAGTGTCGGTAATAATCCGAGCAAGTTGCCTAATTTGATTATCTTTCTCTATTAGATTGATATCTTTACTTGAATTAAGTTCGACTACAACTAAGCCCGCATGGGAACCAAAGCGTCGACTCAAGCTTAGTTGTCTCGGCGCCATCATACTAAAGCCATAGGGATTGAGCATGCAGGTTTGGCTATCTTGCATGGATAATGCTTCAACTTGCTTGGCTAAGATAAGATTTTTTAATTCGGCTTGGTATAGATTAACGATAGAGTGGCAGACTCGCGCATTCGCCTCATTATTATGTAATGGGTGACACAGAATTAAGTAGCCAAATAAATTGCCATCGGGCCAATAGATGCTGTGACTGATTACTGCTTGGCTGTTTTCATCGTGATTAGGGAAGTCATGATCAAGTTGTTGCAGAAACTGTGAATAGCTGATGGTGCTAGAGTGATGGTGGTTACATTGTGTTGTTTCACGTTCACACACTATTTGGCAGTCGGTATCTTGAACCTGGATTACAAATACGGCTTGAGCTTCAAACAGAGAGTGAAGCAGGTTAGTCTGTTGTTGCCACCTTGTCAGGTTGAATATTGATGAGTCTTCTTCCTTTAACCAAGAGTATTGATTAAAAATGTGAGCCAGCATGTTTATGTCACTTTAGTTTGTGTGAACTTGAGCGTAAATCATACTGAAGTTTTTGATTGAAACAAAATAGTTAGTTTGTTTTATATTTGTAAATGCAAAGTAGATCTTTTATTTATGCGATTGTTTATCACTGAAAGTGAACTGCGTTAGCCAATTTCAATGTCATTGTTCCTGTGAAGATGCCAACTGACTCCTTGCTTGTTCCAACATAGGGGCTAACTTCGCACTTGAGTCTGGGCTAAAGAAACTATAGCTGGCATCTAATTTAAGTTGATCATTTTGCTTATCTAGCTGTTTTTCCACTCGCTTGAGTATATGTTTCAAATCATTTTCTGAGTCGAGGAAGACTAAAACCACAAATTGAGTTTCATCGTAGCGTGCCGCAATATCGGCGGTACGTATTGTGTCTTGCACTATAGTGCCAAGCAGCTTGTGATGTTTCTCTTCAAGTTGTTGGGTTGGCTTAGGGGTTAATTCAAAAAATAAAATGCCAGCATGGGCTCCAAAGCGTCGTCCTAAATTTAGCTGCCTAGGGGCCATCATGATAAAGCCATATCGATTGAGCATCCCTGTGGTTCTTTCACGCATGGAAAGCGATTCTATACGGTGGCTTTGGCAAAGTAGGGTTAAATCTTGTTGCAGTAGAATCTGAAAAGGTTCCAACATAAATGGAGTAATTTGTTGGTTATCCTCATTTTGTGCGTTGATGACACATAAGCAACCAAAAGGAGTGCCATCGGGCCAAAGAACAGGGCGCGATAATAAGTTTGCGATGCCGTGAAAATCTTGAGGTAAGGGGTTATTGCCACCTGAGCTTAAATTAATGCTTAAACCTTCTGGTGGTGAGGCAAGTAAACGGCTGAAAAGTAATATATCTTTAGAAAAGCTAACGCCGGCTGAGAATTTAGAGCCATTATTAATTGAACTGACAATGATTTCATAACCCGATTCAGTATGCTGAATAACAAAGACAATTTCGGCTTTGTAATAGCGCTTCATTAACTCACATTGATGCATCCAGCGAACTAAATTTATCTGAGGATGTTCGTTCTCCAGTAAGCTCGCCCTAGGATCAACCGTGTCGGGTAACATAGTCTAGTTCTTATGTTTGTTAAAAATTAGTCAAATTGTGGTGTTAAATTGTGCATTTTGCAACTTTTTAACGAAATATTCAGCAAGTTATACTTTAGTGGCTTGGGGTTCACGTACAATGAGCCTAATCCAAAACGAGGCGAAACGAGTAGTGCAAATAAGGTTAGCGACATTAGACGATGTGAATGCTTTACACCGACTTGAACAAAGACATAGTCATGAAGAGTTGAGTGCGAATGGTCCTGTTCAGCAGGGACAGGTATTTTCAAAAACTGAGCTGGAGACCTTGATTAGCCAACACTGGATTGTGGTTGCAGAATATGAGCAACATATTATCGGTTATGTTATGGCTGGATCTTGGGCGTTTTTTGAGACTTGGCCTATCTACACTAAGGTGGTGAAGCAATTATCCTCATGTGGTATCAACAAACAGAAAAGTTGCCAATATGGACCTATTTGGATTGATAAGAACTACCGCGGGCAAGGTATCTTCGAGCTGTTAGTGGCTAAATTGAGCACCTATGTGAAATCCCATTTTGATTTTATGTGCACCTTTATCGCAGAAGAGAACCAGAGATCCTACAGTGCTCATACAAATAAAGCTGGCATGCAGGTCGTTGATTACTTCAGTTTTCATGGGCGTGACTATTACCTATTAAGTTTAGATTTAACAGCAGGTTATGAAAGATAATATATTAGATATTAATGAGTTGCTTGAGTCATACGCCAATTTGAGCTTGTCTGCATATGACAATATCAAGTTGCTGAGCAGTGTATTGCGTCTGCAAAATATACCTGTGGTGTGTTACCAAGCTAGTCTGTCGAGTGATGAATCTCAGACTGAGAGCAAAATATATTGTATTGAGAGTCAAGGTGCTTGGTTACATTGTGGGGTTACTAATGACTATTGTGCAAAAGTCGCTTTGATGTGCCCAAAGACAATTAATGGGTTGAGCCAGCTCACAGAAGTGGATTTGCCATTACTCGGTGAGCAGCAAATTGCGGCTATGATGATGCAATATGCTCATTTTGATCATTGTTAAAATAGCAGTAGCTAGTTAGCGAAAAATATAAGGATGATAAATATGATACGAACTTTGATGCAGGTTTTATTGTTAACGGTAATGGCGTTCTCGTTACAGGCAAAGGAACAGACTTTTGGTGACGCTGTGAGTGAAGATAAGTTGGTGGCGATATCTACAATTCTCGCCAGTCCAAGTGATTATCTAAATAAGACGGTCACAGTTAAAGGCGCGATAGTTGGGGTCTGTGAGAAACGTGGTTGTTGGATGGAGCTCGCATCTGATGCCAAGTTTGAAAAGTTGCGTATCAAAGTGAAAGATGGCGATATGGTATTCCCAGTTAGTGCAAAAGGGAGTCAGGCTCTAGCGACTGGAATCTTAAAAGAGGTCAAGTTATCACTGGAAAATAGCAAGAAGTACCTAGCCAGTGTAGCCAAGCGTAAAGGTGAAACTTTTGATGTAAGTAAGGTGACTCAAGGCGTGAGCTTGTATCAGTTAGTGCCAGTCGGTGTAAAGATTCTTGACTAAGTGGTCTACCAAGCTATTTAGGCTTAATCGCAGTTTACATAGAGATATAGGTTATTTCTGTGTTGGGATGACAATTGTATTTGCTGTGTCAGGCATAGCGGTGAATCATATCAATGATTGGAATCCCAACTATCAGATTGAACGTCAGGAATATGCTGTTTCAGTGAAGGCTGATTTGTCTCAAGCTGAGTTAACCCAGCTTATGTTAACTGCCGTAGAGAAAGAGCAAGCTTCGGTCGCTAAGGTGAAAGCGAGTTATTGGGAGTCGGCCAATGAATTTAAATTGTTTTTGGACGACGCTAGTAGTTTAACGATTAACACCTCTCGCCAACAATTAGTGTATGAGAAAGTGACTCCTCGTCATCTATTAAAAGCTTTTAATTTCTTGCATTTAAATGAGGGCCGCAATGCTTGGGTCTACTTCTCAGATCTCTATGCCTGTTTATTACTGTTTCTTGCTTTATCATCACTGTTTATGGTCAAAGGTAAGCGCAGTCCATGGGGGCGTAAATCCCTCTATTTATTATCAGGAATCTTAATTCCATTTACTTTTATTCTGATTGGTTAGGAAGGAAAATGTCTAATTCAGAAGTTGAAGCTACAGAAGTGGTAGCTGAGCAGATTGATGAGCAGGTTGACACTGGGCCTAAGGCCGCCGCTTTTTTTCATGTAGATATAGAAAAGTTCGCTATCTTGTTTGTGATGACTGTAGGTATGTACCAGCTTTATTGGTTCTATAAGCAGTGGAGCGCCTTAAAAAAATATTACCAGTTAGATGCTTGGCCTATTCCGAGAGCTTTCTTTTCTATTTTCTTTACGCATTCTTTATGTACATACGTAAACGAGTATTTTAGGGAAGATGGACGGGAATATAAGTGGAGCAATACCCTTAATGCGACCATTTATGTGGGGTTGATTCTTGTGGGGGCCATATTAGGCCAAGTGCAGGAGCACTTTTCTGATCTCGTGTTGATTGGTGTCGCTTCCCTATTGCTGACACTGGCTTCAGGTATCCCTCTATTACAGATCCAAAAGGCAATTAATGTTGCGCTTATAGGCAGTGAATATGAGGTCAATGATGATTTTACCTGGCTGAACTGGATATGGTTTGTGTTGGGGATTATTTACTGGTTTTTTGTCTGTTTTGGTCTTTATGCCACCTATGCAGGCTTAGTATAAATTCTAAGTAATAAAAAACCGCCTCTTAAGGCGGTTTTTTTGTCATCTAACTTAAGACGTCTTATAGACCGGCATCAGCTCTTAGTGCATCTGCTTTATCTGTCTGTTCCCATGGGAACTCGTTACGACCAAAGTGACCATAAGCTGCCGTCGCTTGATAGATAGGACGGGCTAGGTTTAGCATTTCGGTTAGGCCATAAGGACGTAGATCGAAGTGCTGACGAACTAGTTCGATTAGTGTCGCTTCAGGTAGCTTACTGGTGCCAAAAGTCTCAACACTGATAGATGTTGGCTCGGCAACACCGATAGCGTAAGAAACTTGAATTTCACAACGCTCAGCCAGACCCGCCGCAACGATGTTCTTAGCAACATAACGTGCAGCGTAAGCAGCACTACGGTCAACTTTTGATGGATCTTTACCAGAGAAAGCGCCACCACCATGACGTGCCATGCCGCCATAGGTATCAACGATAATCTTACGGCCGGTTAGACCACAGTCACCCATTGGACCACCGATAACGAAACGACCTGTTGGGTTGATGAAGAACTTAGTGTCCTTGTTTAGCCACTGACCAGGAAGTACTGGTTTAATGATGGTTTCCATCACGCCTTCAATCAGGTCGTTTTGGCTAACGCTATCACAGTGTTGCGTCGATAGAACAACAGCATCAATACCTGCAATCTTGCCATTATCATAGGCAAAGGTAACTTGGCTTTTAGCATCAGGGCGTAACCAAGGCAAAGTGCCATCTTTACGTACTTCAGACTGACGCTTAACCAATGCGTGAGAGTAAGTAATAGGTGCAGGCATTAGCACATCGGTTTCATTACTTGCGTAACCAAACATTAAGCCTTGGTCACCAGCACCTTGATCTTTAGGATCTTCACGATCAACACCTTGGTTGATATCAGGTGACTGCTTACCAATTGCATTAAGTACAGCACAAGAGTCAGCATCAAAACCCATATCTGAATGGGTGTAGCCAATTTCTCTTACGGTTTTACGGGTGATCTCTTCGATATCAACCCAAGCTGAGGTGGTGACTTCACCACCTACCATCACCATGCCTGTTTTGACATAGGTTTCGCAGGCAACACGAGCATTAGCGTCTTGCTCTAAAATTGCATCAAGTACCGCATCAGAGATCTGATCGGCGATTTTATCTGGATGACCTTCTGAGACCGACTCAGAGGTGAACAAATGTTTAGCCATAATAAGGAAAATCTCATTATCAAGAAATTATACGTGTAGAAGCATCTACATCTAGACGGCTATTCTAGTTCAAATCGACGCCTTGATCATCCTAAAAGCGCAAAAAATCCTGTAAATTGTGGTAAATATGCACGCTAAATCACAAATGTTTTTATCTATGTCGCTAATAAATATGACAATGTGTTTTTTGGTGATTTGCTAGTTTTATATTCTAACCAAATTAAGTAGGGCAGGATTATTCGCTATAACCTGGGCTTTAAAGGCAAAAAACTGGGTTTTGACCACAGATAAATGAATTTAATTGTGCTTGTAAGGTGATTTTTCGTTTGCGTCGAGTGCGCTTGTGGGGGAAAATACGCCATCTAATTTTGCCCCTAGACCCTCATAAAAGCAGGAGAGAGCATGTCTTCCCGTAAAGAACTCGCAAACGCTATCCGTGTACTAAGTATGGATGCAGTCCAAAAAGCAAATTCAGGCCACCCAGGTGCTCCAATGGGGATGGCTGATATTGCTGAAGTATTGTGGCGTGATCATTTACAACACAACCCTGCCAACCCAGAGTGGGCCGATCGTGACCGTTTTATTCTTTCTAATGGCCACGGCTCTATGTTGCACTATTCACTGTTGCATCTTGCTGGCTATGATTTAGGCATTGAAGATCTTAAGCAATTCCGTCAATTGCATTCTCGTACTCCTGGTCACCCTGAGTACGGCTATGCGCCGGGCATTGAAACGACTACTGGCCCATTAGGCCAAGGTATTACTAATGCTGTTGGTATGGCTATCGCAGAGCGTGCATTAGGCGCTCAGTTTAACCGTGAAGGCCACGATGTTGTTGATCATTACACCTACACCTTTATGGGTGATGGTTGTTTGATGGAAGGTATTTCTCACGAAGCTTGCTCACTAGCGGGTACCTTAGGTCTAGGTAAACTGATTGCATTTTGGGATGACAACGGCATCTCTATCGATGGTCACGTTGAAGGCTGGTTTACCGATGATACGGTTAAACGTTTTGAGTCTTATGGCTGGCATGTTGTTGCAGGTGTTGATGGTCATGACGCTGATGCAATCAATGCAGCTATTGAAGCGGCTAAAGCCGATGCGCGTCCAAGCTTAATCTGTTGTAAAACCATTATTGGTTATGGCTCGCCAAATAAGTCTGGCTCACACGATTGCCACGGCGCGCCACTAGGTGATGCTGAAATCGCAGCTGCACGTGAGTTCCTTGGCTGGGAGCATGGCCCATTTGAGATTCCAGCACATGTATATAATGCATGGGATGCAAAAGAAGCTGGTCAAGCACAAGAGAGTGCTTGGAATGACAAGATGGCTGCCTATGAGCAAGCGCATCCAGAATTAGCCGCTGAGCTTAAGCGTCGTCTAGCGGGTGATCTACCTGCTAACTTTGCTGCCGATGCACAAGCTTATATTGAAGAGTTACAAGCTAACCCTGCTAATATCGCTTCACGTAAGGCGTCTCAAAATGCACTAGAAGCTTACGGTAAGTTACTGCCTGAGTTTATGGGCGGTAGTGCTGACTTAGCACCATCTAACCTCACCATGTACTCAGGTTCTCAATCTATTACTGCTGAAGATGCTAGCGGTAACTACCTTCACTATGGTGTGCGTGAGTTTGGTATGTCAGCTATTATGAATGGTATCGCGCTGCATGGCGGCTTCGTACCTTACGGTGCAACCTTCTTGATGTTTATGGAGTATGCGCGCAACGCTCTGCGTATGGCTGCACTGATGAAGCAGCGCTCTATCTTCGTTTATACCCATGACTCTATTGGTCTTGGTGAAGATGGCCCAACTCACCAACCTGTTGAGCAAATGGCATCGCTGCGTGTTACACCAAATATGAGCACTTGGCGTCCATGTGACCAAGTAGAGTCTGCGGTTGCGTGGAAATATGCTATTGAGCGTAAAGATGGCCCTACATCTTTGATTTTCTCTCGTCAAAACCTCACTCAGCAGCCTCGTACTTCTGAGCAGCTAGCTAATGTTGCTAAGGGTGCTTATGTACTGTTAGATAGTGCTCAGGCTCCTGAAGTGATTCTTATCGCGACCGGTTCTGAAGTTGGCCTAGCGGTTGAAGCTCATGCTCAACTAACTGCCCAAGGTAAGCAGGTGCGTGTGGTCTCTATGCCTTGTACTGACGTGTTTGATGCACAAGATGCAGACTATAAAGAGTCCGTTCTGCCTAGTCAGGTCACAAAACGCGTCGCTATTGAGGCGGGCATCGCCGATTACTGGTATAAATATGTGGGCTTAAACGGTCGCATCATAGGTATGACTACCTTTGGTGAGTCTGCGCCGGCAAACCAGTTATTCGAAATGTTTGGCTTTACAGTAGATAAAGTCGTTGAAGCGGCAAATGAGCTTGTGGGCTAATTTGCACTTCGATACTAACGCATCCATTAGGCTGCGTGAAATACACGCCTTAAGTTAAGGCGGGAAAACGGCTTGCCATTGGGGTAAGCCGTTGTCGTATATAAAAGGTTTGCTTAGTTAGATGATCAGAGTTGCGATTAATGGTTATGGACGTATAGGTCGCTCAATTTTAAGAGCCCTTTACGAATCAGGTAAAAGACAGAAAATTCAAATTGTTGCCATCAATGAATTGGCAAAACCTGAGGCGATAGCCCATTTAACTCGTTACGATACCACCCATGGACGTTTCCATGGTGAGGTTAAACTTAAAGATGATCAGATGCATATAGGTGATGATGTCATCAAGCTGTTTCAGCAATCTGACCCTAGCTCATTACCTTGGGCTGATATGGATATCGATATCGTCTATGAGGCGACAGGTGCGCTGTCCGATAGACAAAGCTGTGAAGCGCATATTAAGGCTGGTGCTAAGCAGGTACTCATTAGCCACCCATCGTCTGCAGATGTCGATGGCACTATTGTTTATGGTGTAAATCACCAAATATTGCAGCCTCAGGATACCGTGGTATCTAATGCGTCATGTACCACCAATTGTATCGTGCCCGTGATCCATGTGCTGCATGAAAAGTTTGGTGTGAAAAGTGGTGCTATTACCACGATCCATTCAGCCATGAATGATCAGCAGGTGATAGATGCATACCATGATGATCTGCGCCGAACTCGCGCCGCAGGTCAATCTATCATTCCCGTGGACACTAAGTTGGCCCGAGGAATTGAGCGTATATTGCCTGAAATGAAAAATAAGTTTGAGGCAATTTCAGTACGTGTGCCGACCATCAATGTAACAGCCATTGATCTGTCGGTCACAGTGAATAAAAGAGTTGATATTGCTGATATCAACAATGCTTTAGAATGTGCGGCCAGTGGCCAGTTTAATGGTATTTTGGGCTATACTAATGAGCCTTTAGTTTCCTGTGATTTTAACCATGATCCACGCTCTTCGATAGTCGATGGTACCCAAACACGAGTCAGTGACGGCCACTTGGTCAAATTGCTGCTTTGGTGCGATAACGAATGGGGCTTCGCTAATAGAATGTTGGATACTAGCTTAGCCATGATAGACGCTAAGAAGCAGGGCAAAACATAGTAACGAATGCCAACATGGCAAATCGAATGTTAGATACTTGCTTGGCCATGATAGACGCTAAGAAGCAGGGCAAAACATAGTAACGAATGTCAACATGGCAAATTGAATGTTGGATACCTGCTTGGCCATGATAGATGCTAAGAAGCTGGCCTAGGCACGAATAAAGAATTTACATAGCGCGATAGTCAGTCGAGCTGTGAGACAAGTTTGTTTTTTGATTAAGAAAGGAAATGTAGCCATGGCAATTATTAAAATGTCAGATCTCGATCTTCAAGGTAAGCGCGTACTTATCCGCGAAGATCTTAACGTACCAGTGAAAGATGGTGTGGTAACCAGTGATGCTCGTCTACGTGCTTCGCTACCAACTATCAAGCTTGCACTAGAAAAAGGTGCTGCTGTGATGGTGATGTCTCACCTAGGTCGCCCAACTGAGGGTGAGTTTAACCCTGAGTTTTCACTTCAGCCTGTGGTTGATTACTTAGCTAATGCGCTTGATTGTCCTGTGCGTTTAGCGAGTGATTACTTAGACGGTGTAGAAGCGCCAGTAGGTGAAGTAGTTGTCTTTGAAAACGTACGTTTCAACGTAGGTGAGAAGAAGAACGACGAAGCCCTAGCTAAGAAGATGGCTGCCCTTTGTGATGTGTATGTGATGGATGCCTTTGGTACCGCTCACCGTGCTCAAGCTTCTACCCATGGTGTCGGTTTACACGCGCCAATCGCTTGTGCAGGTCCTCTGCTAGCAGGTGAGTTGGATGCGCTAGCCAAGGCTATGGATAATCCAGCTCGTCCATTAGTGGCGATTGTTGGTGGTTCAAAAGTATCGACTAAGCTAACCGTGCTTGAAAGCCTATCTAAAGTCGTTGATCAACTTGTTGTTGGTGGTGGTATTGCTAATACCTTTATCGCAGCTGCTGGTAATGAAGTGGGTAAATCGCTCTATGAAGCCGACCTTATCGATGAAGCTAAGCGTCTAGTGGCGAATGCTCAAAGCCGTGGTGGTGATATTCCAGTCCCTACTGATGTTGTGGTTGCAGGTGAATTCAGCCCAACAGCGCAGGCGACACTGAAAGCGGTGGATACAGTAAGCGACAGCGATATGATTTTTGATATCGGTCCAGATAGCGCTGAAGCCTTGGCTGAAATTCTTAAATCTGCAGGAACCATAGTATGGAACGGTCCTGTGGGTGTATTTGAATTTGATCAATTTGGTGAAGGTACTAAGCGTATCGCTCAAGCGATTGCTGACTCTGACGCCTTCTCTATTGCCGGTGGCGGTGACACGCTAGCAGCAGTAGATAAATATGACATCGCTGATAAGGTATCTTACATCTCAACTGGTGGTGGTGCTTTCCTTGAGTTCCTAGAAGGTAAAGAACTACCAGCTGTTGCTATGCTTGAGAGCCGCGGCGCTTAAGACTCTTTTGCTTAGTTCTTTGGACTAAATAGAAGAGCAATACAAAAAGTAAATTAGGCTGTTCTACCTAGATAGGACAGCCTTAAAAATAAAGCTAATGTAATTAGCTAATAATTGTACCTAAAAAGATAGTGACCTCGGGTGACGGAATCACCCTATTAACGGAGTAAAAAATGGCCCTTATTTCCCTACGTCAAATGTTAGATCATGCTGCAGAACACGGTTATGGTGTTCCTGCATTTAACGTGAATAACTTAGAGCAGATGCGCGCCATTATGCAGGCCGCTGAAGCCACCGATAGCCCTGTGATTGTGCAGGCCTCTGCTGGTGCGCGTAAATATGCCCGTCCTCAGTTCCTTAAGTATTTGATGACTGCTGCGCTAGAGCAGTATCCAGATATCCCTGTTTGTATTCACCAAGACCACGGTACAGATCCAGATATCTGTCAGCGTTCGATTCAGTTAGGCATGTCATCAGTGATGATGGATGGCTCTTTGATGGCTGATGGTAAAACACCTGCATCTTATGAATACAATGTAGACGTTACTCGCAGAACAGTGGCTTTTGCCCACGCCTGTGGTGTATCTGTTGAGGGTGAAATTGGTTGTCTTGGTAGCCTAGAGACGGGTCAAGCTGGTGAAGAAGATGGTGTTGGTGCTGCAGGTACCTTGAGCATGGATCAAATGCTAACCACGCCAGAAGAAGCGGCTCGCTTTGTTGCTGATACCCATGTAGATGCACTAGCGATTGCAATTGGTACTAGCCATGGTGCTTATAAGTTTAGCCGTAAGCCTACAGGCGATGTACTGCGTATCGATCGTATTAAAGAGATCCACGCACGTATCCCTAACACTCACCTTGTAATGCATGGCTCATCGTCAGTACCACAAGAGTGGCTTGAAGTGATCAACCAATATGGTGGTGCTATTCCTGAGACTTATGGTGTGCCGCTAGAAGAGATCGTTGAAGGCATCAAGCATGGTGTACGTAAGGTCAATATCGATACTGATCTACGTCTTGCGTCTACAGGTGCAATTCGTAAGTTCTTGGCTGAAAACCCAAGTGAATTTGACCCTCGTAAATTCCTTAAGGCGTCAATGGAAGCTATGGCTGATATCTGTACTACCCGTTACGAAGCCTTTGGCTGTGCGGGTATGGGCTCTAAAATCAAGCCTAAGTCACTCCAGGCAATGTACAAAGCTTATCAGGCTGGTGAGTTGGACCCTCAAATCAACTAAGCATTAAGCTCAGTGATAGAAAGATAAAAAAGCCATGCAATGCATGGCTTTTTCTTTGGTAACGCCACATTGAAATAGCGGATTTTTCGTACCAATTCTTTGATCTAAGTGATAAGATGCGCGCAAAAATTGGATCGAGATCCAAAAATTGTTGCGCTATAGATTATCTGGAGTATGGAAATGAAGAAATTACTCGCCGTTACGGCTATTACCTTGGCTTTGCCTATGACTGCCAATGCCGCTGCAAACTTTGTTGAAGGTGATGCCACCTTAGCAGGTGAAGCAGAGTTTGGTGCAACCCTAACGACAGGTAATACAGATACTTCTTCGGCTAAAGCTAAGCTGAAGTTAAAGCATGAACTAGGTGAATGGGAAAACGTTTATCTTCTTGAAGGCTTATACAAAGAAGATGAAGATGAAGTGACTGCTAAGCGTTACTTTGCTGGTTTTCAAGGTAACTATAAGTTCGATGAAATGAGCTATATGTTTGCCGGCGCTAACTATGAAGTCGACCCTTTCACAGGTTATGATTACAAGCTTTCTGGTGCGGCAGGTTATGGTCATAAGTTTATCACCAGTGAGAATAGCTGGTTGAAGGTTGAAATTGGTCCTGGTTATATCTATCAGCGACTAGATAGCGATCAAGAAGCTGAAAAAGGCTACAGCTCAGATGACAGTTTAGTTCTTCACGGTGTGGCTAAGTTTGAAGCTGATATCAGTGAGAGTTCTAAGTTCAAACAAGAGATCATTGCCGACTATGGTGATAGTCTGATTGCGCGTTCTGAAACGTCGATTACTGCGAATATTGTTGGTGCGTTAGCAATGAAATTTGCTGTGGTGGTACGTTATAACAATGAAGCGTTAGAAGGCAAAAAGAGTACAGACACAGAAACTAACATGACACTCTTGTACTCTTTCTAATGGAGCAAGAGAATAAAAAAACCAGACTGAATAGTCTGGTTTTTTTGTTTAAGCGAGTAATAGCTTTTTACTCGTCACTATCACCTAATGAGAGTAGTGTTGCATTACCACCAATAGCGGTAATATTGTTGGTACGAGTCTTTTCGGTAACGAAGCGGCTTAGGTAATGAGGACCGCCAGCTTTAGGACCTGTACCCGACAAGCCTTGCCCTCCGAAAGGCTGTACACCTACAACTGCGCCAATCTGATTACGGTTTATATAAACATTACCCACGTTGACTTTAGCGGCAACTTCGAGAGCATGGCCTTCGTTACGACTGTGGATCCCTAAGGTCAAACCAAAGCCTGTACTATTGATCTCTTCGATCACCTTACCAAGATCGGCGGCTTTATAACGAATGACATGAAGAATTGGGCCAAAGTGTTCTTTGTCCAATACGCCGATAGAGTCAATTTCAACCGCGGTAGGCGCAACGAAATGGCCATTCTCTGTCTCTTGTGGTAGCTCAACTTGCTTAAGTAGCTTACCAACTTGTTTGATGTGGTCGATATGGGCATTAAGGTTGGCTTTAGCTGTCGCATCGATAACTGGGCCAACATCGGTTTTAATCGATGTTGGATGACCTATGGTAAGCTCTTCCATTGCGCCTTGCATGACATCGAGTACACGCTCTGCGATATCTTCTTGAAGATACAGTACACGTAGCGCAGAGCAACGCTGTCCAGCACTGGTAAAGGATGAAGAAACCACATCGTTAACGACCTGCTCAGGTTGAGATGTTGAATCGACAACCATGGCATTTTGACCGCCGGTTTCAGCAATCAGTGGAATGATGGCGCCATCTCTTTGGGCTAAGGTTAAGTTAATTCGCTTGGCGGTCGCAGTTGAGCCAGTAAAGCAGACGCCGCCAATGCGCTCATCTGCCGTGATAAGACTACCCACATTGGCACCTGTACCAGGAACAAACTGCAGTACATCTTTTGGAATACCTGCTTCATGGGCTAGCTGTACGGCGCGATAACCGACAATTGAGGTTTGCTCTGCAGGCTTAGCCACAACTGTGTTACCAGCGGCAAGCGCAGCTGTGACTTGCCCTAGGAAGATAGCCAGAGGGAAGTTCCACGGGCTGATACAGGCAAATACACCACGGCCTTGTAAGAATAACTCGTTAAGCTCGCCAGTAGGCCCAGGCATTAGCTCAGGTTTTGCCATCATTTTCTTAGCTTGCACTGCATAATATCGGCAGAAGTCGACCGCTTCTCTAACTTCATCGATACCATCTTGAATACTTTTGCCTGCTTCGCGTGTACATAGGGCAATTAACTCTTCACGGTTTTCCTCTAACAGATCCGCAAGCTTTTGCAATGCATTAGCTCTTTGCTCAACAGGTGTTGCTGTCCAGCTAGGGAAGGCCTTATGAGCGCTATAAATAGCCTGTTCGACACTCTGTTTATCGGCAAAGTGCAATTGACCGACGACTTCCTTAGTGTTGTATGGGCTGACGACCTCAACTTGCTCACCACCTAAGGTTTCACCATTCACCAACGGCCCTGCTTGCCATTGAGTCTCTTTATACTTGTCTAGGGCAGCGAAGAAAGGTTGAGATTCCGAGAGTATATTCATGTTCAATCCTTTAGAATTTTTACGCTCTTCACCGAAGATATCGAGTGGTTGAACTATCTTGTTGTTGGCGAGGGTTTTGTATTTTTTTAGTGTCAGTAGTGGGTGAACCACAAGTGACTCAATCGGTGTCTTAGGGTCGACCAACTTGTGTACGAAAGAGGTATTTGCTCCGTTTTCTAGAAGGCGTCGTACTAGGTAAGGAAGCAGATCTTTATGGGCGCCTACAGGGGCATAGATACGGACTTTTTTGGCACCCGCTTCAGCGAGTAGGGTGTCGTATAGCTCTTCTCCCATACCGTGAAGGCGCTGGAATTCATAATCTCTATCTCCAGCCATATCGCTAATGGCTGCGACAGTTTGGGCATTATGGCTGGCAAACTGAGGGTAGATAGCGCCTCGAGTTGCTTCAGATAGCAGGTAACGAGCGCAAGCAAGATATGACACGTCTGTACCTGCTTTACGGGTAAAGAGTGGATAGCCGCCTTCTCCGGCAACCTGAGCCCATTTTAGCTCGCTGTCCCAATAGGCACCTTTCACTAGACGCAGTGGAATTTCATCACCTTGCTCTTTTGCTAAACGCGTTAACCAGCAAAGTACCGGAAGGGCACGCTTTGAGTAGGCTTGAACGACAATACCCAGCAGTCCCCAACCTTTGGCGACATCGCTTTGATAGAGTTTTTTAAACAGCTCAAGGGATAGCTCAAGTCTATCGACCTCTTCGGCATCAATAGATACGCCGACATTGAGACTTCTAGCTTGGCCAACCAATTTAACCAAAGTCTCATAAAGCTCTGTCATGACTCTATCTTGGTTGGCGACTTCATATCTTGGGTGCAGCGCCGAGAGTTTGATTGATATGGTAGGGCGAGGAGAAACCGATTCGTCGTAATCTTGCGCGCCGAGCGCAGCAATGGCCGAAGAATAATCATCAAAATATTTCTCGGCATCTTTCATCGTGAGTGCCGCTTCACCTAGCATGTCGTAGCTATGGGTGTAGCCAAGCTTGCGCTTATTCTCACTGTTTTTTAAGGCTTCTTGTACCGTGCGTCCTAAAACAAACTGCTTACCCATGATTTTCATTGCTGCCAGCATGGCTTGGCGAATAACAGGCTCTCCTAGTCGATTTACTAGCTTATTGAGTAGGCCGCTGGGTTTGCCATCTTGGGGTTGGTCGAGTTTGACGATTTTCCCAGTTAGCATCAGGCCCCAGGTGGATGCATTGACCAGAACTGAGTCGCTTTGGCTTAGGTGCTCATCCCATTTGGCTCCGGATAGCTTATCTTCAATTAGCGCATCGGCAGTGGCGGAATCTGGAATACGCAATAAGGCTTCAGCAAGGCACATGAGAATAATGCCTTCTTGGGTCTCTAAGCTGTATTGCTGCAAAAATGCATCAATACCTACCATGAGTCCTTTCTTATCATATTGACGGACTTTATTAACTAGCTCGTGGGCTCTGTTCGTCACACGGGTAATTTCATCTTCGCTAGATGGGACAAGTTGGATCAGTTGTGAAAGGTAACTTTCTTCATCGACGATATAGTTATCACTGATTGCTGTAAACAGTTCGTCGAGATCGGCATTGTCATAGTGACCTGCCAGAACTTCACTCGCTTTAAACATAATTATCGCTTCCATCTGGACCTAGGATTAAGCTCAAGCGCCAGCTCGCTAATTCAGTAGGGCGCCATGCTGTCTTACAAGATGTGTTTTTAATTTTGTATACAATCTGCCATCTTGCGGGCGCAATTATATATTATGTTGGGTGATGAAGGTAACAAAAATCGTATTGGCGTGATTTAAGTGTGTTTTGTTGGCCGGGGTTTACCGAGCTAGATAGCAAAAAAGCCAGCGTTACTAGAACGCTGGCTTTTGGTGATGCTTTAGTTCAACCTAGGTTTTCAATTAAAACATACGTGATTTCTTACGGCCTGGGCGAGGTAAATAAACCAAAATAATGCCGACTAAGGCGCCGATACCGGCAATAATGCCGCCTTCTCGCCATAGGGTGAACTGCTGGTTATCTTTCACGGCTTTTAGCTCGGCTACTGCAGCATTCTTATCAACTAAGGCTTGGTCATAGTCTTTTTGTAGCTGTTGTACTTTTGCCGTTTGAGACGAAAGTTCACGTTCTAATCGTTTCGCCTTGTCTTTGATATCCTTTGTGAGTGCAGCAGTTTGTTCATCATGCTGACTGACTACTGTGTTCAATTCCTTCAGCTGGGCTTCAAGTTCGGTCACTCTGACTCTGAAGGTTTTGTTGGCTGTAACGAGTTTGCTTGATACCCAACCAGTACGACCCTTGTGGTCGCGGATCTTTGAGTAGCCATCCTGTTTTTCGCCTAAAAAGGTGATAGGGCGTCCCGCTTCAACGCTGCCTAGAATGCGATATTTCGTTCCAGGGCCACCGTGTAAGTAGGTAAAAACGTTATTTGAAAGAAAGCGAGGCTCTTCTTGGGCAACTTGTTCCTCGGCCAAGAGTTGTGGAGAAAGCCAAATTGCCATTACAAGGACAATAAATCGTAACACTAAAGCGAATCCATCTATGAGTTATAGGCAACATGCTAGGGTTTAACGAAGTGATTTGCAAGACGGAAAAAGTAGAATTATTGGGATAAAAGTCTTACAAATTAGTTGCTAGGACATCCTGTGCTTTCAAGCTTGCTCTTAGGATTTGTTGTGAGGCATTTGGCCTTAGCTGCAGGAGTCATTATTTAGTTTGCTCAGTTAGCATTTATCGTAGCAATAAAATGCTCGCTTTCTAGCCCAGAATGTATCACTTAACATGAAGAGGTTTTAGGCACAAAAAAGGGAAGCAAGCGCTTCCCTTTAGTATTTAGGTGCTTGAATAGATTATCCAAAGATACCTTTAATCATGAAGAAGAACATGATGGATAGTGCAGCACCTGCTGGCAGTGTGACTACCCATGAAATCACGATGTTACGCACAACACCTAAGTTAATCGCTGCAATACCACGTGCCATACCGACACCCAATACCGCACCCACTAAGGTTTGAGTTGTTGAGATCGGCAGACCAGTACCAGATGCAATAACAACTGTCGTTGCGGCGGCTAGCTCAGCGGCAAAACCACGGCTAGGCGTTAAGTGAGTGATGTTCTTACCAATGGTTTGCATTACTCGCTTACCAAAGATAGCTAGACCCAATACGATACCAAAACCACCTAGAGGTAGAATCCACCATACAAGCTCAGCTTTCTTAGCGATTTCACCACCGTTATTCACGACAGAAACAACAGCCGCTAGTGGACCAATCGCGTTAGCAACGTCGTTTGAACCGTGAGCAAATGCCATACAACAAGCTGTAACGACCATCAGGATAGCGAAGACTTTTTCTACGTTACCGAAATGGGTTTCACGGTCGGCTTTCGGGTCAAGCTTAAGACGAGAGATGGCAATCTTACCTGCGATACCGATAAGTACAGCAACAGCAACCGCTAAGCTATAGGCTTCGACATTATCAAAGTGAAGACCAATGTGCTTTAGACCTTTCTTGATAGTCACAAGTGACATCACAAAGCCTGCTAATGCCATATAGAAAGGCACATATTTCTTAGCATTCAGTAGCGGATCTTCAGTATCAAAAATCAGCTTTTGTACACTCTGGAATATAGTGAAAGCGATAAAGCCAGAGATTGCAGGAGTGACAATCCAAGAACCTACGATACCACCTACTTTGCTCCATTCAACAGCATCTGCGCTCACACCAACGGCTGCGAAGCCTACGATAGCACCGATAATTGAGTGAGTTGTCGATACAGGCCAGCCTAGCGCTGACGCTACAACTAGCCAGATACCTGCTGCAAGTAGCGAGGCTATCATGCCGTAGACAAGTAGCTCAGGTACATCGACGAAATAGCTAGAATCGATAATCCCTTTACGAATTGTACTGGTGACTTCACCACCGGCTAGATAAGCACCGGCGAATTCGAAGATCATCGCAATAATAATCGCTTGTTTAATGGTAATAGCGTTTGAACCGACAGAGGTGCCCATTGCATTCGCTACGTCGTTGGCACCAATACCCCATGCCATTAAAAAACCAAAAGCGGCCGCTATGGCTATCAGCCATGGACCATTGGCGACTAATACATCAACCATGTTGTTACCTTGATATTTTTCTTATTTAGACGCGAGCTAACATCAGCTCTAAGCGAGAACCGACACGCTCAGCTAAATCTGCTAAGTCGCCGACCCATTCTATTATCTTGTAAAGAATCATGACATCGACAGGGTTTAGTTCTGCTTCCATAGCGTAAACCTGGCGACGCACTTGAATTTGTAGCTCATCAGTGTCGTCTTCGATTTTATCGAGTTCACTGATCATCTTGGCAACCAAATCAACTTCACGACCACGGAAACCTGTTTCTAATAGATCATCAAGTTCGTTAATCGCATCTTTTGCCAAGGTTACCGCGTCTAAACAGCGCACTAAGTAAGCTTGGAAAGTCGTTTGGACTGCTTGAGGGACAAGTAACTCACGGCCAATAACACGGCCAGAGATATCTTTTGCTTTGTTAGCAATCTTGTCTTGTTGAGTAAGAAGTTCAAGTAAATCCGTACGCTCAACAGGCATAAATAGCCCGCCAGGAAGTTTTAGACGGATCTCACGCTTTAGTGTATCCGCTTCTTTTTCCGCATTACTAATGTCTTTACGAATTTCGACAGCCTTATCCCAGTCACCTGTGATAGTGGCATCAAAAAACGGAACAAGTAGTGCCGCGCATTCATTTACTTTGTCTATGTGCTCTTGTAGAGGCTTAATTGGCGATTTTGCAAACACGCCCAAAATAGAGTTTACTGGCATAGCCGATACCTTTTCAGGTTATTCCATTATTGGAAATTGCGGGCGCATGTTAACCTAAGCGCTCGCGTATTGAAACTGTGTTTTCGCTAAAATAGCCACAGTTTTTATTCTAACGAGTTATATATCAACTTCTGGCGCAGGATACTAACGGTTGATTATGACAGGAATGTTACATTATTAAGACTCGATGACAAGTCGATGAATGTTTGATGACAAAATGAGCAGTTAATCCATGGATACTGAGATAGAGCTAAAACTTTTTTTCCAGCCAGCCAACAAAGATTCACTTATTGCATTACTCAATGCTATTCCTAAGGCCGATATTCGTCCCACACAAAGCTTGCTTAATACTTATTATGATACACCGAATATGCAGCTGAGAGCTTGGGACATGGGCTTTAGGGTACGTTCTAGTGGTAAAGGGATTGAGCAAACCATTAAAACCAGCGGTAAAGTTGCCGGAGGGATCCACTCAAGACCTGAATATAATGTCGATTTAATCAGTTCTGAGCCAAATTTGAGCCTATTCCCCCAAGATATTTGGCCTCAAGAATGTGATCTCGATAATGTGCAGGGTCAATTAGCGCCGCTCTTTGAGACTAACTTTGAGCGTTTGACTTGGCATATTTATATCGAAGAAAGTTTAGTTGAAGTCGCGATGGATATTGGGACTATCTCCACAGACAAGAGCTCTGAAGCCATTTGTGAGCTTGAGTTTGAATTATTAGCTGGCGAAACCTCGGCTTTGTTAGAACTGGCTACCCAGTTAGCGAATGAAGTACCGATGAGACTTGGACAAGCAAGCAAAGCCAAACGAGGCTACATGTTGGCTCAGCAGGCAAACCCCAGCTATTTAGCGGCAATCGACTTTATAGAATTGCCATCGGGTCTTTCCCTTGAACAGACCATGATAACGCTTCTTGAGACGGGTCTTGAACGTTGGCAATTACTTGAGGAGATGTTGGCATCGAATAGCTTGTCATTGGCAGAGCAAGCTCAGATTTGGTATCGCTTAAGAGCTTGTATTCGTTTACTAAAACTAACCTTGAAACAGTACCATATCGATAGCGAAGAGTTGGCGCCATGGTTTACAGAACTGGAGCAAGCTCTTGATTTTATCGAGCCTGCATTGAGCTTGGCCGAAATAGTGGTCCAAGGTAAGAGTTTGTTAGGTAAGTTAAAGCAACAAAAAGATTTGAATGCTCATGCTCAGACTCAGTTGGCGCAATTGGATTTCAATCAAAAGCTTAAGGAGTTGTGGCAGTTACCTTGTTATGGTCAGCTGCAGTTGGCGTTAGTGGATCTCATGCTTAAGGCTAATGCTCGTCAATTGGATTTGAGTCAAGCAAAGGGAAGCAATAGTTTGCTCTCTTTTGCCAATGAATTGCAGGAAGCCTCTTGGCAGAAAATTATCACCATGATGCCATCTCAAGCTAACCTGTCGAGCCATGATTATCAGCAATTTGCTAAGGCGTTAGATGAAAGCATTCTTGTTGGTTTTGCCTATGGCAGCCTCTATGGTAACCATGCTCAGGAGCGAGAGGCGTTTCGTCGCCCTTGGCAGGATATGGTATTAGGTATTCGCACTTTGGCTTGCTATCAGAAGCTGTCGCAGCTTAGTAGTGAGCTTGGAATGGATATCAGCGATTGGTTAGAGGGTAAATCTCAAAGCCTGCTTTTTGCTATGGAGCACTCAAGACGTTCGGCGTTAACTAAGGTTCCCTATTGGCGATAAGCCTTGCTTGTATTGCTGCCTAAACAAAAAATAGCGCCAATTTAAGGCGCTATTTTTTGTTTTTAACTTTATGTTTCTTAGGAAGACCTGTCTTTTAACTGCCGTTTTAAGTTGGCTATCTCATCCATCATTTTGACTTGATTCGATTCCATTCTTTCTAAGGCTTGTTGTAACTCGCTCTTAATTTCTTGATTATGATTTTCAAGCTTTTCGTTTTCTTCAGGAATTATCAGTACCGAGGCGATATAACCTGACATAACACCGAAAAAGCTCACTCCTGAGATAATCACAATAGTTCCTATCACATGGCCTGCCGTACTAACAGGGTAGTACTCGCCGTAGCCCACGGTGGAGATAGTCACTATGGTCCACCAGATGGCATCTTCAGCGGTTTTAATATTAGCCTCTGCCACGCCAGCTTCAACGAGCAAAATCAATACAGAGGAGAAAGAGATTATGGTGACCATTACCGCTAGTAAAAGGGCTAGCGTGGTTTGACTGCGCTGTTTGAGCAAAGGCTTGACCACAGAGTGGGTCATACGAATAAGTCTAAATACTCGAAGAATTTGAAATATTCTGGCAAAGCGCAGTGGCTCAATGGCAGGAATACTGGCGACAAGATCGATCCAGTGTTTTTTGAAGTAGTAGCGCTTTTGCCTTGCTTTGAATAAGCCATAAAAAAAGTTGATGAGAAAGATACAACAGATGCCAGTATCTAGCATGATGAGTAAGCGGTGACTTTCTTCACTCAAATTACCAAAGGCCATCACCAAAATCATAACTACAGATACTAATGATAGCAGCATCATGGCGAGATCAAAGGGCTTAGGGGCGTTGGAAAGGGTTGAGCTGTGCTGTTTAAATCCCATGGGATAGGTCCGTCTATAAATAGGCGTTATTCAAAGTTCTAAGAGTATCCAAACGCCTATTGAGATGCAATTGCTGGGAATATATGAAAGAAAGCTAGGATTACTTATCTTGATCGACAAATTTAACGAGATCATCTAACACTCGTTTTTTAATCTCTAGTTGAGCATCGGGTGTGAGATTATACTTCTCTGCCAATTTCACATAGTCCTCGGCGTTGAGCGATACCGTAAGGCGAGGACGTTTTGGCCTTTTAGAGACCGCAAGCCCGAGAATGGTGCGGATCTGATCTGACGGGCTAACACCAGCATCGAGTGCCGCCCGACGAATAGAGTATTGAAACTGTTCATCCAGATCGAAAGCCACCTGGGTTGCTTTGGCGGCTTTCTGGTTCTCTAACCATTGTTCCGGTAACGGGTTCTTACTCATTCAATTTACCTTTAAATCAATTATTGACCCGGCCAGTAGTCACGAATATCGGATAGTGGACGATACAGGGTTAACATCACTTCTGTATCACCACCTTCATAGACTTCGATGTCGATAGCTCTATCTTCGTCATTGTCTATAAGCTGATAAGCTTCAAACGCTTCACCTTTATCTCTGCCTTGAGCATTTTGAGGAGGACGTTGTCCGCGGTAGTCGTGTCTGTGGAAGTAGCCAAAGTCTGCACTAGTCACTAAATGATATTGCTTTGCAAGCCAAGGCTCAAGTTCGTTAGCCAATTCTGCGGGGAGAGCGAGGGTATCTAGGCTAACTTGATTATTTTCTTCGAAGATTTCGCTGAATTGGTCGAGATCGAAAACCTGTTCTACTTGACTGCGGTTAATCTTGATTGAGAAAGCGAGATAGGTTTCATCATCTTCATCGAGAGAAAGGAAAACGGTATCGCCGTGATGACCTTTCAGCATCCATTCGGTGGACTGACTGTTTTCATATTCGTAGGTATGAATCGCTTCAACCCTAAGCTGCTGGCCTCTCAGTTGGCTAGGCAAGGCAAAACTGTCATCAAGTGAGATCATATCGCCTTTTTGAAGCTTATTCGGGTGATCGAGTTTTGCTCTTGCTTGCTCTTTTTTACCAAATAAGCCGTCGAGAAATCCCATATCTATTCTCCAAAAAAAAAGAGCCAAGTAGGGTGGGTCAACCCTACTTGAAAACTCAAGGGTGGGAATATTGCTGCGTTAAGGTTTAGCCTTTACGGTTTTTTAGTCTGTCTAATACCGCATTGGCATCAGACTTCTGCTCACCAATACCAGCTTCGGCTAGCTTAGCTTGCAGCGACTTATCGCTGTTCTCATCTTCAAGGGTCTCAGCGGCTTTCAGTCTGTCGTCAAACTGCTGTTGGCGAGCCTTGATGCGCTCTAGTGAGTCTTTCGCATTGAGCAGTTTAGAGTTGCTGCTTGCGAATGAGTCCGTAATCGTTGCAGTGGCTTTTTGAACACTCTCAGTGGTCTTTACCATGCTCAGCTGACGTTGGTAATCTGTTAGCTGGCGCTCTGTCTTGCGAACTAGCTCTTTTAAGCGAGTCGCATGAGCGGTGAAGCTATCATTAGCCGCTTGCTGTTCGGCAAGCTCGCTATCTAACTGAGCGATTTTCTCTGCCACTTCCAACGCTAGCGCTTCGTTACCTTTCTCTAGTGCTTGAGTCGCATAGCCTTCATGCTCAGTGATAGAGCGTTTGATACGCTCAACTTCACGGCTAGCTTGCATCTCTTTAGCAACCACATCGGTTAGCTCACGCTTAGCCTTAGTAAGGTGCTTTTCAGCGTCACGGATCTCTTGTTCAAAAATACGTGTTGAATTTGCATCGACAATGGCTTGGCCTGCTTCAGTCGCGCCGCCACGGAATGCTGTCATTATCTTGTTTAGAATGCCCATAATTTGGCTCCTTAAAATCTTGTGAGTCGGCTTGATTCTATTTAGATGAGATAGCTAGCCATCTCATCGATAACTTCCAAGCAGTTATCTGAGAGTACAGAGAGTTCTTGCTCAATTTCTAACATGCTTGATTGAGTAGAAAGAGCACCAAAAACAACATACTTATCATCTACTTTGGCGAACGAAGATAGTGGCATTGGGATGTTGAGCTCTAACATGGTTTCAAACATCTCTGCACGACGCTCTTGGTTCACCTCATCTTCGCCCCATAAATAGCTGATGCAAAGAATCTGATTTTGGGTGACCGAGACAAATACCGGAATTTCTTCACGGCCGACTAGGTTCACTTGCAGTACTTCCACGTCACCATCAATAGGGTAACAATCAAACTGAAAACCGGTTTCGCTGTTGTCGCCGAGTCCATTTAGGTGATTAGCAATAGTGTGGATATTCATATTTGTCCTCATGACATATTATGTCTGTGTTCAAAGATAGCATCGAGACATAATATGTCAAGTGCTATTTCCCATTTTATTACTACAATTTTTACTTAACTCATTTTTAACGCTTTTTACTTAAATAATGTGAGCCCCTGATCTTCGGACCAAGCCTGTTGGTGATAGCGATACAGCTGCAGTGAGCCAATCGCGTTGGGCTTAATTTGGTCTTGATTCTGGTAAAAGTTACCGGGGAACTCAAATGCGCCGTGGATAAGTCCAGGTGTTAGCCAAGCCTCATCAATATTTAATGTATTTAATGACTTGAGCCGAGCTTTAGCACTGCGGCCTCCTATGGTACCTATGCTCCAACCCCATTCACCAAAGCTAGGCACATTATGATGATATTGGTCGACATTAAAGCCTGCGCTTTCCAGAGTCTTACCAACGGAAATAAAGGCCTTAGTGGCATGGTATGGTGAGGTAGACTGCACTGTGAGCGCTCCATCCATGGCAAGCAGCTCTTTAAGCTTGCGATAGAAGATATCTGAATAGAGTTTGTTGAGATCTGGGTGACTTGGATCGGGCAAGTCCACTATGATCACATCATACTTGTTGCCTTCGGCTAGTAGTTTGTCGACACCATTAAAGGCATCATCAAATATCAGCTTCACTCTAGGGTCATTGAGCGCATCACCATTAAGCTGTCTTAAGGCTTGGCTTAATCTGTCTGGCATATCAGGTGATGGGTCTTTAAATAGGCTGACAAGATCGGCATCGAGATCTAGCAGTGTCACCTGTTTAGGTTGCCATTTAAATATCTGCTTAAGTCCTAAGCCATCACCGCCGCCAATCACAAGAATATTATCGTGTCTAGCGCTGGCCGCCAGTGTCGGATGGACTAAGAAGGTGTGGTAGACTTGCTCGTCATCGCTCGAGAACTGTAATCTGCCATTGATGTACATAGCGTACACTGGCTTTAAGTGATTGCCTCGTAAACGCTCGGTAAAGGTGAGCTGCTGAAAGCGTGTTGCCTTGCTATAGATGACTTTATCTTGGAACAGTAGGTTGTTGAAATCCTGCTCCCATTGCGGCCCGTGGAGGACTAAAGTGGTGAGCACGCCTGTCACGATAAAGTGTCCTGCCAGTAGCAATTTGGCGTGATTGATCTTATGCCAAAAACGCCAAATAAAGATAAAACCGGCTAGCAGGTTAAAGCTGGCGGTTAATGCTGCGGCTAATTGAATATCCAGCGCCAGCATAAAGCCAACCCAAAGCGCGGCGCCAACACCGGCACCTATATAGTCAGCACCATAGATGGTTCCCGCGTTATGCAGCAAATGCTCGTCACTTAGGGATTGACGAACCCTAGCAATTAACGGGATCTCCATACCTATCATTAAGCCAAGAACGACACCCCAAATATAGGGCAGATAGCGTGCAGCTTGCTGCAGTGCGCCGATAAAACCACCATCAGGGATCTGATCTTGGGGCAACCCCAAGTTCAAAGCGATAAGTTGTGGCAGTTGATGACCAAAACCTATGATGGTTGCGGTAATAATAATGGCGCTGGCACCGCCAAGGGCAACCAGCAGCTCTAATGTGGCAAAGCCTGTAAAGGCGCAGCGTATTTTTCTAGCAGCAAAGGCTCCTATTCCCATGGAGACGATCATCAGGCCTATCATGGTATAAATAGCGGCTTCTAGTGCGCCTAGAATTCTGCCTGCATAGTGGGATAGAAGGTATTCGTAGATTAAGCCACAGGCGGCTAAAACCGCCATTATCCCTAGCAGTAGCACATCATCAAACCAAGCCAATCTTTTGCGAGGTGCTGAGTTTGATGATGGCGTGTCCATTATATTCTGTGTGGTACTGTTCACGCTTATGCCATTAGTGCTGCAAGAATTAGCGCCATGGCAATACTCAGTGCCATTTCGACCGCTGCAATACCTATGTTGTGTTGCTGTTCAACCTCTTCGGCTAGGTTGATGCGATTAAGTACCAGCATTTTCACTATGGTGATCAGCACACTTAATGCCACTAACATTATGATACTAAAGAGTGCCCAGCCTAGCAGGTTGCCTACATAAGCGGTTGGATCGTAAATGATAAAGTGGCTCGCAGCTTTAAAGCTTAATGCCATGGCAATCATATAGCCCGCATGGCGAATGGCTAATGCTGTCTGTCCCTGCTCAAGGGCTGCCTGCATAGAGGCATCTTGGTTACGCTTAGCGTATCTTTGCTCTCTTAGGCGAGTCAGTACTACCAGCATGACTTGTGAAATCGCAAAGGCGCTAAAGATGGCAATAAAGGTGTCGAGTGTGAGATCTTCTGCCCACAATAGTACCGCTCGAATAATAATAGCTGTGGCGATAGCGGCGGCGGCATCGACAAGTGCCACTGAGACATTGCCTTTGACTATGAGCTCATTTTTATTGAGCTCATTTAGAGCGACCTTGTCATGAATAAAGCGGCCAACTTTAATCAAGATTAAGCCGAATAAACCGTAGGCTGTCATACCAATCGCTTCTATAGCATAGGAGCTTGCCGCTTCGCCGGTAATGGCACCAGTTAGCACGATACCTAATGCGGCTACGGCACCGGCTGTGCTAATACCAAAGGCGAAGTTATCTTTTACTGCTAGCTCGTCACGGCTATTAACTTTAACGCTCCAGCCTTGTAGGTAGCGCATTAATGTTAGTAACACCACGGCTATGGTTAAATCTATCGCCAGAATGATGATAAGTTCTGGGGTTATCCCTAAGTCCTGTAAAAATGTCATTTGAGTTCCCTTAACTGTAATTATTTGCCGCGGCTGGTACCACGAGAGGTACGACTGCTTGAATTTCTAAAGCTGCTGCTCTTGGAGTAGTTTGAGCGGAACTTGCTCTTACTCGCGGAAGAGGTGCGATTTGAACTAAAACCTGTGGTGGTTTTAGGGGCTGAGCGACTGGCACTAGAAAGTGCTGTCGACCCGGTACGCGACTTAGCATAGGGGCTATTAAAGCGTTTACCCTGTGAGCTAAATTGTTTCTTAGTGCGCTCATAGGTTTGTCTTTGGGCTTTCGCCTGCTTTGGCGAAGTGTAGCGGTATCGGCCTACATCATTGTAGTAACTATAGCCCCGTCGAGATGACCAGCGGTCATAGTAAACAGGGCCGTGCATGATGTTGGAAAACATAGAGTACATACCGTACCAAGCCCAGAATGAGGTGCCACCACTGGACTGCCAATGGCCATAAGCTGGGTTGCCGACAAGTTGACTACCAGGACCTGAATCTTCAGAAGCATTAGCTAAGGTCTCTGCTTCACGGCTAATGGAATTAACTCTCGCTAATGCGCCATTAGACATATCGGCGATAACATTCACGGGATCCGATAGAAGATCGTTATATAGACTAGGATCTGTAGCCTGATAGAGGTTTTCAGCTTCTTCTAGTTGCTGGTCAACATCGACAAAGTTGCTGGCACTCTTGAGATCAGTGATACGCTGAGATAAGGCGTTAAACATAGGCCCATCGCCTTTTGCATCTCTTGCGAGCTCTGTGACTAGTGGCGCTAACTCAGGCTGCTTTTGTGCGAGAACCTGAGCATACTGGCTTAGTAGATTGGCATTACGAATTTTGCCATCATCCAACATCTGTTTGAGGGTTGAGAGTCGCTGCTCATCCAACTGTTGATACTTCTCGATTTTATCTAGCCTTTCATCCCCGCATCCCGCGAGGGTGAAGATGGCTAGTATTGCGAGAACACGTAAGAGCATTCCTGCCATGTTTTCTCCAAATAGTGTTTTGACCTGCTATTTACAGGTGTCAATTGCATTTAGCATTAATTTTGCTAAGTATGCCAGAAGGCTAAGTTATAGTACGCTGTTAATTAGACTTTTTTACACTTTAATCGACAAAATCTGAGACTAAACTTCAAACCTTGATTACTTTGGTTGCGTAAAATAAGTTATCTAAAACGCTGTAGTCACTGATTAATACTCTGTCTAATTTAGTGCAAATGAGCATAATTTGTTGAATCAGATTACTTAGCAATTGCTTTGAAAGATAAGCTATAGCATAAAATGACATAATATGTCGAGTTTGAAACAGGATACTATGATGGCAAACAGGCACACAAGATCTCCAATGCCCCAAGAGTTAGCTGAGCTGGCACAAGTCAATTGGCAAAAGCTATTAGAAGTTGGATTTGAATCAGACTCCTTGCCATCAAATGCGCAACAAGATCTAAAACTTATGCTGGGACTGAGTGATTTTGTCGCCTGTCAGTTGCTGCGTCATCCAGATTGGATAGCGTCATTATTTCAAACTCAACTGGATGAGCTAGATAGACAGAGCTTTTCACCTGAGCTTGTAGCTAAAATGGGTGAGGCGCAAACTGAAGATCAGGCCAAAGCCGTATTGCGCCAATATCGTAATCAGCAGATGGTGCGTATGGCCTGTCGTGACTACCTTGGTCTGGTTTCCCTTGAAGAGTCGTTGCTTGACCTATCTGCATTAGCCGAATCTTTGATTATTGCCGCAAGAGATTGGCTTTATAACAGCCTTTGTAGTCAATATGGTACGCCGACAGATAACCAAGGTAAGCCACAGCCGTTATTGATTTTAGGTATGGGTAAGCTTGGGGGGCGAGAGCTTAACTTCTCATCGGATATTGACCTTATCTTTACCTTTCCTGAACACGGCGAAACTGTCGGAGGACGTCGAGCTTTAGATAATCAGCAGTTCTTTATTCGTATGGGGCAGAAGCTGGTCAATCTGCTCGACCAAGTCACTGTTGACGGCTTTGTTTATCGTGTGGATATGCGTCTGCGACCCTATGGCGAAAGCGGCCCCTTAGTCGTGAGCTTTAGTGCTCTAGAAGATTACTATCAAGAGCAGGGCCGGGACTGGGAGCGCTATGCCATGGTTAAGGCGCGAGCCCTAGGTCCATGGACCGAATACAGTGATGAGCTCCACGGTATGCTGCGTCCCTTTGTTTACCGACGTTATATCGATTTTTCTGCGATTGATTCTCTGCGTAAGATGAAACAGCTTATCGCCCAAGAAGTGAGGCGTCGCCAGCTAACCAATAACATTAAGCTAGGGGCGGGTGGCATTCGTGAAGTGGAGTTCGTGGTGCAGAGCTTTCAGCTCATTCGTGGTGGCCGAGAACCAGCGCTGCGTCATCAAAGTCTTTTCGCTGCGATTAATACTCTGTATGAGCTAGGTCAGCTTGAATACTTTGCCGTCGATGAGCTTAAGCGCCACTATATTTTACTACGCCGGGTCGAGAATCTATTACAGGCTCTAGATGATAAACAGACCCAAACTTTGCCTGAAAATGAGCTTGATTGGCAAAGGCTAAGTTATGCCATGGAGATAAGCCATGGTGAAGAGCTAAAAGCACAAATAATCAATGCCATGGAGCGAATTCATTATCACTTTGAAGCCACCATAGGTGAACAAGGTGGTGAAGAGAAGCAGGAGCACTGGAGTGCCCAGCTATGGTTAATTCAAGAAGATGAAGATGCAGATGCGCTGCTTGCAGAGAATCAGTGCAGTGACAGTGAGCTCTGGCCTCTGCTCAAAGGTTGGCGAGAAGAGGTCAGTCGCAGAAGTATAGGGCCGAGAGGGCGAGAAACTTTAGATAAACTGATGCCCAAGCTACTTGAGATTATCACGTCGAAAACCGAGGCCTGTAAGGTATTTAAACCAGTCGCTGAGGTGATCAATCAGATTGTAACCCGTACTACCTATCTCGAGCTTCTGTGTGAAAACCCAGGTGCGCGTCAGCAGCTAGTGAGTCTGTGTAGCGCCAGCCCTTGGATTGCCAAACAGCTGGCTAAGTTCCCTATGCTGCTCGATGAGCTAATCGATCCTGCTCACCTTTACGATACAACTTCCCTTGATGATTATGGTAACGAGCTAAGGCAATATTTGTTGCGGGTGCCTGAAGAGGATATGGAGCAGCAGATGGAAGCCTTGCGTCAGTTTAAGTTATCTCAGCAGCTTAAAATTGCCGCTGCCGATGTCACAGGTGTTCTACCTGTGATGCAAGTCAGCGATCACTTAACTTTTTTGGCCGAAGCCATTATCGAGCAAGTGGTGAATCAGGCCTGGCTTCAAGTCAGTGCCCGTCATGGGGTGCCCAGCGAGCTTGCACAGGGCGAGAAGGGCTTTGCCGTGGTTGGCTATGGTAAGGCTGGTGGTATTGAGCTAGGTTATGGCTCAGATCTCGATTTAGTCTTTCTTCACAAGCAGCTTTCGGGCCAAACCAATGGCGATCGCGCCATAGATGTGAACCATTTTTACTTAAAACTCGCTCAACGTATTCTGCATCTATTCTCAACCCGTACGAGTTCCGGTGAGCTTTATGAGGTGGATATGCGGCTGCGTCCTTCAGGAGCTTCAGGCTTATTGGTAAGTGAGATAGAGCGTTTTGCTGAATATCAACAAACCGAGGCTTGGACTTGGGAGCATCAGGCTCTAGTGCGCGCCCGCTTTATGTATGGTGACAATGAGTTATCGAGTCGTTTCAGCCAAATTCGTGCTCAGGTCTTAAGTTTGCCAAGGGATAAGGATGAGCTAAAAACTCAGGTCAGAGAGATGCGGCAAAAGATGCGAGATCATCTGCTTAAGGTCGATGAAGGGCAATTTAGCCTCAAGCAGAGTGCTGGTGGCATCGCCGATATTGAGTTTATTGCTCAGTATCTGGTACTGGCCAATGCCGCCGAGCATCCTAAGTTAACCACTTGGTCCGATAATGTTCGAATCTTTGAGGTGTTGGCCGAGTTGGAGATTATTCCTCTTACCATGGCTCAGCAATTGACTCAGGTCTATTGTCATTTACGGGATGAAAACCACAGGCTCACTTTGCAGCAGTTAGAGGGCAATGTGGCTGCTGTTGAGGTGGCAAAAGAAGCCGAGGCGATAACCCTTATCTATGATGAGTTACTGGGAGCTTAGCATGCTTGTTATCAAGAGAGACTTAGCATTATTTCTATGCTTGCTGCTTGTTGGGTGCAATGCAGATACCCACCAAGTTGATGAGCCGAAAAGATCTGCACATGAGCCCATTGGTTATTTAGGCTTTGTGTCAGGTCAAGCATGGGCGTTGCAGTTTAATGACTGTGGTGTCTATGACCTAGATGGCGCCAAAAAGTATTTGTGGTTTAATCGAAATCTGACACAGGTAAGTTGCTACCAAGTTAAGCCTGATGATGGACCTGAGCCTATTCGTATTTACCAAACGCCAAGTCTGGACGCAGAAAGTCAGACCATAATGGCATTTACAGAGTTGGTACTTTCCCCTAGTGGTTGGGGAGACTTTCCGCATGTCTACCAAGTCATTGATGGTGACTGGTATCGTGTAAAAGAAGGCTGGCTGCATTTGACTCATGCAGATAAGGCCTACGCTCAATTTTACTCAGGCTTCCAAGATGGCAAAGCAAAAGCTGCCCATGAGGACTACTACCGTAATCATTAGTTGAAAAATTTAAAATGATTGCACTCGATATTTTTCATCTAACATCCATTGACGCCACTCCCTTTCTAATGCGGATATTCCGTTTGGATATTGATTGAGAACGCCTCGAATATTGGTTTTTGCGCAACGATTTTCAGCTAAATGAACAAAAAGCTTTTTGATAATAACTTTGCCCTTTGGAGAGCTCATTAAAAAGTGAACAATAGAGTGTGATGCCAAATACATGCTGGACTGTGATTTACCTTGCCAGTCTCTGGGATTTTCAGCTAGTAATCGAGATAATCGCATTTGGATTACTTCGGGGAATTTTCTCCAGTCACGTGGGGATACTTTGACAGCGAGCCCAAAAATATTCATGCGTTCAAAATATTCAGCTAGTCCTTCGTTAAGCCATTTAGGAGAAACACCAAATAGCCCTGAATTGATAACATGGGTAGCTTCGTGTATCGCTGTGCTTTTGGCTTGCTCTTCATTTCTAAACCAGACTGCTGCAAAGTTTCCATTAGATGTATAAAACCCCTGGCTTTGTGTTAATGCTGGTGCTTTGGCTTGCTGTATGATTTGATAATCTTTCTTTGAGTGGGCGAAGGTGAGATTGACACTCACTTCTCTTAAGTGCTGCTTCTCCATATATAGGCTTAATATGTGATATATCTTTTTTATTCCGATAGTTACTTGGGTTTCAAATTGATTTGGAAGCTGTTGATTACTGCTAATATTTAAAACGAAAGGACGTAAATTAGCTTTGTATTCATCGAGAACCCTAACATCTTTATTCGCACCATAAAGAGTGTTTGAAAAATGGGTAACACCGTTTTCATCCGTCCAAGAAAAAATAAGGTTGTCGTCGAGAGATTCTCTTCGTTTTAATTGCTCTAAAGGGGATAGCTCCGCACTTGAGCAAGTGCTTGAGTGTTGCTCCATTGTGTACTTTTTAGTTTCAGTATTCTCTAGGAGTGTACTTGATGGTGAGGTCAACTCATCTTGAGTTGTGGAAAACAAAGGCTTAGTGTCGAGTTCGGTGACCCCCCTTTTTACCCATTGAGTTATTTGGATATTGAGCCATTTCCCTTCGTAATGGTCGACAATTATTGTAATTGCAAAAATTGCTATAAAAAAAATGATATATCGACTTAGCTTACTTTCCATGTAAGTTTACTGCTGATGATTTATGCCACTTATATTAACTAAGTAGGTTTCTATTGTCAGTAAGCTAAGTATGAAGTGTTAAAATCGAAGTTACTCCGCAAATCAGCGATTTACCCATTTCTCTTTATAGTTCTTGAAACCTAAATCTGGTCTGCCTATATCGCCGAGTGAGTAATCACACACGCCGTGGGGGAAGATACGCTTTAGCTCTGTCAGGTGAGCTTTCATATTCAGTTCACCATATAAACCTATCTCGATAGCATGCTCTACCGGGATAAGGCCACATTGAAAGATGCTACCCGCCCAAGGACCGCCAGCCTGAATTCTGGGAGTGCTGTAGGGTGGAAATACCTTAGTGCACTCTCCATTTGGCTGTTGATTCCAGTCGCCATTCCAAACATTGTCACCTTGATGCAGTACCTTACCATTTGCATCGATACAGGCATCTTGCAGTTCGACGGGCTTGCTGGCACTGGCTGGTAGCTCAGCTTTATCACGCCTTGCCATCAACCACTTATCCATTAGCGCTAAGCCTTCTGTGATAGGAATATAGTTCTCGTCGGCTATCCACAGAATCTGATTGTCACTATGACCTTGAAAGTCTTGCATTCTCAATCTTGCCTCAAAGGATGCTGAGGTATGGTGCATATTCAGGCTTTCCTCTAGGTAGTGGCGAATTTCCAGTATCGGCACATCGGCTTTACCGATAAAAACCTGTCCGAAACGATAACCTTGTTCTATCGCTTTGAGATCGGCAAATTTACGCTTGGCGCTATAGGGTTCGGCTGGGGTGATATTGTTGCGACTCCAAAGGCTTAACCACAAGGGGAGGTTCATTCCAAAAAGATTAAATACTTTCTCTTTTTGCATTTTCTCTTGGGGCTGCCAAGCACCGATATTGCGATTAAGGTGTAAAAACTCCTCTATAGTCAGCTCTTGATTAAGTAGCGGGCGTAAACCATATTGCACGCCTTCATTGCCCCAGGTGGTGCGAGCAAAGCCTTTATCGTCTGTACCATAGATTTGCGCCAAATCTTGCCAGTAGGTCCAGTTAGTTTGAGATTGAACAGAGTCGGAGAAGTAGGGCTTGAGGAAGCCTTGCTTTGGGTTGTAAAAGAAGGTGGCAGAGAAGAACCAAGAATAGACGCACTCGCTGCTTCCGCCCGGCATATTGGGCCAAGCACCGGCAAAAATTTGATTGAGTGGCAGTAAAAACTCATAGGGGTGTTCAAAGTCATTTATGCCATTCATGCCCTCTACTTTTTCTCTTTGTTCCCAATCTCTCCAGCGGCTATTATCCTGCGCCTTAACGTTGAAGTAGTGATGTAGCAGGTCACAGTCCAGAATATAAATGGATTGAGAGACCATATCTGGATAGCTATAAATCGGCATCAAACCGTCGAGAATTCCAGTGGAGTTTTGGGCAATAAGGTACTGAGCCAGTGCTCCCCCCGAGCCGCCAATACCTAGTGTATACAAAGGTTCACCATAGAGGCTGATGAACTGCTGTTTTACTCGCCGAGCTGTGTCTTCGCCTAGAAGTAAGTTATAGCCATAGCTAGTGTCATTACCGCTTGAACTAATAAGGGCATAGCCTTGAGAAAGCTGATCTATGCGGCGATCGATAAAGCGCTCTGGCCCCAATCTTCCCTGGCGAAAACCTATGCTGGCACCGCCGTGAAATTGATAGATGAGTTTGTTATTCCAGTAGTCTTTATTTAGCCTTTGGGTCATTTGCGCTAATGGCACTAACATAGCAATATGGTAGATATAGCGATTAATGGTGCCGCGTTCGAGACGATAGATTTGCGGTACGATTTTGCCGTCTATCTTGGTGGTTGCTATCTCACTCAGCTTAGGCGGAGCACTCTTATCATAGGGCTTAACTTGTCTATCTTGCTCGCTAAGATAATAGTAATCGAGGCGAGTTTTGATTAAACAGTCTTGGCTGTAACCTATGATTTTATTCTGCTCGTCATAGACGGGAACACCATAGCCTTGCTGGTTATCGACTAGGGGCTGACCTAAGCCTGCATCGAGTGTCATACAGAAGAAAGGATATTGGCGTTTGCCTGAATACAGGCTATCGGCGGGGCCGACTTCACCGAGTCCGATGGGAAAAGCAAAATGCTCCTTGGGTCTTGGGGTGAGGCTAATATGTTTATCAACATTGAGTAGCAGGTTATTGGGCACACTGGGCGGCACAGCCTTGACTTGGCGAGCGATAAGAGGGTCTTCTTCGCAGCCCAGCAGTAATGAAACTAATATCATTAAAAACAATAGCTTTGCATACATGGAATACCACTCCATATTTTGCCCACATCTATAAAGTGTTGTCTCTGACGGCCAAAATGCAAATGGATCTCGTTGGGATTCATCTTGGAAGTGCTGGCGTGTTATGCCATAAAATGTAACAAGCCCCTGCCAAATCTAGCGTGCAGGGGCTTGGTGTTTATAGGAGTGACACAGGTCTGATTTGTTAGTGGGCAGCACTCTCTTTATGTGAGTGCACGACCCCAAAATCAGCAAGTACCGCATAGGCGCATGGAATAATAAACAGCACCATCAGGGTAGAGGCAAAGATCCCAAAGACGATGGAGACCACCAGAGGCTGAACAACCTGAGCCTGTAAGCTGGTCTCTAACAGTAGAGGCAAGAGGCCTGCTGCTGTGGTGAGAGAAGTCAGAAACACAGCTCTGAATCTTTCTCTACTGGCACTCACAACCGCTTGGTAGACACTATCTCCTTCATCCACGTGGTGCCTGATATATTGCACCAGTAGAATAGAGTCATTCACCACAATGCCTGCCAGTGAGATAAAGCCCATTACAGAGGGGAGTGATAGGTTATAGCCGAGTAGCAGGTGACCCCAGATAACCCCTATGAGCGCCATAGGAATTGCAAGCATCACCACAAAAGGCTCTAAGTAACTGCGAAATTGAAAGCTCAGCAGCATAAAGAGGCCAAAGATGCCGATAAGAAAGCCTTTCGCTAGTGAGCTACCTGTCTTAGCTGTTTCTTTTGAAGACCCTTCAAAGTTAACCCTGACATCGGGAAACTCCTTGGCTGCGATTGGCTGCCAGAGGGATTTCACTTTGGCTAAGGTTTCTTGGGCGTTGCCCTTGGTATTGTCCACATCTGCCATGACAGTGACTGTGCGTAAGCCATCGACACGACCGATACGCACATAGCTACGCTGATAGGTGAGTTCGGCTACAGCCGATAGCGGTAATTGGGTGCCATTACTCAGCATAATAGGGAAGTTACTTAATGCCTGTAGATCCCCAGCCTGTTTTTTATTGAGCCTGACATCTATCTCAATATTTTCTGGACCCACTTGTACTTCATCGGCAAGTTGACCAAAGAAAGCGCTACGTAGCTGAGAAGCCACCATTTGTCCATCGACACCAAAGCTTTCTGCTCCTGGTCTAAGGCTGACTTTGACTTCCCCTTTACCTGGACGCATATCATCGAGAATACCGTTAATACCTTGATACTGACCAAGGAAGCTTTGTAGTGATACCGAAGCTTGCTTTAGGCTCTCAAGATTAAGGCCTTGTAATCTCACTTCAATGTCTCTTCCTGCCGGTCCAAGTGTTGGCTGTTTAAACACCATAGAAAGCGGCAGGGCTAGCTCACCAGTATTCTTACGCCAATCTTCAATAAAGGAGTCAATTAAGGTTTCACGGATCTCAGCTGATAAAATATCTAACCTGACCGTTGCCACATGGGGGCCTGACTCGCCCGCATCGGCATTAAAGTTATATTGCTCGGTAATGTCTCGTATTAATGGAGAAGGTTCTTGGTTTTTCTGGGTGTATTCCGCTCCGGTTTGCTTAGCGCTTTCAACTATCTTTTGCACTATCGCCTGAGTTTGTGCCAGTGAAGAACCCGGAGGCAGAATGATTCTGGCCTCGGCAATATCACCATCGAGTTCAGGAAAAGGCACAAACTTAATCACACCGCCTGCTGCTAGTGCAATAGAGGCGATAAGTAGCCCGACCGCGCACCCAATTGTGGCGTAACGCCATTTTACTAAGAGTGATACCCAAGCCACTAAGCGTGTGTTTCTAAAGTGTTCAAATTTAGCTAAAAAGTTGGCTTTAAACTCGCTAATGCTAGCTATGATTGGCACCCTAGACTTAGCAGGATTCGAGTTCCCTTTAGCTTCATTGTTTTTCTCGTTAATAGCAGCATGCTCTAGGGAATGGGCTAGATGATTGGGCAATATGATAAAGGCCTCAAACAGACTGATGGTGAGCACCATAATCAGTACCACAGGTACTGCCGAGAGTACCGCCCCCATCTGTCCATCTAGACTCAGCAAGCTACTGAAAATAAAGATGGTGGTTAAGAAGGATGACAATACGCCTGGAGTGACCTTTTTGACACCTTTCACCACAGCTTCAACTGGTTCAAAGCCTTTATCGATATGGGAAGCGATAGATTCTGCAATCACGATAGCATCATCCATCATGATACCAATGGCCATCAGCAGACCGACTAAGGTCATGACATTGATAGATACGCCAAACAGGCTCATGAGATAGAGGCCACCTAAAAAGGCGACTGGTAGCCCAGCCGATACCCAAAATGAATAACGGAGAGAGAAGAATAGCCACATGCTAAAGAAGACCAGAATAATCCCTTGCCAACCGTTTTTGAGCATCATGATCAGCCTGTCTTGTAGCAGAGATGACAGATCGTTAGTGAGGGTAAGGCTGACACCGTCTGGTGCGAGTTGTCGTTCCTGTTCGATAAAGGCGGTGACTTTTTCTTTAATGCGTAAAGAGTCATCGGCCTTATTTTTTTGAATTTTTAATATAGCTGTCGGCTTGCCATTGAATAGGGTTTTTTCTTCATCTAGTTCAAATTTATCGGTAATGGTTGCGATATCACCAAGCCTTACCTGACTACCATCGCTGCTAGATGAGACTATGGTGCGTTTTAACTCTTCTGGAGTAATCTTACGCTCGTCAAAGCGGATCAGTAGGTTTTTATCGGCAAGTTCAATATTCCCCGCTGGCATCTTAGTATTTTGCCTGCCAAGTTTACTGGCGATATCGCTCACAGTCAGGCCAAGGCGGCGCATATCACGCTCGTTAAGCTCAATGCTGAGCTGATGGTCAGAAAAACCTGAGATAGAGACTAACTTTATACCCACATCGGTTTTTAGGCGGCGCTTAAGATCTTCAGCATAATGTTTAAGGTGGGGCAGGCTGGCATCGGCGCTAATGGCGATATCGACGACAGGTTGAGCCCAATCCAGCTCTTTGACCACTGGCGGTTCAATTTCCGATGGGAAGTTTTTAATGGCATTAATTTCTGTCTGTACGTCGACTAAAAAGCGCCCTAAATCGGCCTTTTCATCGAGCTTTAGGGACATGGATGCCACGCCTTCTTGGGCATCACATTTCACTTCTTCCACGTTAGCAAGACCATCGACCGCATCTTCCATACGCAGGCATAAACTTTCCTCTACCTCTATCGGAGAGGCGCCCGGATAGACTATGGTGGCGATAACATAGGGTGGCGCAAACTCAGGAAAGGTTTCCCGTTTGATGGAGCCAATATTGAGTAAACCTAATAATAAAAAGGCAAGCATCAATAGGTTGGCAAGGGTAGGGTGACGAATGATGTATGCAATCATGATTTAGCCCCTAACGCTTTGCCAGTGGCGGTATCGTTTGCCTGTTGAGCTTCCAGTAACATGCCTTTGACGGCAGGGATAAGATCGTTCAGCACTAACTGGTCGCCTTGTTCGATAGGTGCTTGTATAGCGACTTGATTATTGCGTCTAAATAGTACCTTCACTTTCTGAATTTTAAGACGCTTGTCTTTATCCATTAGATAGATATGCTCGCCATGTAGTGCAACTTCGGGGATGACTTGATGAAGATTGCTTTGGCCTATGATGGCGGTAGCGACAAACATGCCATTGGTTAAGGGCGGTTTCTTAGCTGGGTTGAGGGAGAGAAAGTCTTGCTCTACCTCAAGATAAACACCGACTGTGGCTTGATCTGGGTTGACAGTTTCTGCTACTCGCGTGACCTCAGCAGGCCAGTTAAAGGCAAGGCTACCCGTATGTAAGGTTACTTTAGCATCGAGGTTCAGCTTCTCAATAGAGGGTATGCCTTGGGGGACTTGGCTAGCATCTATGCTTTGCGCAAGGACGCGCATATCTGTTAAGGAGAGCTCGGCCTTGACTTCCACCTTACCTAGCTGGTGGGCAACTAGCATGACTGCACCTGTGTTAACGACTTGGTCTTGCTCGACATTAACTTCACCAAGCTTAGCGTCAAAGGGCAAGGTCACTTGGGTTTGAGCTAATCTTCGTTCAGCATCGGCTAGCTTGGCTTCATCGACATTAAATTGAGCCTGAGTGACTGCGCGATCATCTGGCAGCAATTTGAGTGCGTTTTGCAGATCTTCGACCAGTTTCTTTTGAGCCAGTTGGGCTTGTTTTTGGCTCTCCAGCTCCGAGCTGGAAACTAGGTTACGCTTTTTTAACTTGAGTTTTCTTTGGTACTCCTGCTTTACCAATACCAGCTTTTGCTCTTCGATATTCAAGCTGGTTTTATAGTTCTTTTCCTGTTGATCCAGTTGTGTCAGCTTGGCCCTAGTGGCATTGAGGTTGGCCTGTGCTTGAGCCAGACCAAGTTGATATTCGAGCGGGTCGATCTCGAGCAGGAGCGTGCCTTTTTTAAGGATACGGCCGGTTTCAAGCTGTGGGTGACGATAGACTAAACGGCCACTGACCTGGGCAACCCCTTGCCAAATATGCTTGGGAGCGACTCGACCAAAACCCAAAATTTCAGGAGCAATCTGTTTGGTTTCAATCTGCGTGACATTTACGAGCTTAGCTTTGCTATAGCCTTCCACTTGTGGTGGTGCAGGTTTTAATGCGATAGACAAAATAAGAATGATAATGCCTAGGGCTAATCCTGGAATAAGTAAGCGTTTACTATTACTTTTCATCGTTTTGCTCCTTTTGGGCAAATAGGCCTAGGCTCATTAGCTGAGCGTTGTGGTTAGCAAGGGTGTCTAAAAACTCTGGTGTGATTTGAATATCCATTTTCTTTAGCATTTTGTCTGGAATGATGAAGGGAAATACCGTCATACAAAATAGGCTCAGCAGTGCACTTTTAGGGTCAACGCCCTGCTTGAGTACGCCATATTTGGCAAGGTTATCGAACATATTAAGGACTTTGGGAGCGATCGCCTTATCGAGAATATCCGTTAGCTCTTTATTTTCAGGTACCTCGGGATCGAGGTTCGCGAGTTTAAAGATCAGCCGAGGAAAGTGCGGATGAGCCGACATCACCTTGTAGTAGGTGCGCATAAAGGCGATGGGAGCTTGATCATCTAACTGGGCCTGGCTTTTGTTGAGCTGCTTTATCACTGGCTTGGCAGTCTCATGGATCATGGCGGTAAATAAGCCCTGTTTAGAGCCGAAGTAGTAGCGTATTAATCCTGAGTCGGTTCCTGCCTTATTGGCGATTTCGCGAATAGAGACTTTGGCATAATCGTGTTCAATAAATAGTTCTCTAGCAGCATGAATCAATTTGTCTTGGTTATTGGTTTCGCCTTGGGGGCGACCGACAGGATTCTTAGCCCCTTGCTCTGTTGTTGGTGGCATATTCGCTTTGTGTCTCATTGCATAGAACCAGTAAATTAATATTCTTCAACTGTAGAATTAGTGTACGAGATAACGCGCAACCCCGTCATAAAAATAATTCCCTGAAACCCCATGGATTGATGAATTGGCCGCTGAAGCTATGCAGGTTTCTTGACTTACATCATGTTTGTTGCATTTTTGTAAACCCAGGGCTTGTTCACAGCTTTGCTGGAGTTAGACTGGAAATGAGTGACCTTAGTCGCGGGGGAAGTGCAATGGAGAACATTAGAAGTATTTGGCTATGTTGCCTATTGGTCATTGGTGGACTCATTGCGCCCATTAAAGCCTCAGAGCTTGACTCTCTAAGTTATGTTACCGAGTTATATCCTCCCTATAATTTTAAAGTCGATGGTCAGCTAACTGGCATCGCCGTCGATATGTTGTTAGATGTATTTAAAAACTCCCAAGCCAAATTGGATAGAAAAGATATTCAGGTAATGCCTTGGGGAAGAGCCTATCAATGCGCGGTTAAGGGCCCAAACGTGGTGTTGTTTTCTACGACACGTACTTCCCATAGAGAGCCTTTGTTTCAATGGGTTGGTCCGATAACCGAGACTCGGGTTGTTCTTATCGCTAGAAAGAGTCGGAATATTCAGCTGTCTTCTCTAGCTCAACTTAAAGATCTGCATATAGGTGTGATTCGTGACGATATCGGTGAGCAGATGGTGTTGAGTCAAGGTGTTGACCCGAATCGCATTAAGCGTGTTGGTAAGGCTAGTTCGTTAGCTAAAATGCTAGATAAAGGCCGCATCGATCTTTGGGCTTATGAGGAAAATGCCGCCAATTGGTTTATTCGTCAGCAAGGCTTTAATCATCAAGATTTTGAGTCTGTTTACACTCTCCACGATAGCCAGCTCTATTTTACCTTTAGTAAAGATGTGCCTGCGAGTGTGATCGCAGAAGTGCAACAAGGCATTGATAGAATTAAGCTTGAAAAAAACCACCTTGGGCAGACTCGATACCAAGAAATTTTACAGAACTACCTTACTTACTAACTCAGTCACTTTCGATTCACTCTCAAGGTTATGGTGATTAGCCCGTCTTATCGTCCCCGTCCTATCGCCATTGTTTTATAGATCAATAGTTTTCACTCCTCTTTCCTCAATGTAAGATAGCTAACTTATTTACAAAGCCTTTATCAGAATAGGGAGTCATTATGGCTGGTGCGAGTTTGTTAACTTTACTCGATGATATAGCAACAATTTTGGATGATGTTGCCGTGATGAGTAAGGTGGCTGCTAAGAAAACCGCAGGGGTGTTAGGGGATGATTTAGCCCTAAATGCTCAGCAAGTCAGTGGTGTCTCAGCCGATAGAGAGTTGCCCGTAGTGTGGGCTGTGGCCAAAGGCTCTTTTCGAAACAAATTGATTTTGGTGCCAGCGGCATTGCTGATCAGCGCCTTTGCGCCTTGGGCTGTGACGCCTTTACTGATGCTTGGTGGCTTATTTCTCTGTTTTGAAGGTTTTGAAAAGCTTCATCATAGTTACAGTCATAGAAAAGCTAAGTCTGAACAAAGTGAGCAGGAGTTGGTTGATAAAACCCTTGCCGATATTAAAGATCTGAAGACTTTTGAAGCTCAAAAGGTAAAAGGTGCAATCAGAACCGACTTTGTACTGTCAGCCGAGATTATTGCTATTAGTCTTGGTGTCGTCGCTCAGTCTGATTTCATGACCCAAGTGGTGACCCTGTCGATTATCGCCATCTTAATGACAATAGGCGTTTATGGCTTAGTAGCAGGTATTGTTAAATTAGATGACCTAGGTTTGTATCTGAGTCAACGTCAAGGAGAGAGCGGCTTTACTGCGTTTGGACGTAAGTTTGGAGTGATGTTGGTAGATGCTGCGCCCTATTTAATGAAAACGCTAACCATAGTGGGTACTGCTGCCATGTTTATGGTGGGGGGCGGTATTCTTACCCATGGTGTTCACTGGTTTGGTGACAAAATTGAGCATGCTGCGGTAGCCATCGAGCAGTCTAGCGCAATTGGTCCTTTGTTGGCCTTTTTCACTCCGAGTCTACTCAATGGCATATTTGGTGTGCTAGTGGGGGCTATGACTTTGGCGCTCGTTATGGGAGTCAAAAAAATCAAACCAAGTACTTAATTTAGTATGGGTTTGTGCTGGATGACATTTGTTACATCATATCAATGGAAGCTGGGTTGGTTCGCGAACACGACTTAGATAACCTTGACTTGGGGTTATGAGTACAGCTTACCTCGAGTCGAGGTTAGATAAGTAACTGGCTTTAAAACAAGGTATTAAATCGAGTTTAAAGAGAGAAAGCCTGCCTGATTTGGAATCTAAGACTAAACTGAGTCTATGGAGTGAAAATGGGTAGGCTTAATGGGGTATTTTAGGTGTTACTTTGCCTTAATTATTTTGTTCTGGGTTCAAGCTATAGGATTGGTTGGATCTCAGGCGCAAGCCCAATCGCTTTCTCAAACCCAAGCCCTTCAATCTCAGCGTTTATTGCATTTAGCGACTACTGAGTACCCTCCTTTTTATAGTAAAAATTTACCCGAGTTTGGCCTTGTGCCAGATATCTGTGTCCAGTCATTTGAGCGTATGGGATACCAAGTTAAGGTAAGTTCATATCCTTTTGCACGGGCTGTTAAGTTACTGCAATCAGGCGAGATAGATGGCTTTTTAGGACTTTGGTATCGTGAGTCTCGCCTTGGGTGGGCGCACTATTCTAAGCCCCTGTTATCCCATAAGATCCGACTTTACAAAAGAGTAGAAGATAACATCAGTTTTGATAATTTTGAGTCTCTGCGCCAGTATTTAATCGGTATTGGCCTTGCCTATGCGAATCCCAAAAGTTTTGTCGATGCCAAGCTGAAAACGGAAGCGGCAACATCTGATGAGATTAACTTAAAAAAGCTATTTCACGGTCGAATCGATCTGGTTTTAATCAGTGAAAATGTGGCTCAGTATCTAATTAGCACTGGCCCTGGTCCCTATAGAGGCATGTTTGAGCCAATTGGCAAACCCGTTGGGGAAGAGTGGTTTCATTTTGCGGCCGCCAAAGGTGTAAGTGATCATCAAAAGCTGGTGGCTGATTTTAATCAAGGTTTATCCCTGTTAATAGCCGATGGCACCTTGGCTGCAATATTTGAGCGTCATGGCTTTACTCAAAATCAAATACCTTCTCAGGAGTGATGATCATGGTTAGTGGAATATCCCAGTGCTCACAGGGAACTGCTTCCACTTGCTGGCAATTGTGGGCGTAGCCGATTGCCAAGGGTTTAGTCGATGACTCTCGTGTTGCTAGGGTTCTATCATAGTAGCCGCCGCCCATGCCCATACGATTACCTAGCGCATCAAAGGCGACCAGTGGCGTGATGATGATATCAAGCTCTTTTGCGGTCATAAGCCCTCTGATATCTAGCTTGGGCTCATCGATTCCATATTGGTTAGACACCATAGGTGTGTGCTTTTGATAGTGAAAAAAGAGTAAGTTACCTGGACTAAATGGATGCAGTCTCGGTAAATAAAGCTCGATGCCTTGCTGCCATAATAGATCGATTAAGGGCTGAGTATTGAGCTCACCGTCATTGGTGAGATAGATAGCCACTTTGTCACCCTGTTTAAGCTTAAGTCGTTTGATAAATTGCGCAGCCGCCTGGGTTGCGCCTTGCTGTTGCTGAGTTTGAGAAAGTGAGCGACGAGCCTGACGTATTTGCTGTCTTATCTCATTGCGACTGGTTAATTGCATAGTTTGAACGAAACTAGTGGTTATCAATGTTATTAGACGATACAGAGAAAACGCAAAAAAGACTAGTTTAAGGCTTTATCATACATGTTCACCTAGATGTGGTTAATTTGAGGCTAAATAGCGCCCCTGAATCATGCATGAAGTTTAGGTAGTCAGAAAAGTAAAAAACCACTGTCGTAAAACAGTGGTTTTTCATTTGGAATGTTCTCCAAGATGCGATTATTTCTTAATTGGAATGCATCTCTAGGATACGGTTATTGCGAGGGTGAAGAGTGCTCTTGAACCATGTCTAGTTGTTTTAAAGGGCATAAAAGTAAAAACCACCGCAGATTCGATGGTTTCTTAATTGGAGTGCTCCCCAAGATGCGGTTATTGCGAGAGTAAAGAGTGCCCTTGAACCATGCATGAAGTTTAGGTAGTCAGAAAAGTAAAAAACCACTGTAGTTAAACAGTGGTTTTTCATTTGGAATGCTCCCCGAGATACGGTTATTGCGAGAGTGAAGAGTGCCCTTGAACCATATCTAGTTGTTATAAAGGGCTTAAAAGTAGAAAACCATCGCAGATGCGATGGTTTCTTAATTGGAATGCTCCCCAAGATGCGGTTATTGCGAGGGTGAAGAGTGCCCTTGAACCATGCATGAAGTTTAGGTAACCAGAAAAGTAAAAAGCCACTGTCGCTAAACAGTGGCTTTTCGTTTGGAATGCTCCCCAAGATGCGGTTATTGGTGTAAGCCCTTGAACCGTAGGTTCAAGGCGGGTAAATGATTATCTCCTAAGGCTTCTCGATACGAGCCAAGCATGCACAATGTCAATAAAGCATTCACCCTTAGATTGTAAATATCGGCACAGGGACATTACCAACTGTCCAACACCACAGGGAGCAAAATTTTGTACTTAAGGTAAGCTCAAAAGCTTACACTCTCAGTTTAATCCTTCTTTTGAGAACGCTCAACTAAGGCTTGTTCTAAAGTGGATTGCAGCAGATGGATCTTACCGTCCACCTGAGAAATATATTCTTGATTTTTCTTCTTTTCTTCATAGAGTTCATGGCCAATATTTAATGCGGCCATGATGGCAATTTCTTCACGACTGATATTATTCGTGCGTGCCTTAAGGGTCGATAATCTATTTTCAAGATCTTGGGCGACGGCGCGCAGGGCGGCCTCTTGTCCAACTGGACAAGCGATAGAGTATGTGCGGCCCAATAGGGTTATCTCTATGGCACTGCTACTCATTTGTCGCAATCAATCCTTTTTCTCGGCTCTATGGGGCGGACTATATAGGGCTACCTGCAAAAGTGCAAGGTAAGCTAAGTCCAATTAAGTTCAATGTATACCAACTGCTGCTTCGATAGCCAGAGGTGTTTGAAAAATGGGCGTAAACAACAGCAAATCTTGATTGATAGCTATTGGTTGCTGCTTACCGTTTATCTACTCTCGCTTATAAGGCGGCAGTTAGCTAAGGTGAGTTAAACCACTTCATATTTGGAAGGGTTTTATTGATGAAAACTCCGCTAGCATTCACAAATTACTGTTTAATTGCCAATTTGCGCCCTCAATAGGGGACTATGCTTGGTCGAGGTATCGAACTCTGCTAGCATTGCCCCAATAGTTTTGTTTATTGGACATAAGAGTTATGGCAACGCCTCCTTCACTACGTATTGAAAAATTAACCTTAGAGCTAAAAGCCGCCGAAATTGGTCAGCACCCAGCTGAGGTACACGGGGCTTTAGTAGGCTTGATCTGTGGTGGTGTCGATCAGCGCAAGCAAGCTTGGGTTAAGCCGTTACTTGAGTTGATGAACGATGGTCAGCCGTTACCAATGAGCTTGCATCAATTAGTGGTGGAGCTGTTTCAAGACACAGTTGCGCGTCTTGCCGAATTTGAATTTGGCTTTAGTCCGCTACTACCAGAGGAAGAAGAGCCACTGAGCACTCGTGTTGAGGCGCTATCTTTGTGGGTGCAAAGCTTTTTGACAGGTATTGCCATAGTGCAGCCAAAACTGAATCGTGCATCGGCCGATGTGCGTGAAGTAATTAAAGACTTAGCTGAAATCGCGCAAGTTGAGTTTGATGTCAGTGATGATGAAGAGTCGGAAGCGGCATATATGGAGCTAACTGAGTTTGCCCGTATGTCGGCAATTCTTTGTTACTCAGAGTTTGGCCCAGAAGAGCCAAGCCTTGAAGATGACGCTGACACTACCGTCCACTAAACACAGTTTAAAGTGAATAGTCGCCCTGTATCCATCATAGCTGCCGATAGCATAAATACAGGGCTTATTTAATTTGTTTCGTCAGTACGAGTTGTAGATGACAGTTCGAACGCACCAACAAGATAGAGTAGAGCAAAACGCCCAAGCCAATGAGCAAGGGCAAGATGTAGACCAAAGCCAGCAATTCGATATCGTTATCGTTGGCGGCGCCATGGCGGGAGCCACTTTGGCCCTTGGGTTAAGCCAGCTCAATAACAAGCTCAAATCTCCCCTTACTATCGCCTTGATAGAAGCCCATCAGGTTGATGAGACTCATCCAGGATTCGATGCGCGCTCTATCGCTATCTCCCAAGGCTCAATCTTTGAGCTTAACCGTCTTGGAATTTGGCCATGGCTTGAAGCGCTAGGTACGCCCATTGGCAATATCCATGTGTCGGATCGCGGCCACTTTGGCATGACAGAGCTAAACGCCAGTCAGTTTAATCTCAGCGCTATGGGGCAAGTGGTCGAACTGGAGCGAGTAGGGCAGGTGCTGTTTAAGCAACTTGAAGCGGCTAATGTAAAGGTGTTTTGTCCAGCCAAACTTAGCCAAATCGATGCCAAGCAGAGTCATCATGAGCTAAAACTTGATAGCGGCGAATTGCTCAAAGCCAAACTTGTGGTCGCAGCCGATGGAGTGAACTCTCAGGTACGCCGGGCATTAGGCGGTGAGTTAACGAGCCACTCTTTTGGGCAATATGGTTTGATTGCCAATGTGGTAACCGATAAGCCACATCAAAATTGGGCGTGGGAGCGTTTTACCGATACTGGACCACTCGCATTGCTGCCTATGTCGAATGTGCAAAATCAGTCTCGTCTTTCCATGGTGTGGGCTCTTGATGAGCAGCAAGCAGCAGAGCTTCAAACCGCCGATAAAAGCGAGTTTTTAGCACGCCTGCAGCAAGCCTTTGGCAATCGGGCTGGACGCTTTATTGATGTAGGCGCACGCCATAAATATCCTCTTAATCTGTGCTATATGCCTAGGCCGATTTATCACAGGTGTGTCTATATAGGAAACGCGGCTCAGACTCTGCACCCTATAGCGGGTCAAGGTTTTAACTTAGGTCTTAGGGACTTGGTGGCGCTGCTACAAGTGATAGAGCAAACCGCATTGCGTGGTGAGGATATTGGCGGCGTCAATCTGACCCATGAGTACCTAAAGCGCAGAGAGAATGATAGAAGGGAGACGATTAGCAATATCGAATTCCTAGTGCGAGGGTTTTCAAATGATTATTGGCCCTTGGTTGCAGGTCGCAGCCTAGGGCTAAGGTTACTTTCTTGGGTGCCTTGTTTGAAAACACCGGTTGCCCACAGGGCGATGGGCTGGAAATAAGCCAGTAAAACTAAGTCTTAAAACTAAGCCAGTAAAGCTAAGCAATAAAGTGTCAGCGTTTATTAGCACTAACCAATAAATGAGAAGGATGCGAGAGAATGTTTACTACCCAAACCTATGATGTCGCTATTGTTGGCGGTGGTATGGTCGGTCTAGCCACTGCGGTAGGCTTGGCCCTGCAAAATCTCAATGTGGTGGTGATAGACGCAGGGGAAACCCAAGTGGTGACAGGCGAGCCCAGATTAAGGGTCAGTGCCATCAATAAAGCCAGTCAGCGTTTATTGGAAAATCTCGGTGCTTGGCAGTATCTCGACAGTGAGCGCTTAGGTCCTTATCAAAAAATGCAGGTCTGGGATAAAGACGGCATGGGGAAAATCGACTTCGATGCCCATAAATATAAGGAAGAGAGTTTAGGCGCCATCATAGAAAATGATGCCATCAGTTATGCCCTTGCTAAGCGTGCCAGTGAACTGAGCAATCTGACCCATATCGAAAACCAACGTCTAGAGCGCATCGCTTTTGGTGAGCGCGAAGCTTGGCTCACTCTAGACAGTGGCGACAACCTGAGCGCTGCACTTGTAGTGGCGGCCGATGGTGCTAACTCTTGGGTTCGCGAGCAGTGCAAAATCCCGCTTATCTTTTGGGATTATGGTCATCATGCTGTGGTGGCGACGATTCGAACCGAGCTTCCCCATGGTGATACTGCGCGTCAGGTCTTTTTAAAAGATGGTCCGTTAGCGTTTTTGCCGCTCTATGAGGACAACCTTTGCTCTATCGTTTGGTCCATGCCACCTGAGCAAGCTAAAAGCCTACAAGCTGGCGATACCACAAGTTTTGAGCGTAGCTTAACTGCTTCTTTCGATGGCCGTTTAGGTCTGTGTAAGCTTGAAAGTGAGCTGCAAGCCTTTCCGCTACGTATGCGCTATGCTCGTCATTTTGCTCGCCATAGATTAGTGCTGGTGGGTGATGCTGCCCACACCATACACCCATTAGCTGGCCAAGGGGTTAACTTAGGCTTCCTCGATGCCGCAAGTACGGTTGAAACTGTGGTGGCTGCCCATGAAGCGGGTAAAGATATTGGAGACTATGCTCAGCTGCGTAAGCTTGAGCGTTGGCGCAAGGCCGAGGCGATGGAGATGATCGCCTCTATGGAAGGCTTCAAGCATCTGTTTGCCGGTAACAACCCGATTAAGAAGATGTTCCGCGATTTAGGACTAAATCTCGTGGATAACATCAGCCCGCTTAAATCGCTGTTTATGCAACAGGCGATGGGGAATAAATTGAAGTTACCTGCACTCTGTAAAGCTGAAAAGTCAGCCTGACACTTTATTTGCTACTAAATATCATTAAGCCTAAGCCGTCGCTTAGGCTTAATGATGTTTAGGGTACAAGGCTTTTTAGTACGCTGAATTTTAAGGGTTGAGTTTAGCCAAGTTTCCTATGTGATACTCAGTAATTTGGTTGAAGCGAGTCTAATGCGATCAAGGTTTATCATAAGCTTTGCCTATCTTGGCCAAACTGGAGTTAACGGGAGTGAAGTAGGCCTCTTGCTAGCAGCGTAAAATCGTACTCAATTTAGATAACCTTACCATTACAGCGGTTTACAGCATTCTTAAATCAGAAATGTGAGTTTATGATTTGCTTAAAGTCTGAGGAAAATAGCGGCTCTTTGCCCGCTCGCTGTTTAATACAAGGCGCTAATTAGCTGAAACCTCAAGGGCTTTTTACTTACTGCTTTCCCAGCTTGTTTGAACTCAATTTCGAACCTGCATGAAAAAAGTTTCTGATTAGAAAATATTTTTGTATACAAGAGTGTGACTCTAGGTATAATTTCGGCATATTTTCTACCCCATAGCATGGTTTTGTTTGGGCATGAAACGCCCTCATTTAGCCGTGATTGGGGATCATTATGTTAGTTGCAAACGCGAGCAAAAGGCTTTGACTGGCGTTTAATGGCAACTGACTAGCCCTAATAAAGAGATAACAATGGCTAATCAAACGGTACTCTATAGCAAGCATCTTGAGTCTAACGCCAAGATGGTTGATTTCCACGGCTGGGACATGCCGCTTAACTATGGCTCGCAAATCGAAGAGCATAAAGCCGTTCGCGAAGACGCGGGCATGTTTGATGTTTCCCACATGACAGTCGTCGATGTGACTGGCGTTGATGCCAAAACCTTCCTGCAAAAGTTATTAGCCAATGACGTTGCCAAACTCACTGTTGAAGGCAAGGCCCTGTATGGCGGCATGCTTAATCATGACGGCGGCGTTATCGACGATCTCATTACCTACTTTATTGGTGATAACCACTACCGCATCGTGGTGAACTCGGCGACTCGCGAAAAAGATCTTGCGTGGATCAATGAGCAAAGCCAAGACTTTAGCGTTGACGTTGCTGAGCGTCCTGAGCTTGCCATGATTGCCGTACAAGGTCCGAACGCTAAAGCTAAGGCGCAAAGCGTATTTAGCGACAGCCAAAAGCAAGCTGTTGAAGGCATGAAGATGTTCTTTGGCGTGCAAGCTGGGGAGCTGTTTATTGCCACCACTGGCTACACAGGTGAAGCGGGTTACGAGATTATCGTTCCTCAAGAAGAAGCGGCCACACTCTGGCAAGCGCTGCTCGATGCTGGTGTTAAGCCATGTGGTTTAGGCGCGCGTGATACCCTGCGTCTAGAAGCGGGCATGAACCTTTATGGTCAAGATATGGATGAGAGCGTTAACCCGCTGGCAGCTAACATGGGCTGGACCATAGCTTGGGAGCCAAGTGAGCGTGACTTTATCGGCCGAAAAGCGCTAGAGGCGATTAAAGCCAAGGGCACTGAAAAATTAGTCGGCTTAGTAATGGAAGCAAAAGGTGTATTACGTACTGATATGCCAGTCTTTTTTACCGATTCTGAAGGCCAAGAGCACCAAGGCGTGATCACTAGCGGTACTTTCTCGCCAACATTGGGCTATTCTATTGCGATGGCGCGTGTGCCTCAGGGCATAGCGGATACTGCTGAAGTCGAAATGCGTAAAAAGCGTGTAGCTGTTAAAGTAGTGGCGCCGAGTTTTGTGCGTAATGGTAAACAAGCATTCTAATCGCGATTGAAAGACAAGATTTTAAGAAACAAGGAACAGAAAAATGAGCAATATTCCAAGTGAACTGAAATACGCCAATTCACATGAGTGGGTTCGTAAAGAATCAGATGGTAGTTACACTGTGGGTATTTCTGAGCATGCTCAAGAGCTTCTCGGTGATATGGTGTTTGTTGAGCTACCAGAAGTAGGTGACACGCTGAGTGCAGGCGAAGATTGCGCCGTGGCTGAGTCGGTAAAAGCCGCTTCAGACATCTATGCACCGCTATCAGGTGAAGTGGTAGCAGTAAACGAAGATTTAGAAGACTCTCCTGAGCTAGTTAATAGCGATGCCTATGGCGATGGTTGGTTCTTCCGCGTAATGCCTTCTGATGAGTCAGAGCTAGGCAACCTACTTGATGCCGAAGGTTATCAAGAGGTGATTGACGAAGAATAAGCGTCAATAACACAAAGCCCCGTTGTTTAGCGGGGCTTTGTTGCTTTTACTTTAGGTTTAAAGGCTTTAGCAGCAGCCTTGAGCTAAGTGATAAAACAGCCTTGAGCGAGAAGCAACAGAAAAGCACTAAGCGACATTGTTTACCAAGCAATAGCTGACTAAAACCAATTTAGATAGCATTAACAAGACTGATACCAACTGAACTATCAGGCGGATATCGGCACAAAATGGGATCAGGTTTACCATGACCACAAAAACTCTTACCCAACTCGAGCAACACGAGCTCTTTCTTCGTCGTCATATCGGCCCAGATGCAACTGAGCAGCAAGCTATGCTCAACACCATTGGCGCTGAGTCTCTAGAAGATTTAACTAATCAAACCGTACCTGAATCTATTTTATTAGGCCGTGACTTGGCCATCGACTCAGCCTGTGGCGAGTCAGAAGGCATCGCCTATATTCGCGAACTTGCCGACAAAAACAAGGTATTTAAAAGCTATATCGGCGCGGGTTACTATGGCACCGAAGTGCCGAATGTGATTCTGCGTAATGTATTTGAAAATCCAGGTTGGTACACGGCTTATACCCCTTACCAGCCTGAGATTGCCCAAGGTCGCCTAGAAGCGATTTTGAACTTCCAGCAGCTATCGATGGATCTAACGGGGCTAGATTTGGCCTCGGCGTCACTTCTCGATGAAGCCACTGCCGCCGCCGAAGCAATGGCGCTGGCTAAGCGTGTCTCTAAAGCCAAAAAAGCCAATATCTTCTTTGTGGCTGACGATGTGTTCCCACAAACCTTGGATGTAGTACAAACCCGCGCCGAGTGTTTTGGCTTTGAAGTGATAGTTGGCCCAGCAGAAGAAGCGGTCAACCATGAGCTATTTGGCGCGCTATTCCAATACACTAACCGTCACGGCGAGATAAAGGATTACAGCGACCTGTTTGCCAAGCTCCATGAGAAGAAAGCTATCGTCTCTGTTGCTGCCGATATCATGTCACTGGTACTACTGAAATCGCCGGGCTCTATGGGCGCAGATGTGGTCTTTGGTAGTGCCCAGCGCTTTGGTGTGCCTATGGGCTATGGTGGTCCACACGCTGCCTTCTTCGTGGCACGTGATGCCCATAAGCGTTCTATGCCTGGCCGTATTATTGGTGTTTCTAAAGATACGCGCGGTAACACAGCGCTACGTATGGCGATGCAGACCCGCGAGCAACATATTCGCCGCGAAAAAGCCAACTCTAACATCTGTACCGCTCAGGTACTGCTAGCCAATATGGCCTCTTTCTATGCGGTATACCACGGCCCACAGGGGCTGAGAACCATAGCAAGTCGCATCAATCGTCTAACAGATATTCTGGCAAGCGGCCTGAAGCAAAAAGGCGTTTCGCTAGTTAACAACACTTGGTTCGATACCCTGTCATTCAAGCTAGATGATGTTGAGGCTGTGCGTGCTCGCGCATTAAAGGCTGAGCTAAACCTAAGATATGACAATGATGGCGTACAAGGTGTCAGCCTAGATGAAACCACCACTCGAGCCGATGTTGCCCAGCTATTTGATGTGATCTTAGGCGAAGGTCATGGCCTTGATGTAGCGAAATTAGATGATCAGCTCCTCAAAGCGGCGAGCAGTTCTATTCCAGCTGGTTTGCTACGTACCGATGATATTCTGAATCATCCAACCTTTAACCGTTATCACAGCGAAACTGAGATGATGCGTTACATTAAGCGTCTTGAAAATAAAGACTTGGCGCTTAACCACTCGATGATCTCACTAGGCTCATGCACCATGAAGCTTAACGCTGCGGTAGAGATGATCCCCGTAAGCTGGCCTGAGTTTGCCAATATGCATCCTTTCTGCCCGCTGGATCAGGCTCAAGGTTACACTGACCTTATCGAAGAGCTATCGACCAAGCTTGCCGAGATCACAGGTTATGATGCCATGTGCATGCAGCCTAACTCAGGCGCATCTGGTGAATATGCAGGTTTACTCGCGATTAAGAAGTACCACGAGTCTCGCGGCGAAGGCCACAGAAACATCTGTCTTATCCCTCAGTCGGCCCATGGTACTAACCCAGCATCTGCTCAGCTTGCGGGCATGAAAATAGTAGTTACTGCCTGTGATAAGGAAGGTAACGTAGATCTTGAAGATCTGCGCGCTAAAGCGGCTGAAGTGGCCGATAACCTCTCTTGTGTGATGATCACTTACCCATCGACCCATGGTGTTTATGAAGAGACGGTGACAGAGGTTTGTGAAATCATCCATGAGCATGGCGGTCAGGTTTACCTCGATGGTGCCAACATGAACGCTCAGGTAGCACTCACTACACCGGGTTCTATCGGCGCCGATGTTTCTCACCTTAACCTGCATAAGACCTTTGCTATTCCTCATGGTGGTGGCGGCCCAGGTATGGGACCTATCGGTGTTAAAGCTCACCTTGCCCCATTTGTGGCGGGTCACTCGGTAGTGAAACCGGGTCGTGTAAGCGATGATAACGGTGCAGTTTCAGCCGCGCCTTATGGTAGCGCTAGTATCCTGCCTATCACTTGGATGTATATCAAGCTGCTGGGTAAGCAAGGCCTGCGTCAGTCGACTCAAGTGGCGCTACTGAACGCTAACTATGTGACTAAGCAGTTAGGCGAGCATTACCCTGTGCTGTACACAGGCCGTAATGACCGTGTTGCCCACGAATGTATTATCGACCTGCGTCCTATCAAGGAAAGCTCAGGCGTTACCGAGATGGATATTGCTAAGCGTCTTAATGATTACGGCTTCCACGCACCAACCATGAGCTTCCCTGTAGCGGGCACTTTGATGGTTGAGCCAACCGAGTCTGAGTCTAAGGCGGAGCTAGATAGATTTATCGAAGCCATGATTGCGATTCGTAAAGAGATCGCTAAGGTTGAAGCGGGTGAGTGGCCAGCGGATAACAATCCGCTACACAACGCGCCGCACACCATGGAAGACATTATGGATAGCGAGTTTGATAACCGTCCATACACGCGCGAAGAAGCGGTATTCCCAACGGCAGCGGTTAAGGCTAATAAGTTCTGGCCAACCGTGAACCGCATCGATGATGTGTTTGGGGATCGAAACCTTCAGTGTGCTTGTGTGCCAATTTCTGAGTACGAGTAATGGCTACTTAGCCTCGATAATTCGGCGTCATCCGACACTTTTCGCTACTCATTGACAACAGTCAACTCCGTGGCGAAAAGCATCGGCTTCCTTGCCTTCTCTTCGGCAGTGACGCCATTTGATGGTTCTTAGCTTGAAATGAGAAAAGCGAACCTTTGCGGGTTCGCTTTTTTGCTTAGTTCGAATTGAAAATGAAGAGTGGCAGTGAAACGGAACAAATTCCCATGCGTTGCAGTTACAGCTCATCTTTGGACAAAAGTGCGCTAACGCAAACACTCTAAAGGTAGGCAGAAGGATTAGGCAAAGTATTGGTAAAACGCTTCATTCACCGGAATATTGAGAGCGAAGCGAGTAAAATTTCTGGGTGCAGTGACTTGCTATACGTTCTCGTAAGAATGAGTTAATCACAACACCTGATACTTCTTTAATGATTTTTCAGATACAAAATACAAATTTCCTTTTGCTCTAGTGCAAGCCACATAAAGCTTGTTCTTTGTAGTTGGATTAAGCTGTTCTAGGTTAGCATTATCAAAGGCTTTTAGGGTTGTCGGGTTTAGCACGACACATACATCTTGGAAGTGATCTAATCCTTTTGTATTTCCCCAGTTAGCTGTATTTCCTGGATAACGATCACTTTTTTGATAAAAAGCTTAACAACTGAGTCATTATTGAAAATTGAATCAACCTCACCAACATTGTCAACATACCTTACAATGACCTCATCTTCTCGATGAGATAAAATCTTGATTCCTACACGTTCAGATACAAAGGCACAAACACTAGGGCTGCAGCGATAACTGTTTGATAGCGATGTTAAATCTATCTCAAAGCCCGACTTTTTTAGTTTAACGCAGTATTTATCAAAACATTCATGCAAAGATTTCTGAGTATTTCCATCACGACTGGTGTCGAAAGTATGCTGATAAAAATCTCCTACCAATCGCATTTCTACATTTGCTTTTGCTAAGGCGCAAATTAGATTGAAATCGTTTGCGGCGAAATCTTGCACTTCGTCAATAAACACCGAGTCATAGAACTTTTCAATTCTTTGTATTAAATCAGGAACAACATCAAATTCAATTAGTAGTTTAGCTATACGGTTTGCGTACAGCCGTCCACTCTTATCAATATAATGCTCTCTCGTATCCTTTCTAGAGCGTTGTGCGTACTGAGGTAAGGGAAAATTGAAGTTAATCCCCTTGGTTTTCAGTTCATATCCACATAGGGGTCTAAAACAAAATGAATATAAAAATGTAAAGTAGCTATATATCCTAATCCCGACTGGGATCTCTCCAAATTTACCAATTACTCTATTCTTTAGGTGTCGCGTATTGTTTTCTGTATATGTAACGATTAAACACCGGCTATCTGCATTTAGTGAATCAATGATACTCGATGTTTTCCCTGAGCCGGCAACGGCAAATACTACTCGTTTATCCATTGTATCGCCTGCTGAATATATTCTGGAGAGTCCAAATCCTCTGAGTGATTTTCGACAAGTCTAAGTGAACTTTCTGCCTTATTACTCAACATAAAATCGAGAGGATCTTTTTGTATATTCCCCCCGGAAAATAATTTGTCGCATATTGCTTTATTCTTAAGATAAAGACAGACCTCAAATGTATAATTTTTATCGTCATTATCTGAGAAGACCTTAATATTTTCGGCCGCATGGTCGGCATAGTTATCTATACAGTTTTTTTGGTAATTTCCGTCATTATCGCGAATTATCGCTGCTTTAATATTAAGAGTTTTTGCTAATTCCATGTAGCGTTTAAAGCTGGTTCCACCGACTGAGATAACATGCACTTCATCTTGTTCTAGAGTCCTTCCGGTTGATCTTTTGTATAGTGAGTCAATCAACATATACTCAGCATCTCCTTCAACAAGAATAACTTTTCTTGATAGCACGAACTCCAGAATATTATTGTCTGGAGCTTTCATGAAAAATTTTGAAGTTGAGGGTGATAGCTTACTTAGTTTAAGCGGCTCATCACTGTTGCTATTTAGAAGTATAGATTTTCTTAAATCTAATCGAGTACTTATTAAACTACTGTGAGTTGCGATGATTATTTGATTTTGATGGGACTCTGATATTTTTGAAATAAGCCTTTTCATGTTGCTGTGGCTAAGATGATTTTCAGGTTCCTCTAAAAGAAGGGTATTTAGCGCATTATTCTCAGTATTACGATTCAGGGCGAATTCAGTTTTTATGAAGCACTGCTGTCCTTGCCCTCTAGCATCTATCGGAATATCATCTTGAGTCAGTGTGATGTCGGCTTCTAGGTTGTATTTTGAGCCTGAGCGTATGGCTAACTCGTAACTGCCTAATCCTGCATTGATATCTTTGAGTTTATTCTCTTTGAATTGTATTTTTTGTAACCGATATTCGTTGCTCAGACTTACTCTATTTGCATGCTCTACAGTGGAATCGTAAACTGTCCTTATGTATTCATTGTTTGCATGCTCGCTGTTAATTTTTGAGCTATCTATTGTTAAACACTTAAGAAATCGGCGATAACCTGAATACGCCTCACCATTAAAAGTAATGAATTTAACAATATAAAATTCAAATGGAAAATTTCCGTTATCCAATGCTAAAACCTGATTGATTTCATTGATTAAGTCTTCATTGGGAAGACAAATCATATGCAGTCCGCTAGCATTGACATTTTTTGAATTATGCTTTCCGAAGAGATCGGGGTTTGTTTCATCACTCAAATAAGCTTCAACATGAACTTCTGGTAAATTCTCAAACGTCTTTTCACCTGCTAAAAATTCAGCTATCGAGCCTTTATTAAGAATGGACTCAATACCTGTAGTCTCAACTTTATGCCTGCTTCCACTGGAAAGCAGTTCGATTGCTTGTAATATTGAGCTTTTGCCCGCCTCATTGTCACCAATGATTGTATTAATTTTCGAATCAAAATCGACTTCAAATTCTTTGAATCTTTTATAGTTAATGAGCTTTAGTTGTTTTATATGCTGCATGATTTTTTTTCCAGTTCTATGGAAATGCTAGTAAATTAAGTTGAGCGTAATAAACTGGGTCAGAGTAAACTTTGCTGCCCTCATGACTTCCCCGATTCGCTTTTTCGTAGGCAGCGTTGGGCTACTTGGTAGGTGATGCGGTTTATCTGTTGTTGATCCAGTAGTTGGCCGCTGCTGTTGTCGGGTCTGAGTGTGGGTAAGGTTTTCACCAATTGCTTGTGATTCAGAATAGGGAAGGGCGGTTTGCTTTGATTGGTCACATACCAGCCGGGGAAGACAAGCACTGGAGTGCTGGTAACACTCTCACCTGTGGCTTTGCTTAGCCATTGATTAACCCACTTAGCCTGACGTGCTGCTTGCTCTATCGGTTTGGTCTCAGTCCATGACGGGAACTGTAACTGGTTATTCTTCACAAAGACTTGGTAATCTTTGCTGCCATTTTTACTATCCTTTTTACGCTTATGGCGTCCCTTAGTTTCAATAGCAAATACACCATTAGGGCCAATCGCTAGGTGGTCGATATTAAAGCCATCGGCTTGGATATCGTGAAACACTTGATATCCCTTCGCCTGCAACCCAATCAGTTCATTAGCCGTTGCTATTTCTGCCGTGTGGCCTAGGCGCACCTTAGTGAGTTTGGCGAAGTTCTTCCACGTTTTGAATCCAGCATAGATAACACCCATAAGCGCGAACAGAGCGTATACCCAAGGGAATTTGCCGACTTCAATATGGGCTTGTATGCCGATTAGCGCAAAGGGCAGGCTCACAGCAACTGTGCCAATGAACATACCCGCGATAAGATTCATTTGGAGATCTTGAATCTCTTGCTGTAATCCAAAAGCAGGAATACGGGCTAGGTTGTCACGTTCAACGGGTAATTTTACCGTGGCATCACGGTGTTTAAGCATCAGCCACATTACGCTGAGCACAGCAAACATGCTGGAAAGAACGATAGTGATTGAGAGAATTTGACTGGATAACGACGACATCTTCTTCCTTGATGCAACGAGGGCAACTTCTTTGGCACCCGCATACCTGCGTTTGGTGCAACTCCATGAATAAGCGAACAATATACGCTCACTTTCCCTGAAATGTAAGCCCCAACCGACTAAAGTTTGACCCACACCCATAAAGTAGGGTCAGAGTAAACTTTTAAAGTAGGGGCAGAGGCTTAGCTGTGCCTCGTCGTTGTTTGTTGCTCAGTATGTTCCGAGCAAATGGGGCGAGAGTGACCGTTAATTGGCTCACTCGTCCTCTTTGTTTTCTATCTGCATCCAATCGACTTTGACGCCAGCTTGGTCGAACATATCTTGGCTGACTGCGATTTTTTCTTTCCAGCGAGAGAGAAAGTCTTGGCTGGGTGCTGGGCTATGGACTGTGCTGATCCCAGTTTGGATTATCTTTGCCGCGCAGTTGGGGCAAGGGAAGTGGGTGACCCAGATTTCGCAGCCGCTAAGATCGCGCTTGGCATAAAGAATGGCATTTTCTTCGGCATGAAGGGTTTTGAGTAGTTTCATCTCGCGGTTGTCGATTTCTGCACTGTCTGAGACACCATGGGGATAGCCGTTGAAGCCTAATGAGACGATGCGGTTGTCTTCTGTGATGACTGCGCCAACTTGTGTGGAGGGATCTTTACTCCAAGATGCAACGAGCTCGGCCATTTGTAGAAAACGTGTTGCCCATTTTGTCATCATCTTATTGACACTCCTAAACCTACATCTTTGAATAAGCGAATTTAATCAGGCGTTATTCTCTCTGGAGAACAGTGATAAATCAACTGATATTGGATGAATAATGAAAGTAGGGTCAGAGTAAACTTTTGGCTCTCTTGTTTTTCAAGGCGTTAAGCTGCACTATCACTACAGATGCCAATGGCGGTAATAACAGATAAATAGGGCTAATGCAGTATGCAGCAAGGGTTTCCCATTACCATAGTGGCCGATGGTCGGTTTTCGAGTTCGCTTAAGCCTTTGTTGGCGCAGCTTGAGATGTGGATTAACTTTCAGGCGTTAAAGGCTGACTGGTATGGCGATGAGGCTCGAGTATTGAAGTTTGATTTTACTCTGGTGCGCTCCTTAGATGAGCAAGCTGCGAGCTTTAACTCAAACAATTGGGTGGTAGAAGCGGGCTATGCTTATCACTATGAAAGCAGCAGCTTAACTACGGTTGCCTTTATTGCTGTGGATGATTTGTTGCAGTTGGGCGCGGGGATAGAGCAGGCGATAAAATCGAGATTGATCAGTGTTGCCAATAGCGTGGGGCAGCAACACAAGCTCGTGGCTTTGTCTGAATGATGGCGTGCGCAAACCCAGAAACTGCCTAAGGATGGTGAATGTTTAAAAGAGTTTTGTTGCTATTGATGTTAATCAGCCTTGTGGGGTGTAAGAGCACGCCGAATCTGGCATCTGTTCGCAGCGCTGAAGTCTTGATTGATAAGATTAATGCTAAGAACCCTGATGTGATTGATATTGCTCAGCAAACGGTAAAGACCAAAGAGCTAATCGATAAAGACGTTAGGGATATCAGAGCCTTGCTTGAGGAGTTAAGCAAGCATATCCAAGTGGTTTGGGGCGAAGGGAAGCCAAGAGTTTCTGATAATAAAAAGCTGGTTAAATACACCAATGATTATCGCGCTCGCGCTATTGTCGACTTTGAAAAGGGCACGATTCTTATCGAAACCTTAGCCGATAGATCTCAGGCGAAGACGTTAGACAATCTACAGCAGGCGATAGTGACGACGCTATTGACCACTTCAGATCCGCAAAAGACAGATATTTTTTCGAGTAAGGCGCCTAAGCTATCGGGCAAGCCTTATTTGTATCAGCAGGTGCTTGACCATGATGGTAAGCCTATTCAGTATCAGTGGCGCGCGAATCGATTTTCTCGCTACTTGACTGAGTTTCGCTTGCAAAAGTATCAGCGAAATCAGAAGCAAATCTATGCTGTTCGTATCGATATGGTGGACAAGCATCAACACCTGAGGGAGAAAAAGTATAGTCAGTATGTGCTTGCTGCGGCCAAGCGTTATCAACTGTCGCCTAAGTTGATATATGGCATTATCGAAACCGAGAGCAACTTTAATCCTTTTGCGGTAAGTCGAGCCAATGCTTACGGCTTAATGCAGGTTGTACCCAAAACGGCGGGCGCCGATGTTTATCAAAGAGTTAAAAAAAGACCTGGCGCGCCGACTAAGCAGCAGCTGTTTGATCCTGCGTTTAATATCGATATTGGAGCAGCCTATCTGCATATTCTTAAGAGTCATTATTTAAAGGATGTGAGAAACAGCACGAGTAAGCATTATTCGATGATTTCCGCCTATAACGGTGGCACTGGCAATGTGCTGAAGACGTTTCACGGTAATCGCACTACGGCAATGAAGCTGCTGAACAGCAAGGCTGCAAAAGATGTTTATTATCTGCTGACTAGAAAGCACCCTAGAGCCGAGTCTCGCCGCTACTTGCAAAAAGTCACCAAGGCCGAAAAAAACTATCTGTAAGCCTTTTAAAAAGTAGGGTCAGAGTAAACTTTTCTTCAAAGGTCGCCCCATTTTCTTGGGGTGCATACTTTGCCCTATTAGCTTTTCCATTTCACTTATGAAGCTTTCGTTTCCAATGGCTGTACCTTTATGAGTTGCTTGACGGATCTGTTTCAAACTTTCGCTGTTCAGCGCATATTCAAAAAGGGGTTGGTATCGAGTTCGTCTTTGCTGCTCAGTATCTCCGAGGGCTAAAAATACTTCATGTGGAGTACATAGTGTGGAGTGTTTTCCTAGTGCATTAATTTGGTAGCTAGACCATTTGTAATCAGCTGGACTATCAACCATGTTTGCTCGAACGGGATTGAGCTCTATATAGCGATAAACTTGTAATAAATAGGTTTCTGATTGTACCAAGCAGGACTTAAATCTGCCCTCCCATAGCGTACCTGTGCGTTGATAAGTGGTATTGAAATAGCGCACATAGACTCGGCCGAGTGATTGCATCATTTCGCTGATGGCATTGGAGCTTCTTGGCGTGCATAGAAGGTGAACGTGATTAGTCATCAATACCCATGCATGGACTTCAACATTGAATTTAGATGCATACTTTTTCAACCATTTAATGTAAGCACCGAAATCCTGCTCTGTAAGAAAACAAGCTTGGCGATTGTTACCGCGCTGGATGATATGAACTGGAATACCTATGGGAGCGATTCTGTTTGTTCTAGGCATATGCAAGATCCTTTTGCATAGGGTTGAGGTCTAATTTTAGTCGAAGAAATAAAGTTTACTCTGACCCTAGTTTTTTTGAGCAGTTTTCATTGAGGATTGCTTGTGAGTGTCGGCAAAGGTTATCCTTTTGTTTATATTAAATTTTACCGTATGTTGTTAGAGGGAACTAAAATGCAAAAATTGATGTACCTGTTAGCTATGCTGGTGACAGGGGCGGCTTTAGATGCTTATCATTTTTTGAAAGTGTCCCATATGGGGTATGAGACATTGGTATTTATCTATATGCCAATTTACTTTGCAGCGAATCTCTTTTTATTGAACAAGCTTCTCAAGCTCGATATTGAGACCTGCATAGATTATGGCTTGGGTAAGCCTAATTTGCCTTGGTTTTCGGTTGCTAGAGTATTACCTACAGTATTCTTGTCAGTTTTTTATAGTCAGGGAGTTATTCCGCTGTTTACTTTGGTTGTGCTGGGGTTAGCAGTGAGTGATTTACTTTATCTGAATGTGCTAAAACAGAGAGGTGTTTGCTCCAGTGACGCTGAATAAACAGTGCTAATTGGATTGAGAAGGCCCGTTAGAGACAAGACTAACGGATCTTTTAGTATTTGAGCCTTTCTCCGATTCCATGAGTGAAAAATTAGATCGGCTAAGATGCTTCATTGTTCTGACATCATGGCTTTGACATAGGTTTCAACTTGCCCTTAATGAAAAAAGTTTACTCTGACCCTAGTTTTTAGGGGGGAGTTATCGAGTTCACATTCCTTTTGTTTGGTGCTGAATTGGCCATTTTCATTCCTTTATCTACCTACTTCCTTGCTGGTTAGCGCAGTACTTTTATCTGAACACAGTTTGCTTGCTTACAGCCAAATATCTTGTCTTTGGGTCGACTGTGTCAATAACAGCAGGGAGATGATAATGAACAGATTAAATGGGGCTAGTGTTCCTATAAAAACACTGATTGGAGCCATGGTACTGACGATGTTAAGTGCGTGTGGTAGCGACAATGACAATGCCATTGAAGAAGAGGTGATTGCGCCAAGTAACTCATCTCCCATAGCTAATCCTGTTACGGCTAATGCCATTATGGGAAGTGTGATGATGATTGATGCTATCGAAAATGATACTGATATCGATGGTGATGAGCTGGTGCTAGAGCATGTTACCTTGTTTGAAGGAAGAGGCGTTGTTTCAATTGAAAATAATAAGATAAGATTCGAGCCTCTTGCGGTGGGCACCAGTGTCCTCAATTACAGTATTCACGATGGTCATGGCGGTCAGGCGGCCTCTACAGTCACTATTAGTGTTGCACCACAAGCGCTGAGCTATGTCGGCAGTAAAGCTTGTATCTATTGTCATAGAGATAAGCGAACCTACTTTGAGACTGGACACAATTTTAAGCTCACCAAGGTCGAAGGTGAGGAACCTATCTATCCGTTTACCTCTATCTCGGGCTCTGTTGAGCAGCTGAATGTCAATAACTCTCTAGGTAACCCTACGGGCTGGCAAGATATTAGTTATGTGATTGGTGGTTATAAAACGAGTGCCATGTTTATCGACAATAACGGCTATATCATGACAGGCGAGAAAGCGGGGGCCGGTCTTGGTGCAAAGGGCGAACAGGTACCTTATATGTGGCCTTGGAAGGTAGATGATGCGCCTGATTCCCATCCCTTTGATTATTGCGGTCGATGCCATACCACAGGATGGAAAGATTATACCGAGGGTGCAGGTGATCACCGCAACTTAAATCGCCAGAATGATATGCCAGGAATGGGTGGTACCTTTGCTTTGACTGGGATTCAGTGTGAGGCCTGCCATGGCGCAGGAATGGAACATATTATGGGGCCGACCAAGCATAATATTGTCAAGGTGGCTGAGCCGCGTACTACTGAAGACTTTCTTGCCGAAGATATGGGCTTTGGTCAGCCAATTGCCTGCTCTGAGTGTCATACTACAGATGATGCGGTCAGACGTTATCCTGATTATACCTCACCAAAAGATCAGCTATTTGGCGGTGATACCCAAGGGGCGCGTTTGAAGCTGAAAACCGACTTTGGTCCAGAAGGGCGCAGAGGAGGACGAGGTGGTCGTCATGCTGCAACGACACTGATTGGTACAGATCCGGATACGGGTGAGGCTATGGGCAAGAAGCAAGGGTTTACTTGCTCTACTTGTCACAATCCTCACTTATCTGAGCATTATCAAGATAAGCCAGGTCATGAAGCGGCTATGGTGAGAGAGTGCAGCGATTGTCATCAGCAAGAGTTTGCCAATGCGCCGGGAAGTGACATTGCAGCAGCTGCCCATGAATTTACCGCTAAGTGTACAGATTGTCATATGCCAAGCGAGTCACATCTGTTTAAGGTGGATCTTGACGGTGCTAAAGATGATCCTAGGCATTTTTCAGCTGATGGTGACTATATGAAGCCATGGCTTAGAGCCTACGATAGCTGCTCTGGTTGTCATGAGGATGATTACGATGAGCGAGCAAGGCGAATAGGTAAGATTCACCTATAACTGGCTTTGGCCAATAATCAACATGGGTTATTGGCCAACTTGACTGTATAAGGGCGTGTTATGCTTTGCTGCCCTTCGGCGCGACTCAATGGTATTTTCTCATTGTCCCACGAGAATTAACTTAGATTGTTAAGCTTCACCTCGTTCGCCGCGATAAAATGCCATTGACTTAGCGCAAAAACTAATCAGCAAAGATCAACAGCTCCTAGTCATAGATAGACCATAATGAGTGCTAGAGTCGAAATTTAGAGAGAATCGTGTGAAGCAAAAGAGTGAGATACCGAATATTAGCTATCGTGCGCCGTCGCTAGAAGAGTCTGGTATACAGGTGCTGGATCTTGAGCGTTTTCGAGAGAGGCTCAATCTCTACCCTTTTGATCCCTATTGTCCCCATAGAGTGAGTTATTTCTGCTTTATCTATATTGAGCAGGGTAGTGGTAAGCATCAAGTCGATTTCAATGAATACCCATATCAGTCAAAAAGCTTTATCTTTATTAACCCCAACCAAGTGCATGCCTTTGATTCTCAAGATTGTCCTCAAGGGAAAATGGTGAATATCACACCTGAATTTTTCTCGACAAGCTCTGCCAATATTCGCACCTCTTACTTTGCGCCAGTGCATCAAAGTTTAACGGCTTCGCCAGTGCTTGCATTGTCCAAAGAGTTGGATGATAGCTGCCAAGTGTTTCTTGATGAGGTGAGAAAGGCGCAGCTTGAAGAAGCGGACGATGATGTTGTCGTCCAGTTATTAATTTCTGCCTTGTTAATTAAGTTGGCTAGGCAGCGAGAGAGTCATTTGATCCATTTAAGCGAGCAGCAAAAGGATCGTTTTGATCAATTTATCGATCTTGTTGAGCGACGTTATTTTAAGGAGAGAGAGGTACTTCAGTACGCGCAGTGGATGCATACTAGCTATAAGTCACTCAATCTATTATGTAAATCTTGTAGTGGCCGAACGGCAAAGCAATTGATTGACTTTAGAGTCACCCTAGAGATTAAACGCAAGTTGGCAATGGATGGCTTATCTGTGCAGCAAACTGCCGATGACTTAGGGTTTGATGATATTACCTATTTCAATAAGTACTTCAAACGTTTAAATGGATTAACTCCCGCTAATTTTAAGCGTCAATCAGAAGGGAAGGGGTAAAGCTTCCCTTCTGATTTCATTATTTTATCGCGGCTAGCTCTTTTTTGACTGCTGCAACTACAGCTTGTGGTTGGCTTAGGTATTGGGAGTGGTCGATAAAGATGGCGTTATCATTTTCTGTCATGACTAATACAGGGAAGTTGGTGGTGCCTATTACCTGCTGAATCTCATCTATGGCGTCGAGTAGCTGCTCTGCATCGATACTGAGTTCACCCTTAAACACCTTTCTATTGGGCGATAGCTTAAAAGCGTCAACGATGGCGCTGAAATCTTCTTTCTTATTGAGCGGATTGCCTTCAACAAAGTGAGCCTGTTGTAGGGCATTTAACAGCTCAAGCTGTTTATTCGCATGTTTGTTTTGTACCCAAGCCATTAGATTGGCTGTATTGATTGAGTTCTTAGGGCTGTTGGCAAATTTAAGGTGTCCTTGACCAAACTTTTGCTGACTCACCTTAGCCACCGCCTCAACTTGCTCTCTGCCTGCGCTGTCTTTGCCAATATAGTGGGCTGCATGTAACAGGTGCAGCTGCATTTTGGGGTAGGCCTGTTGTAAGGCGTTAACTAAAGGTGTGGCGGCATAACTCCAAGGGCAGTGGGAGTCATAGATAAAGTACAGCTCAGTGCTCATTTAACTCATTCATCTTTGTTAGCAAGTGCGCCGATCCTAAAGCCTTTGTCATCAGAGTTCAAATGACCGCACCTAAAACCGGTTTCATGCCTGTGCAGATATGCCAACGCCGATAAATGATTGGTAACAAACTAAGGGTAAAAGCTAATGCATTTAACCGTCATTTTTGTCACACTGTGGCGCGATAAAAATGATAATAAACTTCTCAATTTCATATCGATAACAGCTATTACAGCGAATAAAAGAATGATAACAAGACAAAAGGATGCTCTATGAAAGCTTTTGCACTGGCTTGCTCCAGCTTAGCGATTGCCATCTCTGGTGTGGTATCGGCGGCTGAAATTGAACTGAGCCATATTCAACGTTTAGGGCCAATTAATGAGGCCATGGCTGCGCCCTTATCTAAAGGTGCTCACCAAAAAGCGCTGCGAGCCAATCTCGCCGAGCATTTAGCCGCACAAGCAGGGCAAGTGCCTGCTCAATCCTTAACTGTATTTAATCAAGAGTTTCCATGGCAAACGGCCAGCAGCAAAACCAAAGGTGAAGGCTGGCTTGCCTATCGTTTGCCTGTTTCTGTCGATCGTTTTACTCAAGGTAGTTTAGCGATAGAAGGCCTAAGCCAACCTCAGGTTTATCTTAATGGTCAGCTGGTTGATGCTGGCGACAAGGTTGATTTGACCCTAGCCACAGGTGACTACCAAGTGCTGATTTTGGCCGACGGTCAGCAGCCTGATGCCGCTTTTAGCCTAGATTGGCAGGGCAAGAGTGAAGTCGACACCATCAATGTGGATGGTTATAGCAAACAAAGAGTGCTTGCCGACCAGCTTTATGATGCCAAAGTCATCTCTAGCCTGAACCTGTCACCCAATGCTAAGTACTATCTGCAATCGACGACCCAGTATCAAGCAGAGCGAGGTGATAAGGCGATTAAGGTGACTAGCCTAAGAAAGCTGTCCGATAACAGTGTGGTTTACCGCTGGCAGGATAACCGCCCTAGCGGCGCGGTTTGGTCCGATAACAGTAAGCAGCTTGCCTTTGTGGCGAACAAACAGATTCAGGTGCTTAATATCGATGACTTGAGTCTAAAGGTTGTGGCCGATGGGATGGATAATGTCTCAAGCCTTAGCTGGTATGACGATAGCTTATTGTTCAGTTGGCAAAAGCCGTTTAAGGCGGATGAGAATGCGACTTCGAAGCGTTTTCAGGCGTTGCAGGATCGCTGGAGTTACTGGCGTAACAATAGCCAGCTTTATCAGCTAGATATTCAATCTGGCTTTATTCGTCAGCTAACGGACAATAAACTCAGCTCCAATCTGATGGATCTTAACAGCGAAAAAGGCCGCTTATTGTTGACTCGTTCTCCTGTGGATTACAGTGAGCCAGCCCATGGCTTGACTCAATTAGTTGAGCTAAATCTTGCCGACTTGAGTGAAACTTTGATTGGCGAATATCGCACCTTTAATCAGGCGCTTTATGCTGATGATGGACTCTATATCACCGCTGGCCCTCGTTTTATGAAAGGCGCGGGCATTGAAAACCCGAATATTGAGGTCAATGACTATGATGGCCAGCTCTATTGGCGTGATGCTAACGGCAAGGTGACTGCGTTAAGTAAAAACTTTGACCCTGCCATTGGCGCTATGACTAAGCTTGCTAATGACGACTTGCTGCTTGCCGTCAAAGAGGGAGATAGGGCGCCACTTTATCTGTTTGATCAGAGTAAGGCGCGTTTTAACAAGGTTAACGCCGGTGTCGATATGGTTGGCCAATACAGTGTGGCCTTAGATAAGGCTAAGCCTATGTTGGTTTATGCGGGCACTTCGGCCACTGTACCGCAAAAAGCCTATAAGATGAGCCTGAAATCTAAGCGTAAGCAGCTGTTATTTGATAGTCAGCAGCAAAGCTATGCCAACACCGCATTTGGTGAGATCCAAGATTTCGATTTTACCAACAAGCATGGCCACAATATCGATGGCCGCGTTTATCTACCGGCCGATTTTGACTCGAGTAAAGAGTACCCTGCCTTAGTGTATTACTATGGTGGCACTTCTCCTGTCGGGCGTAACTTTACTGGTCGCTGGCCGTTTAATCTGTGGGCGGCTCAAGGCTATGTGGTGTATGTATTGCAGCCCAATGGCGCCACTGGCTATGGTCAGGCCTTTAGCGGTCGCCATGTGAATGCTTGGGGTAAATATAGCGCCGAAGATATTATCGAGGGGACTAAGGCGTTCTTAAAAGCGCATCCTTTTGTCGATGCTAAACGGGTTGGTAATATGGGCGCCTCCTATGGTGGCTTTATGACCATGTATCTTGCTACGCAAACCGATATCTTCGCCGCTTCTATGTCCCATGCGGGGATCAGTAATCTGTCGGCTTATTGGGGCCATGGTTGGTGGGGCTACGGTTATTCGGGCGTTGCGAGTCGCGGCAGCTTCCCTTGGAATAACCCTGAGCTTTACGTTAAGCAAAGCCCACTTTATCAAGCGGATAAGATCACTACGCCGCTGCTGCTTATTCATGGTAACGCCGATACCAATGTACCAGTCGGTGAGAGCCACTATATGTACACAGCGCTAAAATTACTGGGTAAAGAGGTCGAGCTGGTGGAGTTTAACGGTCAAGATCACCATGTGAATGCGCGCGGTGCTCGCCTTGATTGGTGGGATACCACGCTCGCTTGGTTTGATATGAAGCTCAAGGGTGAGCCTCAGTGGTGGAACAAGTTATACCCAGAGACAAAACCTGAATAAACAATTGATTAATATACGCTAGTTAAAAGCTCCCAAGTCTTCTGCTTGGGAGCTTTTTTGTACTAGCTGCTTGGCTGTGGTTGCGAGTACAGAAGGCTTGCGAGTTATTAGAAACGACACGTCTCCCCTTTGAGTCTATTGCTCACCAAGTTGGCTACGAGGATGTGACGGCTTGCCGTAAGGTGTTTGTAAAATTGCTGGGCCTAACACCTGTGGCCTTTAGAAGGCGTTTTGCTCAGCAGCTTTAGGTGTTGATTTGAGAATATAAAAGGCCAGTGTATATTCACTGGCCCAATGCTTGTTATTAGGGGTTATTGATTGTCACCTTACTCGGTGATCTCATTGACTAATAAATCAAAGGTAGAGGCTGAGTCGCTAATGGCGATCGCTTGGTAGACCTTGGCATTCTCTAACGTGATTTCCGCCGGGCCAATCACAGCAGTTTTACTATCTGGCGCAGTCACAGTGACATAATAAGTACCTGCTGCCACATAAACCTGCTGGGCGCTTTGTTTATAGGTGAAATCCTCTAACGCAGGTGAGCTCGATGTAATATCCATTGAGGCGGTAAGATAGATGTCCACTGCAGCCGCTGCTGGGTTCTGAGCGGCGTGTAGTATGTTTAATACTGCGCTGGTTGCGACTTTTCTTCTTTCGTCCATGATCACCAATGGCTCTATACTGGCTAGCAGGTTTACCGCGTAAACGCTGTAGTCCATACCTTTCATGAAAGCGACATCTTCGGCATTAATAACGGTTAGGTTAGCGGGATCATCGCCAGCATAAACTGTGACATCATAGCTTCCACCATCTATAGCTGCGTAGGGCGTGGAGATAGCTTTAAAGTCCAGATTCGATATGGCTTCAGTACCATTAAGGGCTGCATCGACCTGAGGTGCATCATAGACTAAGTGGCCAACTCTTAACTGAGCTTTTTCTGAGGTGTTATAGAGGGTTGAGCTTGTTGTGCCATCCATTACCAGTAGTTTTACTGGGGATGAGCCATCAACCTCATTGGTATTGGGAATGGCGGCAATGGTGAGCTCGGCGTTGGCTGCTAAGGGGATTGTGCCAGAATCAAAGGCCACTGTTTTGGTGCCTGATAAGGTTAAGCGAATTTGGTAATCACCGTTGGCAATATTCACCACACCTGTGCTGTCTTTAAATCCAAGTGTTGCTAATGGTGCTTCGGTATTGATGTCAGCGTTAGGTGCGGTGACATAAAGGTCGACATCAGGAACGCCACCTGAGGCATGTACCACTTGCACATCCAGGCTAGAGTCCGAAGCCGTGCCCATTTTAGGTCGAGTGATAATTAAGGGCTCGACTGGATAACTGCTGGCGCTGTCGGCTTCACCTATGACCATGACAGTGTATTTTTCCATATCGGAAAGAGACAAGCTGGTGGATGGGATCACGGTTGCGACTTCACCACTAGGGAGCTGAACATCCACTTGCACTGTGTTATCGCCTGAATTCAACATCAAATATCCCGATGCTTGACCATAGTCGACGTTATTAAGTGTTTGGCTACCATTGATGGTGACATTGGCTAGAGGTGCATCTTTTGACGCATGAACTGCTTGCAAGTACGAAGAAGTGATTGGAGCGACTATTGGGGTGCTGGATGAGCTATCTGAGCCACAGCCGCTGAGTAACATGCTAGATAAACCTAGGTATGATGCAAGCATGAATTTATTGGTGTTGATGTTCATTTTGCTATCTCCAAAATTGGCTTGGTATTAATCTTTAAGGCAATTGTTTTACAGCTGGCATTGCACTTTAAGCTCTTGGGTCTTTATGAGTGGATTAGCTAGTAATACGCGGTATTTGGTGAAAGGATCACTGTCTTGCTGATTATTGAACTCGAAAATCGATGGAAGTATTGAGCAAAGCGAGGTGAATGCCTACAATGGCGCGAGTTTCATTTGATAAAGACCAAGATTATGACGGATACAAAAGCTAAACCAGATTTACCCGATCGCCTTTCAATCGACCCTCGCAGTCGTTATCACGTTGCTGAAATTTTTGAGCACGATATTGGTATTCGCATCAATGGCAAAGAGCGTAACGATGTAGAAGAATATTGCATTAGCCAAGGTTGGGTGAAAGTCGCCTCTCACAAGGCATTAGACCGCCGCGGTCAGCCATTGCTTTTAACTGTAAAAGGCACAGTGGAGCCGTTTTACAAATAAGGTTGTTAGCCTGTTTGACTAGCTTATAAAGATGATAAAGGGAACTTATTAGTTCCCTTTGCTTTTTCTAAAGCCAATGCTCGATATCAGCTTGGTGTCAGAGCTTTGCAGTAGAGGCGTAGCGGCCCTTCAATCATCTCGATATTAAGTTCAGTTCTATCTTGATTGCACTTCATTGCTAGCGCAAAACCATGGAGATAATCCACCAGTAAACAGAGCCCATCAAACGCCTGAGTCTCATCTAGCGCCAATGGACTGATGATGCTGTTAAACCTCTGCTGAAAAACTTCGGCTGGCCCTTCAAATTTTATCGATAGTAGTGTTTCCAATAGCCCTGAATATTGATTGAGAAGGGTAAGGTAGCTGAAGCTCAGCTGCTTAAGCTCTGTAAACCAATCTTGATTACCCTTTGGCTGATAGATATCACTGACAAGGGAGATAGTGATGGCCTCGAGCAGGGCATTCTTATTTTTAAAGTAGTAATAGATAGCCATCGCATCTACTCCAAGGGAAGAGGCTAATAGCCTGATACTTGGTACCTTTCCATCCTTCTTCATTAGCACTTTGGCTTGCTGCATGATGGCTTCACTACTCAATAGACTCGTGGTTGCCTTGGGACGACCGCGCTGTTTTTTATCCTTGACGTCCATTTATTTCTCTCGTTAGAATAATTATTTCTACAGTGTAGAAATAATTATATTATTAAACCTTGGCATTGCCAAGTGGATATTTAGGAAATCAAGATGTCAAATATCGTATACATAGCAACTAGCTTAGATGGTTATATCGCAGATAAAGAGAATAAACTCGATTGGCTGATGGAGACACCAAACCCAGACGAAGATGACTTTGGGTTTCAAGCATTTATGGACAGTGTTGATGCCGTGGTGATGGGAAGAAATACACTAGATGTGGTATTAAGCTTTGATGGTCCTTGGCCCTACACTAAGCCATTGTTTGTGTTAAGCAATACTTTAACCTCAGTACCTAAAGGCTATGAGGATAAAGTAACCATAATCAGTGGCGAGCCTAAGCAGATAGTGCCCCAGCTTAAAGAGCAAGGTTTTGAGCGCCTTTATATCGATGGCGGGCGTACCATACAGGGGTTTATGCAGCAAGATCTTATCGACGAGATGATCATTACTACTATACCTACTGTACTAGGCGGAGGTATTCCCTTATTTGGTGACTTAGAGAAGCCTGTTAAATTTAAACATATGAAGTCCGAGCGTTTTCTAGACTGCATAGTGAAGAATCACTTTGTTAGACAAGGCTAATTTTTCGCCTTGGAGTGCAGGTGGTGACGGGCATAAAAGGCTTCTGTTTGTAGAGAAAAGTGTATAGAAGCCTTTTATGTTTAGAGCAGATGAAGTGAGTTATTTAGGAGGTGTGCCTTCCTTAAATTCCTTCATGATATTATCTCTAAATTCTTGGCTATCTTCATATCCATGAACTTTACAGCCATGTTCTACCACAGCTTGAAGAAGTTCCTCTTTAGTATCTGCTGCCAAGGCTACCGAGCACTTCACATCGCCCGGATAGTCTCTACAGTCAATATAGTATCTAGACATATTAATATACCTTGTTAACTGGAGATGGGGTGACTCGTAAAAAGCAATTACTTCGCTGTAAGTTATTGTGCAATAACTGGTTATCTTAGTCTTGAGTAGACCGTTATTTGTATCTCTATACTGAGTTCAGTTGCGGTATGACTTACATAGATAAGTATAGAAGAGCTGGTGTGAAACACAGCTTTATCGCTGAGTATGGCGTGCTTTTTTGCGTTGGCAAAAAGCTAATTAATAATAGGTTCAAACCCTTGTCTAGTCGTGCTTTTTGACTTGGCTATATACATTTGTTTGTCTGCTTCTTCTAGCATAACTTCTGCCGATTGTGGCTGATTTAGATCTAGACTACTGATACCGCAGCTAATTCCCATTGGATAGCTAGGCTGATGTTGTGCTGAAAGCTTTTTGAGGTCGGTATTGATGAGCTCGCATATGGAGCAAACCTTTGATTGCTTACATCCTTTAAATATCACCACGAACTCATCACCGCCTATACGGCATAACTCATCTTCTGAGCGAATATGAGCCCGTATCGTTTTCACCACGTTGAGAATGTACTTGTCACCTTCTTTATGGCCATAGCTGTCATTGATATTTTTCAGTGCATCGAGATCCATATAGCAGAGACATAGGGGACGTTGTCGCTGAACACTTTCGGCAATTGCCTGCTTAAAGTAGCTGTAGAAGAAGGTGCGAGTTTTAGTGTGAGTGAGGCTGTCTGTAACAGCTTGGACCGATAAACGGCGATTGAAACTCGCTTGCAGCTTGATTTTAAAGGCCTGAAATATCACTAAAATGAGCAAAGTAATGAGTAGGGTTCCGCCAATAATGAGTAGCTGCTTGTTACGTTCAAAGAAGCCTACTTTGTGGTTAATGACGGTGATATTGTCGGGCAGATTTCCTTGACTGTAATTAAAACGTTTGAGTTGAGCCTCATCGATGAGTGGTTTGACGGGGCTTTTTGTGATGACTGGTAACTCTTGGGTGGTTTTGCCTTGGAGTATATCGAGTACCATAGCTCCTGCGGTTGCACCTTGATCATAACCACTGGTGATGGCTCCTGCCACAATACCTTCGCCAGCATAGAAATCCCAAAAGCCTAACATAGGACGATTAGCACTGTTATTGAGCATTTTGATGCTACTGGCATAGGAGAACTTGTGGTTATTTTTATCTGTGGTAAATGACATTAATAGTATAAGGGTATCTTCACTTAGCTGGCTGATAGTTGCCTGTAATTGCTGCATTGAGATAGCGGGTGTTTCAAAAACGGTTAACCAAGAGGGCAACTGAGGCTTCACTTGTGCCAGCTTTAAACTGTTGGCTTTGCCTGTAGTGGTTTGATCGTTAATGACATAGAGCCTGCGTGTTTCAGGAAACAGGCTTAGCCCTAAGTTGATTGTGCCCAGTATGTCATAGGACTCGGTCACTCCTGTGATATTAAATGCGTTGATTTGCTCAGGGTTATTAAGGAAGTTGACCCCGCAGAAGATAATCGGCACACCTGGAAAGAGGATGCTGCGGTAACGCTGGGCAAATTGAAATGCATTATCGTCGGCAACCAGTACGACATCTAATGACTGTTGCTGATATTTACTCTGATATAGCAGCAGAAGGTCATTAATATAGGCCCTATCGTTAAAACGTTTGGTGTCCATAAATTCGGTGGAGACTTTGAGTTTCTTTTCGCTAGCCGATAGGGCATCTTTAGCGCCTGCCAGAATAGAACGGGTCCATTTGTCGTCGAAAGAGTAGGAGAGCAACATTAAAATATGACTATCAGAGTCATAGGAGATATTTTTTACCAATGCCTGCTTAGGCAGGTTGGTTGCAGGCAAATTAAATCTTTGCAGTTGTCGATAGTCGACTAGGAGTCGATTGCCGCCACCTTGCTGGGCTGCTATCTCGCTAGGCTGAATCCCTAAAAGTATGTTAACTCCCATCTCGCCAGCGGCTTCGCCGTGAAGGTAGCCTGAGGTAACCATTCCACCTAAGATGCCATGGTTAAAATAAAAATCCCAAACGCTATAGATGGGAACACTACTCGCTTTACTAAGACGCTCTGCCGTAGACTGTGGCGAGTAATAGGTACCTTGATTATCCAGCGCATAGGTGAGTAGCAAGACTATGGTGTCTGGGGTTAATTGTGATACCTGCTGTTCTAAGGATGTGATGGGGTCATCATTTAGCTGGATATACTCTAAAGGAAGAGAAGTGCTGCGCATTATTTCTTTGGCTTGCTGGCTAAAAATTTGCCCAGTGACTGTCTTGTCATTGATAACAACAACCCTGTTCACATTAGGTTGTATCGTGAGGGCGAACTCTAGGGTCTCTTTAATATCAAAATGCTCTTTGACTCCAGTAGCCATATTGGCTGGATGATTATCATGGCTGATGTTTTGTGAGCCACAATAGACGATGGGAATATCAACTGCGAAGCTAGAGTACTCACGCATATAATTGATGGCATTATCATCACAGGCAATGATTAAATCGAAGTGGGTTTGAGAAAACTTCTCTTTGTACAAGCCTATCAATTTGCTCATATAACTTGCTGAGCTATTACGTTTGGTATCCATGTATTCGATAAAAATATCGGCATGGGGGTAGGTATGGTGAATAGCGTTTTCAATACCACTAGTGACTTGATCTGACCATACATAGCCCTTGTGGTAGGAGTTGAGAATTAAAATTTGAGGTGATGAAGATTGGGCTGCAATCACAGTGATTGTTGAGGCGAGACATAATAGGGCAACAAGCACTCCCTTTAGGAGTCGTTGCTTAACATGCTGGTAGCCAAAACAAAACTCAAACCTTAATTGCATTGAAAAAAGACTCTATTATTAGTTCTATAAGCATCCTTTTGTTATTTGAGCTCAGCATGAAGATAGGATGATATGTTCCACTTCCAAGGCTAAGTCTTTCGTCCTAACTTCAAGCTTAGAATATCTCACAAAAAATGTGTGGTTTTTAGTCGGTTAGCCTTGTCAGATCATAGAAGAATATGAGGCTTATCAAGCTTACTCTGATTAGTGATTTATAAGATTGCGTTTCTGGCCGTTTGAGCTAGCAATGATAAATGCTGGCAGAAAAAGCGGTAGGAGCCGAGCGCAAAGGAAGGCGCAAATTGGGCTTGATTAATTAAGGTCCAAGAGTAAGCTCTGTTTAACCTTTGTTTACTGTTTTACAAGGATGATTGTTGATGACTCGGTTTAGCGCTTCTTTTTCCCATTACCATGCCCACGTGTATTTTGATGAAAACAGTCTTAGTTATGCTCAACAGCTGAGAGAAAGGGTGGGTAAAGAGTTAGGCCTTGCAGTGGGGAACTTTAATACTCGCCCTGTTGGACCCCATCCCAAGTGGAGTTTTGAGATAGATTTTACCCATGGTGAGCTAGAGTTGTTGGTGCCTTGGTTGGAGCAATATCGGCAAGGTTTGTCGGTTTTAGTGCACCCTGTTACTCAAGATGAGCTAAAAGATCATACCGATTCTGCTCTCTGGCTAGGAGAGGCGTTATCATTATCCCTTGAGATATTTATGGATAACTAAGCCTGTGTTCCTGGATGATCTTCGTTTTGGTTAATTGAGCTTTCTAAAATCAGAGGGGCTTTGGCCCGTCGCATTTTTAAATAGCTTGCTAAAGTGGGCTGGGTAGTCGAATCCTAGTTGGTAGGCGATTTGGCTGATACTAAGCTCTGAGCCCAATAGCTTGTTTTTGGCAAGCTCAATAACAAATAGCTGAATATGCTCCTTGGTGGTTTTCCCCGTTTCTTTCTTTAGTAAGTCACTTAGGTAGTTGGGTGATATGCCAAGTGCCTTTCCGCAATAGGCAACGCTAGGAAGCGCTTCAATCACTTTCCTGTCATCGAAGTAATTTCGCAGCAGGTTCTCAAAGTCGATTATCGTATCTTTACTCTTATTGGAACGAGTATAGAACTGGCGATCATAGTAACGAATACAATAATCTAGCATGAGCTCTATGCTGCCAGATATCAGGTTTTCTGTATGTTTATCTATATTCTGCTCTAGCTCTCTCACTATCTTTAGGCTGAGCTCGGTAAGGGTTTGCATCTCTGAATCAGACAGGTGTAGAGCTTCATTCACATCATAGGCAAAGAAGGTATATTGATTGATTTTTTGTCCTAGGGAGGTGCGACGAATAAGGTCCGGATGAAACATCAGTGTCCAGCCTCGGCTGCCGGTTTCCACTACGCTATGGGCGGGAATAATGACTTGTTCCGGCGCCATAAACAGCATGACGCCATCATTAAAATCATAGGTACTGGCACCATATTTCATGCTGCCAGTCATGCCACTTTTCATGGAGATAATAAACATACCTGTGCTGTAGCTGATTGAGGAGTTAGCCATGCCGATGCAATCATTATCTATCACAGTGACTAATGGATGCGTGGGATTCGCGATCCCCAGCATTCGATGTATGTCGGCAATTGAGTTTAAATGGATAATATCGGCCATAAGCTATTGCTAACCTTTATCGTCTGAGTACAGAGTTGTCATTCGTTGTCACTATATAGTCTAGTGGATGATATTAATACTCAACCTGAGTTAAGGCCTCTGATATCTGCCAGAGATGTTTTGGAATTGCGCTATCTTGAGATAGTTTACGAGGTTTCACTTTCACTGGGGCGCCATGCATTTCAAAGAAATTTTCTGGCCCGTAAAAATCGCCAGAATTCACATTATCATCAAACCCGGCTCTTAGGGTGGGAAGAGCACCTTGCTCTACATCTTGAGCAAAGAAGCGGTTAAGAAAATTAATCGTGCCAGTATGTCGCTGTAGTTCAGTGCGGGTCCATCCAGGGTGAGCTGCGCTAATGATAGGCGCATTGGGCTGGTCTTTTAGGCGCTCAATGAGTTCAAACATAAAGTAAAGGTTAGCTTGCTTACTGTCAGCATAGGCTCTGCTGGTATTGTATTGACGCTGCTGCCAATTGATGTCTGATGTATTGAGTTTGCCAAACGCGTGAGCCATGCTGGATAGAATCACTAGTCTGGACTTTGGGGTGGCAAGCAGTAGGGGCATTAGTCGCCCCGTTAACGCAAAGTGACCAAGGTGGTTAGTGCCCATTTGAATCTCAAAGCTATCTTTGGTTTCACTGTAAGGGCAAGCCATAATGCCTGCATTATTAATAAGGACATCGAGTGTGTCGAAGCTTTGAATAATCGAATCGGCAAAGGCGGCGATAGACTCAAGATTGGCTAAATCAAGCTCTCTAGCTGAAATAGTCGCTTTGGGATATTGAGTTTTAATTTCACTGACAACGGCATCTGCTTTAGCTAGATTACGCGCACCTATAATAACCGTCGCATTTTTCTCGGCTAACACTTTGGCAGTTTGTTTGCCGATACCGCTGGTGGCACCAGTTATTACTATAAGCCTGCCCGTTTGGTCTTTGATTTGCGCTTCATTCCACTTTGCTTTAGCCATGATGTCACTCTCTATTTGAATACTAAGAATGACTCATATTTTATGTTTCATATTTGGTTAAAGCTTATACATTCCCCAGAAATGCTTATCGATTTTACGGTAATTTTATTAAGGCTTTGTTCTATACCAATACACTTGATGGGACAAATAAGACTGTTGAGCAAGACGATGATATTAGTATGCCTAAAGAGTGGGAGCATATTTGCTGCGCACGCATTTTAGGATGCGATACGTCTGCACTGAAAATGCTATATCAAGACTTTTGAAAATGATGAGAAAATAAGAGTGCCCACCTGACAGCAAGGCTGAGGTAGCTCTTCCTAAAAAGGGCTAAATAGAAAGAGCTTATCGGGCTAAATTAAATGGTGATTGGACTTTACCTAGATTCGTCTACTCATACTCAGATGAGTAAGTTTCTACATAAGTGTGTGAATAGAGCTCAAAAAGATTGCCGAATGGGTCTTCAAGATAGACCATTTTGGCTGGCTTGGTATCATCTTCTGGATGGTAACGCATGATATCCATTCTAACTTTACCGCCGAACTTTTCTGTTTTGGCGATAACGCCTTCAAAGTCATCGGTTTGAAGACAGAAATGGAAGATGCCAAGGCGATTGAAATCAACTACATAACGATCGGCTCGGTTTTTCATTTCAAATAACTCAACGCCAATGCCATCGCTTGTGACTAGGTGGGCTATGTTGAAACCTTCGAAGCCTTCGCCAAATACCGCAATACACATTTTGCCTATGGCTGTTTTGCGCTCTTCAACGACTTGAGTATTTCCCATGACGACTTCAAGGCCTAAAGCGTTAGTGTAAAACTCTACCGCTTTATCCATGTCGCCAACCATAATTCCAACATGATTCATTTTCATTGCTGTGTTCCACTCTAGTTTATGTTCAATAGCGGTGAGTATAGGCCGTATTGATGACGATAAAAAAATTATCATTTATTATTGAAATGATAATTTTTTGTACTTATTAGACCATCAGGATTTAAGTCTTACTATGCAGAAAGGCAGTTGGTCATGCTGGTGGACAAGGAGTGGTACTTCGAGATCGGAGATGAAGCTAGTCAATCAAGCAAGGGCTTAGGTATTGTGTTTCTTTTTATTGTCATTGCTTACTCAATATTGTTGTTCAGTAAGTGAGCTTGATGACTTACAAGTAGGTGAATAATCAAGTAAAGTTATCAATTAAAGATAACCTGAGCATATTTTGTAATGATTAATCCAGTATGGCTTCGAAGCTTTTGTACCTTGGTTGATGTAGGACATTTTACTAAAACGGCCGAGAGACTGCATATGACTCAGTCTGGAGTGAGCCAACATGTACGTAAGTTAGAGGAGCAGCTCGCACAGACACTGCTTAATCGTTATGGCAAGCAGTTTACCTTAACCGAAGCTGGGGAACGTCTATATCGTCAGGGGGGGGAGATATTACATGCTCTCACTGAGTTAGAGATAGAGGTGGGCGAAAACCCAGCTTTTGAAGGCGTCGTTCGAATCGCATCTCCTGGCAGCATTGGTTTAAAACTCTATCGGCATCTTCTTCTTTTGCAGCAAGCTCACCCTAAGTTGATTATTGACTATCGTTTTGCGCCCAATAATGAGATTGATCGACTTATTTCCGAGCAGTTGATTGATATTGGCTTTATGACAAGGCAAGCCAATTTAAGTGAAGTTAAGATAGAGGAAATTGCAGATGAAGCATTAATGCTGATTACGCCTGCCGATGGAGTGGAGCCAAGTTGGAGCCGATTGCTGGAATTAGGCTTTATTCATCACCCGGACGGTGAGCATCATGCGAATTTATTACTATCAGCAAATTATCCTGAATTTCAGCATATTAAGCAGTTTAGAAATGCAGGGTTTTCCAATCAAATTGCGCTTATTCTAGAGCCTGTAAGTTTAGGCCTTGGCTTTACCGTACTACCTGCCCATGCGGTGGCGGCTTTTCATGATCCTGAAGCTATTGCGGCCCATAGGTTGAATGTGCAGGTCAGTGAGCCCCTTTATTTAGCCCAGCATAAAAATAAACTGCTGCCTAAACGAGTGAACTCTGTGGTCAATCATGCGCTCACCTGTCTTTAAGTGGTATTTCAGATTGAGTTGCTCAGTGTGAGTAATATCCATTTAGCGCTTTACTGGATAAGCTTGATTAACGGCGAGTTGTTTAGCGCTTAGTGATTGTCATATTCATTATCTGAAATCAGAGAATGTTCATGCATTATTTCTTTAATTTTCCATGCCAAGAATGCTCAGATTCAAGGAACTTGTAGTTTCGTTTTCTGCAACGTAAATCGTTACTTTTTGTTAAAAATCAGATCTTAGCTTGATTATTGGCATTCATACTCGCGTACTATTCTTGTTAGAGTTTTTACTCTAAATCTTGTTGGTTTTAATACTTTTGCGCTTATTTCACTTGAGAAATGATGTGGTGAAATGTCGCCTTTTCTGTGTTTGAAAGCCTTGTAGTTATAGTCCGGTGGGAAGATGAATCTATGGGAACTGTTAGCTTTAATCACTCTTTACGAATAACGAGAAACACCTCTATTTTCGGCATTGCAACCCTATTGTCACAACAGGTTTTTAGTGCTGGTTTTCAGCTTAATGCTCAATCTAATGCTGGTTTAGGTCGAGCATTTTCTGGGGATGCTGTGATTGCTGATAATGCTTCCTCTATGTCAAGAAACCCTGCAACTATGTCGTTATTTAATCAAACTAGTTTATCTGTTGGTGTGATTAGGTTGCAATCCATGGTGGAGGTGAAAGACGCGGTATATCAAAGAGATGCTTATCGGCAAGGGGAGCTGGCTTATTCATCGAGTGCTGCCGCTAACTATAATGATGCTGGTAATACGGTATTTGCACCTAACCTTCATCTCGTAATTCCAATCGATAAAGCTTTTGCTGTTGGTGTTAATGCCTATTCTAATTTTGGAACTTCAACAGACTATGATAGCCACTATATCGCTTCTGAATTTGCAGGAAAAAGTGAAGTTAAGAGCTATAACTTAGGTTTATCAGCATCATATCGAGTTGATGAGCAAATTAGCTTAGGTATTGGTCTTGATATTATTGCCGCAACGGGAAAGCTAGAGCGCCAAATTCAACCTTCCCATACTCAACTATTGGCGATTGAAGCGAAAGGGTGGGGGCTTGGTTTTAATCTAGGCACAGTTTACGAAATAGATGAAAACAATCGCTTTGGCCTCGCCTATCGATATAGTCCAGAAATTGAAGCTTATGGTGATATCGATTACGTGGGATATACAAAGGTTGCTGGGCCAATTGATGATACCCTCTTGATTCCACTCCCCGATATGCTTGAGTTCTCAGGCTTTCATCAACTTAATCACTCCAAATTCGCACTGCATTATAGTGTGCAATGGATAGGCTGGAAGACCTTTGATCGTCTTAGGGCTGAACAGAGTGGCCAGATTTGTCGCTATGAATGGCGTGATGGGTGGCACTTTGCTCTGGGAGGAACATGGAACCTTGATAAGCGTTGGACCCTACGTGTAGGTTATATGTATGACACTAGTGCTCAACATAAATTGACATCGATTTCGGTGCCAGACTCCCATCGTCAGTTCTTTTCTTTCGGCAGTACTTATCGACTATCTATTGATTCAGATATTGATTTTGGCTTTACCTATGTACTTGGGCAAGATGTCGATGTAGATGAAGCTAAGCCAATCATTCCTGTTGATCCTATGAATGGCAGCTATATATCGACGCGAATCCAAGGGGTGAGCCGAGCCAATGCGCTATTAATGGGGCTCAACTATAACATTCGCTTTTAGATTTTGACTGACAACAATGGTGTATATTGCTCTGCATTCGCACCCCTATTTGAAAGAGGGTAAGCCTAAGATGACAAGGTTAGCATCTTAGGCTAGTTAGTCGTCAGCTAATGAAAATCACACCTTTGGATTGGAGCTAATGTTTCGCCGCTTTCGATTTAAGCTGTTTTGCATCTCTAATATTGAGTGACATCAGAATCAGATTACAGGCGCCAGTGATTAGCTCTACTCCCTGTATTAGGTAGAATTGGTTATCGTATAGGTTGTTACTCGCTAGATGATGTAGGTAAACGGCACAGGGAATGAGAATGAGTATGCCGTTGGCCGCGATAAAAGGCATACGTTTTTTCTTATTACCTATAGGCCCTTTGTTGGCTCGGGGGGCCATTTTGATGCCAGTAGCGCCTGTGGTCGCCATAGCGATAGCCAGTAAGATGACACCGTACATAATGTAGGTTTTGACTTGCAATATGGCTTGTTTATCGCCGAATAACTCCACCGCTAGGGTGCTAGTGAAGAATACTAAGATAAGTGAAAATGCCAACATAGCAGCAATACTATGGATCAGTTTGAGTGTGTTTTTCATTGTTGACTCCTGTTGATGGAAATTTGAATGACATGGCCTATATCGATTCCGGCTCGCTCTATCAGCAGATATCAAGATCACTCGGTACCAAAAGGCCTACCATAAAGAGCGATAGCCTCGATGACAGCTTTTGCAGGTATCTTCTGCTTGCTCAATACCTTGTTCTATCTCATTGATATTTTTGTTGTGGCTGCCATTGGCTATGGTGATGAAGCCATTATTGAGTTGGGTCATAAGTGCGTTAAATTTTACAGGCTCTTCCCAAATGTCAGTTTGGGCACGACTCGATTTATGGCTTCCCTTCGGGAATGCGTTTTTTACTGTATTCCCAAGCTCGATTAGCTCACCGCTAAGTTTGGATAGTTGCTGCCAGTTTGGATCCCGACTATCTGCTATATCTTCTGCACGTTCCAAGCTTTGTTCGATAGTTTCAAATGCTTGCTGTCGAGTTTTTATTTGCAAGTCAAAGTCTTGAGCTGCAGCGGATGTTGCTAATAATGCGCCTAGAATGAGAATTCTCGTCATTGGATATCTTCCTTACGTCATGGTGATTTAGTGAATGTTTAATTAATTTACACTGCAATTGTTGCGTGCGCAACAGTTGCAGTGTAAGTTATGGTCAACTTAATACCTCTCTAGGATCTTGATAATGAAAATATGGGATATCTCTACTCGCCTTTATCACTGGTTACAGCTTGCTTTAGTTGTCGGCTTATTTGCGACCGGTTGGTTGTTTAATGGTCCCCATGAATTAATGGGGTTAGGTTTATTCACTTTGGTGATATGGCGTATTTTTCTTGGAATGTGGGGCAGTGAAACCAGCAGGTTCAAACAGTTTGTGCGCTCTCCTTGGCAAGTTATTCGCTACTTGCTAGGGGATAGCAAGCTCCATATGGGTCATAATCCCGCAGGGGGCTGGATGGTCGTAGCTATGATCTCGGTTATTTTTTTACAGTGTATTACTGGCGCGATTGCAGCAGGCTTTGTTGACTCTATTCTGGTCGCTTATCTAGATGCTGAGTCTATTATTCAGCGGGTAGAAACGCTCCATAGCGTGTTAGCTCCACTGCTGCTATTGCTGATAGCCCTGCATCTGCTGGCGATTGTTGTCTACAAGTTCAATAGCAAACCTTTAGTTTGGGCCATGGTGACGGGCAGGCAAAAACAATTCACTAATGAGCAGTCACTCTATTTTATCTCATCTCGACGTGCTTTGATGATGTTTGTTGCTGCTGGATTGGTTACTATGACACTTATTGTGTTGAAGTAAGTGATGAAATGACTGAAGAGTTTACACGGCAAACGAGTTTTGGTTGGATGATCAATGTGGTGGCGAGTCATGCTGCAAAGGTCTTTGACAATGCTTTGAAAGAACATGGGTTGTCTATTGCACTCTGGCCAACCTTGATGTGTCTTTGGGAAGAGGAAGGGATAACTCAGCGAGATATTACCAATAAGGTAAAAGTGGAAAACTCAACCACAACTCGCACTATCGATAAGTTGGAGAAACTGGAGTTAGTCGAAAGACGGGCTGACCCTAACAGTCGACGTTCTTTTCGTATTTATTTGACAGAAAAAGGGCATGGGTTAAAGAACAAGATTTTGCCTATTCCAGTTGGGCTCAATAAAGAAATGTTATCGGTACTCGATAAACAAGAGCAGGCTGAGATGCTGCGTTTATTACAGAAGATGGTCGAGAATATTTAGTGTCTAAGGCGTAAACCTATATTGGCGGTTAAATCTAGCTTCTTTTTCAGGTTCTAGGTTGGCTGGCCGAATGAGGATTGTTGAACAACAAAAGGCTAGCTAGTATTAAAGTTACTGAGTGTGACTAGGGGGAGTCTATGTCTAAAACAGCACTGGAATATGCAGAGCAAGCACAAGAGTTGTGTGTACTGTCAGATGTCTATGTCAAAGTGAATCAGATGCTGATGAGCGATGATTGCAGCATGGCGAAATTGGCCGATGCTATCGCCTATGAGCCTGCTATTGCCGCTTCTCTATTGAAGATGGCGAACAGTGCCATGTTTAGCATGCCAAAACAGGTGGACAGTTTATCCAAAGCGTTAGTTTTGCTTGGCCTATCTAAGGTCAAAAACCTTGTCAGTGCCTATGGGGTGACAGCAGCCTTTTCCGATATTGACCCTAAGGTTGCTGACATGGATAAGTTCTGGGAGATTAGCGTCGACTGCGCCCTCATATGCCAATACCTAGCCAATGAAAAACACTTACCTAATACCGATGGTATCTTTCTTTCAGGCTTGTTCCATAACCTAGGTATGTTGGCCATCATTCACAGTGCCCCTGATAAGGTGAAGTATTGTGAGGCTTACGACAGTGATGAAACACCTTGGGAACGGCAACAGGATGTATTTGGCTATACCTTTGCCGATTGTTCGGCTCAATTGCTGACATTATGGAACCTGCCTAGTCAAATCATTGAACCTATTGCGCAAGTCAATTTGGAAGAGATTTCACAATCATCAAGTAATGCCAAGCTTTTATATATTGCTTCTCGTTTGGCGGTTATTAACGCTGAGCCAGGTATTTATCATCTGGATCTTATCGATTCTTCCATTCTTGATGACTTGGATATTAGTGGAGAGGACTTAAAAGAATCCTTGGCATATTGCAACCAGCAAGCCATGGAGTTACTGGCAGCTTTTCCTATCCAAACTTCTCGTTAGTTTGTCTCAAATGGGAGTGTGTTTAGGGATAGGAGTGCAAATGGAACTTGGCTGCAGATATAGGTGATAAATGAAAGCATAAGTTCCACTTTTTGTAACCTAACTTTTACCTGTACATGGTAAGGTTCGACTATCAGTTACTTATACTAGCATTAGCGATATTAATTGCATTGATGTCGCTTCTCTTGAGTTCAATTATGGATGATCTTGTTGTTTACCTTATCTGTTTAGGTCAAATTGCTGCTTATGCTGCTGCGCACTATTTTATTCGGCAACGATTTGCGAGTCGTGAGCTGGCAACACCTATCAATGCTTGCTTCTTTTTTCTTTATACCGCACCAGTTCTTGGGCTATTAGCTACCGAGGCGATGACTCCCTATTCTATGACCAAGCAGTCCCTTGCACTGATAGGTGAGTATTTCTTTGTGCTGTTTAGCTAGATTACGATGGACTCACATCAAAACTTTTGTAGGTTTTACTGATAAAGAGATCTTTTTGTTTGATATTGATAAGTGGATTCCAGCTGGTGACACCAAAGGGAAGCTGTGCCACGCCTTGTGATTGACCAACTGGGATCAATACGGCTAACGGGTTAAGCTTATAAGTGCTCACCTTTTTGCCTTTACGCTCTCTGATAATGGATTTGGCAATATATTCACCCTGTTTAATCGCAAGATAGCCAAGCTTGCCTTCTCCCACATTGGCCACATCTCCCATGGCATAGAGATGAGTTTGGCCTTGAAGCTTTAGATAAGCATCGACATTGATATAACCTTGTTTATTCAAACTATTACGAAACGCTTGCTGTAATAGCTCACTGTTAGGTTGAGTTCCTATGGATTGATAGATTATATCTGCCGAGGCTTGCTCCCCAGAGTTGGTATCAATAAAGCCGTTGTCAGTTGACTCATATCGGCGGCCATATTCGATATTGACTCCCAATTTTTCCAGTTGCTCAGTAGCCTTTTGGCTAGCTTTGGGGCTAAGTGAGTTGAGTATGCGCGGATGATCATGGGCCAAGGTAATCACTTTTTCGGGAAAGGCGTGGGCTATTTCGCCTGCCAACTCAACACCCACTATGCCGCCACCAATAATCAATACACTTTGGGCCGATGCCAGCTCTGTATTAGCCTGTTCTAACTCTTTATGTCGATCATTATAGTTCAGGCTCGCCACTGACTTAGCAACAGGCAGGCTAGTATAGCGACTGCCTGTTGCGATAATCGCTTGGTTAAAGCTAATGGTATCGCCATTAGTGAGCTCGGCTTGATTTGCTGTTAGGTGAGTGACGCCAGAGTGAATGAAGTCACCTTTTAGAAAGTCTTGATATCGCTTGCGAGGTGCAGCCTTAAGCTGTTTTGGGCTAGTTAGATTTCTTAAGGTTGAGTAAGTGACTTCAAAGTAATCTTTTTTATCGACCACTAAGGTTTGTATACCAGCTTGTTCTAGCTTTTGCGCCGCAGCGACGCCAGCGAAGCCGCCACCAATAATTAATAGATCGGTATGTTGAGCCATGATTCTCTCTTTTAAAATGATTTGCTGTGGCTACTTTATGTCATTGCAAAAATGTATCCAATGAGAGAATATGCGCGTCAAGTGTGCATTTTTGTTGCTGCATTAAGGAGCCGATAAATTGAATAGATGGAATGAAATCCGCACCGCCTATCAGTTGGCTAAGCTCGGCACTGTATCGGCTACGGCAAAGGAGCTTGGTGTTCATAGAGCGACTGTGATGCGTCATATTGATGCTCTTGAAGCGGCAATGGAGACCGTATTATTTCAGCGCAATGATAAGGGATATATTCCTACTCAAGCGGGAATTGAGCTGATGCAAGTTGCCGAAGTCAGCGACCATCATTTTTCACGATTAGCGCTTAAGTTTAAAAGTATCGACGAGGAGCTTAGTGGAGTGCTACGTATCACAGCGGTAGAAGAGATGGCTCAATATCTCATGCCAGTGGTTGCCCATTACCAAATGAAGCATCCTAAAATGCGGGTAGAGTTTATTGGCGATCTCAGAAACTTTGCATTGGAATATGGTGAGGCCGATATTGCGATACGAGCGGGAGCACGCCCTACAACCCCTGATAATATTGTGTTTGAGCTCTTTAGCCGTGAGTTAGTATTTTGCGCCCATAGTAGTTATATCGAACGCTTAGGTATGCCGAATAGTGTGAATGCCATGACTGAGCATCACTTTGTTTGTTTAAAAGATAGAGCCGCGCATTTGGCCTGGAATGAATGGATCTATCAGCATATAGAGTCGGAAAAAATCAGTGTGATGGCGACAAGTATGCGCAGTGTATTTGAGGCGATTTTAGCGGGTTGTGGTATAGGTATTTTGCCTAAGGATACGGTTGAGACCGAGAGTGAGTTAGTGGAGTTAAGTTTAGGAGAGACTTGGCAAGTCTCTGTGTGGGGCTTAGTACACAGGGATATGTATAAGTTATCGAAAGTGAAAGAGTTTGTTGCTTTGCTTAAGGCAATGAAACAGAGCCAACATTAACCGTTGGCTCTGGTGATACTTCTTAAATTTAGTTTCTTAGCTTCGCGCTGCAATCGCTTGAGTCATGGCGAGATCGGCGACCTCTTCAAGCTTAGCTAAGTCGATATTTTTGTGGGCTTCACAGATAAACCAAGGCTCACGAGAATCGGGTTCTAGCATAATGCCGTGCTCGATCAGCTTGTGGGCAAATTCGGTGTAAAGATCGCTGTCGGTTTGTTTCCAGTCGCGATAGTTTTGTGGAACTTGATTGCCAAAATGGATTCCAAACATGGCATCAGGGCCTGCAAATCTGTGCTCTATTCCGTGTTTAGTAAATACGCGAGATAGGACTTGCTGGATCTCGGCGCCGATCTGATTGATGCTTTGATAGGCATCGGTCTGATCAAGGATCTCTAAGGTCGCTTTAGCTGCACTTAAGGCGATCATATTGGCGGTATAGGTTCCCCCATGGGTTACGCCATTTTTGCCAAAGTTAATCATATCCATCACATCGGCTCTGCCGCCAAATGCTGCCACTGGGTAACCATTACCCATGGCTTTAGCATAAGTGGTGAGATCTGCATGTATACCATAGAGCTCCTGTGCGCCGCCTTTAGCGACACGGAAGCCGGTTTTCACCTCATCCATAATCAGTAGGCTGCCATTGGCATCACACATGTCTCTGAGCTTTTGCATATACTCCTGAGAAGAAGCGATACTGCCGCAGTTTCCTAGAATCGGTTCGATAACGATAGCCGCAATATCATCACCTACACGAGCAAAGACATGGTCAATGGCGCTGAAATCATTTAATGGTACCGTTTCTAAATGTTCTCGGCTGGCTTCGGGAATACCGATACCAAAGGCGGCAATTTTAGGTGCTGCTTGCGTTTCGCTGTCCCAGTTGTCGACATCGGACTTCCACATCATCTCGTCATAAAGGCCGTGAAAACCACCTTCTACCACCACAATTTTATTGCGACCGGTAAAGCCTCGAGCGGTGCGCACAGCCCCTAATACCGCTTCTGTGCCTGAATTGGCAAAGCGCATCTTTTCAATGTTCGGACACATCTTTTTGATGAGTTCGACCACTTGAGAGTCAAGATCGGTTGAAAAGCCTGAGATAGTGCCGCGTTGGGTAATAGTGTTGATGACCGCCTCGTCGACCCTGCTATCCCTATAGCCCAAAATGATAGGGCCGTAGGCTAGGCGAAAATCGATAAACTCTTGATCGTCTGCATCGGTAATGGTGCAACCTAAACTGCTTTTTACAAAAACTGTGTTGTCCTCACCCCAGTAACGATAACTGTCGGCTACCCCTAGAGGCATATTGGTATGGGCTTGCTTGAGTAATTGGTGCGTTACAGGTTTAGGTGTATTTGACATGTTTTTTGTCTCGAAACAGCTGAAATTGTGACGAATGATACAGTTTGTTTTGAGTGATGGCTATATGGGGGCTAAGAGTTTTGATGATTTAGAAATGACTGAATAAGTTCATTTTGAATGGGTAAAAATCAGGGGCAAGCTTCCCATTGGCAGCTTTGTAGCATACTAACTAGAATTTTTTTTTATATATCATAGAGGTATTAGCTCGCTTTGACTGTCAATTATTGGACATCTTGTGATTAATTTTTATGCTATCTAACTGAATTTAAATATTAATATAAAAAGTTTGTCTATCTATTTGATAGTCAATATAAAGTTGACACCTTTTTGCCAATTAGTTGACAGTATTATTTGTTACTAATGTTTCATAAAATAACCATATAAGATGTTTTTTGAGTGGTTTATTCCCATGTTTCGTGCAGTAAAGTTGTTGATTATAGGCTATGCCCTATGGCTAATATTGGCAGATGTAGCTCAATATTTTGGCTATGACTCTGTGGAGCAAGCTTTTGCTCAAGTCTTGTATCTCGATAACTCTGAGTCGTGAATAACTAGTGTAGATTATTGCTCGTCTGAGTTGGGGTACGGGGCAAAATAAAAGCGAGCATTCAATATGCTCGCTTTTGCTTTTTAGTGGTACCCCAAGGTGTGGATTATTAAGTGCGATACAGCACTTTTATTACATGCCAACCGAACTTAGTTTTAACTAAGTGGGGAGTTAATAGCTCGCCTGTGAAACAGACTTTATCGAATTGCGGCACCATTTGACCTTTCTTAAATTCGCCTAAACTGCCGCCTTTTTTGCCCGATGGGCAAGTGGAGTGCTTTTTGGCTAATACATCAAACTTGGCGCCTTTTTGCAGCTTGGTAATGATCTCTTCTGCTTGTTCCTTGTGTTTCACCAAAATATGGAGAGCGGCTGCGGTCTTAGCCATGAAAAGCCCTTTAATGCTGATTACGATTAATGGGGATTATACCTGTTAACGGCATGAGTGTAGAGTTTTGGCTTATTATCTTTAGGCAAGCTTTTACCTTGATAACCAAAGCACACTGAGAAGGATACTTCTCTGTGTGCGGTTCATTGCTATTGCACCCACTCCTGTCGAAAAGATTGGGGAGATTGGCCCGAGAGACGTTTAAAGAAGCGGCAAAAATAGCTGGTTTCTTTATAGCCTAACTCCATAGAGATGGTTTTAATACTTTTATGGGTAAACGCCAGCTCGCGTCTAGCTTCGACGATCACCTTATCATGTAGCAGTTGTGTCACTGTCTTACTAAATTGCTCTTTACTTAGCTCGTTCAGTCGCTTGCCAGTCATGGAAAGCTGCTCTGCATAATAGGTAACATCTTTGCGAACTTTAAAGTTGTCATCAATCAGTTTGAGTAGCTTCACCATACGTAGGTCGGCGTTAGATGTGCAATCCTCCTGATCATCTAAGTAGCGCATCATATAACGAAGAAATGCCAGCAGCAGGGTACTCATTAGATCCTTGTCTGGCATTTCACTGTTGAGCTCAACAATCATGATATCGATTAAGGCGCGTATATCTTTCTCTCCTTGCTTATCTAAAAGGAGAAAAGGCTTGGCACAGCGATTTTGCAAAAATAGCCTATCTATAGGTAGCTGACTTTGGGATTCAGCATTAATAAACTCTGGATTAAAGGAGATAGAGCAGAGTTTAGTTGGGACAGTTCTGACATCATGGACTTGACCCGGTGCGATAAAAAAGACCTTGCCTGGAAGCATGGAGTATTCGTTGAAGTCGATGCTCTGATAGCCCTTGCCCTCTAATACCCAAAAGATTTCAAAAAACTCATGCCTGTGAGGCACAGGTGTTTCTATTATGGGGTCATCAATTAGGTCGATATCGAATATGGCCCCTTTAGGTAATTTTTTTATCTCAATCATAGTGAATTAGTACGTTTTTACCGCTATAAAGTTATTGTATTAATTTTCATACAGCCATAGGTTAAATATAGTTAAACTTTCCACTCTAACCTATTAGCCTTACGGGCTATGGAAAATTACAACCTTTTGTTTTATATTTAGAAATAGTGCTCAATGGTGAGTTGGATATAGCTATCCTTACGTAAGCTCCAACTTGAGGATGAAAGTGCGTTACTTGAGAAGAATCGACCGTCAATTATCATCTTAGTGCTGTCTCCTACACGCATATTGCCTTCGATGACTAGACTCTTATCATTAAAGTCTAAATCATAGCCAACCCCAACTAATAACTCTGTACTATCAGTGTCATTCATTGTAAGGCGTGCCCCCAAGGTGATATCGTTTTGCATTCCCGAGCTCGCTGATTTTCCTCGCTCATCCCAAGCATATTCGACTAATAGACCGACATCGGCAGCAGTTTCATTCACGCCATAGTAGGTATATTCAAATCCTGATTGAATAGCTGAGTATCTTTGTTGGTTATTATCTTGAATGATGACTTCAAGCTTTAATAACCAAGCATCTAAGGTGGCTTGGGCATCAATACCTAATCTATCTATCTGCTCATAGTAAGGTGTGAGCCTGCCATTGGATTTGGGCAGCAGCACAGGTTCTCTGTTCGTGCCTTTAAACCAATAGGCACCGATGTCAAAGATATCGATACTATGGCTCCACCGCAGCGCTAAATCTAAGTGGTGCTCATCGGCTCCGGATTCATAGCGTGGATGCTTAGTGTCGACAAGCCTTGGCCCGCGTAAACGTCCCTTATAACCAGCAAAGGTGCGTTCTCTAAATCCAGGAAGAAGATAGCCATCTAATGTCCCCCAATCCCTAACTAAAGAGAGGCTTATCATAGGTTGGCCTAGCTTTTCTTCACCGTCAAAGCTTTCTACGCTGTCGGTTTGGTTGATGATGTCGACTAGGTGTTGAAATTCGGTAACGCCCCAAAATACCTTGCCGATACCGACTCGTGATTCCCAGCCATCGCCCACATGAACCCAAAGTAATTCTCGTATATCACTATGGGTGCGTTCACTGTCTCGCTGATCCCAGCGCACAAAAGGCTTAAAGGTAAAGCTGCTATCACCATCTTGCCATTCCCAATAAAGTTCGGGTTCGGCACTGAGTGATAGATTCGTTTTGTAATCTTGCTGCGGATACTGACCTTCTTCCAAGTAGCCTTTTAACTCGGCGGCAACATTGCCCGAAAGTGTAAAATTAACCTCTTTGGCAAGGGCATTGCTGCCCATTGCCATTAGAGTGGCAGCGAATAACACACTGCTTTTCATTATCTTGCTCTCTTTAATGCGTTTTTGTTGAAGTCACCTTCGGAGAGCCCTGTATTGAACTCAATATCCGCCAGTGCCATGACAGTCGCTTTGCCGTTTTGATGGTTATTCATCACCTGTTTATGGGCGCGCCAGTATTTATTGAGATACTGTTTGTAATCTCGGTATTTAAGCGTTTTAAGTAGGCTGTTTTTTCTGTCATAGAACTCGACTTTATCGATACGATAATGGACAGTGTCTACCCAAACGATACGACGGGTATAGCCAGAAGTTTTATCTACTGGGTATTGCTCGACCATGGCGCACTCACCCAGAGTACAAACATCATTGCCTAGGAATTTATAGCTGTATTTTTCTAGCTCAAAGGAGCTGAGATCTTCAAATGCAAATTCAGATCCCATAAATGGTCCTGACTTGTTGCGAGATGAGATACGCTTCACTCGCTTTAACGACGGTAGATACAACCATTGATCATCCGGGGTTAAGGTATGGGAAAAGCTTAAGAAAGCTGTGCCTTTTACATCTCTTGGTTTATCAAAGACGGTTAAACTTTTATCACCGTCTCCTTCAACTTCGAGGGATTTCATACGCATAGTTCGCACGGCTTCTTCGCCTTGAGCATTACGAAGAGTCATGGTCATGTTCGCTTCAGAGTTGCCCCAGCCCATATCCCTGACTTTGGCTTGCTTCGATATTTCAAAGCCTTGTTCTTCGGCTGTTTGCGCCATTGCCGATTGAGATAATGTGGCCGTTAGCATGGCGCCGGTCAGTAGCAACTGGCTAAATTGGGTTGTAGTCATAATCATGTTTCCTGCATTAGATGGAATTAGGAGATAGGGATTGAGCTTCATCGCTTTCTTGCTCGTCCTTGTCTAGCTGCATTAGCAGCGGAGGCAGGAAGAAGAAGTCGACAATTAACGCGATCGTGATGGTGACAGCGGTGAGAAAGCCCATGTCTGCGTTCATCTTAAAGTCGGATTGCGCCATTACTGTAAAGCCCGCAACTAGGACTAAGGTGGTGACCCATAGCGCTTTACCTACGTTGGCAAAGGCATAACGCACTGCTTCATGGGTATTTGCGCCTTTATCCTGCTTAGCGTGCAGATACTTACTCATAAAGTGCACTGTGTAATCGACCACTATACCCAGTGTCATCCCTGCGACCACAGAGAGCCCAAGTCCCACTTCACCGTTGAGCAGATACCAAGCGCCAAAGCCCATAGCGGCTGGCGCTAGGTTTGGAATTAAGCTGATAATGGCAAAGCGCATCGATTTAAGGGCGAGACCAATCAGTCCAGAGATAAGCACGAGAGCGATAGCGGTACCCGACAACATGCTCTTAATGTTGTTTTGACCAATATGAGCAAACATAAGATCTGGGCCAGTGACCATGACCTGGTAGTTAGGGGCATGGATGGTGAACCAATTATTGATACGGCGCTCAAGATCTTGCATCTCTAGGCTGCTCAGGTTCTTTAATGTACCTAGCACACGAGTAGATGATTTACTGACATTGATCTGGTTATTGAGGTCTAAACCATAGGGCAGTGACATCTCATAGAGCAGCAGGTACTGAGCCGCCAGCTCTTGGCTATCAGGTAGCTTATAGTAGCTAGGGTCATCACCATGCATGTTCTTGTTGAGTCGATTAAAAGTGTCCGACAGCGTGGTGATATGATCCACTTCTGGTTGAGTCTTAAACCAATCGCTGAACGCTTCGAGATTTTGCAGATATTTTTTGCCGCTCACACCACCATCTATACCAGTGTCTATGGCCACTTCCATCAGAATGATGCCGGAGAGGTTCTTCTGCATGTGCTTAGTGGTTTGACGAATTTGGGTTGAGTCGTCAAAGTACTCAACAAAATTATCGTTAAGGGTGTTACGAGGTAATAACGCAACGAGTCCTAGCATCACAAGCGTCATAGCAGGCAATAGCAGTTTGCGCTTGGTAGTCACAAAGTTTGCTAGCTTCAGCATAAGGGTTTGCTTTTCTGTCGCATCCACTTTGACCCGTACAGGTAGCAACATCAGCAGTGCAGGGAAGAGTACAAGGGAGAAAATACAAGCCAGCATAACGCCGATAGCGACTATGTTGCCTAGGTCTCTAAAAGGCGGAGAGTCAGAGAAATTCATGCTCAGGAAGCCGATTGCAGTAGTGACACTCGTAAGTACTACAGGTTTAAAGTTGATTTTTAAGCTTTCTAACAAGGCTTGAGGTTTATTTTTGCCTTGGCGCATCTCAAAGATCATTGAGCTGAGTACGTGAATACAGTCAGCTACCGCTAGGGTAAGGATCATAATCGGCGCACTGGCAGTAGGGCCTGTGAGATCGATACCAATCCAGCCTGTCAGTCCCATAGTGGCTATGATACTAGTGATCACAATAATGATGGTGCTAAAGGTTCCTGTGACACTCTTAAGTAGAGCAATCATAAGAATGATCACCATTAGGAACATCAGTGGCACTAAGGTGACATTATCTTGCACGGCTAAATCGGCAAAGCTTTGATTCATAAAAACGATACCAGAGAGCATGATTTCTATGTTCGGATACTGCTGTTGAAAGCTTTGCTTGATTGCTCGAGATTTAGCAACAATTTGCGCTTGTTCATCGGCGCCACTAAAGTTGACTGTCACATTCACCACTGAAACATGACCTTCTTTAGAAATTAGTTTATGTACCAATAACGGCTCATTGAGGGCAATTTGTTTGGCCTTAGCAATCACTTGGGGTGTCAGCTCTTGATAATCTGGTAACAGATCTTCTACGGTAAGATCGTCTTCTTCAGACCAGCTGTGCTGAAAATTAGTTAATGAGTCGACTCTACTTGAGTGGGGAATTTGCCAGGCTTCATTAGTAAGCTCTTTGATGGCGCTAAGGACTTCTGGTGTAAATACATTCCCATTTTTGGGGACAAGATAAAATGAGACATTGTCAGTTTTGCTGAAAATAGCCTGTACTTTTTCATAGCCGACTAAGCTAGGGTCATCTTCGGCGAAGAAGGCTTTATAGCTGTCGTTAAACTTTAGGTTTTGGGCGCCGTAGCCCGCGCCTATTACGAATAGAATGGAGAGTAGTGCCGTCCAAAGGGGGTGGCCTACTATCCATGAAAAGATTTTATCTCTCATTGTTATGCCTCATTTAGTAGCATTTGTTGCAATTGTTTAATTAGCTGATACTAAATATGCCGCTTAATATCAGTGAGTTGCAGGCAGAAAATCCCCGGGAAGCGCCATTTTGATTGGTGTAAAGGGTTCTGTGCCTAGTTTTGCTGTATTTGATGAGAACAATTATCAAGTGAATGAAATTATATAGAAGAGGATATAGTGAACAGAGGGTGGGACTATTTGCACATACGAGTGTTGGGGGTAAGTTTGCCATTGACTTAAATTAGTGGCTCATTCTATGGTGTAGGCCTATTTGGCGACTGCTTGGGAGTGGAAATATTAAGAAGTTACTCGATGATGAACTCAAACAGGAGTTTATTGAGCAGTTTTCGCTACTAGGCCCATTTTCTGCCCATGTATTATCTGTGGCGAGATTGTTTCACTTTGATAAGGGTGAGTATCTCTATCATCAGGGTGAAGAACAGGAGTATCTTTATTGCTTGCTGGAAGGCAAGTTACAGGTGGATTTCTTTCAGAGTGATGGCTCCTATGCGGTTTTTGCTTTTGAGTCGGCCTTTTCGGTCATAGGTGATTTGGAGCTGGTGGATAAGCATAAACGTGTCGGTAATGTGGTGTGTATCAGTGATTGTAAGCTACTGGTTATTCCGATTGCCCTAGTAAGAGAGCATTGCTTACGTGATGCTGATTTCTTGCAGTTTCTGCTGTTGCAAGTGGGAAAAAAGTTTTCTGAATTTAATACCCTTCATACTCAAAATCGGTTGTCTGTTGAGTCTAAGCTAAGCCGCTATCTGCAGTTTAGATTCGAAAGAGAAGGCGCTAAATTAGAGCTAGAAAAGCGTGATGCCATAGCCTCTATGCTGGGGATTTCTGTCCGTCAGCTTAATCGCACCCTTAAGAGTTTCAATGAGCGTGGCATGATCCAGAGTAAAAATAGAAGTCTTGAGGTCATAAAGCCCGAAGTCTTATATGGGTTAAATTATGAAACTGATTAGACTTGTTTAGTGCTTTATATAACAACAGGCTTGTGAACTAACAGTGCTAATTGTGTTGAATGACCATTTAGAACATTACCATTAGAATAATCTTAACTATTGTTTTTAAATAAGTTTATTTTTTGTTCATTACTTTTGTCTAGCTTTTAATTTGGCAAACATTACTGTTATAGTGGCTGTGCGAGTATTTCAACTTAGTGTGAATGGATGTCACTGTTTAAAAAATACCAAGTTGCCATTTGCCTTATCCTTGTACTGACAGGCCTAGTTTTGGGCTCACTGTATTGGAACAGTGTACGGGTTAAAGAGCTTATTCTAGAGCAAGCCTATACTGAGGCTGAAACTCATCTCAATAAGGACATTACCTTTCGTCGTTGGGCAAGCGATCATGGCGGTGTCTATGTCCCTGTTACCCAATCTCAGCAGCCTGTTTCTTGGCTCAAACATGTTCCCGATAGAGATATCACTAGCACAAGTGGTAAGGCTTATACCCTGATTAATCCTGCAACCATGGTGAAGCAGGTGATGTCCCTCTACGCCCAGTTATATAGCGTCGAAGGTCGACTGACGGCGTTAAATGTACTGAATCCTGAAAATGAGCCTGATTTATGGGAGCGTAAACAGTTACAAGCTTTTGAAAAGGGCGAGATCACTAAGAATTGGGAAATTATCGACAAGGATGGTGAACCACACCTGAGATATCTCAAGGTTTTGTACATGGAACAAGGCTGTATGAAGTGCCATGGAATACAGGGCTATAAGGTTGGCGATGTTAGAGGCGGGATTGGCCTTAATCTTCCAATGAGGGGGTATTATAAGACGATTACAGAGTCCTATAACTCCCTAGTGATGACCCATGCTTTGATTTGGCTCTCAGGTGTATTGGGCATCGCTTTTTATACTCAAGTCGTGAATCAAAGAAAGCAGGAGAAACTGGCTCGAGCAAAGGAGATTGCCGAGACTGATAGAGTATTAAATATCTACGCCAACACTTTTGAAACCAGTGGTGAGGCGATAGTGATTACCGATGCAAAAACACGCATCATTAACGCTAATCCGGCCTATCTTGAGCACTCAGGTTATAGTCTGGATGAGGTTGAGGGGAAGATGTGGGACACTTTCTATGCCAATACACCTCTGCGTTCAGAGCGAGAGATGATTCGAGCTCAGTTAGAGGAAAAGCACTTCTGGCAGGGGGAGACTCGAGGCCTGAAGAAGAATGGCGATATTTTCCCTATGTGGATGTCTGTATCCAAGATTTATGATGCCCAAGGCAATGTCTCCTCTTACATCATCAGTTACAGCGATATATCCGAGCGTAAGGCCGATGAGGCGCAAATTACCCAGCTCGCCTACCATGATATTTTAACGAAATTGCATAATCGTTACTCGCTAGAAGAGCGACTCACTCAGGTTATTCAAAAAGCGCAGCATGATCAAAATATGGCTGCCTTGTTTATTATTGATCTTGATAGATTTAAAAATATTAATGACTCCTTAGGTCATAACATAGGTGACGATTTATTAGTACAAGTGGCGCAGCGCCTAAAGTTGCTAGTCAATGAGCAAGATACAGTGGCTAGAATTGGCGGAGATGAGTTTGTCGTTTTACTTCCCCAAATCAATAGTGCGCTTGATGCGGCATTAAAGGCGGAGCAGATCCGCAGCAGCCTTAATCAGACCTATGAGATAGATAAACACCAGATTGAAATCAGCGCCTGTATGGGGATCAGTATGTTCCCAAGTGATGGTAAGGATACCTTTGAGCTTCTAAAGAATGCCGACATCGCCATGTATCAGGCTAAAGCTAAAGGCTGGGATAATTATCAATTCTTTACCGAGTCTATGTCTTTGGCTGCAAAAGAAAGATTGCTATTAGAGCGTGAGATGCGTAGCGCGCTAAAAGAGGGCGGCTTTGAGCTGTATTTTCAGCCTATTATCGCCCATGAAGACAATAATCAATGTCGACTCGAAGCCTTGATCCGTTGGAACCATCCCAAGCATGGCATGATAGCGCCGAATAAGTTTATTCCTATTGCTGAGGAAACAGGCTTCATTCTGGCCTTAGGAGATTGGATTTTAAATGAAGCTTGCTTAATCATTGCCAAACTTAAACAAGCATACCCCTGCGTGAGCCGAGTATCGATAAACCTATCGGCTAAGCAGTTGCAGGCATCATCCCTTGTGGAGAAAGTGCAGCGAGCAATGGTGAAGCATAATATTTCGCCCGGTGAGTTAGAGTTTGAAGTCACCGAGACCTCGGCTATGGTTGACCCAGATTTTGCAGTGGGTCAACTTAATCGTCTTAGTCAGCTCAATGTTTCCCTTGCTATCGATGATTTTGGTACTGGCTATTCATCTCTTGCTTATTTAAAGCGTTTGCCAATTGATACGTTGAAGCTGGATAAAACCTTTGTGGATGATATAGGTCAGCGTTCTAGTGATGAAGAGATTTGTGCTGCAACCATAGCCTTAGCCCATAACCTTGGCCTTAAAGTCGTTGCGGAAGGGGTGGAAACTAAAGAGCAATTGACCTTCTTAGAAGACAAAGGTTGCGACTATCTTCAAGGTTATTATTTTAGTCGACCCTTGCCCTTGAGCGAGCTTGAAGTTTATCTTGAAAGTTTTTCTCGTAATCATAGTCAAGCTAGGACCCATTAGCTGTAAGCCATCACAGACTTAAAGGCTGTGAAGGGGCATAATATGCCATTGTTTGTCGTTTGAGCTGGTGAGTATGAAACTGTTTTTTGCCTCAGATATCCACGGGTGTGCCTCAAGTTGTGAGCGTATGTTAGCCGCTTTTGAGTCAAGTGGCGCCAAATATCTGGTATTGCTAGGGGATATCCTTAATCATGGCCCGAGAAACCCCTTACCTGAGGGCTATGATCCAATAAAGGTGGCTGATCAACTTAACGCATACGCAGATAGGATCATTGCTGTGAGAGGCAATTGTGATAGTGAAGTGGATCAAGTGCTACTTAAGTTTCCTATGATGGCGGATTACAACTGGATTTTACTGCCTAATGGGCGACGTCTATTTTTAACCCATGGCCATACTTATCATAGGGGTAACTGCCCGGGCTTGGTCGAGACAGACATTTTAGTGTCAGGTCATACCCATGTTCCTGTCGCAGAAAAAGCGGAATCCTGCATCTGCTTCAACCCAGGTTCGGTAACTATTCCTCGCAATGGCTTTCCAGTGAGTTACGGTTTGTATCAATCCGGAAAGCTATCTGTGATGAGTTTTTCTGGTGATGAATTAGTTCATTTCGCCATTGATTAACATTTCGCGATTGATTCACATTTAGCTGTTGTTAAATCCTTTCAGGGGAAGCTTGCTAGGCTGCAGCCAGTTTTCTTCTGCGTACTGGCTTTGGCCGTCTGTGACATGCAGCGTATAGGCTTGGCGTGATTTTTCAGAGCGGTTTGGCGCGCTGTAGTGGGGAAGTAGTCCATGGAATACTACTAAGCTGCCGGCTTTGACTTCGACTGGAATGCCACTCTTTTCATCGGGCCAAGGCTGATTATTCAGTGGAATCATGCTTGTGTCTCTGTCTGTTAAATTAAATCTTTCTCTTAACGGCCCTAGGTGACCTTTAGGCTCGACCCAGAGACAACCGTTATTTAAGGTGGCATCTTCTATGGCAAACCAAAAGGTGGTAACACTTTGCGGTGTGGTGTAGAAGAAACTCGCGTCTTGATGCCAGTTGACTACCCCTCCGATTCTAGGCTGCTTAAAGATATACATGGACTGACGAATTTGTGGCTTAGTTAAGCCTAGCTGTTGCGCTATGGTGCCTAAAATCGCTTGATGGCTAAAGGCTTCAAATGTGGGGTCTAAAGCGTGTAATGCATGGGCTATTTTATTAATGCTTTTGCTGGCTGCTTGAGTTAACTCGCCCTGTTCATTGAAAGCTTCTTCTTCAAAAAAACATCTTATCTCCTCTGCAGAGTCGAGAAAGAAATCATTGCCGCTGCGGTCATTATCATTTGTGGAAAAGATATGTTCTGTGCTTTGTTGTTGCCATTGCTGCACTATGTCATCGGCGCTTTGCTTGAGTCGTTCAATTTGCGCTTGGGAAAATAGCTGGTCTATCACTAGATAGCCTTGCTGGTGGTAATGGTCGATTTGCTGCTTAGTTAACATGGCATCTGTCTTGATTGTGATAGAGAGGATGATTTTTACTATAAAACGAATATTGTGTTGAAGAAATTGAAATTGCAGCAAGAATGACTTTCCATAAAGGAATTTGGTAAGTAAAGGGGCAGTGAATGACAGATAAGAACTACATCGCTTATCTGCCATTCACTTGTGAGCCTAGTCGCTAGGGCTAGCTATTAAGAACTCTTGCTCTCACTCAACACTAGGTATGAAGGATCTCCCCTTTGATTGAGTAGGCAATCATTAACATTTCCTGCTTTTCTCTGTCTCCAACATGGTTTTTATCTAGGGCGAGCATAATGTCGTCGATAACGGCTAGATATTCGGTCTCGCTGATATTCATACCTCTGTGGGCATCGGGCATACTCTTACCTGTGTAATCCTGTGGTCCGCCTGTGCCAGCGCAGATAAACTCTGTGACGACTTTGATGACTTTATCTCTGTCGCTGTCTTTATAGCGACTGGCGATGACAGGGTTCGCTGCATGGGTATCAAATATATCAGCAGCAATTTTTGCTATTTTCTCTTCTCCGCCCAGCCTTAGGTACAGGCTTTGTTCACTCATGTTACTTTCCTCTTGGTTTTGCGGGATTAGCACTGTTAATTTTAGTGTTAATCCCAGTGAAAAGAGGCTAAAGGGCTATATCCTTTTGGCACTAGGAAGGCGTGTTTACTCTGTTTAGTTATACCAATGGCGCCGAGGAATGACGTGATTAGCAAAGGCTAAATTTCATATTGTGCAGGTGCTTTTTCTAGATTGCTAATGCAGAGCAGTTTGTTGAACTCCTGCAGAGGAACTGGCTTACCAAATAGATAGCCCTGGCCATAGTCGCAGTTCAGCGCAGCCAGGAGCTTATATTGCTCTTCGGTCTCGATACCTTCTGCGATAACCTTGAGGTTTAATCCATGTCCCATTGCTATTGCAGCACTGACTAGCTCTAAATCACTGTGGTCGACAGTGATGTCATTGATAAAGCTTTTATCGATTTTTAGTGTATCGAAGGGGTAGCTGCGTAAATAGCTTAAAGATGAGTAACCAGTACCAAAATCATCCATGGAGATGCTGACACCTAATTGGTTAAGCTCCTCTAAGGCTCTGTCTATCTCGGCCTCTCCGCTGAGTAATACTCCTTCGGTGATCTCAAGCTCGATAAGATCACTAGGCAGACGATATTGCATGATTTTTTGCTTTAAGTTGCCGATGAAGTTGGGTTCTCTAAATTGCCTTGGAGAAACATTGATAGCGATTTTCAGATCTTGCTTACTATGTTGCTGCCATAGTGAGGTGGCTTTAAAGGTTGAGTCGAGAACATAGTCCCCTATGGCGTTAATCAGTCCCGTCTGCTCGGCTAAGGGAATAAATTCATCGGGAGTCACTTGGCCTAATTGCTGGTTGTTCCACCTTAACAGAGCCTCTGCTCCAATAACTTGTCGGTTGCTGATATTGACAAGGGGCTGGAAAAAGACCTCTAACTCTTCTCTTTGAAGTGCTCCCCTCAGCTGCTCTTCGACTTTTAGGCGGCGGTTGATATTCTGATTCATCTTTTGAGTAAAGAAATTATAGGTATTACGGCCTTGCTCTTTAGAGTGATACATGGCCGAATCAGCTTGGCGTAGTAATTCTTCTGGGCTAAGGCTATCGGTAGGATAGATGGCAATACCTATACTGATGGTGGCGGCCAGTTCCCTGTTTTCTATGATGAAAGTGTCTCTAAATTCATCTAATAACTTTTGGGCGAGCAGACTAATATCAGATGAGTCTTCGATATGGCTGAGTAGTACGATAAATTCATCGCCCCCTAGGCGCCCAACCACATCGGATTCTCTCAGTATACGCTTGAGTCTGGAAGAAGCCTGGATTAATAGCTCGTCACCGATTTGATGGCCTAAGGTGTCATTGACCTTCTTAAAGTCATCGATATCTAAAAAGAGCACGGCTACTTTATCATTGTTTCGGTGTGCATCTTTTAACATTTGGGCGAGTCTATCAAGGGATAGAAAGCGGTTTGGCAGCCCGGTTAAGCTATCATAGTGGGCTTGATATAGTATCTGCTCCTCTTGTTTCTTATGTTGAGTAATATCTTGTTTGACAGCGAGATAGTGCTTAATTTCACCATTTGTATCCATGACTGGGGCGATGTGGGCATGCTCCCAGAATATTTCACCATTCTTCTTCTTGTTCTGTAGTTCCCCCTGCCATGCCTGACCCGAGGTGATAGCGCTCCATAGCGCCTGATATTGAGATTTACGTGTCTTGCCAGATTTAAGTATACGAGTATGCTGACCTTTAACTTCATCGAGTTGGTAGCCAGTTATTCTGCTAAAAGTGCCATTGACATATTCGATGACGCCTTTGGTGTTAGTCAACACGACAGATATAGGGCTCTGTTCTAATGCCTGGGAGAGGGTATTAGCCTGATCTTCGGCTTTTTTCTGGGCACTAAGATCAATATCGATACAGTACATCTCGATTTCATCATTTGTGCCTGTGATCATGGCATGGGATGAAAAGACGGTAACAGGCGAACCACTGGCATGCTTTAAAGTGAGTTCAGATGCTGGCATAGCGACGCCCGTTTCTAGCCAGTGATCGACATCATTAATGACGTTTTCCTTCATTTCTTCTGGAATGATAAGCTCTTCTAATTGTCTTCCCATGGCTTCTTGGCTGCTGTAGCCGTATAGCGCTTCGCTGGCTTTGTTCCAATAGATGACTTTTCTTTCTTTGTTATAACCTTGTACTGCTATGGTAGGCGTAGTTTCAAAGATACGCCTGAATTTTGATTCACTTTGCAGCAGCTTCTTCTCGGCGGCAATGCGCTCGGTGATATCTTTGATGAAGATAAAGAACTTTCCGCCTTCTTCTCCCCAGTAGGTAATATTGATTTCCACTTCGATTAGATGGCCATCTTTATGTTTATGACAGGAAGTGTAACGCTCGCCCCTGTTTTGGATGATTTGCTGAGCTTGCTTAAGCGTAAACTGTCTACTCTGGCTCGCATCAAGGTGATTAATGTTAAGTCCTCTAAGTTCATGCTTTTCATATCCAGATAGCTCTGCATAGGCTTTATTTACATCTATGATTGTGCCTTGCATGGAAATAATCATGAAACCATCGAGGGCAGAACTGAGTACATTTTTATAAATAGACTCACTTTTTAGCAATAAATCTTCGGTCTTTTTCCTCTCGGTGATATCTCGGCTGATACCTACTATGCCAAGTAAAGAACCGTCCGAGGCATAAAAAGGGGTTTTTAAGGTATCGAGTAATACTCTTTTTCCACTAGGGTAAGTTACCCACTCCTCATTGCTGACAGCTTCTCCCGTTTCAATTAGCTGGTTATCTTTTTTGATAAAAAATTCGGCTAGCCGTGTATCAAATAGAGCATGATCATCTTTGCCTTTTATTTGGGTTTCTGTTTTATCTAGATAATTAGAGAAAGCTTTATTGCATCCTATATAGTCACCATTAGGTTTTTTATAAAATATAAGATCAGGAATGCCGTTGATAATACTTTGGAATAAACTTTTATCTTGTATTAATTGCCGTTTGCTTTGAATTAATTCTTGTTCAATAAACTCTCTTTTTCGTTGGGCCATTAACATTAACCCAAGCAACATACTGCCTATAGGAAAGATGATAATAAGGTGAGGAGCGATAGCGGCTAGGATTTCATATCGCATTTCATGGGGCATAAAGCTGATACAGAATAATACTGCAAGGTTCACACTTAGACCCATCAAATAAAGAGACTTGGCATTCATCTTATTAGGGTTGACCTGAAACCAATAACGCCAGATAAAGCCCATAGCAGCGCTTACAATGATAACAAGGGTGCCTATATACATGCCTGCGCCACCCTGAAATAGCCGCAGACTGATGGTCATGACTACAGCTATCGTGGTGGGAATGATGCCAAAAAACAGTGCGCATAAGCTGATTAATACCCAGCGAGTATCGAAATGCACGCCTGGTTGCAATTCCCAAGGATTGAGCATCACTGTGACGCCTATGCTACCAATGAACAGGCCGGTCAAAATCTCCCTGGTCCAGTGACGTTTAATATTCTGTAGCCCGATATTGTCGTAGATGACACCTAGGGCGAGTAGAAGCACTGCGTTATTTAATAGGCTGACTAGGCTGCTCATTTCATCCTTATTTCAAGTATAAAGATATAAGCTTAAGTGTAGTTGATTATTCAGCCTTAGGTAGTAAGTCTTACTCTTTTTTAGATAGAAAATTAGTGTGTTAGATACAAAGGCTTGGCTTTGGTATATTGAGGAATTTGAGAAGAGTTTGAGAGCTTTTCAGTTACCTTGCTTGAGTTTAGCCTGCCATGTTTATCTGCCCCTCCAGTCGATATCGATGTACAATGGCCAGTGATAAAAGAAAGTAAAGCGAGCTCAATACTCGCTCTACTGACATTGCTGAAAATTCTCTATTTCAACTTAAACTGGCCGACCACATCGGCAAGTTTAGTATTTGAATCAGCCAGCTTATTGGTACTCACCAAGGTGTTATCCCCATTCGCGACAAGCTCGTTAACCATATCCCTGATCTTGGTCATGTTGCGATTAATATCGTCGGCGACTGTGCTTTGCTCTTCCGCTGCAGTCGCTATCTGATCGCCGATATCTGTGATGTCGGCAATTGTTAGACTCATATTATCTAGATGCTCTGACACACCCGCAGTATTTTCGGCCGCTTGTTCACAGCTAGTTTTGGTGATTTGCATTTCACTCACAACCTGTGAAGAAGCTTGAGTGAGGCTAGTGAGCATATCATTGATTTCATCCGTGCTGGTGCGGGTTCTTCCTGCTAAGGCTCTGACTTCATCGGCAACGACGGCAAAACCTCGCCCTTGTTCTCCAGCTCGTGCGGCCTCAATGGCAGCATTGAGGGCTAATAGATTCGTCTGCTCAGAAATATCGCCAATGACTTGCAAAATAGCGTTAATACTCTGAGTATCGTCACTCATTTTTTGAATGCTATTGGACATAGCATCGACCTCTTTGACTAGGGAGCCAACACTGGTGACGGCATGATTTACAACAGCTTTTGATTCTTGGGCTTCGTTGTGAGTGTTGCGAGTATGATGGGCGGCATTCGCTGCATTTTGTGCAACTGAATCTGCTGCTGCATTCATCTCTGTGATGGCGGTGACAACCTGATCTGTCTCCATGGCATGTTCACCGAGAACTCGATTATTTTTTTCGACATCTCCTTTAACATAGGCCAGCTCTGCTGAGATGGCTTGAGAGGCTGTCTCGACTTCCAACATCATATGACGAAGAGAGGTGATAAACTGGTTAACGCCTTGGGCGATTTGACCAAGGTCATCATCAGAGTGCACCGCTAACTGACGAGTTAAATCCCCATTACCGCTTGCAAGATCTTCCACTGTAGATTTTAATTCATTGATTGGCTTGTAAAGGTGGTTAAGCAGTGCGACTAGCACGCCAATGGCGATAAGGCTCATTATGATGGTGATAATAGCTGCGTCTATGATTGCTTCATTCACTTCAGCGTAGGCAACGGATTTATCCAAGGCGATGAGCATATGCCAGTCTAAGGACGAGGTTAAAGGAATTTCCCTAAAGTAGCTCACCTTATCCACGCCCATCAGCTCAAGCTCATGACTGCCATTACCATGTCTGAGCATAGCCTGTTCCAAGCTAACAAGCTGAGGATGACTAGAAAGCTTTTGTCCCGGTTTATCAGCTTCCCCTGTAGAAGCCACTGTGCGCATTTGGTTGTCATAAACTGCGACTATCGCACCGGGAAAGTGAACTTGTTTTAGCAAAGTATCGAGTTGTGAAAGCGCGACTTTAGTTGCTAATACTCCTTCATTTACCGGTGTTGCTATATAAAGATAATTGTTATTACTGACAGCATCTATTGTGACATCTGTGATGATAGTCTTACCGCTTGATTTAGCCTGTTGATACCAGCTTTGTTCCTTGGCGTTGCTGTTGGCTACTAAGCCTTGAGTGGAGCTATAGATTTCACCACTATTAAGTCCGACGACAAGGTTTTTAATATTACTGGTTTTAGCGACTAAAGTGAGGGCTTGCTGATATTCTGCTTCAGTATGATTTTCATTGAAGTAGTATTTGGCTTGCTCTAACGCTGTGAGTGGATTATGAATCCAACTTTCTATTTTATTGGCTTCGGCTTCGATAATTTTATTAGAAAGCGCTTTTACTTGTGCGATTTTATCATTGCGATAAGTATTAAGTGAAAAGCTTTGGATTAGTCCCGCTGTAAGTGAAATCATCACTATGGAACCGACAATTATTTTTCCTTTGAATCCTAGTTTCAAAACGATTCTCCATTGAGTCGTTAACACGAAATTAAGTGATATTCCCGCTATTGACTTTTAGCCTAACAATAAGCTTGCAAACTAGATGAGGCTCGCTAGTTTTAGTCCGTTTTTATTATGTTAGGGGGTAGGGAGAATAATATCGCTAACAGGATAGGAGGTAAATACAATCATCCTCTATTTAATATTTAAATTTAGAGTTTTAAAATTCGATGTAAACTAACATTTAAACTTATATTAACACCTTGGTGTAAAGGTCGCTATTTTGTAAAGCGGCTAGACTTAATGTTAATTAAAGCTTGTTTGGATTATTTTAACGCAGTTTGACTTGTTATTTATTAATCGTCACTTAAATAAAAGGCAACTTCTATTACCTATTTTATTAAGTGAGGGAGTAGACCAAGCTTATATGTTGTACTCAGCTTGGCCTACATTTATTAGAGCTCAGCTCTAGATGGTATACCGCGTTGTGCCCCATGACGGGTTACCGCGATAGATGAGGCTTTATTGGCAAAATCGATGGCATGGGTGATTGCCATTCCTTCATTTAGGGCTACCATAAGTGCCCCATTAAAGGTATCGCCCGCTGCCACTGTATCTATGGCGGTGACAGGATAAGCTGGAATGATGCCGCTAAAAACATTGGTTGTGCCCAGCTCAGGTGCAAGAGCATTGACTTCCACTTGACTCAAAAATGCGCCTTGCTCACCCAAAGTGATTATCACTGTGTTGATACCAAGCTCATGAAGTACAGTTGCTGCTTGCTCTGCCGATGCAGTGTCAGTCACTTTAATACCTGTGAGTGCTTCTGCTTCCGTTTCATTAGGTGTAATGATGTCAACTAACGCCAGAAGATCTTTGTTTAGCGATGCTGCTGGCGCAGGGTTTAATATCGTCGTGCACTTCGCATTGCGGGCGAGCTCAAGGGCGTGTTTGACTGTATCTAAAGGGGTTTCCAGCTGAATGAGCAGGTAATCGGCTTCTTCAAATTGTGCTTGTTTCTCATCTAACATTGCAGGTGTCAGTAAGGAGTTCGCACCGGGAGCGACGCCGATACTATTTTGACCTTGATTACCTAAAAATATCATTGCACTGCCGGTATTGGCGTCGGCAAAGCGAAAAATATGGGCAAGGTTGATCTGCTCGCGGCTCCAGGTGGCCAGCATATTATCCGCTGCGGCATCTTGGCCTAATGCAGCAATATAACTCACCTGTGTGTGTGCTTGCTTGAGTCTTGCTACCGCTATGGCTTGATTAGCGCCCTTACCACCAAGTTCTAAACGATAGCCTTGACTCATCAAGGTTTGTCCCGGTTTAGGTAATTGTTCAAACTCCATGACATGGTCTGCATTGGCGCTGCCAATCACTAGTAGTGCTGCCATAATTTGTATCCTAGGGTATGGTTTAAAAGTAGCCGAGTAGGACTCGGCTACTGAACTTTAAAGTGTATTATAGGCTTGTAATTGTTCAACTAAGAGGTCGACGAAGCCTTCTCGGTCGATATTAAAGAGTACCTTAGCATTTGGCTCATTGCCCGAGAGTGAGTATCTGTCTACCACTGTCATGCCTTGGGTATGTTCACCTTTAGTCTCTATGCCAACCCAGCAATCCTGAGCAGTAAAGAGTTCTGGTTTAAGTAGCCAGGCTATGGTGCAAGGGTCATGCAGTGGTGCTCCTTTTAGTCCCCACTTAGGATCCCTGTGATAGATCATAAAGAAGTCGAGAAGATCGGCGACACATTGAGCCACAGGATTATCTATTGCTCTGACACGTTCGATATCTTCATCGAGAATATAAGCTTCATGGGTGACATCTAGGCCACACATGACGATAGGAATCCCAGACTTAAACACAATTTCCGCAGCCTCAGGATCGACGTAAATATTAAACTCGGCCGCGGGAGTCCAGTTGCCCGCAGCAGCTGCGCCCCCCATCAATACTATGCTATCTATCTTGCTGTGCAGTTCAGGATAATTGGCTAGTAATAATGCGATGTTAGTTAGCGGACCCGTTGGGTTGAGAATAACTGGCGTCTCGCTCGCTTTAATTTTCTGCGCCATTAATTCAATAGCATTGATATCGACGGGAGCAAAGCCAGGGTCAGGTAGTTTTGGACCGTCTAAACCTGTTTCACCATGGACATTATCGGCAATGATAAGCTCTCTCGCTAGGGGCTTAATCGCACCGCCTGCAACCGGGATATCATGGCGTTTTAGTAAAGTGAGAATGCGTAGCGCATTGTTAAGAGTTTTATCAGGCGTTTGGTTGCCTGCACTTGTGGTGACAGCTTGCACAGATAAAGCGGGAGTGCTCAATGCGAGGATCAGTGAGATAGCATCATCATGGCCAGGATCGCAATCGCAAATAATTGGGCGACTCGTCATAGTTATTACTCCTTAATAGACGGAAGCTTAGACTAGCATGGGGATTGTGGATCTTGCAGAGAGTAAGGCTTATCTGCCACTTATTCTGTGAGTTATGCTCAATAGGGTTTGATCAAACGGAACTTTGTGTTCGTTTGTAAAAGAAGTATAGGGCTAACTTAATGAATATAAACTCTTTTACCAGTATTTCATTGCTGGTTGAATTGATATGTTCGTTTAATCATTTGAATTATTTTAGACATTTATACGTATAGATGGCTATAATGCGCAGGTTAGTCAATCTATTATGGTGCCTTAGGTGCTACATCTTAGTAGCCAGATGAGGATAATCGGGAAACCAGTGAGAATCTGGTACTGCCCCCGCAACGGTAAGCAGTGAGAATTCGAGCGCATAGATCATAGCCGAGTCTAGTTCTGTGTTAAAGCTTTAATTCGCGTAGTCAATGACACATATAAAGTGTGTTGTTTAACTATATAGCTAAAGTCCGGAGACCGGCCTAGTAGATGATTTCGATGATTTCGGTGGGCAGATCTCGAAGTGCGACAATGAGCATTGTGATGCTATCAAAGGCATTTAGCCTAGAAGCTAGCATAATGGGTGTTGGCGTGACACTTTGCCCCGTTTTGCTTTGAGGAGTTAAAGGTAAAATGGGAATTAATCCAACAAAAATCGCATCGCTTATCTGTGGTGTGTTATCCGTTTCTTTATTGCCAGTAGTGGGCAGTGCCTATGCTGAGACCAGTGAACAGTTTGCACCAGAAGATAGAATTGTGGTGATTGGGCGCAGTGATGCGCAGCTACTTGATGTGGCTGCTAATGTGCAGGTGATTGATGCCAGTGATATTCAAGCAAGTGGTGCCACTCAAATAACAGAAGTGTTGCGCTCTCAAGCCGGTATTCAAGTGTCCGACAGTAACTCGGGTGCAGTATTTTCAATGCGAGGTTTTACTGCTGGGCAAGCTGCCAACAATACGCTGATATTGATCGATGGACGCCGCATCAATAATATCGACATTGCAGCACCTAAAATTAATGCATTAGCGCTTAGCCAAGTTGAGCGTATCGAGATTTTGTCCGGTAGTGCAGGTGTGTTATATGGTGATCAGGCTGTGGGTGGTGTGATCAACATTATCACTAAGGCTCCTGTTAGCAATGAAGGCGGTATTGGTGTGAGCTTTGGTAGCTTTGATACCAAAGAGGTACAGGCCGATATTGCGGGTAGCCTTAATTCTGATTGGCGTTATTACTTAGCGGCTTCATATAACAAGGGTGATCATTATCGAGACCATAATGGCAACGAAACAGGCTCGATTATCGGTCGCATTCAATATCAGACGGCTAAGAATAATTTCTTCATTGAAACCAGCTATTTTGATGATGATAGACTGTTAGCTGGTGCCCTAAGTGCAACTCAGTTTGAAGAGAATCCTAAGCAGGCTGCGCAGTCAAGTATTGATAACAATACTTACTCCCATGACATTACTCAGGTTGTGCGTAGCGCTTATTACACACAAGTCGCTGAAGCGGTTAATCTTGGTGCCGACGTGAGTTATACCGATACTCGGGTCAATGGCTATGTCTGGGGGCCGAGTAAGAATGAGCGTAGCTTGTTGGTGCTAAGCCCTAAACTCACCGCCAAGATCGACAACGCTGACTTAATTACCGGTGTCGATTACAAACGCGGTAAATCAGATTTTCATAATGGTCGTAGTAATACCCAAGATAGCTATAGCATCTATGCACAGTTTAATACGCCTATTAGTGCGCAAGTAGACTTAGTGTTGGGTGGCCGTTATGCCGAGGTTGAGGATGATATTCTCGATAAAAATACCTTTGCTCAGGGTGAAAAGCTGGAACAAGATGCAACGGCTTTTGAGCTTGGCGTTAACTATAGGCCTACATCGGCTCATAGATTTTATACTCGCATAGATACTAACTTCCGCTTTGCTAAGGTCGATGAACAAGCTTATTCATACACACCTGGTGATGAGAAAGGGCTTAAGCCGCAAACGGGGCAATCCTTTGAGGCTGGTTGGGATTACATCAAAACCGATACTAGCTTAAGGGTAAGTCTGTATCGTCTCGATCTTGAAGATGAGATTGTATTTGATCCTACAGCGCCGACACCACCGGGTGGTTTCTTCGCCGGGGCTAATGTTAACGCGGCAAAATCGAGACGCTATGGTGTTAATCTAGATTGGGATTGGCAGTTAAATGAGCTTGTGAGCTTAGGGGCTGACTATAACTTTATTGATGCTGAATTTACGAATGGAGTCAATCAAGGCAAGTCTCTTTCTTGGGTTGCAGAGCACTCTGGTCGCGTTTATGGCAGCTTAGATCTTAGTGACCAATGGCAGCTATTTAGTGAGTTAAATTACACTGGTGAACGTTACCATGAAGGTGACAATGCGAACTTAGCGCCAGAGCTAGATGATTACCTTTTGGCTAACATTGCGATTAATTATCGCTTGGATGCTTGGTCTGCTAGTTTGAGAGTCGATAACCTATTCGATAAAGAGTATGTTAGTGGTGGTTATTATGCTGGTGATTTTAGTGGCTACTATAGCGGAACAGGCAGAGATGTACGCCTAACGCTTAATTACCGCTTTTAAGGCTTAGTAAAAGTCCATGACTTAAAAAGGCTAGCTGTTATAAGCTAGCCTTTTTACTATCTAAGTCGTTATGGCATAAGTAAGGATAAAGTCTATGAAGTGCTTGTTTTCTATTAACTCTTGGATATTGTTGGCTACTTTATTACTTGTCTCGGCTTGCTCTAAGCAAGTAGGAGAGCCACTAAATTCCGGTGATAATATTCTTGCCTTTGGCGATAGCCTTACCTATGGCGTAGGTGCTGGTAAAGGTCAGGATTACCCTGCACAGCTAGCCGAGTTGACGGGATTAGAGGTTAATAACTATGGGATCTCTGGAGAAACAACTGGCCAAGGACTCAAGCGTTTTGCACATGTCTTAGCCAAAACTCAACCTGAGTTGGTGATTTTGCTCGAAGGAGGGAATGACATTCTTCGAGGTCAGAACTTAGAGCAGACAAAGCAGAACCTCTCGCAAATGATAAAGATTGCCAATCAGGCGGATGTTCAAGTGTTATTAATAGGCGTACCCAGCAAGAGCCTGTTTTTATCCGATGCGGCTCTCTATGGCGAATTAGCTGAAGAACATTCAGTGATTTTTATTGCTGACCTAATCTCTGATTTACTAAAACAGCCTCAATATAAGTCTGACGCTATTCACTTAAATAGTGCGGGTTATCAGGTGTTAGCAAAAAAAATTCAGGATACTTTATTGGATGCGGGGCTTATCTCTCATTAATTTTTATTATTAGTTGGCATTATAACCCTATAATTGATTGTAAAGTGACCAGGGTTGAATAAATCGACTTGACCCATGACACTCTTTTGTGGGTAAATTCGCTGGTATGCAAGATAGTAGGTGTACTACTCGTTATTTATAGGTTTAATTGTCCATGACAGATCTTGAGCAGCAGGTGTTTTCTCAAGTCCGCGCGATCATAGCTAATGAAGAGCAGGTAATTGGTCGACGTGGTATTCTGATGCCACTAAAAAAAGCCATTATTGCTGATGGCGATATACGTAATGTTATTGATATCGTTGCCAGCGATCCCGCATTGGCGGCTCACTTGTTGTGGCGCAGTACCAGTGCTAGCAATCCTGCGGTACAAAGCTCAAAGACCCGTTCATTGAAAGATGCACTTATTCGTTTAGGTCAGGTGAACATCTATCGCTATGCCTTTACCTTTTATCTAAAAGAGCGTTTAGATGAGCTACCTCAGCCCTATAAGAAGTTGGTTCAAGGTTATTGGAAGCTGACAGAAAATATTGCCGTAGATGCGGTCGATAGCCTGCATAACATGCCTGATCTGGACGTGGATCCCGATGAAGTTCAGACCTTAGCTTTGTTTAGTGTCTTTGGTCAGGTTATCACGCTAACCGCCTTTGCATTTCTTAACGCAGAAGCAGAGCAATCTTTTCCTTTGAGTGTTATTAAGTCGATTATCGATAATCAACAGGAGCAGCTTAGCTTAGAAGCATTTGAATCCTTAGGTTTGGATGAAGAGCTAAAAGAAGAGTTCTTAATTGCCCATAATCTGCGTCAAACCACAAGAAGCGCGTCGGCAGGCCTAATTTTGCGAAGGGTGCTATCCGCGCGAGGCTTACTGCTAAACCCGTTGTAAAATCTGTATCCATTTCTCAATAAAAAAGCTGCCTTTAGGCAGCTTTTTTATTGAGACTAAACGTTTTCAGTTACTGTAATCGAGACAAACCTGAATGGGCTAAGGCTTCAAGCAAGTCTTGAGCTAAACGGCTATTGTTTAGATCTTTTCTATAGGCGCCAAGTAATGGGCGCTTTAGTCCTTCTTGACCAAGTTTGATGGTTTTAAGGTTGATGCTGTGGGCGTCTTTAAGTGACCAGCTTGCAATACCTATAACGCCTTCTTTAGCCGCCGCTTTTTGCAATAGAACATTGCTTAAATCACTGGTTTTTTGTAATCCAGGTTGCACGCCAGCGGGCTCTAAGAAATGCTTATAAATATCGAGCTTTTGCAATGGAACCGGATAGCTTAATAGCGACTCATCGGCTAACTCATGGGGTAAAACATAGTGTTTAGTGGCCAGTGGATGATCGACTGCAAGTGCAAGCTTAATTTCAAAATCAAATAGATGTTGATAGATAAGGTTTTGCCCTGGCATAGGTGTAGAGGTAAGAACTAAGTCGAGCTCACCTGTTTCTAGGGCATTGACCGAGTCATGGAGCTGGCGTTTAACGAGTTCAACCTCTGCTTGAGGATGAGAGTGCTTAAACGCTTCTATCACGGGCATTAGCCAGCGGTAACTACTATTACACTCTATGCCGACTCTTAAGGTGTGGTTGCTTGAGGTCAGTCCTTGTTTTAGATCTGACTCGGTAGCGATAACTTGTGGCAGTATGGTTTCAGCCAAGTTCAGTAATCGAGTGCCTTCTTGAGTAAAAGACAGTGGCTTGCTCTTTCGCACAAAAATCGCTGAGTTAATGCGAGTTTCTAGCTCTTTTATCTGATGAGAAAGCGCTGACTGAGTTACAAAACGTTTTTTGGCGGCAGCCGCTAAGCTACCACTTTCCTTCAATGCGACTAAAGTTCGCAGATGTCTAAGCTCTATCATTATCTCTCTCCACGAATACTGCTCATGTTGATCACAACACTTTTTTCGATTGCATTACAAAAGACTAACATATAGAACTTCTGGACGTCCAGACGCCTTGGTTTGATTTTTTTGGGTTTATTTATGCATTTTTATGCGTGAATCTCGGTGAATTTTAATGCACTAAATTGAATACATTAGTTTTTTTCATGTTGAGTCTAATTCCAGTTATGAAAAAAAAGAGTGAGATATTATTGAAAATAAAAAGAATCCTCTGATCTGGATCAAGCAAATTGCCACTAAAGTCGTATTCAAATCGCTAGTTGTAATGCTATAGCAGTACTGATTGATTTTTGAATACTGTGTTTTGTGCTGTGTTTAACTGAACAATTTCGCTGACTATGGAGGTGATTTTCCTTGAAAGGCTGATGTTTCGATTGGAGTCAAAGCCTGAATTTCTCGCGCACTTCCGCATATTAGCTTTGGTTGATATTTGAGCTAGATCAATCAAATCTTAGCTAGTTGAATTTACTTGAATGCTTTTATGCGCCATTAAGGTCTAGTCTTGTTACAAGCGTTATCGATAGTAAGGGGTTTTTGTGAACCGAATTTTAATACTTGTTGCATTTTTCGTCTTTGCCTGTCAGGCAAGGGCTGATCAGAAGCCATTTGTAAAAGTGGGGCAGTTAGCACCTGATTTTAGCTTAAGCACTTTAGATGGCGGCTCTTTTAGGCTGAAAGATTATCTAGGTAAACAAGCCGTCTACGTCGTGTTTTGGAATACTTGGTGCGGCTACTGTATCAAGAAGGTACCCAAAATAAATCAAATCCAAAAGGAGCTGGGTGATGAGCTGGCTGTGATAGCCGTTAACACGAGTTGGAGTGATTCACTTAAAGAGATAGCGGACTTTCAAGCGACCCATAATACCCAGTATCAAATCGCTTTTGATGATAATGCTAGTGTAACTGAGGCTTATGGGGTTTATGGTTCACCCACAGAATTCATTATCGATATCAATGGTGTAGTACGTTATCGCGATGATGTACCAAATAACTTTACCCAGCATATAGCCAGCTGGAATCGTTTAAATGGTGAAACTCAAATTGCCGAGCTCTGTCAGCAAGAGCAGGAGGTATGCTGATGAGTAAAATCATCAAGAATGAGACTGTTGCTGCTGAGAAAATGCCGAGCACTAGTGCCGAGTTGTCCCGTCAAGATTGGCCCCGCGCCTTTGAAACAGGGTTAAACCGGCGAGCCTTTTTACGCGCCAGCAGCGCATTAACTCTGCTTGCGGGACTATCTCTAACTAAGCCACAAATACTTGCGGCTAAGACGACTCAAGGACAAGCTCTACCTAAGGTGGATATAGATGATAACGCTAAAGCTGTCATAGTTCAGGTGCAGGCTCATCTTTTTCCCGATGATGGTGATGGCCCTAGTGCTGCCGATCTTCATGCATTTGAATATTTAAGATGGGCGCTGACGGATCCCGATAATCAGGCTGATGGCGACCAAGAATTTGTTTTGCAAGGGGTCACTTGGCTGCAAGATTTGTCTATCTCGACCCATGGAGAAGGCTTCCTTAAGTTAGATTTTGCCACTCAAGGCGAGCTACTGGAGAAAATCGCTCGCAGTCGAGCGGGCGAGAACTGGTTATCTTTATTGCTTTACTATTTGTTAGAAGCCCTGACCTTAGATCCTGTCTACGGTGGTAATCCCGATGGTATAGGTTGGAAGTGGCTTGAGCATCAGCCCGGCTATCCCGCACCAGTACTTGGGAAAACCTATCGTGACTTTTTCTAAGCTTTCTTCGCACCTTTTTACGTTTAAGGGTTAAAGAACCAAATTATGAATAAATCAGAAGTAGCGACTAAGCAAGCAGCTAAGCAGTTTGATATCTGTATTGTGGGCAGTGGTGCCGGCGGTGGACCTATCGCCTATGAGTTAGCGAAGGCAGGATACAGTGTCTGTGTGTTAGAGAAGGGAAAATGGTATAAGGAAACCGACTTTTTTAAGGATGAGAATTTAGGGCGCCATCGTATCTTTCGATCCCAGTTTGATAAAGAGCGCCATGTGTTGGAAGAGCCAAATGATGATGGCTCTTGGTCTAGCGATACTACGGCACAGTTTTGGGGGGGCAATCTAGTAGGTGGTGCCAGTAACTTTATGAGTGCCTACTTTCATCGCCTTAAGCCCAATGATTTTAAACTCTTGTCTACCTATGGCGCGATTGAAGGGGCAAATGTTGTTGATTGGCCTATCAGCTATCAAGATCTGGAGCCTTATTATGCCAAGGTAGAGTCGCTAGTGGGCGTTTCAGGCAAGGTGGTTAAGCATCCTCACTTGGAGCCTAGGTCAACCCCAGACTTTCCTTTTCCGCCAACCGCTGAGCACCCAGTCGCCGCCAGATTTGATAAAGCCTGTCATCAGTTAGGCTTGCACCCTTTACCTATGGCGCGAGGCATTTTGTCACTTCCCTATAACGGCCGTAATAGCTGTGAGTATTCGGGTTATTGTGGCAGTTATGGTTGCCACTCTGGAGCTAAAGCCAGCTCTCGAGCTGCGTTATTAAATAAGGTTGCGAATGAGAGCGAGTTTAAGCTGATTACTCAGGCGCAGGTCTATCGCTTAGATAGTGATGAGAAAGGCAATATTGTCTCGGCTCAGTATTTCGATGAACTAGGGCAAGCTCAGAGTATCAAGGCTAAGATTTTTGTTGTCGCTTGCTATGCCATTGAAAGTGCGAGGTTGCTGCTGAACTCTCAATCAAAGTCCCATCCAAAGGGAATAGGCAACCGATATGAGCAGGTGGGTAAGCATTTACATTGCTGTGCAGGCGGTACAGGTCATGGGGTGTTTCAGTTGGATAAACTGCCTGACTTAGAAGCTATGCAGCTAAAGATGCGCGGCCCTTTCTTTAACCGGGCGCTTCAGGACTGGTACGAGATTGATGACAAGAAGGCCTTTTCTAAGCCTGTTAAAGGTGGCACGCTAGATTTTGTATTCGATCCTCCATCACCCACCAGTGAAGCCAATAGCCTTAAGTGGCAAGAGGGCAACTTGCTGTGGGGGACACCACTCAAGCAGAAAATAAAATCCCACTTTACCCAATCTAAGGATTTCAAGTTTGAGGTCTTTTGTGACTGGCTGCCTAATGACGATTGTTTTGTAAGCATTGACGGTGATGAAAAGGATGCTTGGGGTGTACCTGTTGCTCGAGTTAAGGCAGGCTTTCACCCCCACGATGTCAAAGTCGCACAATATCTAGTGGATAAAGGGCAAGAGGTGATGCGAGCTATGGGCGCCGATGAAGTCTGGGGCAATGTGTTTACCTCGCCAACATCCAACCTTGTCGCCGGTGGCTGCCGCTTTGGAGACGACCCTAAACAATCAGTACTCAACAAGTATTGCCGAGTACATGGTGTCGATAACCTGTATGTGACTGATGGCAGTTTCATGCCTAATGGTGGTAGTGTCACACCGACTCTGACCATTTATGCCAATGCCTTTAGGGTTGCCGATAAGATAAAGACCCAACTTGCAGAGGCTGCTGTGTAAAGCTGCTATGTAAAGTGAGTGAGCTAACTATCATTAAGGGTGGTATGGCTAAAAACTGTGTTAAGCTTGAAAAGTCAGTTATCAAATCTTGTAAAACGTGCTGATTTGGATATGAAAAATCAAGAGACACAAACCTTTAGTATTGCCACCCTGAATCTGTTTAATTACCTTGCGCCACCTAATGCCTATTATGATTTTCAAAACATCTATAGTCTGGAGCAGTGGCAAAAAAAGCAGACTTGGCTGCTAGATTACTTCAAGGACTATGCTTGCGACATAGTCGGTTTTCAAGAGGTCTTTTCCCCCGACTCCCTCAAGCAGTTATGTATGCAGGCGGGTTATCAGTACTTTTGCGTGCTAGACAAGCCAAGGGGTGAAGATGATTTTATCTATAGCCAGCCTGTACTGGCACTGGCATCGAAATATCCTATTTTAGAAAGTCAGCTTGTGACTCCTGATGAGGCTATGGTTCAAGCCTTAGGTTTAGCTACTGGTTTTCAATTTTCTCGTCAGCCGCTGCGGGTCACCATAGATATTCCACAAATGGGCCCCTGTGATTGTTATGTGGTGCACTTTAAGTCTAAACGCCCTTATGTTGAAGGTGAGACTAAGACTAGCACTGAGCGAACTCAAGTGTGTGAGCTAATGGTGCAATCGGCTATAGGGCGATGGGGAGCCAGTATTCGACGGGGCTCTGAAGCGGCGCTGTTGCATCATCAAATGGTGAAACGCAGACAAGTGTCTGGTCTACCTATGGTGTTGATGGGGGATTTTAATGATTCTCTTGAGAGCGATGTATTAAGCGCCTTAACCTATAGTGCTTATCAGCTTGCTCAAGACGCTCGCGCACTTCTGGCTCATTATTCACTTAAAGACAGCTTTGCGCTTTATCAAAGTGGCGAACACTGCCCGAAAGATATTGCTCGTTTGCCGACCCATTATTATGGCTCAGAAGGGAAAGTACTCGATTATATTTTGCTCTCCAATGAGTTCGATGCTGCTCATGGCCAAAGCATGGCTGAAGTTTGTGACTATCGGATCCATGACGATCATCTACTTAGGCCAAACTATGACCATGATAGCCACAGTACAGATCATGCCCCTGTGATGATCACCCTATCCTTGCGGGTTTAATCTTATAGCTAGTGATGAAGAGATTTTCCATTTAGGCAAATACGCTTGTACTCAAGGCAACTAGGAGTTTGCTTTCTACCTGCTTAAGCTTGTCTGCGTTTCTGGCTTTAGGTGGGTAATGAACATGCTGACTTTCATAAATAGAACTGTGCTTTGTAGCTTTGCTTTGGTATTACTCTATCCACTTGGCATCGATCTTTATCTTGTTGGTTTACCTCAAATTGCCCTGTCATTGAATGCCAGTGAGCCCGAGTTGCACCATGCTTTTAGTCTCTATTTGTTTGGTATGGTGCTCAGTATGTCACTTGGTGGCGCCGCAGCGGATAGGCTAGGGCGTAAGCCTATTGCCATACTTGGTATTGTTTTGTTTGCGATAGCCAGCTTCCTTGCCATGACGGCAACACAAGCCCATGGTTTTCTACTTGCTCGAATTGCTCAAGGTGTGGGTGCTGGACTGCCCTATGTGGTTGCCTTTGCGATCCTCAGAGACACCTTAAATGATGAAAAGCGCGCTAAAGTGCTCACCATAGTTAATGGCATTATCTGTATTTTGCCCGTTTTGGCCCCGGTCATCGGCCACTTTATTCTTCAGCAATTTGACTGGCCTTGGTTATTCGCTGTGATGTTGATTGCAGCGGGGTTCATTGCGTTACTTGTCTTGTTTCTATTAAAGGAAACCTTAGGTAAACGTCAGTGTGAAGCTCACTCTAATCGCGAAGAAAGCTTGTCTCTTAAGACCCAAAGCGAAGTGAATAGGGTTGATAGCAATCCATTTCTCAGTCCACTTTTTCTGAGTCGACTGGTTATCGGCGCGTTAAATGTTGCAGTGATCCTCACCTATGTCAATATCTCTCCCATCTTGATGATGGAGCAATTAGGTATGGAAACGGGAGCCTACTCAAGCGTCATGTCATCGACCGCTATGGTCAGTATGTTAGCGGCATTTACGACACCTAAGCTGATTAATCGTTTGGGGCAAGAGAAAGTGATTACGCTTGCTCAAAGTCTGTTTCTGCTATCGGCGCTGAGTTTGCTACTAGCCTTTCAATATGGCCAAGATTTGACGTTGTACTATTTTGCTTTCGCTGCCCTATGTATTAGTTTCTCGATTGGCTTTGGCGTCATTACTAGCCAAGCTTTGGCCCCTTTTTCCAATCATGCGGCATTGGCCAGCTCGCTGCTGGCGACGAGCCAAATTGCCTTTTCGGCACTGTATATCGGCGCTTGTGCTTGGTTAAATGTGGGGGCGTTAAATATGTTGCTGGGCGTATTATTGGCGGCAGGAGTACTTGGTATTGTGCTAATTATCAAGATAGACTCCAAACAGGAGCCAGCAGGCCAACTTGGAGCCTTAACCTAATGAATAAAGCTTTGCATCGACTAGATTTGAATCTGCTACTTACCTTTAGGTTGTTGCTGCAGGAGAAGAGTGTCTCTAAGGTGGCTAAGCGCCTATCTGTGACGCCTTCCGCCGTGAGTAAGTCGTTAGCAAAGTTGCGGGATTGGTTTGAAGATCCATTATTTACTCGAACACCCTATGGCCTAGTGCCAACTCCTCTTGCGCTAAGTATGGGAGAGGAGTTGGCCGAATGGTTTCAAATTGCGAGCCAGTTGGCAGAAAAACGGGGCACAGAAACACCAAAGGGGATTCAGTTTACCTTGATGATGGAATCTCCTTTATACCTGTTGTTTCTCAGTCAGTTGCCTGAACAAATTCGTACTGAGTTTCCAGAGTCTAAAGTCAAGGTGACTAACTGGAGCTACGACTCTTTAGACGCCATTATCAATGGTGAAGCTGATATAGGGTTTACGGGCAGAGAGACCCACTTTAGATCTAAGGAGTCCATTGAGCTACTGCCTTACTATATCGATCATCAAGTGCTGTTTGAGGATGTGCCACGTGCCTATATGCGTCGAGACCATCCAGCTCTTGAGCGAGAGTGGAATTTAGAGACCTTTTTAGCTTATCCCCATATCAATATTCAATGGGAGGGGCGGGATACTTGGGCGCTCGATGAGATTTTGGCGGATAAAGGTATAGAGAGAAACAATGCGTTATGTTTGACCAACTTTGAGCAGTCTCTATGGATGGCTGAGCAGCAAGGGTTAGGCATGATGGCAACGGCGCCAGGCTATTGCCGTCATTATGCAAAGCAATTCCATCCCGAGTTGGTATCACGGCCTATTCCTGTTACTTCTACAACAGGTCGTGAACTGACAGTACCATTCACCCTGCTTTGGCATAAACGTAACTCCCGCAATCCTAAGCTAATGTGGATTAAAGAGAACATTTGTGCCTTGTATCGTGAGTCACAGCTTTATCAGGATTATTGCTAGGCCATGTTTGCAGAGTACTTATACTGGTTAAAGTACTCCGCAAAGTTTGCTTTAAAGCGCGGTAACTTGAAGGTCAATATTAGTCAAAAACATAAGGGCAGGCTGAGTAGTCATTGAACTTTTCATCCCAGCGGCGCACATCGTTGGCGCGGCGCCAGCGCCCATGCCAAAACTCCATCATACAAGTGCCTGAATCGAGTTGAATCAGAAAAGTGTCAGTTTCATTGACCTGATCGTAAATAGGATATTCACGACTGCTTGGCCAGTTTTTGCTGGCTCGGTTTTGTACCCAGTCCTGCCAAAATGCATCTATGCTTAGCCAGTTAGCCTTAGCCTGATGCCAAGCTAACGTTTGCTTCCCTTCAGAGATAACTTGGCCATGGTAATCACCTTGCTTTGGTGCTGCGGTGACGCTAGCACTCAGTGCAATAAGACCTAATGCAAGGGTGAAGGGCTTGAGTATGTTTGATTTTTTGTATGGCATTTTCAGATTCCAACATAGGGTAATAGGGACTTAGCTATAAGACCCGAGAGAGCCTAGAAATATTTCCTAACAGTTATCCTTGCTAAATTTACTTAGCTAAGCTTGGATTCACTTGAGGGTGATAACCGTTTTCAATTAGCCTTAAATTTAGTGATTTAGCCTTTAGCTCATCAGAATAAGTCTAGGAGGGCGCGATGGATTTTAAAGCCTTATTAAATCAAGTTATCACCAGTGGTGGTGATATGGCCAACCAAGCTAAGAATCAGTTTAATCAACAAACTGGACAAACAAAGCAAGCTGGTATGTCAGATATGACAAAGGGAGCCATAGGTGGCGCTGTGGGTGGCAGCTTGTTAACCATGCTAGTAGGCTCGAAAAAGGGCCGAAAAATGGGCAAGAAGGCAGCCCAGTTAGGGGGCACTGCTGCATTAGGGGCTTTGGCCTATAAGGTATTTAATGACTGGCAAGCCAACTCTGCAGCTAACAGTCAGTTAAATCAGGCTAACAGCCAAGGAGCTCAATCTGCTCAGGCTGTAAGCTCTCAACCAACTCAAATGAGCTCTGTGACTGCTCAGCAAATAGCAATGCCAGAGCAAACACAAGATCATGCCATGTTAGTGCTTAAGGCTATGATTGCCGCGGCTAAGGCCGACGGTCATGTCGACAATGAAGAGCGCCAGCGCATTCATCAAGCCATAGTGAGCCTAGGTGCGACTGCCGAGGTGAGCCAGTTTGTCGATAATGAGCTGAATAAGCCATTAAATCCTGCCGATGTGGCTCAAGGGGTGACCTGTCCTGAGCAGGCGGCAGAGTTGTATCTCGCCTCTGTTGCCATGGTGGATGAGCAAAACTTTATGGAAAAGGCCTATCTTAAGGAGCTGGCTAGCCAACTTGGATTACAGCCAGAGCTGACTGCAAGATTAGAGGCGCAATTGGCTTAAAGTCTTCAGAACGATTCGCTGAGTATTAGCGGCAAAAAGGGCGAGTAATACTCGCCCTTTTTCATTTCACTTTTTACTTAACTCAATAGGCTAGAGCATTAGTAAACTCGTTGACCATCTATCCAAGTTTGATTGACCTTGGTTTGCCATACACTGCTAGGAGCCACATTAAAGATATTCTTATCGATGAGAATAAAATCCGCTTTCATACCAGGTTTGAGCTGGCCTATTTGCTGCTCCTGCGCCGCGCTATAGGCTGCATCTGTGGTAAAGCTTTTGAGGGCTTCGGTCATCGTCATGGCTTGATCTGCATACCAGCCCTGTTCGGGCAAGTTTTGATGATCTTGGCGAGTGACGGAGGCATGCAGGCCAAAGAAGGGGTTAGCCGACTCAATTGGAAAGTCAGAACCTGCGGCTATAATAGCACCAGAATCGAGTAGCTTGCGCCATGCGTAGGCACCTTTAATACGCTCGCTGCCGAGTCTATCCTCAGCCATATTTTTATCACTGGTGGCATGGGTGGCTTGCATTGATGCAATAACATTGAGCTCAGCAAAGCGGGGAATATCTTCAAGCTGCAATACTTGCGCATGCTCGATTCTATGCCTTAGGGATTGAGTGCCAGTTTTGGCGATAAACTTCTGATAGTTGTCCAATACCAGTTTGTTGGCATTATCGCCTATGGCATGGGTATTAACTTGAAAGCCTGCGCTCATCACTTGCTCAATAAGACGAGCAAGCTCTTGATTGGAATAAAGGAGTAAGCCTTTGTGGCCTTTCTTATCACTATAGTCATGAATTAATGCCGCTCCTCGACTACCAAGGGCGCCATCGGAAGAAATTTTGACACTGGCGATATCTAGCTTGCCGCTTGAATCGTGATAGGGGCCTTTGGCAAGAATTTGCTCAAAGCCCTTGGTGCCCGCAGCGACCATGGCGTAGACTCGAATTGGCATTTTGCCTTCTTGTGCAAGCGCTTTGTATACGGCTAAGGTGTCACTGGCAACACCGGCATCATGGACACTGGTTAAGCCTTCTTTAGCAAGGGCTTGCATTGAGGTGAGTAGTACCGATTTTTGTTCAGCCTTGGTGAGTGGAGGAATTTTTTGGCTAATGAGATCCATAGCGTTATCGATCAACACTCCTGTAGGCTCGCCGTTAGCATCACGAATAATCTCTCCGCCATCTGGCGCTTGGGTGTTTTTGTCGATTCCGGCAAGTTTCATCGCCGCTGAGTTAGCCCAGCCAGCATGACCATCGATACGCCTTAACCATACAGGTGTATCGGGAAAGTATTTATCTAAGCTCTTAGCGGTCGGGAAGGTTTTAGTTGGCCATAGTACTTGGTTCCAGCCTCGACCCTGAATCCATGTCAGATCTGGGTTTTGTTTGCGAAAATCAACCACTCTCGAAACAGCGTCAGCCTCAGATTGGCTTCCCCTGAGTTGCGTGCGTAATAGGCTTAAGCCATAGCCAAGTACATGGCCGTGGGCATCGATGAGCCCTGGCAATAGGGTTTGTCCTTTACCATCGATGACTTTGCTGTGAGCCTGTGTTTTTGCTGTTGGCTTTTCTTGATAGAGAGCGACAACCTTGTCTTTATCAAATTCTATGGCACTAAATGTTGTGAGTTTGCCATCGTTGACACTGTACCCTTGAATATTGGTAATGAGGGTCGACTCAGCTTGTGCTTTTGGCGCAAAGGTCATTGTGAATACGCTCAAACTAGAGAGTGCTAAACCTGATAATAGCAGTGATTTAACGGCTCGTTTATTGAGCTTGGCAATAGATGTGTACTTCATGAATCTCTTGTGTCCTTACTATATTCTCAAAGGTGAAAATTGAGCTATCTTACGCTATTTTTTGACAAAATAGCGCCTATTTAGGTGATTCAATAATGAGTTGAGTGCTAATTGGTGAGGAACGTCTTTAGGGCAATGAAGCAGAACCACAACAGCATGGCAATAAGGATAAAGGAGAACGCTGAATTAACCGCCAATAGAATTTGCCAACCAAGACCTACAAATTGGTGATCTTGTCTGACTTTATGACGCCATAGGCGAATCGAGCTAGGCGTTAAAATAATGGCTGCAACACAATAAAACGCAAATACTAGGGCTGCTCCTATTCCCATAGTTGGTGAACTATCACTGTTTACACTGGTTTGCAGGGTAAAAGATAAAAGGTATATAGTGGTTAATACCACCATGGAAAATCCCACAACTTGCTTAGACTTCATGCACTTTCCTTGTTCGTCCGAGTATTTTTGGCGTTTACATATAACAGTGTTTTGAGTGGTAGTGAATGCTAATTTTGGCGCAGGATCAGATTTAGGCTCATGCTAGTTGTATGTTCTGAGTGAAACGAGTGGCGAGTATGAGTTTACGTGAAATGAGTCTTAATTGGCCCTAATGTAAAAAGCTCCCCAAGTGTTAGGGGAGCTTTTATATTAGACAATGAGCTTTCGGCTTATGGGTTAACCATTTTTAGCTGCTACAGAGCGAGCTAGAATCGCCAAAGTGGTACCATTGTGTAGCAGGGCACTCATGGCCGGGCTCAGCATGCCAAGGGCTGCCGCTAGCATGATACCGCTGTTTACATACTCGGCAAGCTTGATGTTGGAGTTGATAAGGGACATGGCAATATTGGCATACTCCCTTGTCTTGGCCACGCAATAAAGCTTGTCATGGAGCAGGGCGACATCGGCGGTCTGCCTTGCCAGCTCAGTACTCTTGCTCATGGCAATACCCACATCGGCTTTCGTTAGTGCTGGCGCGTCATTTACGCCATCGCCGACAAACATCACCTTATGACCTTGGGCCTGTAAATCGGCAATAATGCTAGATTTACTCTCAGGCGTAGCTTCGGCATAGACTCTGTCTAGCTTGAGTTCATCGCCAAGCTGATGGGCTTTAAAGTGGGTATCACCTGAGATCATCATCAGATTCTTGATACCAAACTCTCTTAAAGCCGCTAGGGTTTGCACCACATCCTCTCTGAGCACATCCCTTAAACCTATCATGCCGATAAGCTTGCCCTGATGGGAGATATAGACTAGATGACGACCAAGGGACTCAAACTCTTCGATTGTTTGCTCATAGGGAGCAAAGTCGATTTTTTCGTGTACTTCAAGGAAATGACGGCTACCCATCACCAGACAGTGACCGTTTAAGGTGCTGCGCAGACCATGGGCAATCACATACTCGACTTCACCGTGATCGATATGGGGCAGGGCGTGCTGCTTGGCAGCGTTGACCACAGCCTGAGATAGTGGATGGCTGCTGTGCTCTTCGACAGATGCTGCGAGTGCCAGCAGATCTTTAGCGCTAGAGCTACCACACAGAGGGATGACGTCGGTCACTTCCATGTCGCCATAGGTCAGGGTGCCAGTCTTATCGAAGATACAGGTATCAATATTTACCAGTTTCTCAATGGCGCTGCCGCCTTTAAGCAGCACACCATTTTGTGCGGCGCGGTACATTATCGATTTAAAGGCCACAGGGGTACTGAGCTTAAGGGCGCAGGAGTAGTCCACCAGAAATACCGACGCGACACGGTTAATGTCTTGGGTTAATGCAAACACCGCCGCACCTATGCCCAAGGTGATTTTCACTCGCCTATCAGCCATATCTTGAGTGACTTGCTGAATTTCACTCTTTTGTTCAAGGGAGTCATAGATAAGCTGAGCAATTTGTGCCGTGGTGGCTTCGCTACCTATCTTATCGACTTTGACCTTAATGGTGCCATCATGAACACTGGTGCCAGAGTATACATAGGCGTCCAGCTCTCGACGTACGGGCACGTTTTCCCCTGTTAGGCTGGACTGATTGATAAGGGCTTCACCCTCAACAATATGGCCATCAATAGGAATCGCATTCCCCGGCGATAGCTCGATAATGTCCCCAGAGTTGAGGTTTTGGGAACTCACTTGACGTCTGTGCTCTCCTTCAACTAACCAAACCTGACAGTGCTGTGGCCGCATAAGATCCGCTAGCAGTTGATCACTGTTGCGGCAGGTCTTTTGCTCCATATACTCGCCAAGGCTTATCAAGCTTTGGGTGAGCAATGCCGTACGATAATCGCCTCTGTAAGCTGAAAGGCCAACGGCAATAGCGTCGAGTACTTCAACGGTAACACTGCGCTGTTTTAGATCCGATAAGCCTTCCAGTATGGTCGGTGTAATCAGCAGTGCCGTCGTCGCAGCGCCCCAGGTATTAGGCAGCATGACGGTCGAGAGGGTGCCGATTAAGTTAAGGGCGATATCACCACGGGTGAACTCATGCTCACTGTCGCCGATTTCTGCTTGACTGAGATCTAAGGCATCGAGTCTGGCTTGAATCAGTTCTGGCGCAATCAAATCGCTATCGTATTCAATGGCGATTGAGTTGGCATCTAGGTTGACTCGTACTGAGTGAACCCCTTGAATCGTCATTAAACTCTGCTTTAGCCAATCACTGATATCATCGAGCTTATTAAGACCTGCAAGCTTGAAACGAATACGGCCGGGAAAGTGATGGCGAATACTTAATTGGCTCATTCGTCGCCTTTATGCAGGTTGCGGTAGTACTCGAGTTCGGCTTGGGTATCTTCAAGGCGTTCTTTAAGCTCTTCCACTTCACCTCTTACCGTTGACCAAGCTTTTTCTGCTGTCGAGCTGACCCCAGACTGAAACTTTTTATTGGAGAGTATGTAAGCCACAGCCGCTCCAGCTACAAGCCCCATGGCAAAATGGGTCTTAGTGTTCTGCTGCTTATAGGGCTGAGCAGGTGTTTGCCCATCTGCGACTTGCCCTTGAGGCGGCACCTGTCCTTGAGCTGGCATTTGGCCTTGAGGTGGCACTTGACCTTGAGCCGGATAATAGCCTGCATAAGGGTAATGAGGATAATAGGGGTTATGCTTCATTATCTTGCTTGTCCTTTAACTGTTCCATCAAATATAAACCTGCAGCACCAGCACTCACTATGGTAAGCATTGAGAGTAGTGGACGCCCCGCCATCTGTTGAGCCACATAGGTACTGCCACCACTGATGACGCCAGTTTTCACCGCATCTTTGGTGACTTTGGCAATCATCTCATTGGTCTCAATCTCCCCACGTTGGTGAGCTTTCCATTGGGTGGCTGCAGATGCTCCACCACCCAATAGAGCACCGACTATCATGGCTCGACTCGCTGGGTGTAGTTTGTCTGATGAATTACTCATGGGCTTATTCAGGTTGTAATTGGTTTGGCGCAGTTTCTACAGGCGCTTGCTCAACTGGTGCTTCAGCTTCCGCAGTGACTTGTGGAGCTTGGTGGCGCTCTACCGACTCTTTAAAGCCCTCTTTACCTGCGTTATAGGTGTCTTTGAAGATTTCGCTACCTGTAGTGACATTTTGTTTTACAGAACTTGCAGCTTGAGTTGCGCCATCTTTGACTGACTCGCCACCGCTTTTGAGCATACCGCCGGCACCTGCCACTAAGTTTTTAAGGTTGTTGCGTACGTTTTCGTTGCTCAGTAGTAAAGCGGCTGCTGCGCCAACCATAGCGCCTTTCCAAAATTCTTTATCATTCATACCTAAAGTTCCTAATAGTTCTTTGAAAATACCAGCCTCTTCACCAAGTGCTCCTTCGAGCATGGCTTGAGCCTGTTCCATCAGTGGATTAGTTGCACCTTCGCCATCTTCTTGAGGTGGCGCTGGTGGCATTTGATATTCGCCCGGATGTTGTCCATGCCAATAGCCAGGAGGATATCCTGGGTGTATATGAGGTGGCGGCATATGACCTCCATAACCCATATGCTGTGCATGTGGATGATGCATATAAGCGGGATGCATATGTGCCATGGGGTTGCCATGGGGATGCATAGGTTGGCCAGGATAAGGGTAACCGTAGTAGTGCATCATATGAGGTGGCGGCGGTGGATATTGTCCGGCCCACTCCTGTGGATCACCATAGGCTTCTTGAGCTTGGGCCTGCTCTTGTTCCTTGTTGTAGCTCATTGTTTACTCCGTGTTATGCCAAACAGTCTGCTATGGCGTAGCAGGCTTGTTCGGCATCTTGATCTGAACCACAAAAGATCAGATCGATTAGATTGGGTGGGACTAACTTAGGATCGTATTCAATGACTAAGCTACCCGTCGCCGTATTGAGCTTATAGTTTCTAAATGCAGGCTGTTCCTGAATGAGTTGCTCAATATTACCTTTGTTGAACTTAGCGAGGTGAGCCACTATGCCTAGCTTGTATTTAAGACGAACTCGTCCCGGAATGTGATGGCCTATGCTGGCCCAGCCACGTAGTTTCAAAAAGGTATCGACATACTTTTCCATAGAATTTAGCGCGTATCTCTTATTTATTAGCATTAAGACTAGCCCTATTATCTAGCTATTGGGCTTTGGTTAGTTGAGCTTGATCAAGTTTTTCGAATTAAGTTCGTTCGCATGATTAATCTTTACATTTGTAAGTCATTGGTATTAAAGGGTTTTTAATTGGAGGTGAATATTTTAATGAAATAAGAGTTACACATGAGACTTATTATCATTTACAATGCGTGTATAGGTTATCGGCAGGAGTTGTTATGGAACTGTACATTCATAAAACTGAGCAAAGATTAAGAGTCCGTTCTGATTTTATCCGTCAGAACCCTAAGGCTGTAGCGGAACTGATCGATAACCTTAAACAGATCGATGCGATCGAGTCGATCAAACATAAAGTTTTTGCTGGTTCGGTAGCCATTACCTTCGATAAGCAAGAGCTTGATTGTGAAAGCTTACTAGAAATTTTAGAAAGTCATGGCTGGACGCAGGAGAGGGAAAGAGCCTCTTTTGTTGAAAATGCGGTGACAGCGGGTACTAAGACGTTAGCCAGAGGTGTAGCGAGTCTAGCCCTGCAACGATTAGTTGGTGCTTCAATGAGCCGGTTATTACTGGCCGCGAGATAAATTCAATTTTTAGCTTGAGATAGCTAATTTCAATTTCTTTGTTTTCAAACTCCCTTTTGGCCAGTCTTGCGTAGACTGGCTTTTTTCTTTCTAGATAATCCCTTACTTGTGTTTGAGTGTTACTTGGCGAATTTTTTCATAGCACACTTACAGTTGCCGCCAGCGAGTGCAGGGCAGCGCTTACATGGTGGTGATTTAAGGGGCAGTCTAGCGAGTGAAGCTGCTGGACTTAATTTCTGAATCTTAGCCATGCCAGCAGGAGGCATATTCACTGAGCCATTGTGAGCTGCAGGGGAGGTGAATGACAGTGAATGCGGGGAAAGGGCTAACCCCTTGCCGAACCAAGAGAGTACTGGATTAAATGGAGTGGCTAGCTCGGCCGTGATACTGGTGAGCGTCTGTTGAGACAGATTTTTTAACTCTTGAGCCAGTTGGCTTTGCTGGGAAGAATAGCTTGGTTTAGGATTTACTAATTTTGATAGTTGTTTCTTTGCTTTCGTTTGTTTTTTATCAACCTTTTTAGCTAGCTTTTTTAAGGCTTTGATACTCGACATGCACTCAACAGACTAATCACACGAAACATGGGAGTGATTCTAGCACTTTATCAAATGAAAATAAATCTCAATTGTATTTGTGGGTCTTGTAAAAGTTGAAGGCATAAAAAAGAGTTCATGTGAAATCATGAACTCTTAAATCATAGGTATCTGCTAGCGTCGCTGTAAGCGCTTAGATATTGATTGCGGTTTCTAGCGCAATTTTCATCATTTCATGGAATGACTTTTGTCTGTCATCTGAGCTTAAGTGCTCACCACGTTTGATGTGATCAGATACGGTTAGAATCGCCAGTGACTTAGCACCTAGCTCAGCAGCGACACCATAAATACCGGCTACTTCCATATCCACAGCGAGTACACCATATTTTTCCATAGTGGTGAACATTTCTGGCTCTGGCGTATAGAAAAGATCTGCTGAGAAGATGTTGCCCACTTTGGCGTTGATCTCTAAGCTGCGAGCTTGATTTACCGCAGTTTCTAGTAGGTGATAGTCTGCTAGTGGAGCAAAGTCATAGCCACCAAAACGCATGCGGTTAACGTTAGAGTCAGTCGATGCGCCCATGGCAATCACCACGTCCATCATGTTGACATCGTCACGTACCGCGCCACAGCTACCGATACGAATAACGTTTTTAACGCCGTAGTCTTTGATCAACTCATGAACATAGATAGATGCAGAAGGAATCCCCATACCATGGCCCATCACAGACAGTTTTTGGCCCTTATATGTGCCTGTGAAACCTAGCATGCCACGTACATCTGTGACTTGTTTTACATCTTCAAGATAAGTATCTGCGATCAGTTTTGCGCGCAGCGGATCGCCAGGCATTAGAATCGTTTCAGCAAAATCGCCCGCTTGAGCATTAATATGTGGTGTTGGCATAGTCGAACCCTTTTTCATCCTACGGCCTGTGTTATTAGGCACTCATTATATTGATACAGTTGATAACCATAATAGGTCTATCACTGACAGTTTGCATCCCTAAGCCGCTAGCTAAATAAAAGAAAACGACACTCAGTTTGCATTCGGCCCTGCTAGACAAAGGTATCGACAAAGCTTAACCCCTTGAGCTTTGCGAGCTGGCTTGTGCCAGAGTTGCCCTTGGCAAGACACAAAAATACTATCCCTAAAATTTAACCATAAAAAGGTCATATGTCCCTTTTTGCCTCGCTCGAAACAATAAATGTCGAGCGAGGCAAAATTTGGGAGCAAGATCTCAGCTCCTGGGCGTGTTAATGGTTAATCCAGTGCTGGCATGAAAGTGCAGCAACATCCATCTCGATATCATAGGGAACGGGCTGTGGAATAGCCTGTAACGAATTGGCATTTAAGGCAATGCGTTCAAGACTTAAGGATTGCAGGGCGAGTCCGAGATCCATGATTTCAATCGGGTTACCGTCGCCCGCAGCTAAGTTGACTAGATTGGCATCGGATAATACAAATAAGGTCTTATTTTCGAGATGGTACTGGGTGACTTGAGGGCGGATTTTGTCACTGCGATGTGCGAGTTCGGAGAGTTCTAACAAATTGATCTCTCTTTGGAAGTGACCTGCATTGGCTATGATGGTGTTGTGACGCATCAATTCAAAGTGCTGCTTTTGTAGAATGTTATCTCTGCCTGTGATGGTAATGACCATATCGGCGTTCGGCAGTGCTTCTTCTAATGATGATGTATAGAAGCCTTCCATATGGGCTTCGAGTTTAGTCAGCGGGTTGCTCTCAACAACAGTGACATGGGCGCCCATACCTCGAAGACGCTGAGCCGTGCCGCTGCCACAATAGCCATAGCCAATCACGACGACTTTCTTACCATGAAGCATGACATTGGTGGCACGCATTATTCCATCGACCACAGAGGAGCCCACACCAAAACGGTTCTCTATAATGCGTTTCGATTGGGTGTCGTTGATAATCAGAGTGGCAAACTGGTTTGATTGAAAGTCCTCTCTTAAGCGGTTAGCGCCGGTTGTTGTTTCCTCTGTCGCGCCTAATAGCGATGTGATTAATGGCTGGTACTTATTTTGAGTGAAGATGATTTCATGAAGATCGGCGCCGTTGTCAGCGATAATATCGGGTTGATGATCTAGCACTTTTTGGCAGTATCGTAAGTGGTCATCGAAGCTTTCATCACGCTTGCTATAAACATGTACCCCATAATCTTCAACTATGGCGGCCACGGTTTCATCTTGGGTTGTACCTGGGGAGCCCGTTATCGCCACCTTGGCACCTCCCTTAGTAAGTGCTTCCAGCCAGACTCCGGTTTTAGCTTCGACATGCAAGCAAATGCCTATAGTTAAGCCTTTAAATGGTTGCTCTTTCTCAAAGCGTTGAATAATGTTGCTCATAATCGGCATATGGCTTCTGGCCCAGTCGATTCGCTTGCGCCCTTGTGGCGCTAACCTGATATCAGCTATTTCACAGTCGATACTAGGCTTACTGATTTGCGGTTTATCTGCTCGGTTTGTCATTGTTTAATCCCCTTGTTGGTTTGATTTATATTCAAATGGTGAGGGGGAATTAACAATTTCATAAACGGAAGGAGTGAGCTTCCAATATTGCAGTAATAACTGTTTCAGTTAAGTTAGAATACTGAGTAGCATGATTTGTGTGGGGCAGAAAACGTGAACTTAAATCTTCTTAATAGCTTTTATGCCGTAGCACGGCATGGATCATTTGCTGGTGCTGCAGATCAACTCTGTTTGAGTCATTCAGTGATTAGTAAGCACGTTAAGCAATTAGAGGATAGTTTAAGAGTCGCTTTATTCCTGCGTACCACAAGGAGTCTCAGGTTAACGGAAGAAGGGGAGTGCCTTTATCAGAAGTGCCAAGCTATCTTTGCCCAACTCGAAGAGTTTAGAGGCTATATTGATCAAAGGAAGCAGCAGGTAACAGGCAAACTCGTCGTTAAGATGCCCAGCATTTTAAAGCATGATCCTCAGGTTGCTCAGTGTTTAGAGTCTTTGCATATCAAATATCCACAACTGTGTTTAGAGATAGTGTTTAATGACAGGCTAGGGGATCTGTTGCGTGAAGGTGTCGATGTGGCCTTGCATATCGGCCCGTTACAAGATAGCTCATACCTATGCCGTAAAGTGAGAGATATTTCTACCTATATTGTGGCTTCGCCTGAATATTTAGCCAAGGCAGGCACGCCAATACATCCCGCCGAGTTAAGCCAGCACCAGTGTTTACACTATAGCCATTGTCTGACGGGGTTGAATTGGTCTTTTGTTGAAAAGGGAAAGCGTTTTAAGGTGCCTATAACGCCTGTGCTTTCATCTATGAGTGAATCTATGTTGGCAAGCTATGCTGCTAAAGGTTTTGGTGTGACGACTACCCTAGATTTTGTTTCACAAAAGGCGATCGACAGTGGAGAACTGGTGAGTATTCTTGCCCCTTTTAGTTGGAAAACTGAGTTATATCTGGTTTACCCCAATAGCAGTCAAATTCCACTTAAAACCCGCACATTTATCGATACCCTAGTGATGTGATTTGGGTAAGCCATAGATGCTTATCTATGGCCAATTAGATTTGAAAAAATGCTAGAGAGCGACTATTTGCCTGATTTAAAAAGCGTTACTATATTCTTGAATTAAAGGAGGTTGATGAATGTTAGATGCGCTTTGCCAACTCGATAGTGACACTTCAAAAGTCTATTCCATCTTTGACTTTCAACGTTTAGATGATCAGCAAATTGAGCGTTTGCGACAGAACTTGAGCTGCATAGAGTGCGGGGGAAAAGCTTATTATCGTAAGGCTTCCCTCGATGGAAAGTCAGCCTGTTTTGGTTCTCGTTATCATAAGAGTGATTGTAAAGCGTTTCATCCTTCTAAAGAGAAAGAACGTGAATTACGCCATGCCAACGAAGTCAAACAGGTTATGCTGGAATCCGATGCTTTGATGATTGACTTCAATGCGCCCGTTCCCAAGCAAGAAAAGGCAAAGGTTGATCCAAAGCGTGCCGTTGGCGCTAAAGCTACTGCCACCAAAAGAGAAGTTGTTAAGCAAGAAGCTAAGCCAAATGAGATTGACACTAAACTTGTCAGTCAAGGATTGGAGAAACTGCTTCACAGTTTACTTAGGGGAAGCGAGTTAGATAAGTCAGATCTGTGGGTATATACAGGTGAGAAGTATCGCTGGCGCGCTAAAAACCTGTTCGTCAATTTTGCCGAAGCAGAGCCTGTCGAGAATGGTGCGCCACGAATGTATTGGGGCACTATTTCTCATACCGATAAGGAAATGGAGTGGCTTAACCCTGCCGATTGTAAAGATGTGGGTATCCCTATTGCCGAGGTTAAGCAAAGCTTGTTTGCTCGATTTGGGATACATGAGCGTCGAGACCTAGAAGGCGCGGGCATTATTCTATTTGGCCAATGTTTTTGGAATAAAGATAAAACCCGCAAGATCATCAAGCTGTGGGGAAAAGATGGCAAGAGGTGTTTTATCACCAAAGCGCTAGATGACTAGCGCTCTATAGGCATGAGCGGGTATAGGTTGGCTTAAATCTAGTCGTTTATACTCGATCTTACCTATCAGCAGCAAGCCACTACTTGAACTTAGAATTTGGCCTGCTAAATATCGTAACTCACAATTGGACAAAAGTGCGTTAACGCAAACACTCTAAAGGTAGACTGAAGGATTAGGAAAAGTATTGGTAACGTCGCGATAAAGGGCCGGAGCTTAGCGACGGTTCAGCCCATGTTGTTTGTGGGCGAGCTTTAATTGCTTTGTATGGTTAATCCAGTTCCATAATAGTAAATACCAATCACGATAAACGAAATTGGCATTTATTGGATTTATACGAACGAGTTAGTTATTAGAAGAGTATTATTCTTAATACTCTTCTAACCGCAACTTACTGTTGAAACGCATCTTTCACCAGTTTCATTGCACCGAAACTCTGAAGTACAATTTGGTTCGTTACCACTACCACCAGTTGTACTACCGCCATAACTAATAACGGTAACACCACTAAGTGAATTTAGGTACTCACCGAGGGAGCCACCACCACTAAAGCTTTTCCCTCTAAGTTCGTATTTGCTTAAAGGAACTGCTCTTCCATCATTAGTATATGCGGCTTCAATATTTACAACATCAATAGCCAACTCACCATTTACAAGAGCAGTATCGATTTTTACATCGATTTTAGTTTGATCTGGAAACGTAACGGTTACATAACTAGCAGCCGCTAAACGAGCTGAAATCGAGACAGCAATGGTACTGGCTTGTACATTTAATGAACTAGATATAGCTTCTGTCATCGCACGTGCATTTTGCATTTTAGTGGATATACGAGACGAGGTTCTAATATAATGCTGTAGTTGTGATAAAAATCCTTTTTCAGCTAATAATGCCTCGTAAGCATCTCTATAAGGGAAAGTCTCATCAAGTTCATACCCCGCATTTAGTGCATCAACAACCTCATCATATGCTTGCGTTGCTTGCTTCATATAATTATTTAGATATTTATCAGATGAGTTGATCTCAACACTTACTGTTGTGCCAGCATCAGAAGATGAAAAGTCTTGGCCAAAATCACCTTGATCACCAAAAACAGATGAGTCAACACTTATAGTAACTTTATGAATAATGCTTTTAGATGAATCAATATAACTAAGTTTATATTGACCAATATCGGAACGTTTAAATAAAGATTCTGCGTGTAAGCTGATCTGATTAGTACTACAGTCGTTACAAGCTACAACTCCTGCACCTAGAATTTGAGGTGTACCCGCAAAGCAAATACCACTTAATAGGCTTGTAGCTAATGCAATAGTCGATAATAGTTTTTTCACTTAAATTTAACTCCATTTATTTTAACAGATGCATACTGAGTCATATGCATAAATAAAAATGGCATAATGTGTTCATGATAGTCAATCAGCCCACATTTATAACAATGTAGGCACAAAATTGGAGCGTAGTTCAAACTTTATTTTTTTCAATCAAAAATTATTCGCAACATACAAGCAAAGTCGTAACAAATGTAAAATGCTTTTGTTGGATAATGTAGATAGAGAATATACTTACAAAATAGTTCGCATGACTTTCATCACACTTCTTCTGCTATCTATTTTACGGTATGGCATTCAAGAAACATTTTATCAACACCTTCTATGGTTATAAAAATCAAACTTATGTGTTAGATGTGTAAATATCAACCAAAAAGAGTTGATAAGTTGTTGCTGTAAGAAGTGTTAGACCCATTCTTTGTTTGGTAAATGTTAATACTATTATGGAAGTTTGAAGAAATGGTAGCCATAGTCATCTAAATGTCAGAATTATATTTCTTTATTGAAGTGTCCGGTCTGATTAAAGCAATAGTAAATGATGCTCAACCCAACATACAGCGATCCTCACAGAGCAAGTATTAGAACTAACTCTCCAAAATCGATTGTAGGAACTTTAACAATACTTGTTTGCTGTATTTGAAATTTAGCTTATAACTTGCGGCAAGCAGTTTTAATTCGACATAACCATAATAGCGATTATGATTAAGTCGCTAAAGGTCTAGGACAAACTCACTTTTGGACAAAAGTGCGTTAACGCAAACACTCTAAAGGTAGACTGAAGGATTAGGAAAAGTATTTGCCCCAAGGGGTGCAACACACGACTACAGTGGCTTGTTAGGCACACTTTGCCTCCTATGCTTAGCTAGGTAAAAAAGAACAATATTAAAGCAGCTACAAAACCACCGTAATAAAATTTTTGAAATGGAATTTAATAAAACACCTCATGAATGCCACCAAATCGGATGTTTTCAGCGCTACCAAGGAAAGTAAATAACACAAATAAAATTGAGTAATGGAGCCAAGAAGTAGGCCCTAGTAAGTAACCCAAAGCCACGAATACAAAGCCCATAAGCAAATCTGGCCAATACCCACAAACAAAAGCATTGCTTCCGTGAGAACAAGCATCAAAAGCGGGGCTTGGGAATAGCCACAAACAAAACAGTGCTACTGATATTGCTCCGACACTTCTTGCGATTTTCAACATTCGTCCTTGAGTTTTCATGTGTACCTAACGCCTAAATCAGGTGCGCCGTAGGCGTCACCTGGATTTACTTGTTATGTTTCGTTTACGCAGCACCTTCTTGCAGATCATTAACAAGATTCTCTGTTTTCTTGTCAGTTATTTCATCGAGTTTTGTATTTAATCGGTCTAGAAGATAATTATTAGATAAATCAAATTCATCAAAAATTGTAAACCAATCTTTCACATAGCATTTGATCCTACCTGTTGCTACCAGACCATATTCCGCATGTTCTTTCATACTGCGTAATCTGCGCTTGATCGCAACATCATCTTTGGATATTTTTCTGCCTATGAGAATCAACTCAAATCGCATTTTATCGCTGGAAAAGGCGGGATGTTTCTCGATTATATCTGCATAATCCTCTAGTTGTGATAGATGCTTTTTGTTGAGTGAAACACCAGGCCTTTTTATTTCGACTATTACACATTTATAATATTGACCGCCCTGAGAATCATATGTTGGTATTTTTCTAGCGAGGAAGAGGTCGACTTGCCTGTTAATTCCATTGACATCACTTCCTGCTTCGATATCTTCAGTAGATATCACATCGATGTCTTTTACATCATTTCTTAAGTTTACAGCTATCTTTTGAAAAGAGTCTTCTTCTGCCCCCAAAGTTGTATACTGAGGCCCAAATAACCATGTGTTATTTTCTATGATTTTTTGTAAATCAGGTGTTTCCAACACCTCATTAAATCTGTTCTCCATGATTTCTCGAAGCTTATGAACAGATATTTGCCTCTTCTGAAGAGTTTCTATTGTGCTAATGATATTCTCAAGCGTTGTTTTGCTAAGTTGATGAGCTAAAAGGCTCATATTCTCTGAATCTAAATCTAAAACACCATCTAAAACATCAAACAAACTATCATTTTCATTTGAGACTAGTATTTTGTCCAGGAGCCTTATTAATATTTTCGATTGTTTCGCATTTAATTTATTAAATATTGTAGGGTCTGCGAGGTAAATTTCCTTCACAACACTTTTTGTATTTTCTGTTCTCCATTTAACGTAGTTATCATCCATGTTTTTTAACTCTGGGAAATATCCATTCGCTTCAAATCTATCTAGCTCTTCGTCTACATATTTGCGTAAAAAGTCCTGATAAATTTCTCTCTGGTATCTAAGAAGCTCTCTCAGTACTTCCCTATAAATTGGTGAGGATTTTGAAAACTGTAAGTCCATTTCCAGCCCATCAGGATCAAAGCCGTCTATCCATTTAGAGAATACAAAAGCACTTGAGTGGAATTTAACTTTGTTATTGAACCTACTTAGCTCTTTCAATACAACTTTATTGTTTTTATCAATGAAGTAGTTATGAGACTTTTCTGAGCCTGGCTTATTCTCCCACCTAATTACTTTGACGCTAAAATCATTGCTATCGATTTCAAAATCTGTTTCATGGATTTCGTGCTTAGGAATGGTTACTTTTTTTCCGTTTAAATAGATCGTTCTAGACTTGTTTAATGCTAAGAACCAGCAAAATTCCTGCCCAATACGCTGCATAAGAGCTTGCTCAGTTGGCAGCTTGTTTTTCTTAAAGTGAACTAATTCAACGCATGTACCGGAATCAAGACTAACTAGGGATGCGTGTTGTTTTTCTTTTTCAAGATATGTTCCTGAAAAATCTTTAATCGCACTACTTTCTATAGTGATTTTCGCATCATAATCTTCTCGACGTGTAAACCAAATGGCTTTTTCACTTAATCTATGAAATGCGAGCCTTCCTTTACCATGTGAGCCATGCTTATCATCATCATGCCTTTTCAATGACTCATTGAATTTTTCAAAATTACTACCAACATTTTTGACATCGATTCCTTCACCATTATCTATTACAGTTACAGACTCAATGCCATCCAAATCATTTTCTATAATATTAACTTTAACTTCTGTTGCTCCGGCATCGAGACCATTCCATACCAGCTCAAAAATTGCTTGAACAGGTTCATAACTTTTAAAGTGTTTTTTGATACCTTCATCAGTGATCTGTGCAGACCCTGAGAATACAGAAGTTTTCATTTCATAAATTCCGTTTAATTTTTCGATGTTTTGCAAGTTGTTGATTTAGAAACATAACGTTTATTAGGGGGAGTGCCGGATATGTAAATCAAAAACATCTAATATTTCTCCCCATCAGCCAATCTTAATTGACTGAATTTTATACCAATAATCTACTCCTTTTGGCAAGGTTTCTGTGATCTACGTTGAATAATGCGAGACCTGATTTAGCGACCCTGACAGCGCTTCCTATTAAACTGATTTGCCAATGCAGCAAATTGATGAAAATCAAGTTGTTACACTTTTGCATCAGAAGAAAACGAGAGTGTTCAATTTACATAGTAGGAAGCGGAATTTTGCCTTTTTCACTATTTGTCATTATAGCTATATAAATATACAGCAACCTGTTGTGATAGTTTCAGATGAGTTAGTCACCTTTCATTGGTCCTATAAGCCCTATGGATACAGTTCATTCATAAAATTAGTCTGGACTCACAAAATCTCGCATTACTAAATTTAGGCCAAAGCTGAACTCCCACTATCACACAATGGGGCACTTACTTGTTAGGGAGTATTCTATAAAAGCTAAATTGAAGAAACAGATAACCCATTGCAGATGCAGCTGCGAGCTTCCAAAATAGGGCGAGGTATCACGAAGTGATACTCTTCGAGCGAGAGGCTGGGACGCCGAACCGGCCGTTAAATATGGATGTTGTTAGTGTTGGCATAGCCCACATGGCCAAAAATGTTCCCGACATTGTCAGGCATTTCCACCATCCATGGCGGTCAGAGTGTTCACGGCGTCTCGCAGAAGCGTCTGCACATCCCCCGCCGGACAGGCGATAGATGTCATTGAAGGTCAAAGTTATCACCACATTTGCCAATACCAAGTCTGGTTAAAGTTAACTAAGAAATGGCACCAGCCTTCATTCGAAGGCTATGTTGCTTTGGTGCAGAAGCAAGTTAGGAGAGTCAGACAGTTCTGATAGCACTATGATTTGAACACTGACAGGTTAAATTCAAGACTAATGCTGCTTAAGCCTCTTCTTCCTCTTTTGGCTTCTGAGTCAGGTGAGCTAGTATCACTTTTTGTACAAACTGCTCGGCTTCATCTTTTTGGTTGTTGAGAGTGAAACCATACTGAAATAGCATATTCTCAGCATCTGTAAGCTGTTGATTACGTATTTTAATCTGCATAGTGATTGTATTTTGCGTATCGTCTAAGGCATTTAGTTTTAATACAACGTCTTTATCTTTTGCTTCATCGGCTAAGGCTTTGCCTACATAGCCGCCTCCCGTTATCGAGATGTCGATAAGTTGGCCTTCAGAGATAGCCTCATCGGTTTCGATATCAAGTAATTGAGCACCAATATTCACAGGAATGCGAGAGTGCTGTCTTAAGACCACCTTTTGCAGTTCTGCTGGATACTTAAGGGTGAGCCAGCGACCTGCCGCGGTATAGACGCCGTTGATATTCGTTCGAAAAGCAAGAATGTTAGCGTTAGGGTCATCGCTATTGAGCAGTCTCACTATGACGCCTTGGGCATCTTGAATAAAGTCTTTCGCCTTTTGCCAGGCTCTGTCGTCGCCAATGGCAAGTATGATGCTGTTGTTGGGGTCGACCCCAATTAGACGCGTGCGTAATCTTATAGGATTGGTGGGAGTGAGAATTTGAAGATGGACTTCGGTATTACAAGCAATAGTGTTTAGTGATGCAAACTCTTCCGTGACATTATTCGGCACTGTTTATTCTCCTTAAAATCCCCTTTATTTGAACATAGCATAAATTTATTGACTCTAAATATTAGGCTTTGTTCCTAGCATCAATTTTAACTCAACAATCAACATCATGCCTATAGCAACTCTGTGATCTAGGCATGATGTTTTAAAGCTTAAGTTATTGAGTTATAGAGAGTACTTGTTGCTCGCTATCATCCTGATATTGCCACAACTGGTAAATAGGTTGTTGACCATCATAATGCCAAATCACGCCAATTAGCTTGTGATTGTGATTGGGAACATCGATTGTTTGTTCAAGCTTACCACTACTGATAGGGGTTCTTAACAAGCAAGACTCATAGTTGACCTTGTAGCCTGAAGCCGTAGCTTGGTAATTATCACATAGCGACAGATAGCTACGTTGAGCATTGGCAAGTGATACCGATACTTGTAGGTTAAAACTCGCCTGCATACTGTTGTCGGCATCAACCACTAAGTCATCTAATGATGTTGGTGGAGGTGTTGGTGGCGTAACCGGCGGAGTCACTGGTGGTGTAATTGGAGGTGTCACCGCCACTGGTGCAGGAGCTTCCTCGCCGCCACCTCCGCCGCCACAAGCGCCTATTAACAAGCTCGACATTATGAGTATCAAGCGACTGAAATGCGTTTTCATTTTTGAGTATTTCATCATTTTATCTCCAATTGTTTTGCCTACTCGCGCTATGGCTAGTAGGCGATATTCGCTAATTAGTCTTTAAAAATGAGCTGCTCGTCGGGTCTCATATACCAGTCGGTTTGAGTATTCCCTGAGCTGTCAGCTGCAAAGTGAATAAAGTCGCTGTAGGTGGTATCGAGACGATTATATTCAGCAGGGTGCTTCCAAGTGACTGGGACTTCTATGGCCCAGCTCATGCCTTGGCTGTTCTGGAAATACTGACCGTTACTGGCATCGGATGCATCATCCCAGCTTCCTAGATAAGCCATCTGAAAGAGATCTGTCGGCGCCTGATTTTTAAGGTGTATTTCTAGCTGGCGTCCTGGGTTTTGATTCCCTGTTATCTGCTTAGCAGGAAAGCCTCGCTCGGTTCCCGGTGTCGCAAAGATGAAAGGATCATAGGGGAAAGCTGGCATCGCGCTTTGTGCAACGGGTGTGATAAAGGGCACCACCATATGCCAAGTGGGTCGATACTGTGTGCCACAGCCAGGCTCGGTTCTAAAGTACTGGCATTGGTCGGCGACTGTGACTTGTTGCCAGAGATCGTTACTAAACACCAACACGGCATTCGTTTGTCCTGTCTCAAGTGGTGACTCTGTTTGTATCACGCCCTGTTGCAGCCACTTGATCTGTGATTCTTTGACTTGGTCTCTAGCAACTCCAGCCAGTTGAATGGCAAAACCATTATGATAGGCAGCGCCCATAGCGGCTAGCTGAGCGTCGAACTCGATTCTTCGAACTTGTGCATCCTTGCTGTATTCGGTGATTCTAAGATGCATGATCACATCATTCATATCGAAATCGCCCTGCTCAGGGTAGAGATCTTCATAGGCGATAGAGGTAAAGCCAGATGAAGAAGGGTAGTAAGTGATGCTGACGCCGGTTTCGGTGAGCGTGATTTGATAATCTTCCACTTCGCCATCGCCAACACCGCCAGTGGGGCCTATCTCCTCTACACTACTAAGACGAAAGCGTGCCCAAGTGCTGCCTGGAGTGGCCCAAGTCGGCACTGAAATTGGGATAATATTGTCACCTTGGGTTACGCTTTGACCGGAAAGGATATTGTCATCGGCGTCAAATTCACCGTTTTGATTCCAATCAATCCAAGCATTGAGATAACCTGAGCCCCCAGAAACAGTGACGAGTAATACGGCTTGTTCACCAATTTCAAAGCCCGTGGGTAAGCTAATGCCATCTTCGTCGTCGGTTGGGCGACTGTCATCATCACTGAGTGGTGGTAGATAAGCGTTAGATTCATTATCAGCATTGCTACCTAACACTAATCCTGAGCCTAATTGGTGGCGAGCACCGTTGGCTTCAATGCTAGTGCCGTAGCTGTCTGGCGCATCGCCAAAGTCGATATTATCGCCAACGGGGACAGGTGCGAGTGCGCAGCGGGCGCCATCATTAGTACTGGATGATGGGCCGTAGGAGAAAAGCTCGGCACTCGGCGCTGTAGCATCTACCGCAATACGATAAACATGGCCCGTACCATTGTTACTGATATAGAGGTTGCCGTCGGGATCGAAAAACTGTGCGCCAAAGGTAAACTTAGCACTGCTTTGACTTTCAATTACTTGGCCAAGGTTAGTTGCAGCACCATTGGCAGGATCGATTTTAAGTAGTGAGCCTGTGGTGCCATTGCTGACAGCATACAGATAACCATTGTCAGGGTGAAAGGCAAAGTCGGTAATATTATAGTTGGCATTGCCTTGACTACTGGGCACCAGAGTCATGTTATAACTGCTTGGGTTATCCAGAGGAATTTTAAACAGGCCTTTGTTTTTGCGGTAGCCGTACCATACGTTTTCATTGAGAGCGACATCACCAACAAAGAAATTACCTGCATTGGCTGCGGCTGAATCTTTAACCACGTTAAGCGGAGTGATTTGATAGTCGTTACCCGCAATCCCTAAGGTTTGATGTTCATAGTCCCAACCATAGAGATAGTTATCTTGATAGCTAAAGCCGACTCCGTTAAGGCTGGCTTCTATTCCCATATTGGGTGAGAGAGTGGTATAGCTGCCTGTACCTAAGTCGACACCATAGATGATAGGGTTAACGCCGGGTGTTTGAATAATAAAGGCTTTGGTTGGACAGGTTTCAAAAGGATCTGCTGCCCAGCTTTTTGAGAGTAATTGACCCGACAAGAGCAGCGCACAAATGCTGCAATATGTGGCTGTTTTCAATCGATAGCGAGTGCTGCATCTCGTCTTATAATGATTATAGGGGTTGAGCGCTGGCGGAATCATAGGTTTCATGGCACACCTCACTTAGTCACAACTGGAAACTGGGTAACTGACAACTCAGTCACTTTGCATTGAAAATCAAGTTCTAACTGTTCATAGCATTGTACGTGCCAATAATTTAAGTTAATTAATTCATGTGTTTATGCTTGCTCCTTGTATTGGGTTAAGCTTGAATTGCATTTTGCAATGCAACAACTCGACATAAAAAAGCAGCCTTGCGGCTGCTTTAGTCAATAGCTTGATAATAATGGGTATATTAAAACTCAGCTTCAATTCTAAAGTTAAACTGTCTCGGCGCCCCTAAGGTCTGGCGGTCAAAGCCGATATCAGCAAATTGCACATACTCTTCATCGAGTAGGTTGGTGCCGAGTAGATAAATACTAACCTTATCCCATTGATAACCGAGGCGCATATTGATGAGTGTTTTCGCTTCGTTGATGGGATCAAAACCTGCGTCTCCCTCTTTACTACCATGAATATAGGGATCTACCAAAGCAACGGAATCATCTATGTAGTTGGCATTAACGTTAGCAAAGAAGCCACTATCGGCTTGATAGTTGACGCCTATGTTAGCCGTCCACTCTGGGGCATCGGCAAAGCTACGACCGGCTAGGTTTCTGTCACCAGAAGGCAGTTTAATAATAAACTCATCAAACTCAGATTTTGCATAACCTAGGCCACCGTAGATACTGATTTCATCATCGATTTGGTAACTTAGCTCTGTCTCAAAGCCTTTTACTGTCGAGCTGCCCGCATTGAGCGTTTCTGAGTCATAGCGGTTGCTAGAGAATTGAACATTGACCTGCTGATCTGTCCAATCGACATAGAAGAGGTTGGCATTGGCCACCAATTGGCCCTCTAGCCAAATAGAGCGTAAGGCTAATTCGTAGTTCCACGTGTATTCAGGGTCATAGGTGAAGGTTTTGCTCTGAGCAATATTGGTTCCCACACCTCCAGAGCGATAACCTTTTTGCACCGTGAAGCTGGTGGTCATGTCATCGCTCCAGTGGTAGCTCACTCCTAGTTTAGGGAGAAACGCATTGAAGCTAGAGTCGACACTTGGCTCAACCCCTGATGCTCTTGTGGCGTAAGCAATCATTTGAGCGTTAAGGCCTGAGATTAATGCTGAAATTTGTGGAGAAAAAGCCGGATTGCTTGGGTCTGGCAGCATGTCAGCATTGTTAATGGTATACAGTGTACTGCCACGATTTTCCTGCTTTTCTCTATCGATACGGAAACCGCCAAATATATCCCATTGCTCATTGATCTCATATTTTGCATCGGCAAATAGGGCAAGGTTAGTTACCGTATTATAGGTCTTAGTATCTTGACCAATCTTAGCGGGATCGAAATCTTGATATAGTGCCAAGATTGCATCGGCTTGTGCTTGGCTAAGACCGAGTCCATGGGGAGCGGGCGTGACCAATAGTTGAGGAATCCCAAGATCTTGCATTCGAGTAACCCTTTGGCCACCAGAGATATCGCTAACGTCGAGCTTGGAGTAATAAGCGCCCACTACACCGGAGAAATCGTCATAGTCAAAGACTAAACGTAGCTCTTGGCTAAAAGTTTTATCCAGCCTGTCATCGTCGAGAACCGAGCTAGGCTGAGGTGTCATATCCCCATCCCAGTGATAGCCATATTGAGCGTGTGAATAGGTGCTGATCGAGGTGAGGTTTAGCTCATCGGTGAGATCATAGCTAAGGTTTAGCGAGTAAAGATCGGTATCGGTAAAACTATGGGTTTTCTCGTCAAAGTCGGTAATACGGTTATTGTATTGATCTTCAACCGGAGACTTAGTGATTAATACACCGATATCGGTTTTGTATTTGGCAAAGCTCAATCTCGCTTCAAACTCTTCATGGTTTTCAGGTTGATATAACAGAGTGCCTCTGTAGGTCTCATTATTACTGAAATCTGACGTCGTGCCTTGGGTAATATTATCTACAAAGCCGTCGAAGTCATTTTTCTCACCGCTTAATCTAAAGGCGAGCTGGTTTTCAACTAATTCACCACCGATAGCGGCTGCCAACTCACGCTTACCATATTCACCAACGCCGATTCTGGCTTTACCACTCCACTCATAGCTAGGCGTCTGAGTTTGCATCACGATTGCACCAGCTAGGGCATTGCGTCCCTGTAGGGTTGATTGTGGCCCCCTGAGAATTTCCACTTGGCTGATATCCCAAGTTGAAAATCCGCCTTGTTGAATGACGCGGTAGGGCATAGGTGCGCCATCGACATAGACGCTGGCTAAATAGCTATTTCCACCGCCAGATACGTTAAAGGCATCGATACCGCGAATATTAAAACCTGCGCGTAAGTGACCACTCACATTTGGGGTACGCTCCAGAGCATCGTACAGATCATTGATGTTTTGATCTTCGATCTGATCGGCAGTGATAACAGCAACACTCGCAGCAGTTTCTTGTACTGTGCGGTCAATTTTTTGCCCAGTTACCATGATGCGCTCAATTTCGTCTTCTGCTTGGGCTTGGCACACAGCCAGACCTGAAAGGAGAAGGCTAAAGCGAATTGCCTGTGTGAGGGGTTGTAACTTCATTTTCAATCTTCCGTTGGTTGCAAATGAGAATTGTTCTCGATATTTTGCGCGGATGTTACAGATCCGACGTGTTACGGAGCAAGAAAATTTACATTTAATTTAGCAATTGTAAATATTGCAGCATTTGACCTACAAATAGTGATACCCTTGCTGAATTTAAATGAGAATCGTTAGCGTTAACGGTGGTGGGAATGTATTTACTCTGGGTATGGATGGCTTGCCTATTGGCTTATTTAGGCAGTGATAAGCAACAAGTGTTGGATAAACCCTTTAGCAAACCTCTGGCTTGGCTGGGGTTTATTGTCTTTAACTCTGTGGCTTGTTATCAACTGATTGGCCAATATGCCGAGCTGTCGGCTAGTTTGATGTTGCTGACACTGATCATGATGATGTGGATAGTCATAGTATTGAGTGCTCCCCACATAAAAGCCAAAGGTTGGCGTTATTGTGCTGCTGGGTCAGTCATTTTTGCTTTGCTAGCAGGTCTTATTGAAATCAGCTTGGTGCCTATGGGGGTGACTTATGTGGCCTAGAAGTTTATTGGCCATTGTTGGTGGTTGTATACTCTCTATCTCGCTAGTGCTTAACCTTAATTACTTATTACCTTTTACGGTCGACAATCGTATTTTGATCGGCTTGTTACTCTCTTTTCCCATCTGGTGTGTCATCTGCCTGTTCTGCTATGCCTGTGATAATCGCCGCGTTCACTGGTTTGCTTTCGCCAGTGTCTTTATTGCCTCATCACTCGTTAACGGTATGTTTTTTGTGAGCTAACTATCCATGATAAAAATAAATATTAAGCAACTCATTCATGCCCATAGCTGGTTAGGCTTGATTATCTCTGGCCTATTATTTGTGGTGTTTTTTACGGGTTCTATCAGTTTGTTTCGTGATGAGATCAATCTTTGGTCTATTTTGCCCCATTATGGGATTAGCCCAGAGGTAAGTCAGCAGCAAGACTGGCTTAGCCCAAGTGAAATAATGCAGATTGCCATAGAAGGGCGCGACTTTAATGCGAAAGAGCACCTTACCTTGGTGCTGCCGACCCAAGAGCGTCCTTTTTATCTTGCCTATGTGGATGTGATGCAAGAGGTGGATGGTAAAGACTATGTACAGTTATTGATAGACCCTGTTGCTGGTAAGCTAGTAGCAAATGCCGAGCAGTTTTTTTTAGCAGATTTTCTCTACTTTCTTCATTACAAGTTAAATCTGCCAGGCGGAAAGTATCTGATTGGTTTCGTGACGCTATTTTTTATGTTTGCCCTGTTTTCCGGCATAGTCATCCATGCCCCTAAACTGTTTAAGCACTTCTTTAATTACCGCAGCGATCAAACTAAACGCACTAAGTTGTTGGATATGCACAATGTGATTGGGGTGATGAGTCTGCCCTATACCTTGATGTATGCCATCAGCGGTTTAATTTTCAATTTAGTGATCATCTATCAAATCGCCTTTGCACTTGTGCTCTATAAAGGCGATCAAGATGCACTACTTAAAGATGCAGGTTTTCATATCGTTAAGCCCGAGTGGCAGAATAAGCCTTGGAATGAGCAACAAGCGCTGACCAATATCGATTCTTTGGTCGCTAATGCTGCTGAGCAGTATCAGCAAATGCCTAAGTATATTCGTATGTATAACTATGGTGATGAGAGTGCTGTGGTACATATGCGTGGTCCAGTTGGCGACTCTATGGTGAAGGAGTATGAGCTGGGTTATCAAGCTACTAACAGTCAGGCTCTGTTTGCTAGCTATCCAGGTCAGGACAACAGTGTGACCCAAGGACTACACCTTATTGCCGAGCTGCATTTTGGCAGTTTTGCTGGCGTCGATTTACGTGTGGTCTATTTCATTTTAGGTTTGGGTGTTTGTGGCTTGATTCTGACGGGTAACCTGATGTGGCTAGACAAACAGGCGAAATTAAGAGAGGGCAAAGCAGAGGTGGGAAGTCGCGGACTTATGTTGGTGAATGCCTACTCCATTATATCGACCGCGGGTGTCGCGCTAGCCGTCTCTTTTAGTTTTATTGCCGAGCGTTTGCTACCAGTCGAGTTAACGTCGCGGGCCGACTATCTTGTCTACGCCTTTGTGCTAGGGCTCATCGTTAGCGCTATCGCATTTATGCTGATAAAGCAAAAACGTCAGTTAATAGGTTATCTACTGATGACCAGCGCAAGCCTTTTCGGATTTGTGATTCTGCTCGACTGGCTTTTGTTTGCCGATGCCCTGATGAATCTAATTGCTGCTGGAGAATACAGCATCCTCGGCTTTGAGATAGGCCTGTTTATTTCAGCATTGGTGATGTTTATTGTCGGTCGCAGCCTAGTGACAACAGCACAAAATATGCAGAATGTTTATCAGTACAGCGAGCTTGAAACGGCGCAATAGATTGCTATTTAGGCCATCCTGTCTTGTGTCAGGACTCGGCTTTCGCCTTCTGACCTTGCGATCATCACAGTGCCGCAAGAATCACTGAAGACGTTCACCGAGGTTCTGACCATATCTAGGATTCTGTCTGTGATCAGCAGCAGGCCTATGGCTTCTAGGGGCAAGCCTATGGCGCCAAGAATGACACTAATAGCAACAAGACTGGCCGCTGGAATGCCTGCAACCCCAATAGAGGTGAGCAGGGCAATCAGCACAATAGTAAATTGGGTGGCAAAGGTAAGCTCAAGGCCATAAGCCTGCGCGATAAACATGGCCGCAACGCACTCATATAGCGCAGTACCATCCATATTAACAGTGGCGCCTAAGGGAAGTACAAAGCTGGCAGTTTTTCTAGAGACTCCTGCTCGTTCCTGCACACACTCCATCGTCAGAGGTAGAGTGGCTGACGATGAAGCGGTTGAGAAGGCCATAAGTACCGCTGGGCTCATGGCTTTAATATGCAGTTGCGGATTCACTCTTGCCACTATCATCAGCATGATAGGCAGCACTACTAAGGCATGAATAAGCAGAGCGCCAAGGACGGTAAAGAAGAAAACTAGCATGGGCTCAAAGGCGGCAAAACCTGTGCTACTGACAGTTTTGGCTATTAGAGCAAAGACCCCTATTGGCGCAAACTTCATAATGAATAGCGTAATAAGCACCATGGTATCGGCGACACCTTGCCAGAATCTCAGCATGACCTTAGCGCTCTTTTCGGGCACTTTTGCCATAAAGAAGCCAAACAGTAGACTGAAAAAGATCAGCCCTAGCATCTGTCCTTGACCCGCAGCGGCAACAATATTGGTGGGAATCATTCGAATAAAAATACCCACGATATCGCTAGCATCTCTGCCTTCTACCTTAGCGAGTACGCCATCGACTTCCGTTGGGTTGGTGTGCAAGTTAAGCTGAGCTCCCGCGCTTTGACCATCAATGATCCCAGGTTGAGTGATATTAACTAGGACTAAGCCGATAAGAATAGCGACTAGACTGGTGCAGGTGTAATAGACCAAGGTTTTAAGCCCTAATCCACCTAAGCCTTGCCCCTGATTAATACCTGCCATGCTAGCAATAATCGATGCCATGATGAGAGGCACTATCACCATTTTCAACGCATTAAGAAATAGCTTGCCGACAAATTCATAGATATCGTAAAGCCAGCTATCGTTGGGAGTAAAAAAGCCAAAGATAACGGCGAACAGAATAGCGATAAGGATTTGCCAGTGAAGTTTCATGGGACGCTCACACTTTATCTGTAGTCTTATTAAGACTAGCCAAAAGATGGATTTCTGCCCAAGACACTGTTTTTACTTAAAAGGAAGCTTATTATTAGGGGCTGTGCTTGAGGAGATTAAGTAAATAGTGAAGCAGGTTTAGTTTTATGTAAATTTATCGATAAAGCCATTGGATAGTTAACCGGATTTGATTATTCTTGCGGTAATAAGTGTCTATTTTAAAAAGAATTATATGGTATGCCGTTCCTTTTTTAGTATGGCTTTACTATAGGATAGGGAGAGTCATATGCTCGAATTTTTAACAGCTCAGGCTAATTTCCCCTTTGCAATAGGGTTTATATTAGTCGTCGCCCTAGGCTTGATCGAGTTATTAGCTATGTTCGCTGGACTGAGTTTACTCAACGCCTTAGATGATCTTATACCGCTCGATTTAGATTACGATGCCGATGTAGCCGAAGGTGGCGCAACAGGCCTGCTTGGCTGGCTCTGCTTAGACAGGTTGCCCTTACTTATCTGGTTTGTATTGGCAGTTACTAGCTTTGCCATTGCAGGTTATAGCGTTAACTTTGTTTATGCCTATATGGCGGCTGATTTCTTACCTCAATTTCTTTCTTTGCCTCTCGCGATAATCTTTAGCTTATTTGCTTGTCGCTATGTCGGCGCTTGGCTTGCGAGTGTGTTACCTAAAAATGAGTCTAGTGCTGTGTCGGTCAATGAGCTGGGTGGGCGAATGGGCACCATTACTGTGGGCTGTGCCCAAAAAGGTAAGCCTGCTGAAGCCATGGTAAGAGATGATTTTAACCAGAAGCATTATGTGATGGTGGAACCTGAAATTGAACAGGAAGAGTTTCCCACTGGGACTCAAGTTGTTTTGTTAACCAGAACAGACCGAGTTTGGTCTGCTGCGAAATTTACACAAGAGTAGGAAGGATAGAATGGAAATATCTGAAGGAATGAGTATGAGCTTTATTCTTATGGTGGTGGGAGCCGGTGTCTTTGGCTTCTTGGTGATAGGGTTAATTTTCGCCAAGCTCTATTGCCGCGCCACTAAAGAGATGGCCTTTGTTCGTACGGGTTTTGGCGGTGAGAAAATCGTTAAGGATGGCGGCGCTATTGTGTTGCCAGTGTTACATGAGGTCATCGCCGTCAATATGAATACGCTGCGTATTGAAGTTGAGAAGACTCAAAAGGATGCGCTGATTACTAAGGATAGAATGCGTGTCGATGTAAAAGCGGATTTCTATTTGCGTGTGGCGCCGAATGAGGAAGGTATCTCTATGGCTGCGCAAACCTTAGGTACCAGAACGACGCGAGTCGAAGAGCTTAAGAAGCTGATGGAGTCTAAGTTTGTCGATGTACTGCGTGCAGTTGCCGCTGAGATGAACATGACAGAGATGCATGAGCAGCGTGCCGACTTTGTTCAGCGTGTACAGAATAATGTGGCTAACGACCTTGAAAAGAATGGTTTAGAGCTAGAGTCTGTGTCATTAACGGGCTTTGACCAAACTGATTTGCAATTCTTCAATGATAACAACGCATTCGATGCTGAAGGTCGTGCTCGTCTTGCTAAGATTATTGAAGAGAAGCGTAAAGAAACAAACGATATCGAGCAGGAAAACCGCATCAAGATTGAGATGCGTAATCTTCAGGCTGAGAAAGAGTCTCTAGAGATCGAGAAGTCTGAAGAGGAAGCTAAACTGGTTCAGCAACAGGCGCTAGAATTTAAGCGTGCTGAGCAAAAAGCAGAGATTATCAAGCAGCAAGAGCAGAAAACCCGTGAAGAGCGTGAGGCTGCAATTGCCAAAGACAGAGCTCTTGAGTCGGCTGAGATTGAGAAAACCAAAGATATCGAAACTCGAGAGATTGAGAAGAAAAAGGCAATTGAACAGGCCCGTATTCAACAGCAAAGAGACATTGAAGTTGCCGAGCAAGATAAGCAGATTGCTGTTGCCGCTAAATCGGAAGAAGAGTCGGCTGCGCGAGCAAAAGCTGCAGAAGCTGAAAAACTTAAGGTTGAAAAAGAATGTGAAGTAGTTCGAACTCGTCAGGTTGCAGAAGCTAATCGTAAGAAAGAAATTGAGGTGATTGATGCTCGTAAAGAAGCTGAGCGTGTTGCGGTCGGTGTGACCGTAGAAGCAGAAGCTGAGAAACGTGCCGCTGAAGATAAAGCTAGTGCGATTCTGACTGAAGCCAAAGCGGCTTCGGATGCGAAAATTCTTAAGGCTCAAGCTGATGAAAAGGTATACGCAGTAGATGCAGCGGGTAAGCAGGCAATGCATGAAGCGCAAAATGTGTTGAGTATTGAGCAGATTGAACTGCAAAAGTCCTTAGCGATTTTGCAGGTGTTACCTGAAATCGTTAAAGAGGCGGTTAAGCCACTTGAAAATATTGAAGGTATTAAGATCCTGCAAGGCTATGGTCAGTCTGGTGCGACGGGAGCGCTGTCTACAGCAGATACTGCCGGCAAGGCTTCTGGTATTGCGGAGCAGGTGACCCATGCAGCCCTTAACTATCGAGCCAATGCACCTGTTGTGGATGCTATGCTCCGTGAGTTAGGTATGGTTGATGCTGAAAAAGGTAGCTTAAACGATCTGCTTACAGGCAATAGCAGCCTAACCCAAGAAGCCATGAGTGTAATTCAGTCCAGTGACACTAAGCTCAATGGGTTCGATACTAGTGAGTCTCAGGATTCATAACCCAAATAAAATCTAATTTCCTATTAGACTTGGGATAAAGCCAGTAGTCATGCTACTGGCTTTTTTATTGATTAAATAACTTCATCTCGGGATAAGCAGCACGGCTCATAATCGCAATTTTAAGGATTGAATGGATGAAGTGATATACATATTTATTGGTTGTAGTGCTTATCGCTCAGAGCCGAGTCTAAATAGACTAAAAGAGTTTAATTGAATAAAGGTTAGATACTATTTGTATACATTATATTTTATGGTTTCATTTTGAAATTATGTTATTACAAATGTGGCGATTTTATTCGATAGATAACAGGCTTTTATTAACTAAAAATAGCATGGGATGGCTATATTATTTTTGAATGTGCCTTTTGGCATGGTTTTATCGGTATGGGTGTTCGAATAACTAGAACTTTCGTATTAAGTGGTGAGGTGCTTGTCATTATTATATTGACGCCTGTAGGGTTTAATTTGTCACGTTTAATGCGTAATGTGTATTGACTTAATTTAATTTTACAAAAGTAAATTTTTATTAACTTTAATGATTTGCGGTTTTTATATTTTAGAGGGCTTTTGTCACGGAAATAGACTTAGAATCTCGTTAGTTTTCTATGCGTAATCTATAGCCTAACGCAATAAATGAAGCGCCTAGACTTCTATTGCTGAGCTATTTTAGTCGGCTTTTCATGGCGGACTCTGATTGCGTTTATATCACTAACATAAGGATAAATGGATACGATGAAGTTATTATCAACATCACTGATGTGCGCAGGGCTCGGCAGCCTAATGAGCTTTAATGCTATAGCATCTGAACTACAGAATGAGCTAGTGAATGTAGGAAACGATGGTGTTTGCTATATCAGTGCATTATCTAATAATAAACTTGATAACTGTAACAAGTTACTCGCCTTTGAGTTAACCGAATTAACCCCAGAGCAAAGAAGAGATGTTACTGAGCAATATTTAGGTTTAGGCTTTGATAGCAAGTATATCTTTGTCACCAATTTTGGAAATAGAAAAAAAGAAAACATCTTTACAGTGGAAAGTTATGACAGTAACTATCTCTATCAGAATATAGTGCCAAGCATTATTAGCACTAAGAGTAGAGTGAGACGTTCTGCACCAATGATGAGAAGCGCTTCTCCTTTAGAGAGTGAAGAGTATGTTGATGGCAAGTATGTCAGAACCCTGCATAAAATTATCAATACTGGTGCAGGCCAATCTGAGTTGGTTTATAAAATTGCCATGTATAGCAAAAGCCCTGTTTATGACAGAGGTAGCAGAAGAAAGTATGTGGATATCACCCTTAATGAAGGCTCTGGGATTAACTTCAACACATTAGGTTCTGGTTACTACTATACGCATAGAGATGGGAAATACTCTTCATTTTATGGTGAAAAAAGAAGTTGGTCTCCAAAACGTCATTTTGAGTTTTTTGAAATGAATGAGTACCTAGATAGTTTTAATGCCAAGGTGAGTCTCAATAATAGCGGGGTGACCCAAGGCAGAGTCTCTATCAATGATTGGACCCCGAGAAGGCAAGATCAAACTGATATGGAAATCACTAAAACCACAGAAACTAAATTTTCCTTTGGTTTGAAAAAGATTCCTAAGTTACCTATCGAAAGTATCGACTTTTCTCATAAGCAAGAGATTAAGATTAAGAGCTCAAAAGTGGTTGAGCTGAAAACAGAAGTTGATGATCAAAGCTATGATATTAGCTATACCAACCAAAGAGTAGGATCTGCTGCTGGCTATTATATGCCATGTCAGTTTGTGACTAGAAGTAGTGGTTGTTGGTATGCCTATGCTAACGCAGGGGAGAACCCTTATGATCTTTCTGGCCTAGAACAAGCCTATATTAATGGCTTTAGACCGGATTTTTATACCCAGGTGACTGCGGAAGGTGATGCTAAAGGGGTCACGGGTATTCATGTGCGCGCTACCATTACAGGTTTGAGTTTGCTTGGCCATAACCGCTGGGCGGCAGGTCGACTCTATTACTCGGGCCATGCAGCCGATGGCGTAGCATTTAATAAGTACGATCATGTGGATACATTTAATGTTAGCGTGAACTGGAGTCACCCAGCCTTCTTAGGGGCATCTACCGTTAACCTGTCTCCAGTTTATATCAGTGAGGATGAGGCAAAATGCATTACCGCTGACGAGCAAATGGCGCTAAGTCTTAAAGCCTGTCAAGCTGATGATGCAAGGCAAGCCTTTGTGTACGCGCCGAATACACAATATCGATTCGCCGCTAATCCTGCATTTTGTCTCGATGCGTCTCAAGATAAGTTGAGCTTGAAAGCCTGTGAGACTTATCCAAGTAACGATCAACGTTGGCAGTGGACTGGTGATGCAGACTACGACAGAGATGTACTCTTTACACCCAACTATGACAACACCCTCTCTGTTATCTCTACCAATAGTGATAGCGAGCTGAAAATCAATAAGGTTGAGCGCAATGGCAGCTATCCAGCCGAATTTAAGTTCTACTCTGCCGAGGCCAAATTGTACTAACGAACATTAGGCTTTGAGCAAGATTCAATAGGGGCTAGCTGAAACTATTCAGTCTAGCCCCTATTTATTGCGCCTTTTCTCTATTATCGAATTGAATATTTAAGTTTATATAATTCGCTTTTTTTACCTCATTCACATAAGGTTATCTGTAACTCAGCAAAAGAAAATTAACCGATTCAGGCAAGGAATATTCAATGGTATTTCGCGATTACATTAAGCTTGTTGTTTTATCCGTATCCATACTTTCTGTCACCACAGCCCATGCTGCGCCGCCAAGCAAAGCCGATAAGCAGGCTCAAAAAGAGGCGCGTAAGGCCGAGCGCGAAGCCCTTAAACTAGAGCGAGCCGATCAAGGGCAAATTCAGCAGGGAGCCAAGGCGGCTGAGCGAGAAGCATTGAGACTCGAAAGTGCCGATAGTGTTGGCATCGACAAAGCAGCAGCGGCATCTGAGCGCAGAGCTTTAGGGCTAGAAAATGCCGAACAAGCTCAAATTAATCGTGATGCCAAACGAGCTGAACTTGATGCATTAAAGGCGCAAAATCAGAGTGAAAGAGCCAATAAAGGCCAAGCTAAAAGAGCAGAAGCTGAAGCAAGACGATTAGAAAAGGCTCAGCAAAGAGAGATAAATCAGGCTGCTAAGAAGGCTGAGCGAGATGCGAAGAAAGCTGAGCGCGATAATCTGCGTCAGAGTGAGAAGGCTGCCAAACAAGCCCAACGAGAAGCCGATAAACTATCCCGCTCTCATCAAAAGCAGATAGATAAAGCGGCAAAAAAGGCGGAGCGTGATGCCCTAAAGGCCGAAAGAAAAAGCCAAAAGGCTTCAAGAAAAGCGGCGGCAAAATCTGAACGTGAAGCGATGAAATTAGAGCAAGCCGATCGACGCCAAATTGATAAGGATGCCAGAGAAGCAGAGCGTGAAGCTAGAAAGGACGCCGAGGAGCAACAAAGAGAAGCAAGAAAAGCGGCTAACGAGGCGCAACGTGAAGCGATGAAGGCTGAACGTGAAGCTCAAAAAGCCGCGCGTGAGGCGGCTAGAGAAGCAAAAGAGCGATAAGTCGATGTGGCATTTAGCTAGAATACTGGAATGACGCAGGATGCAAGCTGTCACGCTTGATTCAAGGTTTACTTTGTATTGGCTGACTTATTTAACTTAAATGAAGTAGAGGTGGTTGGAGTCTAACCATCTTTTAACAGCAAGATTAAATGTAACTAGCTTCCTAGGCGTTATTTTTCTTTGCGCGTATAACAAGCTTAGCTTGTGCCTCTTAACTGCCCAGTCGGGTAACAGATGGATCAATTCACCACTTTTTATATGTTCTTCAATCTGGTAATAGGGTAAACAGGCTATGCCCAAGTTCTGTTTTGTGAGGGAAAAAATAGAACTATAGGTATTGGAAACCAAGCTGCCGTTTACTTCAATTTGGTATTCTTTGTTACCGTTAATCAATGTAAGTTGATTCCACCGTTCGTTTTGTCCGTTTAGAATAAAAGAATGGTGATGCAAATCCTCTATTGATGATATCTCATTTTGTTGAGCAAACCCTTTACTGCAAACTAAGACGTTTCTAATAAAGCCCAGTTCCTTCCCGACGACATCATCTGGAAGTGTCTCATATGCACGAAAGGCAATATCGAAGTCACCCGATGATATCTCTCTTTTAAATGGCCCGAGATCCAGAATCAGGTTTATTTGCGGATGTTCGCGAACAAATTCAGGAATGACGTGACGGCACAATGCTTTACCAAATTCGAATGGTGCTGTGACCTTTAAATCTCCCTCAAATTCTTGGGTAATATCCTTCACTCGGATTTCAGCTTCAGATGCCAGAAGCTGAATTTGTTTGGCTTTAGTGAATAACTCATCTCCAACTTCTGACAGTGTAATGCGCCGAGTTGTTCGGTGAAACAACTTTGCATTAAGTGCATTTTCTAGGCTGCTGACATGTCGCGACACTAACCCTTTGGATACACCTAATATTTCAGCAGCCTTAGTAAAGCTACCTTCTTCGGCGACCACTAAAAAAGTTTGCAGATAGGTAAGGTTCATTTATTAACGCTATAAAGTAAACAATACGTTCATTCTATATTGTTTTTTACAAGATAGAAGCTGTCTATGATTCAAGTGTCAAAACTAACTGGAGCAAAAATGAAAATTTTAGTTATCGGCGCATCTGGCACCATTGGAAGCCGAATCGTAAATGCGCTATCAGCGACCCATGAGGTAGTCACAGCAAACTATCAAAGTGGTGATGTACAGATAGACATATCTGACATTGAATCAATTAGCTCTGCTTTTAATGCAATAGGTAAAGTGGATGCCATAGTATGTGCTGCTGGTAGTGTTGCTTTCAATGGGTTTTCCGAGTTATCTCGTGAAGAGTGGGATATGGGAATTAACAGCCGCTTAATGGGCCAAGTCAACCTCACAAAAATCGGTAGCCATCACCTTAATGATGGAGGCAGTATCACGCTAACAAGTGGCATTATCGCTGACTATCCAATTGCTTACGGTACTAGTGCCGCAACATTAAATGGTGCAATACAGCACTTTGTCAAAGCAGTGGCTTTAGAGTTACCTAGAAATATTCGTATCAATGTGGTGAGCCCTACTGTAGTGACTGAATCCTTACCCGTTTACGGTGACTACTTTCCAGGTTTCAACTCCATCAATGCAGAAGATTTAGCAAAATATTATGTACGCTCAGTATTGGGTATTGAAACAGGACAAATATTTAAGGCGTTCGCGGGAAATTAACTAGGTTTGGGTTAATTAAACGAAAAACAGTAAATATTTACGGAGAGTAAAATGAAAAATATTATTAAGCCCATTGTCTTAGTTGCAACATTCCTATTAACTGGAACTCCTGCAATATCTCATGCTGCCAATGCAATCACTGTCGATATTTTTGAAGGCGAAATTGCAACAGTAAACTCTTATATCTTTTCAAATGACGAATCTCTAGTTGTTATGGATGTGCAACGCTCAACAGCCGAGGCTAAGAAGCTTGCAAAGGTGATTAAAGGTAAGAAACTTCCTTTAACTCACATCTTAATCACTCATGGGCATCCTGATCATTACATAGGAATGAGCTGGTTATCCAAGCAGTTTCCCAAAGCTAAAATTGTTGTAGCAAACGAAGCGATCAAGAAGGATATCCTCGGCTTTTCTACCTGGATGGAAAGTGTTGGTTGGTTAGAGGCTGAGCCACTGCTAAAACCAAAATCAAATAAAAATCCTGATGGATTTGATTATGTTAATGATATTCATGCGCTTAATAGTGACACCTTAGTGATGAATGGTGGTGGTAAGTTGCAATTGAATACACATTATTCTCCAGCAGAGGCTGAACACTTAACAACGGTTTACGTTGATGATTTAAATGCGTTATTTACATCAGACTTCGGCTATCACAAAGTTCACCTTTGGATGGGCCAAGGTGTTAGTAAAGAGCATGTAGTGAATTGGCGAGCACAGTTAAATGGGTTTAAATCAAAATACAGTACGAGTAATCCCAAAGTATATCCAGGTCATGGTAAGCCAACAGATATTAGCTTGTTTGACACGCTAGTGACTTATATTGATGACTTTACTCACATCACTTCAACAGCTAAATCTAAAGAGGAGGCGATGAGAAAGATGAAAGTCTTATACCCTGACTATAAAGAAGCTGATTTCCTACTGAAATATAGTGTTGATAACCATATGAAGTAGTTATTTACTCATATGAGCTGATACCCTGCCTGCGCTATATCTAAGCGCAGACAGGGTACTTGTTTATCAACCTTATACACTGAAGCTCTATTTTTGCGCGAAATCAGCAGGTTGAACCAGTAATTTCGACTTGCATAATGATGTAAGCAGATAATCTTAATCCCGTAGAAAGGGATTAAGATTATAATCATGGCTTGTTTTTATCTCATAGCATCAACTATTTAGAAAACACCATTTGAGTTGGCGATATCACCGCCACTGATTAGAGAATAAACTCTCATTGAAAAATCTAGTGCTTGAATTGAATCCCAGTGTTCCACAATTCTGCCGTCTTCAATACGCCAGGTATCGATAATATTCATTCCTTTTTGATCGTCTCCTCTGTCCTCTCTGTCCAATGTTGCATGAGAATGGAAAATGACATAATCACCGTCAGCAAAGATATGTTTCACATCATAAGTGTAATCAGGGTAATCCTCGACAAACTCTTTTAGAAAGGCTACTAAACCAGTCACTTTATCAGGAAGGTTTCGATTGTGTTGTACGTAAGAGCTGTCGTTATAGCGCTCTATAATGTAATCGAAATCATGATTGTTCATGAGGTTTTGAACAAAATCAGTGACTATCTCTGCGTTTGCTAGTTCTTGTTCCGTCCAACTGGCTTTCTTGAGCGATTGAAAATTGATGAGTACTGTGTCTTGGGGTTGTGCGTATACTAAAGTGCTGGTTAACAGAAAAGTTAATAAGGTGAGTGCTTTAAGCATAGAGAACTCCAATAGTGGTTTTGTTAAGTAAGTATCTATTGATAACCATGGTAATTATTAGTAACCTGCATTACAAGAAGGCACCAAATGCTTCGCTAGGCACATTTTAGTAACTGGCGGCATGAGAATAGATGAAGAAAGGAAGGAAAAGTGGCAAATCAAGTGCAAGCTGAAAGGCGCGTTTTTCATAATAATTTGGACTGCCCTGTTCGCAATGTTGTAGCTCAGATAGGCGACAAATGGTCACTGCTAATTCTATTTGCTTTAGTCGATGGTTCAGATCGATTTAATGCTTTGAAATCAAGAATCGAAGGTATTTCTCAGAGAATGTTGACCCAAACTCTGCGTGATTTAGAGAGAGAAGGCTATGTTAATAGAACTGTGTATCCTGAAGTGCCGGTGCGAGTTGAATATGCGTTGACGGAGCTGGGTAGAGATCTTGTTAAGCCTTTGTATAAACTAGTTTGTTGGGCAGATGATCATCAAGAAGAGATTAAACGAGCTCGAAGAGTATACGATGAAAAAACTTAGTCTTTGAGTGCTGGTTGATGCGTTTCGTTACCTAGCGTTGGTAGCGGATTCGTCTTGCGGTAATACATAGACTTATTGATATATCGGCCTTCCGGTTTGTGCTGTATATGGGCATATAAAACCGTAATGACATCACAGCCTAAGAGTTCGAATCGTATTGTCGCTCTGTAACAGTGATTTAAGTCGATGATGATGAGATAGAAAAGTAAGCAAACTAATATTTAATTCGCTTAGCCAAACTTAGTTACACTCTCATATTAATTGCTGGACTATCACTTTTTATCTTAAAAAGTGGAAAGCCTCAATAAAACTTAGCCGACTTTCATCTTTTAAAGTAAGGTTAACTAAAATCATTAATTATTAAACAACAAAGTCGTTATTCAGGCTCAAAAGCTTTTGACGTAAAAAAGCCAGTCGACTTACACCGACTGGCAAAGGATTTGAGAGGTAATAGTGGAGATGCTATTTATTTCAAATCAATAGACCATTCTTTTTTAACACGCTTCTCGATGAATTTTTCCTTCGAAGCTTTCATTGCTTTAAAATCAAGGCCTGCTAAAGATTGAACCTTAGCTTTAGTGTCATATTTACTAGGATCATATACATAGTTGGGCGCATATTTTGCTAATAATGCATCGGCTTCAGCAATCGCTTTATCCAAGATTGCGTTCGACTTTTTCAGTAAGCGTACGGCTTCTTTTGGATTGTGAGCATGAATACCATGAGATGCAGTTGCGCTATCCCAGAACCATTGTCCATGTCTAATTTTAGCTAATAAACTATTCATTTCAGCCGCTAAAGGAGTCCCTGCTTTTAATGCTGCTTCATAGTTGGCTTTTGCTTGGGCAATACTCTTGCCAGATTCTAAGCCTTTAATACCATTCGCAGACCAAATCGCCTGTGCTTTAAAGTGAGCTTCGGTTAGGCGAGGATCTGTACCATTGTCTGCAAAACGTAGCTTCTTAATTTCTGCTTTGCGTTCATGAAGGATCTCTTCAAAGTCTGCTCCTTCATGACAACTCAAGCAATTGTCAGGCAGCTGCTTAGCATCAAACGTCACCTTATGATTTGAGTACTTAACTCCTGCTTTATTGGTCGATTTAGGCATATGACAAGTCGTACACCCAAACTCTAAGTGGCTATCCATTGCATGTTCAGTTCTATCTGACATGTTTTCATATTCAGGGTGTTGTGCTTTTAGGGAGGGAACACCTGAGATAGCATTGGTCCAGTCTTTGAAGTTACGCTGATTATAATATGCAAGCTTAGCTTCAGCCGCAAAACCTTCATAAAGGCCATCTGTTCCAGTGTAATTAACGACCTCTTTATAATCAGTTTTCACTCCAGGTACCCAATGATCCCATGGATAGCGAACCTTCTTACTATCAGAGCCATCGAAGTAGTACTCGACATGGCATTGAGCACAGGTTTGGCTTCCTTGCATTGATTGTTTTTGATTGGCAAACTCTTTGCCGATAGCCTTCATTGCACGCTTTGTATATGGACGACTAATTCTAATTTCTTCACTGCCCAACTCATGACAATCAGCACAACCGATTGGATCATACATTTCGTGACCCCAGGTCGAAAAGCTATTGTTAGTAAAATTAGCTTCCCCTACTTTGTCATACATGCGAGCAACATCGGGAGTTTTACAAGACCAGCAATTCGCAGGCATGGATTCACCAACGACGACACCATCATGGCCAACAATTGGGTGGCCCGTGCGCAGGGTCTTCACTATGTCAATCAGTGCAAATTTGTGCCCTCTGGCACGATTATAATCCTTTGCAAAACCGTAGCCTGCCCAAGCACTGACTAGGTTTGGGTTAGCAGCTAGAAAGTCATCTAGTTTGCCTGATTCAGGGGTTGTTTCCTCCGTTTGAGCCCAAGTCGTATATTGTTCAGGAAACTGCTTTTTCCAATTTTTATTTTTATACATATCGGCTTCTGCTGCCACACTATGACCGCCAAAAGCGGTCGATAGCATAACGGCAATTGCCAGCTTTTTAACATTCATGTTCATTCCTCATCGTGTTTTTAATTTTATTTAAAACAAGTCATCAATAATTAAGCTTTACCCTTTAAACTTAACTATTAAAAGACTTGATAAAATTATTAACACAATAAAAACCCCATAAAAGAGCGGTGAATTATCAATGTGATAAGTTACCCACTTAATATAATAAATATGCCGCAGTTCAAATATTATCTTACTGGTGAATACCTATTAATGGGTATTTTTAGATTTTTAAAAATAATTTAATAGGCGATATATCAAATGTGTCGCGATATTTCGCGCCAAATAGGCGGCATATCGTGTCAATAAATAATAGTCAAATTAGGTTATATATAAATGAGTCTAAGGAATAAAAATAAAAGCTAATCTCAACAGTTGCTTATAACATTGAAAACACTTTTTTATTAAAATTAAAATGCTCACTTGCCTCATCAATAACGTATGAAAACTGACTTCACAAATCTCTTTTGAAACAAAGGTTAGATCCCAATTTTACACCCTAAAATAAACAGGTTTTAGTAATAAATCGTCTCACTTATCACTCAATCATTAATTCAACCTTAATTTTTTTAATTTGTTATTAATTCAACATTTCTTCTGTCAGATGTTAGTACACAGGCTTTGTTTCCTAAATCAGAGCAGCTAAGGAGAATCTAAAAAATAGCGCTCTATGCGCTGTTTTTCTCCTGTAGCACTCTGTATTGCTAAAGCTGACTTAATTTTCAGGTTGCGAGTATTTTGAAACCCGCTTTGCTCGTTGCAACAAAGTCATTCCAAGAGGTGTTAATTTACTTTCGGGGGAGCGATATAAGCCTGCTTTAAAAAGTCGATAAGAGTGCGGTTGCGTAGTGGCATTAGGGCTTTATTTTGATACACAGCATAGATAGGAATAGCCAGATTATGTACTTCGGGCAGTATGCGCTTGAGGGCGCCGCTAGCCAGTTCATTTTCCACAGCATAGTCTGGCACTATGCCAAAGCCTAAGTTTTTGAGCATGAACTGTTTTATCGACTGAGTGGTGTTAACCCTTACCCTAGGTTGTTTATTTAGTTTTGTTACCTTGCCCTGTGAGGACTCCAGTCGTAGGGCTTTATCCCCATGAACAATATGATGACTTATCCAATCCAGTGGCTGAAGATCTTCTATGGTGTTGATGGCCGGAAACTGCGCCAAGTATTCAGGCGAAGCGCAGAGAATATCCTGAATGACACCAATGGGTGTGGCATAGAGGCTTGAGTCTTCCAGTGCCGATGATGCGCGAATAGCGAGATCGAAGCGAGAAGAGATAAGATCGCTGTAGCTGTCGCTCTCGACAATATCTAACTCAATTTGTGGGTATTGTTTAAGAAACTCACTCAATAGATTGATAAAGCCGGCATGGCCAACGGATGTCGATATGCGTATTAGTCCACTGGGCGTGGTGTTGACCATCTTGGCTTCATCGTTAGCTTCTAGTGCTAAGTCTCTAATGCTTTCACACTTTGCATAATAGCTTGCACCTGTTTCGGTTAATGATAAGGAGCGAGTCGTCCTGTTGAGCAAGCGAGTTTCCAAGGCCTGTTCAAGCTTAGTTACTATTTGCGACACTCTTGCCTTGCCAATCCCAAGCGCCTCTCCCGCCTTAGTAAAAGACTGAGTTTCAACCACTTTGGTAAACACCATCATGTCATCAATCGAGATCATAAGCTCTTATAGTTTATTTAGAATTAACTATAAGTTTAATTGCAAGCTAATTATCTATCAAATTTGAAACGGTATAGTGCTCATCAACGACGACATGGTGCCTCGCCATGATCCAAAGATAAGCACTTGCGAAGGAGCAGACCGATGAAATTTATCAATAACACAATCAAAGCTGGGATAACGGCGGGAGCGGCTTTACTACTAGGCTGCACCAGCGTTGCAGCTGAAAATAGCAATACACACAAGGTGACAAGTCCAATGAAACAGATTGCAATGCAGGCGCAAGACGCCTTCTTTAAAGACTATGATGGTCAGAAAGTTCAGCAGTATTTTCGTCAAGATTATATTCAGCACAATCCCCATGTTCCAACAGGCATAGAGCCAGTGCTTGGTTTTTTACCTGTGCTAAAGGAAGCAGGCACGAGCTACCAAACCCATAGATTATTGCAAGATGGTGACTTCATCATAATGCATAACACCTATGATAATGCCGAGGCCTTTGGGGCAAAACAGGTAGTAACCTTTGATATCTGGCGTATGCAAGATGGACAAGTTGCCGAGCATTGGGATGCGGTTACCCCTAAGGTTGAGCAAACCGCTAGTGGCCGCAGTCAAGTCGATGGTCCAACCGAGATTAAAGATCTTGATAAAACTCAGGCCAATAAAGCTTTAGTGACTAACTTTATGCAAGATGTGCTGTTTGGCAAAGCGCCTGAGAAAATCACAGACTACATCAGTGATAAGCAGTACGACCAACATAACCCTATGGTGAAGGATGGACTGGCTGGGTTGAATGAAGCCTTGAGTTATCTTGCTTCGCAAAACAACCTGTTTGAATACCATAAAATTCATCGTATTTTTGGCGAAGGTAACTTTGTCCTGACCCAAAGTGAAGGTCGCTGGAACGGTAAGCCTCAAGCATTTTACGACCTATTTAGAGTCGAAGCGGGCAAAATTGTCGAGCACTGGGATGTTATTCAAGAGATCCCGGCGAAAATGGCCCATGCTAACGGTATGTTTTAATTAGCAGTAGTAAAGACTTAGTACCTAGCGCCTTGACTTAGTGTCAAGGCGCTTTTTTATTGTGCTCAGAAGGAAAGGTTAATCAGTTTAACCGTGATTTAACGCTCGTCTAATTAGAGTGCCTAGAAGTCGCCGCTGTTGGCGAAGTAATTAACTTCTAGGTGTTAACCATGGTGATGAAAAAATACCTTGTCTTAACTGCAGCCTGTTTAGGGCTCACCGCCTGTGCTCAGTTTGGTAATCAAGAATATAGCCAAAGGGCGCAGTCGCTGGTGTCCAAACAGACACAGTGGCAACAGAGCCAAACCGATAGTCATGGTCAGAGCTTAAGTCTAGGCAAAAATGAAAGTCAGGCAGAACGTCTATCTTTGTTATTGAACCTGCCCGAAGTGCAGCAGTTAATCGATACTGCTACTGAGCACAGTCCCTCGTTAAAGCAATCTGAACTGGATATTGCGATAGCCGATATTCAAACCAAAATCAGTCATGCTACCTTTTGGCCTAGTCTTAGTGCAGGCATGAATATCAGTGGAAAGGAGGCCAGTTCCGGCGAGTTCTCGCCTAGCATAGGTATTAGTTGGGCCGCCGATATTTGGGGCAAGCAGCGAGATACCAGTCGCGCTCAGAATATTAATCTAGATATCGCCAAGAGTAATTTTAATGGGGCGAAATCTCTGCTTGGCGCCAATATTATCACCGCCTATCTCAACCTTATTCGCGCTCAGCAGCTTATCGCTATTGAAAGCAAACGCTTAACCGTATTAGAGCAAAACCAAGTCATTATCGTTAACCGTTATAAGCGAGGCCTTGGGGATTTACAGAGTCTAGATACCGCAAGAAGCTCCACCGAATCGGCAAGAGCCAGTCTTGAAAGTTATCGGGAGCAGTTTAAGCAGTCTAAGGCCAGTCTTGCACTACTACTTGGTCAAACTCAACTGAGTCTAGATGTACCTCAAGCTTTTCCTCATGTGCTTAATCCTGTCACAGGTATTGCAAGCCAAGATCTTGGGCGCAGGCCTGATCTGCAAGTGGCCTATAGCAAGATCCACTATAACGAGCAGCAGATCTCTATCGCCTATAAATCGCTACTGCCATCACTCAATTTAACAGGCTCTTTGGCTGGGGCGAGCTCAAGTTCACTGCAGGACTCATTACAGTCGAGCTCGAGCTGGTCATTGCTAGGTCAGTTAACCGCGCCGCTATTTCAAGGTGGGCGATTAAAGTCCCAGGTCGAGCTGGCTAAGCTTACTACTGAGCAGTCCTTTTGGGGCTATAAGCAGACCTTGCTGGCCGCTGTTAACGAAACAGAAAAGGCATTAAGCGCCGAGTTATCTCTGGCAAAAAGGCAGGAGTATTTACAGCAGGCCGCTATCAATGCCCAGCGCAGTTTTACCCATTACAACCGTAAATATCAACAAGGGTTAGTGTCTCTGATTGACCTACTTCAGGTGCAGCAACAGACCTTTAATCTAGAGAGTCAAGTTGTTGAAATTCAATATCAAAGGTTAGCCAACCGTATCACATTAGGCCTAGCTTTGGGCTGGGGAGTTTAGTTATGAAAAAAATCATAGTCACATTGGCCGCCCTAGTGAGTATCGGCGGCGCCATGGCATTTAATCAATATTCTCAGGCACAGATGGAGCGCAAAGCGCCACCTAAGACTCAGCCCGCTAATCCGCTCGTAACAGTGGCTGAGCTTAGGGCGGGTGAGTATCGCGCTAGCCTAAAAGCATATGGTGAAGTCAAAGCCACCGAGAGTCTTAATCTCACCGCTCAAATTAGCGGTAAGGTGAATTATATCTCGCCTAAGTTGCGCTCAGGAGCCCAGTTTGCTCAAGGTGAGGTGCTAATTGGCCTTGAGGATATCGATTATCGCTATCAAGTCACTAATGCTGAGTCTAGCTTAGCCGATGCTGAACTCGCTTACCTGCAAGAGGTAAAAAACGGTGAGCAAGCACTCGAAGAGTGGCAAGCATCTGGCCTTGCACTGGCCAAAGCATCAGATTTAGTACTGAGAAAACCACAGTTGAAGGTAGCAGAAACTAAACTAGCGCTAGCTAAGCTTGCACTGGCTAAAGCCAAATCAGATTTAGCCAAAAGTAAGATTCGCGCGCCATTTGATGCCATTATCATCAGCAAAGCGGTGAGTTTAGGCAGTTTTTTACAGCCCGGCACCCAAGTTGCCAGTATGTATAACGCCAACCATTTTGAAATTCCATTACCGCTGACCTATGAGCAGTGGCAGCAGTTGCCTGACGAGCAAGCCTTAAAGGCAAAAGCATGGCCAGTGACATTAAGTCTCGAAGGGAAAGCCCTGCCTGCCAATGCTCAAATAGGCCGTTTTGAAAAACACCTAAGCAGTGATAGCCGCCAACGCTCGTTAATCGTAAAAGTAAATCAGCCGTTAGCATCGGCAGAGCCTATCTTTCCCGGTGACTTTGTCAGTGTCGACTTCTCAGGGGTGACGCTAGCCAATCTTTGGCAAGTGCCTGATTCTGCGCTTACCAAGGACATCAGTTTATGGTTACTCGATAGCAACAACAGCCTTAAGAAAGTAAAAGTCGAATTGGCCTTTGCTCGAGGGGGGCACTCTTATGTGCGTCTGCCAGCAGAGATCACTCAGGCCAAAGTGGTTGTTAGACCCCTCGCCAGTTATATGGCAGGCATGTTAGTGACGCCAGCGAAAACCGAGGTGAGACTATGATGCCAGAGCAAAGAGGTGTTATCGCTTGGTTCGCCGCAAACCCTGTCGCCGCCAATCTTTTGATGGTGATGGTGATAGTACTCGGACTATTTTCCTTTAACGGCCTGCAGAAGGAAGCCTTTCCTTCAAGGGAAGCTGACACAGTAACAGTGTCGGTGACATATAGCAGTGGTGATGCCAGCCTGTCTGAAGAGGGAATAGCGGTTAAAGTGGAAGAGGCGTTATCCGACGTATTGGGAATTAAGCGTGTTACCTCCACTTCAAATGCCAACGGCGCCACCATCAGCATAGAGAAAAAATCAGATCATGATTTAGATATACTGCTTAGGGATGTGAAAGCGAAAGTTGATGCTATTTATAGCTTTCCTACCGATGCGGAAAAGCCTGTTATAGCGGCTCAGCGACGTCTCAATCACGCCTATTCAATCAAGATCTACGGCGGTGATGATAGGGCGGCGCTGCAAAGACTTGCCGAGCGAGTCAAGGCGGATCTACTGGCCCAGTCTGGGATCTCCAATGTCACCATTAAGGGTAAGGCCGAGGGGATGATCTCCATCGAGCTGGATGAAGCCAAGCTGCAGGCCTATGGCCTGACCTTTACCGATATTGCTAATAAGGTCAATCAGGAGTCTCGCACTGGTATCTCCACTAGCTTACGTAATGCCAATAAGGTGATCCGTCTTAAAGTTGCGGAGCAGGCTTACTATGTGAATGAGTTTGGCCAGATCCCGCTGGTGACAACCACTTCAGGTAGCATTATTCGTCTACGAGATATCGCCACAGTCACAGATACCTTTGCCGATAATGTGTTTGTGCTATCTCGCTACAACGGTGAGATGGGCATAGGCCTAGAGGTGAAAGTCGATGAGTCCGGCGATGTACTCAATATTGTTGAGCAGGCCGATGCCGTGGTGAAGAGCTGGCAGAGTAACAGCTTATTACCTGCCAATGTGCAAATTGATGCCTGGGATGACGGTGGTGTCTTGATACGGGACCGCCTTGCTTTGCTGGTGAAAAATGCGTTGTCGGGAATCGCACTCGTCTTTCTGGTACTGGCGCTATTTTTGAATTTAAGAGTGGCAATCTGGGTGACCGCAGGCTTGCCCTTTATCTTCTGCGGCACCCTGTTTTTTATGACAGAACAGTTCACTGGCATGACGATTAATGAGATGACCACCTTTGGTTTTATTCTCGCCCTAGGCATAGTGGTGGATGATGCGGTTGTGGTGGGGGAGAGTATCTATAGCACGCGTAAAAAGGATGGTGACTCTCTTGCTAGCACTATTCGAGGTACCCATAAGGTGGCTGTGCCTACGGTATTTGGTGTACTCACTACAGTGGCGGTATTTGTCGGCTTGGCCAATGTGGCGGGTGGAATGGGAGAGGTTTACTCTCAGTTTGCGGTGATAGTGACCATATGTTTATTGCTTTCCTTGGTGGAGTCCAAGCTGATTTTGCCTTCTCACTTAGCCCACTTAAATACCCATAGAGTGCCCAAATCAGGGTGGCGTAATCTGTGGCCTATTATTCAACATAAGGCTGATTCTGGACTCAATTGGTTCAACGATAGTGTCTATCGTCCAGTAATCGAGCGTGCTCTGGGCTACCGCTATGCGCTCGTGTTTGGTTTTATCACCTTGTTTATTTTAGTCTTGGGAATGCCAAGTTCAGGTGTGGTCAGAGTGGGCTTTTTCCCAGATATTCCCGGCAGTACTGTCGATGCGAACTTTACCATGCAAAATGATGCCAGCTTTGGTCAAACCCACATTAACTTGCTTAAGCTAGAGCAAGCGGCCATTGCCACCGATAAGGCACTGAGTCAGCACTCAGGCTATCAGGGGAAAGGCATTAATACCTTGGAGCTGATTGCATCAGGGGATCTTACCGCCAGCGCCGTGGTTGAGCTAAGTCAGGATGCGCCCTACGGACTCAATGACTTTGTTCGCGCTTGGCGTCAACAAGTGGGTCAACTTGAAGGGGTGAAAAAGCTCAATATCAAAACGGGTTTTGGTGGCACTGATAACTTCAAGGTAGAACTGAAATCATGGGATAGTGAGAGTCTTACCTTAGCAGGCAAGGCCATCAAAGAGTATATTCAGCCAATCTCAGGTGTGAGCGGTATCGATGATAATTTCGACTCGGGTCAAGCTCAGCTTAAGTTTGAGCTTAACGAGCAAGGTTACGCCTATGGCCTGACGACCCAGAGCTTGTCACGTCAGTTACTCCAAGGTTTTGGTGGTGAAGTCGTACAAAGATTCCAACGCGGCAAGGATGAGATAAAGGTGCGTATTCGTTATCCCGCTGCTGCCCGTCAGAGTCCAGAGGATGTACTGGGTAGTAGGGTAAGGCTGGATAATGGCGCTATTGTTCCCCTTTCATCGGTTGCCGATGTGACCGCTGAATATCAGCAAAATGAGATGACGCGAATCTCAGGTCTGCCAGCTGTGTATGTCAGTGCTACCGTTGACAAGCAGTCGCTGTCGCCCAATGAACTGGTGGCAAAGATAAAACAGGATCTGGTGCCCAAGCTTAAGGCCAGTTACCCAAGTTTACAGATCCACTTTGCTGGCGAGGCGGAGCAGCAGGCGGAAACCGCAGGCTCTATGGTGAAGTTGTTTGCACTATCGATGGCGGCTATCTATATTCTGCTGGCGATTCCGCTTAAATCTTATATTCAGCCATTAATTATCATGACGGCGATTCCTTTTGGTGTGGTCGGCGCCATACTCGGCCATTGGTATAATGATATGTTACTCAGTATCTTATCTTTTAATGGCATAGTGGCCTTAAGTGGGGTTGTGGTGAATGATAGTTTGCTCTTGGTGTCGACCTTTAACGATTTAAGAACAAAAGGTGAGAAGGTGCAGCGAGCAATAGTTGAAGCCTGTACTGGCAGATTAAGGGCGGTGCTTTTAACTTCGATTACCACCTACGCAGGCTTAATGCCGCTATTGGGAGAAACATCGGCGCAGGCACAATTTATTATTCCGGCGGCGGCTTCACTTGGCTATGGTATTCTTTTTGCGACTGTGATTACCTTGCTGTTGATCCCAGCGTTGCTGCTGATCATTGAAGATATTAAGGCAGTGATTGCAAGACTATTGGCATTTAATCAAAGGGCTTATCAATGAAACTAACTCTGCTGCTGGTGGAAGATGATATTGATTTGGCGTCAACCATAGTGGACTTCTTTGAGGTTGAGAATATTGTCTGTGATCACGCCTATAACGGCGTGTCCGGCCTCAGCCTTGCGACGCAAAACCACTACGATGTGCTGATACTGGATCTCAATTTACCAGGACTCGATGGTATTGCATTGTGTGAGCAGCTCAGGGCGCAGGGAAAGGATACGCCAGTGCTGATGCTGACTGCACGTGACACATTGGCTGATAAGCTCGCTGGCTTTGGTGCTGGCACAGATGATTACCTGATTAAGCCCTTTGAAGTGGAAGAGTTATATGCGCGAGTACTGGCATTATCGACCCGCAAGAGCGGTCAGCTTGAGCGACTCGCTTTAGGTAAGTTAAGCCTGTGTCTGAGAAGTAAAACTGCCGATTATGAGCAAAAGCCCATTAAGCTGACACCGACAACTTTTACTATTTTGTCATTGTTGATGCGTGAGTTTCCTCATCCGGTTTCTCGCCAGCGAATGATCCAAGCGGTATGGGGGGAAGATGGCCCTGACAGTAACAGTTTGAAGGTACATATTTTCCATTTGCGAAAACAGCTTGAGCTAGCAGGAGCGAGCTTTAGCATCGCAACGGAAGCTGGCTTTGGGTTTGTATTAAGCCAGAATAGCGAGTCTTAAATCATCATTAGCGGAGCGCCCGTGGCACGACAAATTAGCATAAGAACCTATGTGTTAGCCGTATTGATCAGCTTAGGCTTACTGATGTCGGCGCTATTTTCATGGCAGAGCGCCAGCTACTTTTTATCTGCTTTTGACAGCATGGTCGAACATATCATGCTGGATGCGGGTAAACACCATCAAGCTGGCCAGCGCAATGCCATAGGAATTCATACCACCACAGATTGGCAACAGGTGCCCGAGCCTGTGCGGCAGCAGTTTGGCCAGCCCCCCAAGGAATTTGATCAATTACAGACCCGCTTTCTCGATTGGGTCTACTTTGCGCCACCGGAGCAGTCGTTTCAACTTATGAAGGTGAAAAGCCTGAAGGGTGAAACTGTTTATGTCTCTAAATATCGTATTAAAAAAGCTAAGCCTGAGGATGAAAAGGGCAGTGTGTTCGGCTGGATAGATCCCATGGTGCAAATTGCCCTTGTGGGACTGTTTGTATTGATAGCTTTTATTGTATTGCTGCTACTGATTTTCCGCAGTATCGCCAAGCCCGTTGACGGCTTGTATCAATGGGTGAGAGATTTAAGCCTAGAGAGCGTCGAGCAAGCGCCACCGCGCTTTCCCTTTACCGAGCTTAATGTGATTGCCGATCTTAATTATCAAAATATCAAACAGGTCAAAGAGACACTTGTCCGCGAGCAGGCATTTTTAAGCCATGCCAGTCATGAGCTGCGAACTCCTATTGCGACCATACGCAGTAACGCCGCACTGCTTAATCGCTTGAGTGAACCCAGTAGTGAAAAAGAACAGCGAGTAAGAGACAGAATACAGCGCGCCAGCTTGACCATGAAGGATATGACAGAGACCCTGCTTTGGTTAAGCCGTGAAGATGATGCCAGTGAGCTTATCTATCAAGAGTGTGATTTACCAAGTTTGATCGAGCAGTTGGTGGCCGAGCTTAATTATCTCACCGAAGGGAAAGAGATAGAGGTGAAACTAGCTCTATCACCTTATATCTCACCCATGCCAGTGACCGTATGTAAGATAGTGCTCACTAACCTGGTTCGCAACGCCTTTCAGCATACTCAAATTGGTGAAGTAGAGATTAGTCAACAAGGCTGTGAAGTGGTGATGATTAATCGTGAGACCAAGCTTGCCCAAGTCAGTGAAACTTCACTCGGCTTTGGGATCGGCACTAAGCTAGTACAAAAAATTGCTCAACAATTTGCTTGGCCCTACAGCGCCTCCCAGTCAGACTCTGGTTATCGAGTGAGTATTCAATTTACGCCGAGACAAGAGCAATAGCATTATGAATATTGGCTCGTTTCGCGCTTGTTGATGCTGTGAAATGCCCCTGTGAACAGCTATTTAATACGCGGTAAATTCTTGGTAATAAGCTAGTGTTTGCGCAGGTTTTGGCGAAAACTGTTTACGTATTTAATGGCTAGGCCAGCGGCTGACTAAGGTGTAATATTCCCAGCGTTTTAATAGTGATAAGGCAGTATTGTTGATGAAATTAGACGCGATTTTATGGGATTACGATGGAACACTGGTGAATTCAGTGCCCAAGAATATCAGCATTACCAAAGAGATATTATCTATAGTCGCTCCCCATTTGACTGGTGACAATCTGCCGCAATACTTGCGCAGTGAAGCGGCTTATCATGTTGCTAATCACGGCGCTAAAAACTGGCAAGAGCTTTATCTGGACTACTATGGCCTGTCCCATGATGAGATGGAATTAGCAGGTTCCATGTGGTCTGAACATCAAGAGCGTAATCAGACGCCAGTATCCTTGTTTGAAGGCATTAGCAGTGTGGTCACTCAGTTTGGCCATCTGCCCCATGGTATCTGTTCTCAAAACTCCCAAGCCAATATTCGAAATGTGCTCAGAAGTAATCAAATCGATGATCACTTTGTCTCGGTTGTGGGCTATGACGATGTCTCTAACGGTCAGCAAAAGCCAGATCCATTTGGCGGTATCAAGTGTGTTGATAATATTCTTGGTCAAAACGACAGCTCATTGCTGATGTATATTGGCGATCATGAAGCCGATACCAAATTTGCCCGTAATCTCGAATCTGCATTAGGTGGCGATACGCGGGTGATTTCGGTCGCTGCTGGTTATAGCTGCTCAGCCCCTGAGAGCTGGAATATCACACCCGATTATATTGCCCACAGGGTTGAAGATCTTGTTGGGATTATTGGTAAGTATGCCTAGTGCAAACGCGAGCTGCGCAAAAGGGGCTCAAGCGTGAGCCCCAATATATTTCCTTGCTTAGTCGCGTCTGCAAAAGTTTACTCTGACCCTACTTTAATGGTTAGTTTGAGTGGCCGTAGTCTCTGACGATATTGCCGACTCGAATTCTGAAATGGCTGAAAAGCTCATGCTTACCTCTGTGTTGAGCGGCTTGATGTTCAACATTGGCTTTCCACTGTTTTATTGCGGCTTCGGTTTCCCAGAATGAAAGGGATAAATACTTTTCAGGGTTTGTTAGGCTTTGAAATCTCTCGACTGAGATGAATCCATCAATCTCAACAAGTGATGGCTTAAGTAGCTCTGCTATTTCAAAATAGGCATCATTGCCCTCTGCTTTGGGTGTCACTTCAAAAATGACTGCGATCATTGGTTACTCCTTTTACTTAATTTTTCAGAGATTTTTGACAGTCTATTTGCCTATAAAGGACAATGCTTCGATGCTGGTCGTACTGTGGATGTAAAATGGAACCAAATATCGCTTATATTGGGCATTTAATTGGAGATACTGCTCGCTCGAAAATGCTAACGGCACTGATGAGTGGTAAAGCCCTAACGGCAACAGAGCTATCTGCGGTTGCAGATATCACGCCTCAAACTGCAAGCAGTCACCTAACCAAGCTGGTGGAAGGTGAGTTGTTAACGGTGAGAAAACAGGGAAGGCATAAGTATTTTCAGCTAAGAAACAGACAGGTCGCAGAGCTGATTGAGCAACTGCTGAATATCACTGCATCTGTATCAAGCCGCAGTGTGGTAACTGGCCCCAACAATCAAAGGCTAAGAAAATCCAGAATATGTTATGACCATTTAGCAGGTGAACTCGGCGTTGAACTCTTTGATACCCTGTCTACCAAAGGCTGGATAATAGAGCTTGATGAACAAGTGAAGTTAACAGAGGAAGGTAAGGTAAAATTTAATCACTTAGGCATAGATTTTACTTCATTTAACAACAGACGGCCCATGTGCAAAGCATGTTTAGATTGGAGCGAAAGAAGAAGTCATCTCGCTGGAAACCTTGGAGCTTGGGTATTACAAGATGCATTACAGCGAGGCTGGGCCAAGCAGGACTTAGACTCCAGAGCCATTCAATTTACTTCCCAAGGCCTCACCGCCTTTAAGAAACAGTACGAGTTTTAGCTTGTTTGCCCAGTTTGAGAGTAAAGGGCTTTAAAAGTTTACTCTGACCCCACTAATTCCTTTATTGAAATATTCGGTCTGATTAAAGAAGGTCAGCATCTAAGCTTAATATGTTTTAGATAGTCGAAACCCTTCATTATAGAAGCCTTCATCATGAACGCCGCCGTAACCTCGGTTTGTAACTCGACTAGATTCATCTATATAGCTGTCGAATGACAGTCCTCGTTGAACATGCATATTAGTTGATTGTGTTTTTATCAGCGGATTGATCTTACTATGTGCTTTATACCCCTCACTATCATAGTGATCTTGGCACCACTCAGTGACATTGCCGTCCATCTCATATAAACCTAGTTCGTTGGGCAATTTCGTTCCAACGGGATGTGTTTTCTTACTGCGACTATAATAAGCTCCTAAATTCCATGCCACATCATCGAGATCATCACCCCCACTGTACCTATAGTTTTTACTCTTATTTCCTCCTCGTGCTGCATATTCCCATTCAGCTTCTGTTGGAAGTCTATAACCTTCAACTTGAGTCACATCAGTTGTCGCATTTCCATTCTTATCCAATAGCTCACCTGTCTTCTCGTTATAAGCAGGTAATAAGCCTAAAAACTTATTTAAGGCGTTACAGTATTTAATAGCATCCCACCAGCTTACTGTTTCTACAGGTAAGTTATCCCCTTTGGAATATGATGGGTTGTTTCCCATTAGCTCTTTATATTCTTTTTGTGTTACTTCATACTTTCCAATGTAAAAATCATAAGTTAGATTTACATTGTGCACAGGTCTTTCATTATCATAGCCTTTTTTTGAACCCATCTTGAAAATGCCTTTACCTACCAGAACCATATTTTCTTGTATATTTGAAATGACAGGTGCAATTTTATCTTTAATTATTTTAATGTCTTCTTTGTATTTACCGTTAGGATAGATTGCAAGATACCTTTCTGCCCCTTTTATTGTCGTAGCTCGTTTAGCATATTGTAGTTCTACGAAATCCTTGAATTTTGCAATGTATTTACCATTAGGATACTTTTCAATATATTCCTCAGCGCCTATTAACGTAGTTGCTTTATCGGCATACTTCTGTTCAATGAAGCTTTTAACCTTCTCTCTGTGTTTACCTTGAGGATACATTGCGAGATACTCGTTTGCCCCTGCTAAGGTTGTTGCTTTATCGGCATATTTATTCTCTATGAAATCAACTATCTTCTTGCTGTACTTTCCATTTGGATATTTAATGAGATATTCTTTGGCGGTCTCTATCGTTACAGCTTTATCTGCGTATTCAACTTCGATGAAGTCATTTATTTTTTTGCTGTATTTACCATTCGGATACTTACTGAGATACTCCTTTGCTCCCTGTATCGAGTCAGCCTTTTTTGCATACTCGATCTCTATGAAATTTTTCAAGTTTTGAGCATATTTACCATTCGGGTATATCTTTAAATAACTCTCAGCACCTTTTATAGTATTCGCTTTTCTGTAGTAATAACTTTCTGGATATGTGCTTTTTAAGCTGGCATTTACCGGCACCTTTATGTCTATTTTGCCTGCTTTTACTGTTTTTTTGTAATAACCGTAACTCTGGTCACCATAGTCCTTTCTTATCTCAAGGAGGTGCTCTCCTGGGGGCAGTATAAACTCTAAGGGCATATCATCATATGTCCCAACTATTTCACCATTCACATACACATCACTACCGCTCTCATCGCACATTAATTTTATGTATGCATCTGCATATGATAGCTGTGCATGAAAAGTCATTAGAAGCAAAATAAATAGTCGCATTTTCACTCTAAATCTCCTTGGTTAATGTTAATACCCATCATAAGGAACATAATATATCCCTTCGAATTGTTCGGTGGATGTAAAGCTATTGTTTAACAATTCCTCCAATTTCTTGGTGGAGACTTCAAAAGCGTATTTTTTCATGATATAGCTTCTGCAGTTGCTCTTTATACTTTTCCTTTTATTCTTCCACTGCATTTGCAGCATCGGGAGGTTTTTTTGTGCTTCTATTATTGACCTGCTGACTCTTTCTGCTCTTCTTCGTTCTTCTTCCGCTTTTTTTATTTTGTATTCCTTTTCCCTCTTTTCTCTTTTCTTTCTTTCTTTAGCAGACTCGTTGGAGTAATCTTCATCAAGATAAAGGTGTAAACCTGTAAGTACGACTTCTTTTTTAACCTTGGTATAGTACAAACCACACCTTTCAATTATAAAACTTTTTATGTCATTATTAATTCTTGCAAGAAGCTCATCCGAGATATCCATCGCTTCAAATTTTTTAAAGGGGTCTTTCTTTTCTGTACTGCTTACTTTTTTACTTTTATTTTTATTCTTTATCTTGCTTTCTATCCACATTTTTATGGGATTAAGGTTAAACTTAACATCAGCATTTGATGATATTCCAAATTCATCTTCATCTATCCCGGTGATAAATATTTTTTTTGATTCCTCTTCACTAAGATACTCTCTAGTATCAGAAAGCTGATTGAGCTTATAAAACAGGTTGTTCCATTCCGGTGAACCTGGGACATTAAAACTGAAGTACCTCTCTTTTTTATCTTTCGATAGAAATGATACATTCTCCCCCCAGTAAATATCACCCATCGCACCTAGATCAAAATCCATGTATATGTAATAGGGGACATATATAGATGCTTTTGCAGAAACGACTGATATTTTTTTTACGACCTCTGTAGGAACTTCGAACTCTTCCCCTTTATAGGTCACTCTTTGCTTTGAATCTCTGAAATTTAGTGGGATAGAGACAATAGCTTTGCTATTTAAAACGGGCTCCCCCATCAGAACACCTATTTTCCACTCTACATATACATCACTAGACTCATGCAGTTGGGTATCTTTATCCTTTATTTTTACATTTCTTATGAGACGGCTGTCACTAGATTCTTGTGCGAACAATAGACCTATGGGGAAAAGCATCATCACCAACATTAGCTTTTTGTATATGCTCATACGTTTCCCTATTGAACTTCATTCCTAGTTCGTCGTCATAAGTAGTGACACATGTTACAGGGCTTTGCTTCCTAAATCAGTGAACTAAATCGATAGTTGATGATCAAATTAGCAACCTACCCATGATTGTGCTGATGGTTAATGTAACATGGTTGGCATATCATTTTTATTTAACAACAGACGTCCCATGTGCAAAGCATGCTTAGACTGGAGTGAAAGAAGAAGCCATCTCGTTGGAAACCTAGGGGCTTGGGTATTGCAAGATGCATTACAGCGAGGCTGGGCCAAGCAGGACTTAGACTCCAGAGCCATTCAATTTTCCTCCCAAGGCCTCACGGCCTTTAAGAAACAGTACGAGTTTTAGCTTGTTTGCCTAGTTTGAGAGTAAAGGACTCTAAAAGTTTACTCTGACCCTACTAACTACTCATACTTATTTTAAAACTCTTGTCCGCACTTATCGCATTTACTACCGGGTAAAGTCCAGCCAGAAGGATTGACCGATTTGTAGATTACAGGCTCACCACAGCTCATGCACTTTAAGGTTAAAATATATACGCAAAAATATATAAAGTAAGCCATCGCAATAACGTATGACACAGAAAATCCTTCGACATCAGCGATTGTGTATTTGTCACCTTCAATGAAAGTCTGATAAATCACTAATACCAATAAGATAAGAGCTCGAATGTAAAATCCCTTTTCTGTTTTTGTCATGGTTTTCCTAAAGCCACATAACGCCCTGTTAATTTTGTCCACTTTAAACAGTTTGTTAGGGTTACTTATAGACCGTATTTATTCATGATTCATAACACCCAACACTCCAAAAAACACACCAACAGGCACAATAGTAACAGCATCAATTGCCACTGCTCCTGGTGTGACTACTATTTTCCCAGCTTTTGAAACTCCTGATTCAGGTGTTTCTACTAATACATAGTGATCATCTTCAAGTGTTTGAAAAGGGTAACTTCCCTCAACTTCATATCTTTTACCGTTTAAGTTAAACAACAATTCAATATTTCCATATTCGTCTTGCGGGAAACCAAGCTTTCGAAGTGTTGATTTATCCGATTCATTATGGATAACTAATTCTAGCTTACCTGTAATGTTGTTTTTTTCATCCAGTTTAAAGTTTACGTATCGAGGATAAAATTCAATTGTGCGGCTTATTTCAAGGGAATTTTTTAATAGGTCACTTGCCTCAAATACATAACTATACTTTTCGCCAGTTACAAGCAGCAGCCCTTTTTCATCTGCGGCGTAAAAGCCTGTAATCTTTTCTTCATAACTCGGTGGTTGCCACAGTTGTGATGTGCAGCCAGATAAAAGCAGCATAAAGAAAAGAATTGTTCCGATTTTCATTCGTAACTCTCCTTGTAACGCCGCCAGCAGGGGCCGAAAAACCAGAGCGAAGCGGCGGTTTTTTGGTCCCTCTGGCTGGCTTTGTTAGGGTGTGAACAGATATCGATCAACAGCAATGAACTGCCCCTCTGATTTTTTGAAGCTAACTACTTTAGGGGTAAACCTAAATGCTTGCCCAATGTGTTTTTCATACCGATAGAGTACATGAGCATAATCTTCTTCATTGAAGACACCAATAATAACCGGCTTGCCTTCTTTGTGACGTATATGATCGCTGTTTTGGTTCCAGTAGGCCAAATAGAACCTTCTAAAGAAATCTCTGGCTTCCTGCTCTGATCTCGCATGCAGCTTAGCTAAATCCTCTTTCTTGATGTTAAAGAGAATCTTGTGATCCTCCTTGCTAATTGGAACCGCCCTCGCCAGATCGGAGTCGTTGAAATCTCTTATGCTCTCTATTGCTGTGCACTCTGAAATGAAAACCGCATCTACAGCTATATGGGCTTCTATGTGTTTATTTAAAGCAGAAGCCGGATCGGCCCCACACTCAAGAGATAGAGCTTTTTGGCAAATACTCATCAGTACAAAAACGCATATGGCTATCTTTCTCATGAATGGAACCCTAACAGTGTATTAGACGGAAAAATCCGTGTTTAAACACGGATTTTTTCCGTCTATCACGCATTTAAATTTTTCACACGATACGCCTATTAGCTATGTTTTTCAATGACAAAGCGCCACTTTAGAGTAAGGGTTCAAATCACGAAGTACGGACTTTTTCCGTCTATCCAGCGGAAATGCGGAATTATAGGGTTACTGGATATAATCTAAGTATAAAATGCGGCTAGACGCTACAACACTTCCCCATTGAAGTTGCCGAAATACGATGATGAAAATCGTGTATTGTCATCATGGCCATTCTTGTGCGTCCATGAACTTCATGGCATTCAGGCATCCTGCCTATCAGATGTCTGGTTAAGGCTCGGGGGCCATGGCCGCTCTTTGGCATCCATGTCACCGCGGCATTCGTAAATCCATTTACATCAGATATCCATCGGAAGCGTTAGGGATTCTCGAATAAGCACGAAAAAACAACTTCGTTGGGTCGCTCTTTGGCATACATGCCATCGCGACATTCGTGCACTGACCTCCAAGGATGGAGGAAATGCCATTATATGTAGGGAACATATTTGACCCTGCACATCAGGCGGTTGGGGAGTCCCTAGAGGGAAAAGCTGTTGTTTCCCTCTAGGTCTGGTGTGGAGTGAAACTCCACGACTTTGATTCAAGTGAAGCTTGAAAAATCAGATTCAAAAGAAGTTTAAAAGCTTTCAAGTCCGCGATTAGCGTAATGAAAGATCCTGATTACTCAGGATCATTTTCTACTCTGGGTCATAGTCTAGTACTGGTGCCAACCATCTTTCTGCCTCTTCAACACTCATCCCCTTACGTTTAGCGTAATCTTCCACCTGATCTTTACCTATGTTGGTGATGCCAAAATAACGGGATTCTGGGTGGGCGAAGTACCAGCCGGAGACGGCGGCGGTTGGGTACATGGCATAGCTTTCGGTGATCTTAAGATCGATCACTTCATCGGGCTTAAGTAGCTCCCATAACAGCCCTTTTTCTGTGTGGTCTGGGCAGGCTGGATAACCTGGGGCTGGGCGAATGCCCTTATATTTTTCCTTAATCAGGGCGTCGTTATCGAGCTGCTCATCACTGGCATAGCCCCAGAACTCTTTACGCACACGTTCGTGCATGCGCTCGGCAAAGGCTTCGGCGAGACGGTCGGCCAAGGACTTGAGCATGATGGCGCTATAGTCGTCGTGCTCGGCTTCAAAGCGTTCGATATGCTCATCAATGCCGTGGCCTGCGGTGACGGCAAAGCCACCCATATAATCGGCGATCCCTGAGGTTTTAGGCGCAACAAAATCGGCTAAGCAGAAGTTGTGGTTATCGATACGCTCAATCTGCATTCTTAGATGATGTGTGGTCATCTCAAGCTTAGAGCGGCTCTCATCTGTATAGATCTCAATATCATCATGGTTGACGCTATTGGCTGGGAAGAGCCCGATAACCGCTTTGGCTGTGAGCCACCTTTCCTTGATGATTTTATCAAGCATGGCAAGACCGTCTTGATATAGCTTGGTTGCCTCTTCGCCAACCACCTTATCTTCTAAAATTCGAGGGAAGTGGCCATGTAGGTCCCAGCTGCGGAAAAACGGTGTCCAGTCGATGCGATCGACCAAGTCTTCCAGCGGATAATTATCAAATACCTGTCTGCCTAACTGATTTGGAGTAAAGGCTTGGTAGTCTTGCCAATTAAATTCGCAGGCATTATTGCGAGCCGCTTCGATAGAGACAAGCTGCTTACGCTTGGCCTGATTGGCACGCTTGTCGCGCATTTGCTGATACTCGTCGTAGGCAGCATCTATGGTTTGCTGGCGAGTATCTGGATTGATCAGTTTAGAGACCAGAGGCACGGCTCTTGACGCATCGGCCACATAAAGCGCTCCCGATGGTGAGTGAGGGGCGATTTTTACTGCGGTATGAATTTTCGAACAGGTCGCGCCGCCGATAATGGCTGGAATGGTGAGGCCTTCACGGTGGAAGGTTTTCACATTATGCACCATCTCATCCAGACTTGGAGTAATAAGGCCGGACATACCGATAACATCCACTTGCTCCTGTTTAGCGACCTCGATGATCTTCTCAACGGGCACCATTACTCCAAGGTCGATAACCTCATAGCCGTTACACGCGAGCACCACACCAACAATGTTCTTGCCGATATCATGGACATCACCTTTGACTGTTACCATGAGCACTTTGCCGTTGGATTGTCCCTCTTGTTTTTCGGCCTCGATAAAGGGGTTGAGGTAGGCGACAGCCTTTTTCATTACCCGTGCGGATTTCACTACCTGAGGCAGGAACATCTTGCCCGAGCCAAAAAGATCCCCCACCACGTTCATGCCATCCATTAATGGCCCTTCAATTACCTCTAGGGGCTTACTCGCTTGCAGGCGAGCGGCTTCAGTATCTTCATCAATATAGTCGGTAATGCCTTTGACCAAAGCGTGTTCTAAACGCTTGTTAACAGGCCATTCTCGCCAAGCTAAATCTTCTGCCTTAGGGCCTTGGCCACCTGTGCTACGGTATTGCTCGGCGACTTCCAGTAGCTGCTCAGTACAGCTGGAGTCCTTAACTTGGCAGGGCAGATTAAGGACAACATCTTCAACCTTTTGCTTAAGCTCTGGATCGATATCATCGTAAATGGCTAACTGCCCCGCGTTGACTATGCCCATATCCATGCCGGCATTGATGGCATGGTAGAGGAAGACGGCGTGAATGGCTTCACGTACAGGGTTGTTACCCCTGAAGGAGAAAGAGACGTTAGAGACGCCGCCTGAGATCATGGCATGGGGCAGGGTGCGCTTAATTTCGCGAGTGGCTTCGATAAAGTCCACCGCATAGTTATCATGCTCTTCAATACCCGTAGCGATGGCAAAGATATTAGGGTCAAAGATAATATCTTCCGGTGGAAAGCCGACTTTATCGACCAGCACTCGGTAGGCGCGGGTACATATCTCGACTTTACGGGCATGGGTATCGGCCTGACCGACCTCATCGAAGGCCATAATAATCGCGGCCGCACCATAGCGTTTGACGAGACTAGCCTGCTTGATAAAGGCTTCTTCTCCCTCTTTAAGGCTGATGGAGTTGACCACCCCTTTACCTTGAATACATTTAAGACCTGCTTCGATCACCTCCCATTTAGAGGAGTCGATCATAATAGGTACGCGTGAGATATCGGGCTCTGAGGCGATAAGGTTAAGGAATTTTTGCATCACCTCAACACCATCTAGCATCCCCTCATCCATATTGATATCGATGATCTGGGCGCCGTTCTCCACCTGATCCCGCGCAACGGCCAGTGCTTCTTCAAATTCACCTGTTTTAATCAGTCGTAGAAATTTGGCCGAGCCTGTGACATTAGTACGCTCACCCACATTTAAAAACAGCGAGTCTTTACCTATGGTGAGTGGTTCTAGGCCAGAGAGACGACAGGCGACCTCAAGCTCTGGTAACTTCCGTGGTGGATGACAGATCACGGCTTCTTTAATGACTCGAATATGCTCTGGCGTGGTACCACAGCAGCCGCCAACAATATTGAGCATGCCTTCTTGGGCCCATTGACCAATGACTTGTGCCATCTCCTGTGGCGACTCATCATAGCCGCCAAACTCATTAGGTAGGCCTGCATTAGGGTGAGCCGAGACATAGCATTCGGCGATTTTAGCTAGCTCTTCGATATAGGGGCGCAGCTCTTTGGGCCCAAGTGCGCAATTAAGACCGATAGAGATAGGCTTAACATGGCGCAGGGAGTGATAAAAAGCGGCGGTTGTTTGTCCGGTAAGGGTACGGCCCGAGGCATCGGTGATGGTGCCTGAGATCATAATCGGCAGCTTTTTGCCTAATTTATCAAACAGGGTTTCGATGGCGAACAGTGCAGCCTTGGCATTAAGGGTATCAAAGATGGTCTCCACCATAATGATATCAGCGCCACCGTCGATGAGGGCTTGGGTCGACTCAGTATAGGCTTCGACTAGCTGGTCAAAGTTGATATTACGAAACCCAGGGTCATTCACATCAGGGCTTATGGAGCAGGTTCTATTGGTGGGGCCGAGTACACCTGCCACATAACAGCTTCTGCCTGTCTCTTTGCTGACTTCGTCGGCTGCAGCTCTAGCAAGCTGAGCGCCGACTAAGTTAATTTCCGCCGACAGACTTTGCATATCATAGTCGGCCATGGCGATAGGGGTGGCGTTGAAGGTGTTGGTCTCAATAATATCTGCGCCAGCGAGCAGGTAATCCTTATGGATCTGTTGAATTAATGCTGGCTGGGTGAGGACCAAAAGGTCATTATTGCCTTTGACTTCGCAGTGCCAATCCTTAAAGCGCTCGCCACGAAAGTCAGCTTCTTCTAGCTTGTGCTCTTGGATCATTGTGCCCATAGCGCCGTCGAGTATTAAAATACCCTGCTCAAGCTGCTGACTAAGTTGTGCAAAGAGTGGATTGTCTGCTGTCATCACATACTTCCTACGGCTATTATTTCTTACTGCTATGGGGGTGGACGTTTAAACGTTTAGACGTCTATAATCTGGTTCTATACTACTTATGGTTAGCAAAAGTGCAACCATAAATATTTCACCTAGCCGCTTTATATGGCTAGTTGATACTATAGACTGAGTATAGGGTGAATAGCGCAGCGATAAGCCAATGCAGACAGAATTCTATTTATTACGCCATGGTCAATGTGAACACGAAGGGATAATGCGTGGTCAGGTGGATGCGCAATTAACCGCCCTTGGGCGTGAGCAGATGCAGCAAAGCTTTGCACAGTTAAATATCGTGCCGGATCATATTTGGCATTCGCCTTTAAGTCGCTGCGCCGGATTTGCTCAAGACTTGGCTGCCGAACTTGCCCTTGATGCCGTAAGTCATGATGGGTTAATGGAGATGAATTTTGGCGATTGGGATGGTCATAAGATAGATGACCTCTATCGAGATTATCCGCAGATGCTAGATACATTCTGGCGTAACCCGTGGCGTCAGACACCGCCGAATGGTGAAGCCATGCTGGATTTTGAAGCGCGCATAGACAGTGTATGGCAAAACATGTTGGCTAACTGTCAGGGTAAGATATTAGTGGTCACCCACGCTGGTGTGATGCGCCATCTGTTAGCCTCGATATTGGCCAGAGGCGAGCATCAGTTCTTTAGCCAGTTAGACTTGCCCTATGCTAAGGCGATTAAGGTGACAGTCTACGCCTATGAGGGCGATAACTCTGTCAGAGATAACTGTACCAGAGAGAGCTTTGCCAGAGTCCATTTGTAATCAAATGTTCAAGTGTGACTGAATAAGAGAAGGTGGTTGGTGTTTGCGACCTAACGCACAGCAGGCGATATGAGCCCTTTGCAAGGTTAAGCAGACACAATAGGGAATCGGGTGAAAAGCCCGAGCTGTGCCCGCAACTGTATGTATAGCAAGCCTTATCAGGTTATCGCTATATGAGTCAGGATACCTGCCAGCACCTTATGTTTCGCTAAGATAGACCGAGCGGGTAACTCGGCGGAGTAGCAATGATTAACTATGTTTTCCCTAGGCTTATCGAGCCTTCAGGGTGTTATGTGCCAGCCAAAAGCAGTGACAAGAAAAGCAACTGGCTAAATGATTGGGTGCTAGGACGAGACTTGTCCTTAAGGTGTCGGCGATGACTAGCAAGATGACTAGTACGGTGACAAGTAGGGTGGCAAGTGCGACGAGCCAAGCCCAGAGCCAGCCCTGTGATCCTATGATGTCGGTCAAAGGCTTAAGTTGGCATCTCGATGATTCCACCATTCTCAATAAGATCAGTTTTAGCCTCAAAAAGGGTGAAATGCTAGGGGTGATAGGCCCCAATGGTGCAGGTAAGTCGAGCTTGCTGCGCTGTCTTTATCGTTATATTCAGCCAAGTGCGGGTGAGGTGTTACTCCAAGGACGACCACTACAGGAATATGGCTCGCGAGAATTTGCTCGCGAAGTGGCTGTCGTTCTACAGGATACGCCGCCACATTTTGCCATGACCACAGGGCAGTTGGTTGCCATGGGACTCACGCCCCATAAAGGGTTATTGGACTTTGCCAACAAAGCGGATATTCATAGAGTCAATGAAGCGATAGCTAAGGTGGGCTTAACTCATAAGGCCAACAGCCTCTATGATAAGCTCTCTGGCGGTGAGAAGCAGCGAGCCTTGATAGCTAGAGCCATAGTACAGTCGCCTAAGCTGCTGATTTTAGATGAGCCGACCAATCATCTGGATGTGCGTTATCAAATTCAAACCCTAGAGCTAGTGCGTAGCCTCGGGATCAGTGTTATCTGCTCCATTCATGACCTTAATCTTGCCAGCGCCCTATGTGACAGCCTATTGATGTTGAATAACGGTGAATGCGTTGCCTATGGCAGTGCCGATAAGGTGCTTACCCAAGAACGAATTTCTTCTGTGTTTGGTGTCTGTAGCCAAATTACGCCCCATCCTCAACATGGTCGTCCACTGATTAGTTACTTCTATGGTTATCAGGATGCAGAGGACTCTCTTCATAACAGCGAGGGGCATAACAGCGAGAGTGAGACTGGTGCCAGTGAGAAAGACGCGAGTGAAGGCGGTGTTAGCGAGGTAAGCCATGTCAGTTGAATATACTCAGGCTTTACCAATCGCGAGCCGAGATATGCGCAGTCTTGTTTTTATGTCGCTACTCACTATGGCGTTAGTAGTTACCCCAATCGCGGCAGCAAGCTTTGGCGCGGCCAATATCAGTTTTATGGATGTGGCCAGCCTGCTGAGCTATCAAGTGTTTGGTGCTCATTTCGGTCTTGAAGAGCCGAGCCATATTATTAGTCGTATCGTGTTTGATATTCGTCTGCCGCGAATTATTTTGGCCTTCGTTGCCGGAGCTGGGCTTGCGATTTCAGGCAGCGTATTGCAAACCGTTACCCGTAATCCGCTTGCCGACCCTTTTCTCTTTGGGATCTCCTCTGGCGCCTCTTTAGGTGCAGTGGTGGCACTGTCGGTTTTTGGTGCGAGTCTCAGTTGGTTAAGCTTACCCCTTGGCGCCTTTATGGGGGCCTGCCTCTCTGTTGTGATGGTGCTGAGTCTTGTGGGCACTGGGGTGAGTAGTCAGACAGAGCGCATGCTGTTGTCTGGGGTGGCTATCTCCTTTATGTTTGCCGCCTTGACTAGTCTTATTCTCTATTTCTCCGATCCCCAAGCCTCCGCCGCCGTGCTGTTTTGGAATATGGGCAGCTTTGCCAAAGCCAGTTGGAGCTCCCTTATGCTGCCTGTACTGGTTGTAGCGCTTGGCATAGGGCTAGTCTTGGTGTTCAAGCTGAGAATTTTAGCCATGTTGGCAGGCGATGAAACCGCCCATACCCTTGGGATCCCCGTAGCGCGGCTCAGGTTAGGCATGTTGCTGCTGTGCTCCATGATCACTGCGGTACTAGTGGCTTATTGTGGCGGTATAGGCTTTGTGGGATTGATGATCCCCCATATTATTCGTCAGCTTTTACCCGGCCGTTATAGCGTGATAATCACAGCGCTGACTGGTGGCCTGTTTATGGTTTGGGTGGATGTTATCGCCAGAAGCATATTGCCAAATCAGGAGTTACCCGTTGGAGTTATCACCTCTGTTATCGGTAGTCTATTTTTTCTATTGGTACTCAAGCGGCGTTAGTGCTTAATGAGTTATCTAGTTTGTAGGCTTATTAACTATTTTTATTTTTGTTACAGTTGGTTAGCGCTTTAATGCTAAAGTGCTAGTTAACCTAAATTAAAGGTTTATCAACACCTAAAGCAGTTGGAGTATTCAGCTTAACTGCTTAGGTTCAATCATTTTAAGGGATAGTGGAAATGTTCAATATCGAGTCGCTGAGCCGAGATAATGATGAATTAGTACAGCAAAAGATAGATAACAAAACCAAACCTCTGGGGGCTTTAGGTCAGTTAGAAGCCTTAGCAGTACAGATGGCAAGGGTGATAGGCAGAGACAAGCTTGAAGTCACTCGACCTATGATGCTGGTGTTTGCCGGCGATCATGGTATTGCCAGCTCTGGCGTCTCAATTGCGCCGAGTGAAGTGACGGCGCAAATGGTGCGTAACTTTGTTTCAGGCGGCGCGGCTATCAATGTCTTTTGTCGTCAGGTGGGACTGGGTTTTGAGGTGATCGATTGCGGTATTTTAGAGCCTATTGATGGTATCGAAGGCGTGATTAACCAAAGGCTTGGCTCGGGTACAGGTCCTATTCATAAACGCGCAGCAATGACATTAGGTGCAGTACACCAAGGCTTTACCATGGCAACCGAGCTGGTTGAACGCCATCATAAGGCGGGAACTAACCTTATCGCGCTCGGCGAGATGGGTATTGGCAATACCTCGTCGGCGGCGGCAATTATGGCGGCGGTGATGGAAGTTAAGCCTGCTGTCTGTGTCGGACGTGGCACTGGCGTGGATGCCGCGACCCTAAAGCGTAAGCAGATGCTGGTAGAGCAGGCGCTGTTAACCCATCTTTCAGAGCTCGACTCGCCAGAGAATATTCTGGCTTGCTTAGGCGGCTTTGAGATAGTGCAGATGACAGGGGCGATTTTGGCCGCTGCCGAGCGCAAAATGCTGGTGGTCATTGACGGCTTTATCGCGAGTGCAGCCGCGCTGCTGGCCACGGAGATGAACGCTAACGTCAGAGATTATCTGATTTTTGCCCATGAGTCCGATGAAAAGGGCCATAAGCTGATGCTATCCCACATGAATGCCATACCTCTGTTGAACCTTGGCCTGCGACTCGGTGAGGGCACAGGTGCTGCGTTGGCATTGCCGCTGATCCAAGCCGCAGCCAATTTCTATAACGAGATGGCCTCTTTTGAAGAAGCCAAGGTCGAGTCTGTGGTTTAGCCTAGTCTAGCTGAGCTTCACTTATTGGCTGAATATAAGTTTGATGGAGTAACGAGAAATAATGTCAGCGTCATGGTCTGATAAACAGCGCCTTACTAGCCCTCAGTTGTATAAGCAGCTCACTCTGTTTTGGGTTGCCGTAGGCTTTTTTACCCGCATTCCTATGCCTGCTTGGGTGAAAGTGGATGGTGAAAAGCTTAATCAGTCGAGCCGTTATTTTGGTGTTGTCGGTATTCTTATTGGCTCGATAAGTGCCCTGGTATTTTGGCTGGTTTCACTGGTACTGCCAATTGAAATTGCCGTGTTGCTGGCTATGACGGCCAGCATATTGGCGACAGGGGGCTTTCATGAAGATGGTCTTGCCGATACCGCTGATGGTTTAGGTGGTGGCTGGACTGTGGCCGATAAGCTTAAGATTATGAAAGATTCGCGCCTTGGCAGTTATGGCGCGCTGGCATTAATTATTTGCCTGATGCTCAAGTATCAATTGTTGACTCTGCTGGCCGAGCGTTTAGAGATGGGTCTTGAATCAAATGTGCTTTTGAGTGTGCCGCTTATTTTGGTGCTAGGCCACGGACTAAGCCGAATTCTCGCTGCCAGCCTTATCTATCGATTGCCCTATGTGCGTGAAGATGACTCGAGTAAGAGTAAACCTGTAGCGCAGAATTTAAGAGTCAACGAGCTACTTATTTTGCTCCTTACTGGATTGATATTGCTGCTGTTTGTTCCAGCTTATATAGGGCTAATATTAGTGCTCTGTTTACTGCTCACCCATATGGCGTGCAAAACGTTTTTTCAGCGGCAATTGGGCGGCATAGTGGGCGATGCCCTAGGAGCTGCCCAGCAAGTTAGCGAGCTGGTTATCTATGGCGTTGTCCTTGCTCTACTGTCTGGAGTCCAGTCATGATTACCTTAGTATTAGGCGGTGCTCGCAGCGGTAAGAGCCGTTATGCAGAGTCTTTAGTGGCACAGGCTAAGGCGAGTGATAGCGCTCGCTCTCATAGCACTAGCAATAAACAAGCCGTCTATATTGCCACTGCTCAGGCCCTCGATGATGAGATGAAACAAAGAATTGCTCACCATCAAAACGACAGAGAGCAAAGCCAGCTCAAGTGGCAAACTATAGAGTCACCATTGAGCTTGGCTCAAACCCTAGCTGCTCACGACGGTGAAAATAAGCTTATTTTAGTGGACTGTCTAAGCCTATGGCTGACCAACGAACTGCTGGCAACCCCTAGCGATTGGCACAGCGCAAAGGCAGAGCTACTGGCTTATTTGCCTAAGCTTAAAGGTGAGCTGGTGTTGGTAAGTAATGAGGTGGGCATGGGCATAGTGCCCATGGGGGAGATAAACCGCCGCTTTGTCGATGAGTCTGGCTGGTTACATCAAGATATCGCCGCCCTTGCTCAGCGAGTGGTCCTAGTTACCGCAGGTATCGCCCAAATATTAAAGAATGAGGTGTCATCAGTGATGAATACCAGCAGTAAGGATGTTCAATGAAAGTAAGCCAGGCCGCCCTTATGGTACAAGGCACCACTTCAGATGCGGGTAAGAGTACGCTCGTAGCAGGCCTGTGCCGTTTGTTTGCTCAGCAAGGAGTCAAAGTCGCCCCCTTTAAGCCGCAAAATATGGCGCTAAATAGCGCTGTCACCATAGATGGTGGCGAGATAGGTCGCGCTCAGGCGCTACAAGCGGCTGCGGCTAATCTTGAGCCTCACACTGACTTTAACCCAGTGTTATTAAAGCCTGCGTCGGATAAGCGCTGTCAGGTGATTATTCAAGGTAAGGCGTTAACCTCATTGGAAGCCGAGCAGTTTTTTGGTGAGCGTGCCAAAGACTATAAACAGTTGGCAATGAGTAAGGTGCTTGAGTCCTACGATAGGCTCAAAGAACAATATCAAGCGGTATTGATTGAAGGGGCGGGAAGTCCTGCCGAAATCAACCTTAGGGAGAACGATATCGCCAATATGGGCTTTGCCGAAGCGGCAGATTGCCCTGTGATTTTGATTGCCGATATTGATAAAGGTGGCGTATTTGCTCATCTAGTAGGAACTTTGGCATTGCTGTCTGAGTCTGAGCGAGACAGAGTTAAGGGTTTTGTTATCAACCGTTTTCGCGGTGATATTAGTCTGCTGCAATCTGGACTCGACTGGCTAGAGCAAGAGACGGGAAAGCCGGTACTTGGGGTGCTGCCCTATTTACATGATCTGCACCTTGATGCAGAAGACTCACTGATTGCTGCGCCAACTAAAGTGGTTAAGCCGAAATTAAAGGTATTGGTGCTGGTTTGGCCGAGGATCAGTAATCACACAGATTTTGATCCCCTAAGATTGCATCCTGATATCGAGTTTAACTACTACTCATTGCAAACATCGAAAAAGCGTGGCGTATGGCCTGTGGACAGTGCCAATGACGAACATCTAGAGCCTAGTTTGCAGTTTCCGCCTGCTGATCTGATTATTCTGCCTGGCAGTAAAAATGTGCGTGAAGATCTCGCCTTTATGCAAGCGCAGGGCTGGGATAAGGCACTTGAAAGGCATATTCGCTACGGCGGTAAGGTACTTGGGATCTGCGGTGGCTATCAGATGTTAGGCCACCTTATTGACGACCCCAAAGGAATAGAGGGAGAAGCTGGCAGTAGCGAAGGTTTAGGTATTTTACCTCTGGTGACAGAGCTTCAATCCAGTAAGGCCCTTGAGCGAGTGCAGGGAGAGATAGTTCTTGCTGTGCGAGGTCGGCAGTTAACTGCACCTGTGGTGGGATATGAGATTCATTGCGGTCGCAGTGAAGTGCTTGTTGAGCAAAGTCAGCCCCTGAGTCTGCACACCCGCAATAACGACCACTCTTATAGTGAAGGTATGGTGTCTCAGGATAATCAGATATTGGGCACCTATGTTCATGGTTTATTTGATACGCCTGAAGCTTGTGAACTGCTATTAAATTGGGCGGGAGCCAGTCAGCTCGCAACAGTCGATATTCATGCGATACGGGAGCAACAACTGAATCGATTGGCCGAGACCTTGGAGCAATCTTTAGATATCGCCAAACTGAAAGCCATTATGGGCATTATGGAGAGTTAAATGAGTCAGAATCACTCACAGTCAAATACTGCAGCAGAAGCAAACGAGAAGCGTGATGCGCAAAAGGCTGAGCGTCATAAGGCTCGCCAGCAGAAGGTGAAAGAGGGCGTCGATGCCAAGATAGCCGCAGCTCAACAAGAGAAGGGCATTCTTATGGTGGTGACTGGCAATGGTAAAGGGAAAACCACCGCCGGATTTGGCTCTGTGACCCGCGCCGTTGGTCATGGCAAAAAGGCTGCCGTGGTGCAGTTTATTAAAGGTAACTGGGATTGTGGCGAGCGTAATCTACTTGAAAAGGCTGGGGTTGAGTTTCATGTGATGGCCACAGGTTTTACTTGGGAGACGCAGGATAAAGAGAAAGATACGCAAGCGGCGTTGATTGCATGGGAGCAAGCTGAGCGTCTATTAAAAGATGAGTCGGTGGATCTCGTGCTACTCGATGAGCTGACCTATATGGTGAGTTATCATTATTTGGAACTGGAACGAGTCATTAATGCGCTCGCCAACCGTCCTAAGATGCAACATGTGGTCATTACAGGCAGAGCCTGCCACAGAGCCATTATCGATATGGCCGACACCGTCAGCGAAGTCCAACCCATCAAACATGCTTTTGAAGCTGGCGTTAAAGCCCAACTAGGGTTTGATTATTAGTCTGCATCTTATGTGTCGATAACTGTGTTTCTATCCAGCTAAGGTGTGTTTCCGCATTTGCGCTGGCTATACGGAAAAAATCCGTATTTCGTGAATAGTACATTCATACTAAAAGTGATGCTTGTGCTTGATAATAATAGAGAATAGGCGTATTTTGCTGTGAAGGTAAGTGCGTGATAGACGGAAAAAGTTCGTGTTTAAACACGGACTTTTTCCGTCTAATATACTGTTATATTCCCATGGAGGCCTATGTACTCTGAACCTTGGAGCAATATTGAAGACTACAGTCCTGCACACGGAGCAGCACTGTTGACTGAAATGGCAACAGAATTACCTGTTGGTCATGAGTTGTATGGTAAAAGTTCTAAAATCCTCGCAAAGCGAGAAGATAGAGATGATGTTTTAGTCGTTTCTGACAATAAGTTTTATATTGTTCATTTAACTTGGTCAAACAAGAAAGAAGTATTGCCATATCCAGAAACGAAAACTTATGACTCTCTAGAGATACTGCAAGAGCAGCTTGCGAAAGACAGCCTTTACTTTTGAGTGTCAGGGAATATAACAAATTAATTAAACAGTGGACGCAAAACAGCAGGCTTGTGCTCATTCTTCGCTTAGTTTAGCCTGCTATTTTCCTCCGTTTATTAAGGCGTTAAATGTCAAAAGGAAATTATGAGCTACGATCATCCAATCGAAATAGTCGAGAATGATGTTCTTGTTGTCTCAGTCGTAGACTCTGATGGCAGTTATTTTATGTGGCAAAAAGGCCTAACCGAAGAGGTTGGCTCTGAAGACGGTATTTATTTCGAGTTCAACGACCAAATAAATGGTCGCCACAATCAGGCAACAAAGTGCACTGTTACCAATGGTGGTATTCAGGTATTACTAGCCAATGGTAAATTGGAGCAATTCTACTTTCCGCCAAACTTCAATAAACACCAAGAACTACAGGCGGGGTTAAACAAAATATACACAGGTCATGGTGGCATCGTTGAATTCAGCATTTAACAAGTTGCTCAAGCATCGTTCCGGCCAAAAAAACGGCCTCCACTGGACTCGCTGCTTAGCAAAGCGTTAGTTTTTTTAGGATAGTGATGAGTAAATTTTTAGTATTAATTATTGTCGTATTCTCTTTCTCAAGCGCGGCTAGTGAAAAGCCTATGATCGAAAAATATCGAGATAATGAGAAACAAATTAGCAAGCATACTGACATCATTTGTACTGAAGAATTCAAAATGTTTGCTTTCCAAATGGCTTTTTTGACATCAGGTTTTAATGATGAATTCCACAAAATTGCAACATCTGGCAAGCTTTCCAAAGATGAACTTAATGAATTAGTTAGTAACATCACCAATTTGAGTAAATTAGCCATCAATCAAGCCTGTAGCCTTGCAGTTAGAGATGAATGGGGGCAAGTAAATCATCCTGAGCTTTATAAAGCCTATTATGAGTATTCACGCAAGAGAATGCTCGAAGCCATCAAAAACTAACAAGCAGTGCAACAGGGAGTTAGAGAGAAAATTAAATATGGCAGGTATAGCAAGCGTTTTTTCCTTACTGGCACTACTGGGCTTTATTGCAAGCTTGGCGGCACACCTTTCAGGATACTTAGGCATTGAGCGTCCTTTCGGCATCAATCCGTGGCCCTTGCATGCTGGTATTTTCGTTGTATGGCTCCCAGCGGTTCTAGCTGCAAAGCAATTATCCAAAGACTTCCCACAAAAAGACATGTGGAAAGCAGCTCTTCGAGGTTGCCCAAAATGGATGCAGTACGCGCTCTATGGTCTCTTTGGCTATGCATTTCTTAGCTTTCTTGCGTTCTTTGTTTCAGTCGGCAACGGAGAGAATGAAGCAAGTACTGTCAGAGGCTTCTCAGGTCATTGGCTAATTTTTTATTTTGCGGCGTTCGCAATATTGCGCTCATACGTTGGCATATCTCAAAGCGACACCATCCGTCGTTGCAAAAATATGCACGTAGTTGACCCCGCTCACGTCCACTGCCCTGAGTGCGGTGAATATGTTGGTAGGCAGTGCTAAAGTTGCTCTCTAACAAGTGACTCAATCCGACCTACACTAGCGTTGTTAGTTTGTGCGTTAACGCTACGCTAGTACAAAAAATCAATTTCGTTCCGGCAGTTTAGCAGAGTGTTATACCTAATTATGCGATATTTGACCTTACCTTTATGTCTGTACTTTTTATCGGGTGTACATCAAAACTTGATCATAGTCGCTGCGAATGGTTCATCGAACAAGGGGGGATGAATAGTAGCAATCTTGAATTAAATACTCATATCATAGCTTTAGCTATGTCGGGAGATGAACATTTTGAAAAAAATTTCGATGCTCATGCTTTTAAAAAAAATGGCTCGCAAATGGGAGTTTGCTTAACGACTAAAGTTGTCAGCCCATTAGGCGACTCATGTGGCAATCACTATTACACATTTTCCAAAGTTAACGGATAATGGCAGAAAGATGGCGACGAAAGGTTACTGGTATGTAGTAGCCACTAAGTATAACAAGCCTCAAAATGAAGATTCCCCATGGCTGTCATGTCATTTGCTGAGTAAATCGTCCGCCAGCACATGGTTTACTTATTAGAGAGGCGTTATTTATCTATGAGATTAATCACTGCAGTTCTAATATTGATTGCATTTCAGGCTTTTGCCGCACAAGAGATTAAGTTTGATATCAATTCCAGTGAAAACAGAAAGACACACCTTTTAACTCTCCATACAGACGAGACTCCTTCAGTCGAGGCGCTCAAGGTGTGGTTAGAAAAGGCCCAGCAATTGTGCCCGGAAGGAACGTCTTTGGATTATGACAATTCGATCCCCCTACTTCGAGAAAGCCAATGTGGAGATGCGCATTACCAAGTCGACGATGAGTTGGTTTGCGAGCAAATTGGAGGGCACATCTTCGGTAAAATCAGCTGTAAAGATATATAGGCTGCTTTCGCTAAGTGGGGGTATGACTCCCCACGTCAAGTAGAGCGTAAGTATTTCGGCTTAATGGTTTAAGCCTAGTTTTGTACTTTTCCCAAAATGAGTTGAGTTAACTTAGTATATGAAGCAAGAAGTTCATCGGTTGTTATGCCGGTATTCATGGACTACTTACCTTTTGATAAGGACAAAAGGTCATCCATCATGAATGGTGTGCTAATTAAGTTGTAACTAAACTAGGTGTTGCCATAGTCTCATATGGCCCGGCTTTCATTTGTTAAACTTGGGCTTGCTTTATATAGATTAGGTCACAGAAATATTTCATAAATAAGCGGATTATTTTGATGGTGAAAACAGTAATTAATAGCGAGTATTTAATTCTATAAGGCATGCTCATTAATAAGTATTGTATGTATTATTCTAGGGTAGTTAACTTGAGTATTAATAGGTGATAAGAGGAAATAATGAAAAAGTTAGTGAGTCTCTCCTTGTTGATTATGATTACTATCATTAGTTCGCCTAGCTATGCAGATTACTGTACGTCTAAAAACTGGGAAACAGCGACAAATTATTTCAGAAAACATGAAGAAAGGCTCATCAGCAGTCTAAGTGTTAAACAACAAATAGATGCATCTCACCTTTTGAGGAAACACCTATCAACATTTAATATATATAGTACAGATGAGCTTGTAGAAAGATGGGGGAAGATTCCTGAGTTCTTCAATAATTCATATGAAATCTTGACTGAGCTACTCGATTCCATCTCTTCTGAGGTAGGTGAAATGGAGTTCTTAGAAGCAAAGTTTACGACTTCATACAAACTTTGGAAAAAGTTGGCTGACTATTGCTACGATGAGGCAGATTATGGCAATCATAAATTAGCGATAGAAAATAGTGAGTTGCCTGCTGAGAGGCTTAAGCAGGTTAAAGAGCTGCATAAAGAGTTGAGCTTAATGAGAGAGCATTATATTAAGATAGTAAAGCACTTCAGAAAAGCTAAGAAGTCTTATGAAAAGAGCCTGAAAAGCCAGCAAAACTAGCGTCTTAAATTTTTGTTATAGCCATAGATAACTCATCAAACAACAGCCCCGCATGTCAGTGCAACTATTGGGCATTTGTCGTTTTTTGAGGTATTGTGGGACTCCAGAATCAGTTGTTATTGAACTTTTCTTATTCGTCATCGCTATCTAGTTAAAGCCTATTAACTAATGAGCATCAGCCTAACTCTGAGATGCTTTACTTTTTCATGTAATTTGTGGCTCATTGTGAGTTTGGTTTCATAAGTACGAAAAAGCCCCTAATCCAGTCAAATATAACTTTGAAATACAATTGATAATTATTTACATTGGTTGCAGTGATATTGAATTGCTTTTCAAAAGCATTGAAGTAGGTAGGTAAGCCCTACAAAGGAAAATCCCTATGACAACTAATATTAGTCAGTGGCTTAGTCGAGATCCTGACCCTAAAACCCGTGATGAACTGCAGCATCTAATAGATAGCGATAATCAGCAAGAGCTAGCACAGCGCTTTGGCTCTCGCCTTGCTTTTGGTACCGCAGGCCTGAGAGGAAAGGTTGGCGCAGGGCCAAATCGTATGAACCGCTTGGTCATTCAAGAAACAGCAACAGGATTAGGCCATTACCTGATTGAGCAGATAAAAGATGCTGCATCTCGAGGGGTAGTGATTGGATACGATGGTAGACCCGACTCAAAGCAGTTTGCCCATGACACGGCGTCAGTACTAACTGCATTAGGTATCAAGGTCTATCTGACCCATAAAGTCGCCGCTACACCAATCGTGGCTTATGGCGTGCGTACACTTAATGCTGCAGCAGCGGTAGTGGTGACGGCTAGCCATAACCCGCCTGAATACAATGGCTTTAAGGTGTATTGGGAAAATGGTGCACAAATTATTCCGCCCCATGATTCTGGTATTGCAGCAAAGATAGATGCCGCGACAGAGCTAGCTATTCCATACATGGCGCTAGAGGATGCGGAGCAAAACGATCTACTCGTTTGGCTTGAAGAGAGTTATTACCAAGACTATCGTCAGGCGATTAATAAGAGCAGTTTGTTAACGCCGAATAGCAGCACTGATATTAGTATCGCCTATACGGCGATGCATGGCGTTGGTGCCGATATGGCCGAGACACTGTTGGCCGATGCTGGCTTTGATAGCGTGGTCAGCGTTCCTGAGCAGCGTGAGCCCGATGGCGCTTTTCCAACCGTTAATTTTCCTAATCCAGAAGAAGCTGGAGCAATGGATATGGTCATAGCGCTTGCTAAAGCCAAAGGGGCTGATATCGCTTGTGCCAACGATCCCGATGCCGATCGTTTTGCTGTCGCGGTAAAGCGTCCAGATGGCGAATATCAAATGTTAACAGGGGATCAGGTAGGCTCGCTATTTGGTGATTATTTGCTGCAATCTCAGCCTAATGCATTGGTTGGGAATACCATAGTTTCATCCCGTTTATTGAGCAGTATTGCTCAGTCCCATGGCGCGGCTTACTATCAAACACTTACTGGATTTAAATGGCTAACCAATGTCGCTATGGCGAAGCAAAGCCATGCTCATCCATTTCTCTTTGCCTATGAGGAAGCCCTTGGTTATACCGTGGGCGATAAGGTTTGGGATAAAGATGGACTGTCGGCGCTGGTGGCCTTCTCTCAGCTTACAGGCAAGCTCAAAGCCGAAGGAAAAACCATTTGGGATAAGTTAGAGGAGCTATACAGGCAACATGGTTGCTACATCAATGCTCAGCGCAGTATTGCCCTTGACCCCAATGCTCCGCCAATAGGTGATAGGCTCAGAGCTAACCCGCCTAAAGAGATAGCAGGAAAGGCGATTGCAATAATTGACGACCTGAAATTATCGATGCGCTATCTGGCTGATGGTTCTACTCAAGCCATTGATATGCCAGTAAGTGATGTGCTGATCTATTTCTTGGAGGATAAGTCTCGAGTCATAGTTCGACCTTCTGGCACTGAGCCTAAATTGAAATGCTACTACGAAGTGATTGGTGATTTCCCTGAGAATAAGGATTATGCCCAAGTAAGCGTAGCCACAGAGGCAAAAATGGCTGAGCTGATAGAAGCGCATCAACAGAGCTAGTAGCCTAGTTGAGAAAATCGATATGAAAACAAGAATGCCAGTCGGTTTAACTGACTGGCATTCTTTTGACTGGCTTTGTTTTGACTTAGTTTTAACTGACCTTAGTCGTTAATACTACTCGGCGACCTCATCTGTGCTTGGTCGCCACCACCAATTAAAGAATCGGCGCAAGATGCGTTTTACATCGTCGAGAATGATGTAAAGCACAGGCACAAGAATCAAGGTGACGAGTGTTGAGAACAAAATACCAAAGGCGAGTGAGGTTGCCATTGGAATAACAATTTTCGCCTGCAGACTCTTTTCCATGATGATGGGTACTAGGCCGACAAAGGTGGTGAGTGAGGTCAATATGATAGCCCTAAAACGCTGACAACCTGACTCAATCGCAGAGGCCAATATTGGTAAGCCTTGGGCTCTAGCACGGTTAACAAAGTCTACTAGAATCAGCGAGTCATTGACCACAACCCCTGCCAATGCCACTATGCCGCACAAGCTCAAAATACTCATCTTCAAGCCAAGAATAAAGTGACCAAAGAGGGCACCAATCATGCCAAAGGGGATCACAGACATAATGATCAATGGCTGAGAATAGGACTTAAGCGGAATCGCCATGAGCGCATAGATGGTAAACAGCGCAAAGAAGAAGCCTTGGATTAAGCTAAGTAATGCGCTTTGCTCATCGGCGCTTTCACCATCGAGGGCGGTGGAAAGATTAGGATACTTTCGAGTCAGCTCAGGGAGAAACTCTTCTTGGATCTCTGCAACTACCTTAGAGGGTTCAACTTTATCCTTGTTGGCATCGGCACTGATGGTGATCGCACGCTGCCCATCGACACGAGTAATTGAGGCAAAAGAGTCTCCGATTTCGATGTCAGCGACTGAGCTAAATGGCACTGACAGCCCTGATGGCGTGCGAATATGCATATTTTGCAGGTGACCTAGAGTTCGGCGCTGCTCCAGAGGATAGCGCACCATCACCTTAACCTCTTCTTTGTTTCGCAAAATACGTTGAGCTTCATAGCCGTAAAAGCCATATCGCACCTGTCTTGCCAAATCCGAAAGGGTTAGTCCGAGAGCTTCGGCTTCAGGACGTATTTGAAGCCTGACTTCATGGCTGCCAGATGAGAAGTTGTCGGTAATATCATAGACACCTTCATAGGTGGCTAGTTTGGATTTCAGCTCTTTTGCCGCCTTCGCTAACTGTCCTAAGTCATCTGAAGTGAGGCGGAATGAGATATCGCCGCCGCTATCATTAGTACTGGCATTAAAGCTCATATCTTTAACTGCCACTAGCTCGGGTACTGCAGCACGCCAAGCATCGGCGATAGCAACCCCATCGACTTCTCTATCTTCTCCTTTGGTAAGCTCTGCAAAGATGAAAGCAGAGGTACGTGAGTTCATATTGATAAAGCTATGGGCGACAACAGGGCCGCCATATTTCTGCTCCATCTCAGCGTTCATCTTATAAAGGGCATCCTCAATACTCTGTACAGCAGTTAGAGTGTTAAGCTCAGAGCTGCCCTCATCCATATCTAGATGTACCTGAATAAAATCAGAGGGAACATCGGGGAAGAATACCCACTTCACCTTGCCACTGGCGACCAAAGCGATAGAGAGTATCAACACGCCAATAAAGGTGGCTACTACGCTGTATCTGTACTTGATACAAGACTCGAGAAAGTAACGGTATTTGTGGTGAATGAAAAACTGTACTTTGTCGTTAAAGGCCGCTTTTTTTCTGCTAAATAAGCCTTTAGGTTTGCCTTTTCTTACCTTCATATGGGCTAAGTGAGCGGGCAAAATAAGCTTGGATTCAACCAAGGAGAAGGCCAAACACAGAATAACCACCATGCCGATAGATTGCCAAATCACCCCTTGAGGACCTGAGACCATGAGCATAGGCATAAAGGCGGCTATGGTGGTTAACACCCCAAAGGTGGCTGGCATGGCTACTTTTTTGGCGCCACGAATAACATTGTCCATCGAATGCCCATGGCGTTCGACCTCGCTATAGGCACTTTCTCCTATGACGATGGCATCATCGACCACTATCCCTAGCACCAGAATAAAGGCGAATAGGGTTAGCATGTTGATTGACATAGAGAATGGCTCTATCGGCATCAACATCATGGTACCGAGGAAGCAGACGGGTAGACCTAGCATCACCCAGAAGGCGAGTTTAAGGTCGAGGAAGATGGCCAGAATTAAGAATACCAGAAGGGCGCCGTAGAACATGTTAGATAACATCATGTTCAGGCGGCCTTTGAGGTAGTGGGTCAAATCGCCCCAAGTATCCAATTGCGTTCCTGCTGGCAGATTAGCTTGCTGCTCGGCGACATACTCTTTCACTTGCTTAGAGATATTCAGCGCATTTTGGTCGTCAATGCTGGTGACTTCGACTATGGCGGCGGGCTTACCGTTAAAGCGGGTGTATTCCAGACGCTCTTCAAAGCCATCTTTGATATTGGCGACTTGGGGGAGCATGATACGGCTTCCATCGGCACGAGTGCTGACCACTATGTTGGCAAAGTCTTCGCCCGTGTAGGCTTGGCCTTTGGTTCTTAGCAGAATATCACCGCTCTGGGCTCGAATGGCGCCGCCGGGAAGATCGATAGAGGAGTTTTGAACTGCCTGTGCTACTGCCGAAAAGGTCAGGCCATATTCTCTGAGTTTATTCTCTGAGACTTCGATGCCAATCTCATAATCCCTAACCCCTGTGACTTTCGCGCGGGTGACTGCTGGCAGAGCTGCGATATCATCACGTACTTTCTTCGCCATCTCCTTCATTTCATGAAGGCTGAGGTCGCCATAAATAGACACCCAAATGACATTGTTTTCAGGCTTTATCTGATAGATATCCGGCTTTTCGATATTGGCAGGAAAGGTGGAGATGGCATCGACTCTGAGCTTGGCTTCATCCAGCACATCTTGAACATTGAATCCATCTTCCACTTCTATGGTGACAGAGCCCATACTATCACTGGCGACCGAAGTGACTTTCTCAATGCCGTCGACATCTTGAATCGCCTCTTCAATTTTGATTGTGATCCCTTCTTCAATCTCCTGTGGCGCAGCACCTGGATAGGCAACTGAGATTCTTAGCAGGTTAAGCTCAAAGGAAGGAAATACCTCTTTATTGATCAAAAAAGTACTGAACAGGCCACCAATTAACAACACCAACATAAGTAAATTGGCGGCAACGCTATTTCTCGTAAACCAGGCTATGATGCCGCTTTTGGTATCCATTAGCGATCACCTGCTGCAGCGATTGCTTGCTCTTTGGCTTCGAGTGTTTTTCCTGAATCAGGTTGTGCGTTGCTTTTCTCTCCAAGCACTTTAACTTCTTGGCCTGACACCATGTTGTTAAGGTTGGTGATAGAGATCCGCTCGCCATCTTGCAGACTATCTTTGATATAGACATATTCAAGATCGCTACGCACTATGTTTACCGTTCGTAGCTCAAGAGTATTGTCATTCTGTACTACCGCCACCTTATCTTGAGAAACCAGATGCCTTGGCAGCTTAGTGATGCCGGAGACATTACGGCCCTTAATGACGGCATTGACAAAGCTGCCATATTTCAATGGAAGTTGTGATTTGTCGTTTGACTCTCTTAGGTAAGGGTCCTCTATCTCGGCGACTAAGTAGATCATTCTATTATTGGCATCTATCACGCCTTCGCTACGAACGATTTTGCCCTGCCATTGCACCTGAGTACCTGCAAGTTTAGCGCTCAGAGTGACTTGAGTGTTGGGGTGATTTGCTGACTCAAGGTAGGCAAGATCTTCATTAGCAATAGGCAGACGCACTTCTGCTATGCGAGTATCGTAAAGCTCGCCAAGATTTGTACCTTGGCTTACATATTGGCCTAAATCGACATTACGGGATTTGATGATGCCATCAAATGGCGCGCGAATTACAGTGCGCTCTAGATTTCGCTCAGCTCTTTCGAGTGCAGCTTGCGCATATTTTACGTTGGCCAGCTCTTTTTTAAGTTGAGGTTTACGCAACCCAAGCTCTGGTGGCACGCCGTTGTCATAGCCTTTCCAGTCATTTTTTGCTACTTCGCCTCTGGCTCGCTCTTCTTCTAAGGCTGCTTTGGCTTGTGCTAGCGTGGCTTGGGCTTGGATCAGATCGGCCTGATAGTCAGAGGGTTCTAGCTGAGCTAGCATATCCCCTTTTTTTACCACGCCGCCGGCTACAAATTGATCCGAAAGGGTTAATAATCTGCCTTTGACTTCGGTCACCAGTTGAGTCTTATACTTCGGTTCGACAACACCATAGGAAGGAAGATCGAGGGAAACCGTTTTTTGCTCTATGGTTTGCACATCGACAATGGGCAGGGCAATGGCTTCTGGCTTTTGCTCCGGGGCTTCTTTGGTTGCCATTAATAGCTGAGCGCCTCCGACGGCGACTAAGATGATGAGAAACGGGGTCGACCTTCTGAGAATTTTTATTATCATTGGTTCCTGCTTTTCTTACTAACTTCCTAATTGCGTTTAAATTACCAGAGTCAGGGCAAGGCTAAAATAGTTTTTGTAAATAAAATGTCAGTAAAATGAAAATAGTTTGCTGTAACAGCGTATCTTGGAGGTTTATTGAGCAAATTGTGCCAGTATTGCATGGAGCTGTTTAAAAGGTTTAATTAACTATTTGATTAATTAAAAATAAAAAGGAGCCCGATTGGACTCCTTTGTTTAACTACTGTTTAAAATCAAGCTAGCGATTATTTTTTCTTGCGCTTTTTCTTGGCGCTCTTTTTCAGCAAGTCTTTGGCTTTGACCTTTTTCTTACCCGGGACTTTAGCCTCTTTATTTTGCGGTCTCAGACCATCGATAACACGGCGTTTTAATGGCTGCTCCATATAACGCTCAATTTTGCCGAGAATGCGCATATCGTGAGCTTCAATGAGTGAGATTGCTGTGCCTTTCGCGCCTGCACGTCCAGTGCGGCCGATACGGTGCAGATAGGTATCTGCGCTGCGCGGCATATCGAAGTTAATCACATGGGTAACATCATCGACATCTATGCCTCGGGCGGCAACGTCTGTTGCTAACAGTACATTGACTTCGCCTTTGGTGAATTTTCCTAGTGCCTGAAAGCGCTTTTTCTGCTCCATATCACCGCGCATAAAGGAGCAAGGAATATTTTCTTGGCGCAGCAGACCTTCAAGGCTAGTGACCACTTCTCTGGTTTTGACAAACACTAATACGCGTTTGGCTTCTTCCTGTCTTAGAAGTGCACAGAGTAGTTGGAATTTATGCTGGGCATTGTCGGCGAGGTGAACCCATTGATGGATTTTGGCTTTCTCGCTTCTTGGGGGCTCAACATCTATCTCTGCAGGATCTGTTAATAGCTCGCGCGCAAAACGAGCGACGCCACCACCTTCTAGAGTGGCCGAGAACAACATGTTTTGCTTGCGACCTTGCGCCTCAATAGCAATGGTTTGTACCACTTGTGAAAAGCCCATATCCAGCATGCGATCGGCTTCGTCGATAATCAGGACTTCCACAGACTGAGCATCAAACAGATCTTTATCTAGGTATTCATGCAAGCGGCCGGGCGTTGCGACTAACAGGTCGATATTGCCTTTTAGTGCTTCCTCTTGAGGGGCATAGGGGACACCACCTGTGATAATGCCTATATCCAGATCGAGTCCTGTGGCTAAATGGCAAGCATAACGATGGACTTGGCTAGCCAATTCTCGCGTCGGCGTTAATATCAAGACTCTAGCTTGGCCTGAGTAGCGGCGAGGAAAGTCGATTAAGTGCTGCAATGCAGGTAGAAGAAAGCTGGCGGTTTTACCTGTGCCCGTAGGCGCACGAGCAAGAATGTCTCTTTGCTCCATGGCTGTTGGAATTGTTTGTTTTTGAATAAGGGTTGGGGATTTGTGTCCCATGGCCTTAAGTGACTCTAAAAGATCAGAATCTAAGTGGAAATCTTCAAATTGCATTCGCGGCTTCTCAATATAATCAAGCCGATCATTATATCCTGAATCTAGCCGCCATTGCGAGGTTTCGCTTTCGCTATTGATTTATATTTTGAGGTAGAAGTCCCGTGTCAGTTCAATCATCTGCTGAGTATAGTGTCCCTGCTTATTTCGAATCGACAATGAATTGGCAAGGGGGGGAGTGATATTCTGAACTATTGGTGTGTTATGGCCAATGAGCAGTAGGTTTCGACTTGGTGCTTTGCCCTCAACCGTGCTCACCTTAGTGTTATGAAGGAGTGTTAGGCCATGGTTATCGAGTAATAAGATAAACCTTTTAGCTTCAACTATAGGTAAAATCAGGCTCGCCAAGCCTTGTGGACTCAATAACTGACTGATGCAAGATTGTAATTGAGCAAAACTCAGGCTTTGAGTATGACGGGCCTGTGCCCTAGCATTTTGGGATGATTTGGGGCCGGTTTCGAAGTAGGGCGGATTACAAATAATATGATCAAAGCGCCCTATTAGAGATTGCTGAGGGTTATCCTTTTGTTCACTTTCTAATAACTGTCGAATATCCCCTTTAAGCAAATTAATTCTGTCACACCATGGGCTGGCATTAGTGTTGGTTTGACAATCTATGCAGGCATCATCATCTATCTCTATGGCGGTGATCAGGCTTTGAGGATTGGAATTTGTTTGGGTCCGTTGGGCGGCCATAAGTGTAAGTAAGCCACTGCCTGCGCCTATATCTAGTATGTGCTGGGCTGGGTTTAAGGGAGCCCAAGCACCAAGTAATACACCATCTGTGCTCACTGGCATGCCGCACTTGTCGTCATCAATGTGAAACTGTTTAAAGCTGAAACCCATAAAGTGTTATTGATAGTTGAGAATGGAGCGCAAGTTTAGCCGACTCTCGGCGCTAACCCAAGTGTTGACTATGAGCTTATGTTTACTCGTGAATCGTCGTGTCGTGGTAAAAGTCGCAAATTTTATGCATAAAGATGCTTTGTTTGGCTCGTTTGTTGTAATTTTTTGTGGTTTTTGCTATTAGTATCGCCCCTTTTTGATATTCGCTTGTTCAATAAGGGGGCGGTAAATCGGTTTGTAGATCACATTGAAGAAAATATCACGTATTTCTGTTCATATGTTCACCACTCTGAGGCGATAATTACCCATTCAAAAGTGTATTAATTGGTTTACACTTGCAGTTTGATAGGTGTTTTATTAATCATCCTATCTGTTTGTTTAGATAAAATATGTCACTAGTGAATAATGAGGCAGTCTGTGCAAAATAAAGAGATGAGTTTAGCGGATACCTTAGGTCTAGGTTTTATGACCTTTGCGTTTTTCTTGGGAGCGGGCAACTTAATTTTCCCTCCATTAGCCGGTTATCTTGCGGGTGAGAATATGCTGCTTGCCATGGTAGGCTTCCTGATTACCGCGGTTGGAATGCCATTAATCGCGCTGATTGCTGTCGCTAAAGCCAAAGGCAAAATCATGGGCTTATTACCCGCTTTTGCGGCAACGGCGTTAGCGATCGCTATCTATATTATTATTGGTCCTGCCTTCGCGGCGCCAAGAACGGGTCTAGTGGCGTTTGAAATTGGTGCTAAGCCCTTTATCGACAATACCAGTACCATGATTAATCTGCTTGGACTAGAGTTGAACCTAGCCCAGCTGCTTTATACGCTAGCTTTCTTTACCATAACCATGTTGCTAGCCCTGTTTCCAGGAAAGCTATTAGATAACATAGGTAAGCTACTAACACCTGTATTACTGACGCTACTTGTAGGATTGGCGATTTCAGTATTGATTATTCCTGGCTCTGATGTAGTGGCGCCAAGTGGTGATTATCAAAATAGCCCACTGATTAAAGGTGTACTTGAGGGTTATAACACCATGGACACACTGGCATCTTTGATGTTTGGTGTCTTGATTATTGATATTTTGCGTAAGAAGGGGGTGACTGCACCTGAGCGTCAGACCCGTTACCTTATTCGTGCTGCAATTATCGCAGCAGCAGGCCTAGCTTTTGTCTATGTATCACTCTTCTTTCTTGGTGCAACGGCTGGCGATTTAGCAGTTGGTGCTGATAACGGTGGTGTTATTCTTACTAATTATGTGACTCAGGAATTTGGCACCTTAGGGATTGTGCTGCTGTCTACCGTAGTGACCTTGGCCTGTTTAACAACGGCTATCGGTCTTGTGAGTGCTTGTTCTGAGTTCTTTAATGAGCTATTGCCGAGCATTTCTTATAAGGCGTTTGTGGTTATCTTTAGTGTGGTTTGTGCTGTGGTAGCCAATGTTGGTCTAGCTCAGCTAATTAGCATTAGTATTCCTGTGTTAGTGAGTATTTACCCTGTTGCGATTGCATTGGTTGCAGTGACTTTCTTTACCGAGAAGTTTGCCTATCCTGAAACCGCCCATAGAGTGACCTTATTAGTTGCACTTGGTTTCGGTGTGTTAGACGGCTTGGGGGCTGCAGGTTTTGATATGAGCCTATTCTCCTTTATGCCACTGCATGCAGAAGGTATGGCTTGGTTACTACCAACTGCACTGACACTTGTCGCTTGCTTGGTGATCAAAGATAAAACCGATTTAGCAACGGCATAACGTCCTCGTTTACTTAGGTTATTGTGGCTTTTACAATGGGCGACTGAGTTTCACTTAGTCGCCCATTGTTATTTCTGTCTTTGGCGGCACCACTATTAGAGTCATCGCCTGTGTCTAGTTATTTGCCGGATCCAATTATTGATAGTTTTTTAGATGAGATTTGGGCTGAGAAAAACCTAAGTGATAATACCTTGAGTGCTTATCGTACTGACTTGCGCCATTTCGATCGCTTTTTACAGGGGCGAAGTGAGTCATTATTGGATGCGGGCAAAGAGCAGGTATTGGCCTTTTTAGACTTCCGAACTCAAGCTGGTGAAGCTAAAAGTTCTAGTGCCAGAATGCGCAGTAGTATGCGCACCTTTTATTCCCACCTATTAGTACATCAAAGAATTGATAAAGATCCTATGGCTCTTGTGGGATCGCCAAAACAGGATAAACGCTTACCTAAGAGCTTAAGTGAAACCGAAGTTGAAAATTTGCTAGCGCAACCTGACTTGTCTCTTCCTATTGAGAGCCGAGATAGAGCCATGTTGGAACTACTCTATGCAACCGGGTTAAGGGTAACCGAATTGGTGGGGCTCACCATGGAGCAGATCAGTCTGCGTCAAGGTTTAGTGCGAGTGATAGGTAAGGGCGGTAAAGAGAGGTTGGTGCCTTTAGGTGAGGCTGCTGTTGACGAGGTGAGCCGCTATTTAAAATCTGATAGAGATTTGTTGCTGCAAAATAAGCCGAGTAACGTGTTGTTTCCGTCTAAGCGTGGCCAGATGATGACAAGGCAAACGTTCTGGCATCGCATAAAGCACTACGCCATTTTAGCGGGCATTAATAGCGAGCTTTCTCCCCATACATTGAGACACGCCTTTGCGACTCATTTACTTAATCATGGTGCCGATCTTAGGGTTGTACAGCTGTTGTTGGGTCATAGCGACCTTTCTACGACCCAAATTTATACCCATGTGGCTAAGGCTCGTTTACAACAGTTGCATCAAGAACATCACCCTAGGGGATAAATTTAGAAAATTCAAAATCTTGATAGAGAAAAGTTTTTCTCAGAGTCAGTCACATTAATACAGAATGTTTGAGTGTATTAGATTTTGTTACTAGATTAACTTGCTTTAATTTGTCTTCGCTTGTAACTTTTCAGCCTTAGCTAAGGTCTAATCCTGTATCGACTGACCTGAATGATTTCACAATAGGATGTTTTATGAAGTTTTCTCGCGCCTTTACCCTGCTATTAGCGCTAGTTGTTGCTCCGTTTGTTAATGCTGCGCCCAGTACAGATCAAGATCAGCAAGCAAAAATAAAAGATAAGCTTGCTTCAATGTTAAATGTAGAAGTGACCTCAATTCAAAATTCACCCATTCCTGGTTTATATGAAGCTATGACTAACCGTGGTGTGCTTTATATTAGTCATGATGGTTCTAAGCTGCTCCATGGTAACTTGTATGATATGGACCATGGCATGAAAAACCTGACCGAAGCGGCAATGGCTGGCCCTAGACTTAAGATGATGAAGCCATTGGAAGAGAAGATGCTTGTCTATAAGGCGAAAGATGAAAAGCATGTGGTAACAGTGTTTACCGATATTAGCTGTGGCTACTGCCGTAAGCTGCACCGCGAAATGGAAGAGTATAACGACCTAGGTATTACTGTACGTTATTTAGCTTATCCTCGCGCTGGTGTGCCATCTGCTAATGCCGATGAGATGGAAGCGGTTTGGTGTGCTAAAGATCCGCTTAAAGCGATGACAGAAGCAAAAGCGGGTGAAAGTATTAAGCTTGCCAAATGTGATGCAAAAATCGATGAGCAGTTTAAGTTAGGCGTCAGTTTTGGTATCAATGGTACGCCAGCGATCGTGCTAGAAGACGGCAGCCTGATCCCAGGTTATCAGCCACCAAAGCAGCTGTTTAACGCCCTAGAAGCGATGCAATAATTTATCGGCTATTTAGTTAAACAGAAGGTGAGCTTAATGCTCACCTTTTTTGTGTCCATGATTCTAAGGCTGAGCTTATTTTGGTAAGCTAGTTCTATTGAGTTTTCAGATTGTAGCCAGCGTGAATCATAAAATAGTCCGTCGTATCCGTGTCGATGATAGCCATCTTCCTGCCCACCTTTCTCCGTTATTAAAACAGATCTATGCCAGCCGTGGCGTGGCCCTTGAAGAGTGTGAGCTTAATTTAAAAGGCCTGTTGCGGCCAGATACCATGAAAGGTCTTGGCCAAGCTGCCAGTATAGTGGCCGATGCTATAGAAGCGAATCGCTCGATACTCATTGTTGGTGACTTTGATGCCGATGGGGCAACGTCTACCTCTGTCTGCTTAATTGCGATGGCAATGATGGGAGTGACCAATGTCGATTATTTGATTCCGAATCGCTTCGATTATGGCTATGGCCTTAGTCCTGAAATTGTGCAAGTAGCCCATCAAAAAGGGGCTAACTTACTGATCACTGTCGATAATGGTATTTCATCAATTGAGGGGGTGAGCGCCGCAAAGGCCCTTGGTATGCAAGTGGTGATTACCGATCACCATCTGCCCGCAGCGCAAGTGCCCGAGGCCGATGCCATAGTCAATCCGAATCAGAAGGGCTGTGAGTTTGCCAGTAAATCGATTGCGGGTGTTGGGGTGGCCTTTTATCTTATGACTGCCCTGCGAGGCGAGCTTAGTCGTCGTCAATGGTTTACTCGTCTCGGGTTTATGGAACCAAAGCTTGCCGAGCTGTTAGATATTGTTGCCCTTGGAACCGTTGCCGATGTGGTAACGCTCGATGCAAATAATCGTATTTTAGTCGAAGCCGGGCTTAAACGAGTGCGTGCCGGGCGTTGCCGTCCCGGTATTACTGCCCTGCTCGATGTGGCTAAGCGTAATCCAGAGCGAATCGTTGCCAGTGACTTTGGCTTTGCTGTGGGGCCTCGCTTAAATGCTGCTGGGCGGCTCGATGAGATGTCATTAGGGGTAGAAACGCTGCTTTGCAGTGACATCATGCAAGCAAGGCGAATGGCGGCTGAGCTGGATGGCCTTAATGCCCACAGACGGGATCTTGAAGCTGAGATGCAGCAGGAAGCGCTTACTAATCTTAAGAAATTAGAATTTAACCGTCAGGATATGCCATGGGGCGTCGCGCTGTTTCAAGCAGATTGGCATCAAGGTGTGATAGGTATTTTGGCATCTCGTATCAAAGACAAATATCACAGGCCCGTTATCGCCTTTGCTGATGCGGGTGATGGCACCATTAAAGGCTCTGCTCGCTCTATTAAAGGTTTGCATATGCGAGACTTACTTGAGCGTATCCATTCTCTGTGCCCTGGTCTTATCATCAAGTTTGGTGGCCACGCTATGGCTGCTGGGTTGTCTATTCCATTGGAGCGATTCGATGAATTTGCGAAGGCCTATGATAAGCAGGTGCGGGAGTGGCTTAATGAAGAACAGCTTACTGGTGAGTTGTTATCCGATGGTGAGTTATTGCCCGTAGACTTGACCCTAGATACCGCCCACGAGCTACGTAGCGCTGGGCCATGGGGACAAGGGTTTGAAGAGCCTTTGTTTGATGGTTACTTTAATCTGGTGCAGCAGCGTATTGTTGGAGAGAAACATCTAAAGTTGGTGGTCGAAACTGAATGCAGCACCTTAATGCTTGATGCTATTGCCTTTAACGTGGATCTTTCTATTTGGCCTGATGCGACTATCAAGCAGGTGCGCCTTGTGTATAAGCTGGATGTGAACGAGTTTAGAGGTAATCAAAGCCTACAGTTAATGGTAGAACAGATAGAAGCCATGTAGCCTCGATGGATAATAGCCTAATCGAGAGATTAGGCTAATCGAGAGATTAGGCTAATTGGTTTTTATCAGCTTTCAAAGTTGATCAAAATAATCTCGTTGAGGTCGTTTGACTAAGGCATTAGCCCTGAGTCCTTGCACCGTTTTAACTACCTTGTCTTTCTCCCAACCCAAGGTGAGTAAAATCATACCTATAACGAGTCCTGTTCTACCCGCACCACCTTTACAGTGAACGGCAATCGATCCGCTGTTTTCGATGAGCCTAACTATATCGCCTTTTGCATTTTGCCATGGCTGTTCAAATGCTTGCCCTGGCGCAGCATCATCGGCAATGGGGAGTTGTAGCCAGGTAATTTGCTGACTTTCGCAAACCTTGGGTAAGTCTTGGGCTTGGTTTAGCGCCATCTCATCATCGGACATTAGCGTGATAAGCATATCGGCGCCAGCCTGTTTAAGTGTACTCACAGCCTCAATTAAGCTCGCTTCCTTTGTTCCTGGGCAGGGAGTAAAAATAAGCTGAGCACCGTTTTCTAACACTAACGCATCGTATGGGTGTGTGGTCATCATAGCTTTCCTGAGTTAAGTTTTTGAATTATAAAGTGCAAATTATTACAACGATATTGTCATTATAGCGGTTTGGCTATTGGCACTGAGAGTCTCTATCCGGTCTTCCCTTCATGGTATCTAAACGCTCAAGCTCATGACTTATTTGGGCGACATTGTTTTCTGTAGTATAGGCCAGCGATGATTTTGCCCAAAGAGGCAGTGCTGGGTTGATACGGTAAAACACCCACTGCTTATGTTTTCTATCTAAGATGATTTCACTGCGCTTTAGTACGGCTAAATTACGTGAAATCTTAGGTTGATTCGATTCATTAAGGGCATGCATCAATTCACAAACGCAGAGTTCGCCTTGATATTGCATTAGCATCAGTGTCTTTAACCGAGTTTCATCGGTCAGGCTTTTGAAAAAGCTGGTCGGTAGCAGGTCAATATATTGCTCATTGAGAACCTGCTCTTTAATTTTGCTGTCGTCTGTGGCTTTGCTTTCAACTAGCAGGAACATAGATAAGCGGTTGTTTAGCTCATTTAAGGTTTGTGAAAAAGCATTGGAGCCAGAGCGGGTTTTAGGATCGGGAAAGTCCCAAGCAAGCTGTTTGACCGTATTCGGGTAATTGCGACACTCTTCATTAGCCTTGTCACAAAGGGTGATCACATAATCGAAATGTTCTCCGCTAAGATCTTTGATCGATTTAGAGACAAGGCCGCTGCTATTAATATTGAACTTGTTCAATGCTTCAATAGAGCGCTCGTCGACGCTTTCGGGGCGAGTGCCTGCGCTAAAAACATCGAATCTGTCACTCGCTTTGTGCCGTAATAAGGCTTCCGCCATCTGTGAGCGTGCAGAGTTACCCGTGCAGAGAAAGAGAACCTTTTGTTTACCCATGGCGCTATAAAACCTTATGCATAAAATATTCGATAAATTATATATCTGGTTTTTCGTATGTAAAGGTTTTTGTGCCGTTTGCTTAATGACCAAGGCATTATTTCAAGTTAACTCGTTAATTTTTCATACGAATTATAGGGAATAAATTTGTATGATTTGCCTAATGCTCTACCTAGAAAGATTCAGGCGGGAAACTGGGGATAGCGCCGCCCTGCATATAGGGCGACGGCTGTGAGAGATGAGAACGAGTGCTTTGCTGTTAGCCAGCAGGTATTCCTAGAATAGTGATCCCTAAGCAGATAATGAACAGTAAACCATACAGTGCTAGGTGCCTATTGGACCTATTTTTCTTAGCTAGCAGGCAGGCGATTAAGCATTGAATCGCATAGAAGAGGGCAAAAGCTCTCGAAGCCAAAGAAACGATAGAGACAACATCGGTTTCCCAGATGACGATGACAGCAATAATGCCTATAAGTAGATAGGCGTGTTTAGGAGATAGCCTATTGTTACTGGTATCACTGATAAGGCCGCTAGCACCAATGGAGTCAGCTACCGAGGCGCTGAACTGACTTGCGACGGCTCCCAAGGTGACTACATAGGGAAGCCAAGGTGATACTCGGCCGATGACATCGATAAAGCCTGCTACATCTGCCGAAGAGGTGAAATAGGGATACAATGGAATCAATAGTATAAAGAAGGCTATATAGATGACAGATGAGGTTTTCTGTGCGGATTTCATGGCTGAAATACGGGTGTTGGCATCATACATTTTGCCCATAAATCTCGATGTTTCAAATCCTTGAATAATGATAAGTAGCCCCATTAAAAATCTGACTGTATCCCAATCAAAATTCACCTCTTTGGTCAAAGCACTGGTCCAGCTATAGCCCTCGGGAAGATTGACACCAAATAGTATTAGCATCACTAGCAGTGAGAAAATGGCGGATAGGTTTGCGCTAACGGTGAACTTTTCTGCCTGCTCGACACCCGATAGCCCCTTTGTTAACCCAGCTAAACAGATCCCCGAAACCAGTACCGTGGCAATAACCTTGCCTATTTGTGGGTCATTTATGCCAAAGAATTTAAGACCAAAGGCAGAAAGCAGTACAAGATAGTAGGCGACAGAGATAAAGTAAGCGCCAGTAAGCACTAGGTGGGATAAGGTTTCTAAGGAGCTTAAACTGTGATGAGTGTTGGTTTGATTAAAAATCGGTTCGCCATATTGAATGTTGTAGCGTATCGCACTGCCAACAAGATAGGCCAGTAAGGTAAGACCTAAAATGGCTGCAATAGCCCAAATGCCGATGGTACTAACAATAAGCGGTACTGAGACCAAAAAGCCACTGCCTATAATAGAGGCTAAGGGAGTCACGCTTGCTGAAAACCTTATGCTTTTGCGAACGGGTTTGCTGGTCAGGATAATAAAGAAGCCCGCCAGCAAAACGAGTAAAACAATATCCATCATTGCTGTGTTTGTCCTCTTAACTGGAGTTTGAGAGCGACAATTTAGTCGCTTAATCAAATCGAATTAAAAGAGAGATTTTATATGGCATTGAAGGGCTTAAGTTTAAATATAATTAAACTCGGCTTATTAAGTGTTTTTAGGGCGTGGTGATCTTCCAAGGTTGTTTTTGTAGCGGTTTACAGCGTGCTTAAACAAAGCTGAGCTGAAACGCTGCCCTTGAACGTTGCTCAATGACATTTTTTCATTACTCAAGGAGCATTCACTTAGATGACTAAGTTCCACCTTGTTTGTTGCGATAACATGCCATTGATTTAGTGAAAAATAATCAGTCAGTTCAACGCGCCCTAGCGGCTAATTTGGGTAAGGTGATTGATAATATCGTTGCGAATTCGTTTTAATAGAGATTGACTGTGAGGGGTATTAATATCAAGTAATTGCCAACCGTCAGTTCCCATAAATTCTGCGCTTTCTATAGCAAGTTCAAAGTGATCATCTAGTGTTAATAAGTGACCTTGCAGACGAAAGATACCGATACTTGTGTGGAGTCTGTTAATGACAAAGTCCATGGCGCTCACCCTTAGCACAGGCAGATTGATCATTTGTCCCTAAGCGTGAGAGTCACGCTTAGGGTCTATAACTATTTATAAAGTGACGGATCATCTTCATTTGGTCGGGTTTTAAAGCGCCTATGTAGCCACATATACTGGGGAAGATTACGACTGATCAAGGACTCGATAATCTTATTGCCACGTAGGGTATCTTCATATTCATTTTCACCGGGAAAATCATCCAGTGCTGGCATCATCTCAATGGTGTAGCCTTTATCATCGCTGTTGCGCTCGACGAAAAAGGGGACGACTTTGGCTTTGCCCATCTTGGCGAGCGAGGTTGCACCTGTAATGGTCGCAGCATCTGGTACGGCGAAAAAAGGCATAAATAGCGCACTAGAACGACCAAAGTCCTGATCTGCCGTGTACCAGATAAATTCAGGTTTACGTAGACAGCGGATCATCTGACGAATATCTCGCTTAGGCACTAAGGCCTTGTTAGACTTGAGGCGGCCATTAACTTGCAGGTATTCCATCACGGCATTGTTGTGGGGGCGATAGACTCCCACGCCAGGACGACACTGACCAAGCACGCGTGCGCCCATCTCCAGTGGTAAGCAATGAACGGCAAATAGAATCACACCTTGGCCATCATCTAAAACCTGAGTGAGATGCTCTTGGCCCTTAATAGTCATATGACGCTGAACCTTATCATTTGACCACCACCAAGCGTTGACCGAATCGAAAATGGCCTTGCCAGTTTCTTCGAAGTTACGCTTGAGCAGAGCATCTAACTCTTGTTGGCTCATATCAGGAAAACAAAGCTCAAGATTGCGCTTGGCAGTGTTGACACGGCTACCTGCAATTGCCATAGCAAAACGGCCAATTGCGGCACCGAGCTTCATCTGAATATGCAGCGGCAATACTTGAGTAAGACGGATAAGAGCGACCCCAAACCAGACTAGCCAGTACTTAGGGTGACAAAGATGGGATGAAAATTGTGCGCTTTCGACCACGGTTAACTCATATTCTTAGCAAAATTACTGCTTATTCTACCCCAATCTATTGAAAAAATTAGGTACAATTGGCCTTTAATTTCAGTAAAAAGATAAAGAGCGCTATGAAGGTTTCACTACCAGCATTCGAAAAGGCCAAGGTTTTAGTTCTTGGCGATGTCATGTTAGACCGCTATTGGGGAGGGCCTACGGGACGAATTTCTCCAGAGGCGCCTGTGCCTGTGGTTAAGATTGAGCAGATAGAAGATAGACCTGGTGGTGCTGCAAACGTGGCTCTCAACATCGCGACATTAGGCGGCCAAGTGCAATTGGCTGGTATTGTCGGTCAGGATGAAACTGCCCAAGCTTTGACTCAAGGTGTACAAACCCTTGGGGTTGAGCCACAGTGGTTGACCGTTAATGATAAACCTACCATTACTAAACTTAGAGTACTCTCCCGTAATCAGCAGCTGATTCGATTAGACTTTGAAGACACGTTTGCTAAGCAAGACAGCCAAGCTTTGCTTACCCAGAGTGAGGCCTTACTCGATGATGTTTCAGTGGTGATTCTCTCTGACTATGCAAAGGGGGCGCTGGCTGACCCCACAGACTTTATCGCTAAGGCGAAAGCTAAAGGGGTTAAGGTGTTGGTTGATCCTAAGGGGAGTGATTTTAGCCGATATCGCGGCGCGTCACTGCTAACACCTAATATGAGTGAGTTTGAGATGGTGGTGGGGCAAGTTAGCTCAGAAGCTGACTTAGTGGAAAAGGCTAAAGGGCTGATTAAAGAATTTGATCTAGAGGCTTTATTGGTCACTCGCTCAGAAAAAGGTATGACGCTGATAACCTCTGATGCAAATGAGTTACATATACCTACCGTTGCTCGTGAGGTTTATGATGTTACAGGGGCTGGTGATACTGTGATTTCAGCATTAGCAACTGCCATTGCTGCGGGTAGTGACTTACCTCAAGCCTGTGCCATCGCCAATACCGCGGCTGGTATAGTCGTTGGCAAGTTAGGCACCTCTACGGTTAGCCGTATCGAATTGATTGAGTCTTTATCCCATACTCAAGGCGAAACAGGTTTTGGTGTGATGAGTGAAGATCAGCTTGCCTATGCTCTTGAGCAAGCCAAGCTTAGAGGCGAGAGAGTGGTGATGACTAATGGCTGCTTCGACATTTTACATGCCGGTCATGTGAGTTATCTGAAACAGGCGCGAGAGCTTGGCGATAGGCTAATTGTCGCGGTCAATAGCGACGCTTCGGTCAAACGCTTAAAAGGTGACGGCCGCCCTGTGAATCAAGTCGATCGCAGAATGGCGGTATTGGCTGGCCTAGCTTCTGTGGACTGGGTGGTACCTTTTGAAGAAGATACGCCGCAACGTGTGATTGCGCGTCTATTGCCAGACTTATTAGTTAAAGGCGGTGATTACAAGGTTGAAGAGATTGCTGGAGGTCAAGAAGTGATGGCCGCTGGTGGTCAAGTTAAGGTCTTGGGTTTTGAAGATGGCGTGTCAACCACAGCTATCATAGAAAACATTATGGCTAATCAGTGAGTCTGATTGGCCTTGCGTTAGCCGCTAGCCTGTCATGGGTTCCCCTTGGCGATAAGCAGGCACTGGTGTGCGAGTTACCCACACCTAAGCAAGCAGAGATTTGCTTACAAACACTTCCTAAAGAGGCCCAAGTTGAACTTGGCCTCTCTTCTCATGCGTTAGCTCAGCAACTTGGTCGACGAAGTGCCGTGGCCTTGCCCATAAACCATGGCTCAATTGCTGGTATCGTTTTACTTAACTCTGCCCAGACGCCTAAGGTGCAAACGGCTGCCTGGGATGGTGAGGTGTACCAACTCGATTTAGAGCAGCAAACTAAACTGACTTATTGGCATGAGTTAGGACATCTTCATTTATCGGAGTTTGAAGCTGAGCATAGCAATACGAACTTTACTCCCTATGAGCATGAAGCCTTTGCTGATGTTTATCTGGTGTGGCGTTTGGCGAGGGAGCAGAAGGGGATAGATTTAGCTTGGCAGCAGTATCATAGACGTAATCTAGCCTTGCTGGATAATCAGCTTAATATGAGTCACTGGAGCCCTCTAATTCTGCAACACTTGTTAATAAAGTATGACTGGCAACAGTTGGCTAGCTTTACCTCTTTTGATGTATTTTTAATGGACTTTTTGAGCAAAGTTCTGCGACCAACTCAAGATGAATTGCGAGAATACGCAAGCTTAGTTAAACGCACTTTTGGTTCTGGAGTGACGCAACCCCTTCCTGGATATATGTTTTGGCGTAAAGAGGGACTTAGCCAAGTGCTGCTTCCCACGTTTGAGCGAATGATGGGAAAGAAAGCTGCACAAGATTGGTTGAAACAGAACTTAATGTTAACGATAAGTAACGAGAAAATCCCCTCAAAGGCATTTTTAGCTGAACCCTAGCTGAACAAAGTTTAAATACCCTGTTTTGTCAGTCTTTTTAGGGAGTAATCTGTTTTTGGCTTTGATAAGATTTTGACCGATGGAGAACTGGTCTTATTGAGGTGATAACATGGCAAAGCGCTCAAAGGTACAAACTGAGCAGACAATTAATCAAATTTTAGATGAAGCGTTAAGACAGCTTCTGACGATTGGTTATGAGGCTATGTCCTACACAACTTTGTCTGATGCCACTGGTATTAGCCGCACAGGGATCAGCCACCACTTTCCGAAGAAGATTGATTTCCTAGTACGTTTAGATGCCAAGATAGGTCGTCTTTTCGTCAATGCATTGGATTTTTCTAGCATTGAAACTTTAGAGCGCACTTGGATGGCGGCCCTAAAAGAGCCACATTACCGCGCCGTGCTAAGACTCTTCTTTAGTCTATGCGGTCAAGGTGATGGCAATATCACCCTATTTAGGGCTGTTGGAATGGCGAAAGAAGCAGCCTCCGTTGAGCTAGGTTCTGCGGGTGAGCGTGCTGTTAACCATTTACTGGGCCGTAGTGCCATGACTTTGATTACGACTGTTGAGCAGCCTTTAGCGCCAGCATCTCGTGCTGCATAGTTTACCGTCAGCAAGTATTTAGCTAAACCGAATATCTTAAAAAGGAGAGCGAAAGCTCTCCTTTTTACTTATATATTTGATGTTTTTTTGAGTACATGAAGCAAGGAGGTTCTGTATGTCATTTCAAGGAAAACTCGAACTCTACTATAAGATTATGGAAAACAAAGGGCTCGGTAAACTTGACTACGCTCCTTTACTATATCGGACTATTTGGATGTTGGGGTTTAAGGTCAATCCTCCTTACTTGGCTGGTTTTAAAAATAACTTCTTCATTCAGACTGGGCACTTTTTTGTCATTTTTGCGGTAATTTGTTTAGCTGTTTTTAGCTTGGCTGAATCTATAGGGCTTAATGAGCCGACGCTAGAGCAGATGTTATTATTTTTTGTTAAATTACTTGTAGTTTCATCAGGATATGGATTATTTGTATCTTATCGATATCATAAATTCCAAAAGACCTTTGACCTGCCAAGTTGGGAATCGTTAGGTAAAAATTAGTTGCTTTCATATATGTAGCCTTTTAAGTCTTACTCCCTAAGCTACACTTTTTGAGATAGCTATCATTCAGCTTTATCTCTAATAATCAGTGTGGAGCCTTCAATAGGTGACGGGGGATCTCATGAATATCTTTGTGCTTGATAAGGACATCAGCAAGTGTGCACAGGCCCATTGCGATCAACATGTTGTAAAGATGATTTTAGAAAGTGTGCAGATGCTATGCACCGCACTGAATAAAAAAGGTTTTACGACGCCTTATAAGTCAACACATATCAAGCATCCCTGTGTACTTTGGTTAGAAGCATCTTTTGATAACTTTCTCTGGTTAAAGGCATTGGCCTTGGCATTAAACGAAGAGTACAAGTATCGCTACCATAAAGAAACCGATCACAAGTCGATTGCTGTGTTAACTGAGATAGCCTGTCACAGTTACTCTGCCATAGGTTTAACGCCGTTTGCTCAGGCCATGCCTGATGAGTACAAGGTAGAAGGCGATCCTGTACAGGCTTACCGTAATTTTTATCTTGGTGATAAATCCAGATTTGCTAAATGGACTAGAAGAGATCCTCCTAGTTGGTTTATCTCGTCACCTTGATGTTCAAATAAAAAAGAAGAGCGTAGGCTCTTCTTTTTCTTTCTCACTCGATTTAGCTCGCTGTCACTAAGCTGTGAGTTCGGCTGTTTCGACCTTTTCAGCTTTTACCGCACATATCTTAAATTCGGGGATTTTCGCCACCGGATCTAAGGCGTTGATGGTCAGCTTATTCGCAGCGGCTTCGGCAAAGTGGAACGGTAGGAAGAGCACGCCCACTTGCGCCCTCTTAGTGACAAAAGCTTCAATCTCAATCTCGCCTCTACGGGTACTGAGTTTGAGCCTGTCGCCATTGCTAACACCAAGTTGCTCGGCATCGTAAACTGAGATCATCACTCTAGGTGATGCCAGTAGATCTAACCCTGGGGTTTTGCGGGTTAAGGTGCCAGTATGGAACTGTTCCAACAAACGCCCTGTTGATAGGGTTAATGGGTAGTCACTATCTGGCATCTCTGCCGGCAGACGATAACTGACAGGCACTAGTTTAGCGACACCTCGTATCACCTTGTCTTTGTGCAAAATCGGCGTACCAGGGTGCTGCTCATCATGGCATGGCCACTGTAACCCTTGCAGATTATTGGCGAGGCGCTGCCAAGTGATGCCGCGATATTGAGGAGTTACTTGGGTGACTTCATGCCAAATCGCTTCCTCATTTTGATAGTCCCAATTTGCGCCCATAGCATTGGCGATAAGCTGAACTATCTGCCAATCAGGCTTAGCTTCTCCTGGAGGAGTGAGAGCAACTCGAAGCTGCTGAACTCGGCGCTCGGTGTTGGTGAAGTGACCACGTTTCTCTGCAAAGGCGGCTGCTGGCAGTACCACGTGAGCCAGTTCAGCGGTTTCTGTCATAAAGATATCTTGAACTATGAGCAGTTCTATCTGCTCAAGGGCTTCAAGTACATGGGCCTGATCCGGGTCGCTCAGTACAGGATTTTCCCCCATCACATACATGGCTTTGACCTGACCTTTGGTCACTGCATGCATCATCTCAGTGGCCGATAAACCTAAATCGGGCGAAAGGGACTCCCCCTCATGCCAAGCCTTAGCGAACTTAGCTTGGTTTTCCGGCACTGTGACATTTTGATAGCCTGGGTAGTAGGTGTATAAGGCGCCCATGTCGCACGCGCCTTGAACATTACTCTGGCCACGTAGCGGATTGATTCCTGCGCCTTGGACACCTAAGTTACCCATAAGCAACTGCAGGTTAGAGATGCTAGTGACGTTATCATGGCCCGAGGTGTGCTGGGTTATTCCCATGGCGTAATAGATAGCTGTTTTCTTAGCCGTACCTATCATTTTGGCCATTAGGGCTATCTTCTCGGCGCTAATGCCAGTAATGCGCTCGGCATTGTCTAGGCTATAGTCGCTTTTCATCAGCTCGGCTTTGAGTTCATCAAAGCCTTGGGTACGCTCTGCGATATAGTCTGGCTTATGCCAACCGTTAATCAGAATTTGTTGCATGATGGCGTTAAGCAGCATCACATCAGAGCCAGGTTTTTGCGCCACATAGAGCTCGGCACTGTCGGCGATAGCAACCTTTTTCGGATCGGCAACCATCAATCTTGCGCCGTGATCCGTTATCGCTTGCTTGATATGGGACGCGATAATAGGGTGAGCACAGGTAGTATCTGAACCGAGAATAAAGATAAGATCTGATTCTTTGATACTTGGAATATCATTGGTCATGGCGCCGCTACCTAGGGTGTTTCTTAGGGCGGTTACCGTCGACGCGTGACAGAGTCTTGCACAGTGATCGATATTGTTGGTGCCGATGACACTACGAACAAACTTCTGCAGTAGGAAGTTCTCTTCGTTCGTGGCCTTAGCCGAAGATAAGGTAGCAATGGCATTGGGGCCAAAATCAGCCTTAGTCTTAGTCAAACGAGTGGCAATATACTCTACCGCTTCATCCCAGCTGGCAGCTTGCAGCTCGCCATCTTTACGAATAAGTGGCGTGGTTAAACGCTTAGGGCTATTGATAAAGTCAAAGCCTGAGCGGCCTTTAACACATAACATGCCTTGGTTAACCTCGGAGCCTTCATCACCGCTAACACGCATGATGCGGTTCTTGTCGCTGTCGACATGGAGCTCGACACGACAACCCACACCACAATAGGTACAAACGGTGGACGTTTTATCAAGTTTTGGTTCACGCCCCTGAGTCTTGTCTCTGGCATCGACCAATGCGCCCGTTGGACAAACCTGCACACAGTTACCACATTGCACACAGTCACTGTCATTCATCGAGGCTTTAAAACCGACTCTAGGCGCTCTGCGCTCGGTTTCAGCAGTGAGCTCAGGTAGCGCCTGATAGCTGTCCTTTTCAAAGCAGATTGCTTTATGGCCGCTTTGCCTATGACAGATATCGACACAGGCGCCACAACTGATACAGCGGTTAGCATCAAAGGTGATAAATGGGGCACTGTTATCGACGCTAAATTTACGAGCCTGTGATTGATCTAGGCTGCTGCCGTCGACCTTATACTCAGTGGCATAGTCTCTTAGCTTACAGTCTGTGTTGGCCTGACAGGCACACTCTAAACAGCGGGCGGCCTCTTTGATTGCGGTATCGGGAATAAAGCCGAGCTCTACCTCATCGAAGTTCAAGGCGCGAGCAAGTTTGCCAAGCTCTGGCATTTGCACTCTCGGTTCTGCTTTGACCTCTGGGTATAATTCGTGACTTAGCTCGGCGGTTTTCTTTGCCTTAATCGAGTTAAATTCGGCCGGGCTTAGCTCACAGGTTAACCCCTGAGTCAGCAGCTTTTCGATCGCATCGGCAGCTTTTCGTCCATCGGCTACCGCTGCCACTGCAGTAGCAGGGCCTGTGCGAGAATCGCCGATAACAAATAGCTTCTCAACACCGGCTGACATGGTCTGCTCACAGCCTAAGAAGGTGTTCCAGCGGGTTAGCGCCAGATCGCCACTGGTGATCTGATTCTCTTCCTGCTCAAGAAAGTCGAGATCTACTTGCTGTGAGACAGCAGGAATAACAGTATCAAACTCTTGAGTAAAGGTTTCACCGGTAGGCTTAGGTGAGCGCCTGCCAGAACTATCTGGCTCGCCTAGTGCCATCTTAGCGAGTGTGACCGCTTTGACTCTGCCATTTTCATCACTGTGGTTTTCAACTGGGTTAGTGAGAAAGTGGAATTTGACCCCTTCAAGCTCAGCTTCATGGATCTCATAGGGCTCGGCTGGCATCTCATCGCGGCTACGACGATAGATAAGGGTCACATCGGCGCCATCTCTCAGTGCGGTACGCGCACAGTCTATAGCGGTATTACCACCACCAATGACGGCAACTTTTTTACCAGTTTTGAGCTTTTTCTCTGTGCAGTAATCGCGAAGATAATCGACACCTAGGTAGCAGCCATCGAGATCGCTTCCTGGGTAATTCATAGGTACCGCTTTCTGCGCACCTATCGCAAGGCAGACAGCATCATAGTCTTCGACTAACTGATTAAGATTTGTGTCGCGGCCAAGTCGAGTATTGGTTTGAATATCTAAGCCATTTTGGGTGAGCAGATCTATCTCTTTATCGAGGATTTCTTTTGGCAGACGATATTCTGGAATACCGTATCTGAGCCAGCCACCTGCTTGAGGCATAGATTCGATAATGGTGACATCATGGCCATTATTCGATAGATAATAGCCCGCGCTGAGTCCAGCTGGGCCTGAGCCGATAATGGCCACTTTTTTGCCTGTCAGCTCGGCTCTTGGTGGCACGTAAGACTCGACATCATTGAGATCGAGATCCGCTGCGTGGCGCTTGAGTTGACGAATGGCGATAGGCTCATCCACAAGGCCGCGACGACATTCGGCTTCACAAAATGCAGGGCAGACACGGCCAATGGACAGTGGCAGCGGAAGGGTCTGCTTAATCACCTTTACCGCTTCCTTGTGATCGCCTTGTGCGATATGGAATAGGTAAGATTGTACATCTACACCGGCAGGGCAGGCAGTCTGGCAAGGAGCCTGACAATCGGCAAAATGATCTTTGAGGATCTCTTTTAATGCAGCCTGGCGCTGTTTGGTGAGGTAGCTTGATTGGGAGATAACCTCCATGCCAGTTTCGGCTTGAGTTTTACAAGCGAGTACGGTGCGATTGCTGCCATCGTTATTGGCTATTTCCACTTGGCACAGATTACAGTCTTGCTTCTGGCTTTTAACGTCACTTGAATGAGCATAGCTGCAAAGACTAGGAATATTAATGCCTGCCTGGGTGGCGACATTAAGCAGGTTATCTGGCTCGGTTATGGCTATCTGTTGGCCATCGATTTTTACTTCTATCATTGTAAGGCCTTTCTCATCATTGGCGTTGTCATCGCTAGCCTTGTTTAAGGTGTCATAGTCATGGCTACGACTGAGTTTTAGTATGTCGATGACGGGTAGGGTAAGGCTGAGTGATTTGAGTATACCTTTGGCTAATTTCTACGCCGCGATTCTTGGTTAAGTTTTCACTTAAGTTGCAAGTCTATTCACAAAGCTTACCTTAAATGTGCAGTATGCGGCTAAAGTCGAGTTTACAGAAGTGATCTAGATCATTAGGAGCGTATTTTGTCTTGATGTGAAAAATAAAATCTTTAAAAAACAATCACTAAAAAGTTGAGGTTAGACCTCTCAACTGAGAACTATTCTCAGTTTTTACCACTGGTAAGAGCTCTAATAAGGCAAAAGGTAAAATTATTGAATAAAAATTGAGCGCTTTAGCTTTGATGAATAAAACGAATTTAAATGGCATTTTTTAGCATTATTAACGTGTCATTTTCTTCACAAATACCACCACGAACAGGGCTATGGTAAAACTGCCGGTGAAAGCTTCGACTGCGGCGATGGCGCGGCTTAAGCCTATAGGGGTGAAATCCCCATAACCTAGGGTGGTAAAAGTGACAACAGAGTAGTAGATACAGTTAAAAAACAGACCTATGTTAGTCATAAAGTCGTTGTCTAGGCTAAACACATGGGTATCACCATCAAACTTAAGTCCGGTAAAGAAATACATGAGTGCGCAAAGTAAAATCAGCACCACAGAAAAGTTAATGACTCTTAGTGGTGCTTCGCCATAGCCACAAAATAGGTCGATCATCTTGGAGATAAAGCGATTAAAGCTAAACTTGGGCATCTGATGTCGACGCATGGTGAGCTCTTTGCGAATACAGGTGCCTGATAGGGCAAAAAGTCCCTCACGTTCCGCGGCTTTACGTAGATCTCGGTAGATCTCTTCGGCTTGCTCAAAATAGTCCTTAGCTATCTCTTTTTCATGAACCCGCTCAGCTTCAAGGGCCAGTTTCTCCTGTTTTATCATCTTGCCAGTTTTTATATTCTCTATTTTGGCGCCTTTCCATTTGACTCCCAGTAGATTGGTGTTGACGAGATTAGCGCAGTGGACGTTGGACTCTCGCAGATCCGCCTTCATCAAACTGGCGTTTTCTAAGTTGAGATTAAACATATGAGCGCCAAAAAGATTGGCGCGATAGAGCTCGGCATAGCTCATATCAAAGCCAGTTTTTGAGTGATGTTTAACGAGATCTATCCCTTCGAGGTTGGCTCGCTTTAACGAGATACCTCTGAGCATGCCCCCAGCTCTTGCATAGGCTTCAAGTTTGGCGGCGTCATCGGGCTTATCTTTTATGATTCTGGGATCGTGCCAGTAACACAGGCCAGATTCTCCTGCAGGCTCAGTGCAGGAAAAGCCTTCATCTTCGTGATAACAGCAGATTTCTTCTTCTCGATTCATCTACCTAGTATAGTCATACAAAAGTGATACTTGCCTAAGATTAAGATTAGACCAGAGTGGCAATATTGGGATTTGACGGAGAGAATCTTAAAAGCCGTGGTGTTAATGCAAAAATATTCATGATTAAACCCATTTGTGCCTAGGTTTCATACTGTGCTTAGGTTAAAATGCCCGGTCTGCTTTTTGTATCCAAACACAAGTGAAAATCATGTTTGAAGTAAATCCGGTAAAATTTAAAATTAAGGAGCTGGCCGAGCGCACAGATCTCCTTAGGGGGTACCTTTGACTATGATGCTAAACAAGAGCGTCTAGAAGAGGTTAGCCGTGAGCTTGAAAGCTCAGAAGTCTGGAATAATCCAGAAAATGCTCAAGCCCTTGGTAAAGAGCGCGCAGCATTAGAAGCTGTGGTTAAGACCATTGATGATATGGACTCTGGTCTGGAAGATGTGGAAGGTTTGCTTGAGCTTGCCGTCGAAGAGGAAGATCTCGATACCTTCAACGATGCAACTGCAGAACTTGATGAGCTAGAGAAGCGTTTAGAAGAGCTAGAGTTTCGTCGTATGTTCTCTGGCGCCCATGATACTGCCGATTGTTATCTGGATATTCAATCTGGCTCTGGTGGTACCGAGGCTCAGGATTGGGCCAATATGGTGCTACGTATGTTTCTGCGTTGGGGCGAAGCTCACGACTATAAGCCTGAGCTCATAGAAGTGACCGACGGTGACGTTGCCGGTATCAAAGGGGCAACGATTAAGTTTACGGGTGAATATGCCTTTGGTTGGTTAAGAACCGAAACCGGCGTTCATCGTCTAGTTCGTAAGTCGCCTTTCGATTCTTCGGGTAAACGCCATACTTCATTCTGCAGTGTATTTGTTTATCCTGAGATTGATGATTCAATCGAGATCGATATCAATCCAGCGGACCTGCGTATCGATACTTACCGTGCGTCGGGCGCGGGAGGTCAGCACGTAAACAAGACTGAGTCTGCGATTCGTATTACTCACTTGCCGACCAATACAGTGGTGCAGTGTCAAAACGATCGTTCTCAGCACAAAAACCGTGATAGCGCGATGAAACAGCTGAAAGCTAAGCTTTATGAGCTTGAAATGCTAAAGCAAAATGCCGATAAGCAGGCGGCGGAAGATGCTAAGTCTGATATTGGATGGGGCAGCCAAATTCGCTCCTATGTGCTAGATGATGCACGCATTAAAGATCTACGTACCGGCGTAGAGAACCGAAATACCCAGAGCGTTTTAGATGGCGATCTGGACAAGTTTATTGAAGCCAGCCTGAAGTCAGGCCTGTAACGAGAGAAGAAGATGACTGAACAAGTTCAAGATGAAAACAAGCTAATTGCAGAGCGTCGCGCTAAGCTTGCGCATATACGTGAAAACTGTCCGGCAAATGGTCACCCAAACAGCTTCGATCGAAAACACAAGGCAGCAGATATTCAGGCCGAATATGGTCATCACACTAAAGAAGAACTTGAAGGCATGGGCATTCAACGTTCTATCGCTGGCCGTATCATGGCTAAGCGTGGGCCTTTCCTTGTGCTTCAAGATGTCAGTGGTCGTATTCAGGCTTATGCAGGTAAGGATGTTCAAAAGGAGCTTAAAGCTAAGTTCCAAGGTTTAGATATTGGTGACATTATTGGTGTGACTGGTCAGCTTCACTTATCGGGTAAAGGTGACCTTTATGTCAATATGGAAGATTATCAACTGCTGACCAAAGCGCTACGCCCACTACCTGAAAAGTTCCACGGTTTGCAAGATCAAGAGACTCGCTATCGTCAGCGTTATGTTGACCTGATTGTGAATGAAGAGTCTCGTAATGCCTTTATCATGCGCTCAAAAGTGGTTACCGCTATTCGTAACTTCATGGTGAAAAAAGAGTTTATGGAAGTCGAAACGCCTATGATGCACACCATTCCTGGTGGTGCGACGGCGCGTCCTTTTATTACTCACCACAATGCCCTTGATATCGAAATGTATCTGCGTATTGCGCCTGAGCTTTATCTGAAGCGTTTGGTTGTGGGTGGCTTTGAGCGTGTATTTGAGATTAACCGTAACTTCCGTAACGAAGGTCTATCACCTCGCCATAACCCAGAATTCACTATGATGGAATTCTATATGGCTTACGCAGATTATAAAGATCTGATGGATTTGACCGAAGAGATGCTAAGCTCTATCGCCACTGAGCTATGTGGTTCGCCTAAGCTAACTTATGGTGAGCATACTATCGACTTTGGCGGCCCTTATGAGCGTCTAAGCATGTTGGATGCGATTAAGAAGTACAACCCTGACAACAGCACGATTCAGTCTATGACCTATGAAGAGGTTAAGGATGTCGACTTTATGCGTACGCTGGCTAAGAGCCTACACATTGAAGTTGAGTCTTTCTGGACATGTGGTCAGTTGCTTGAAGAGATCTTTGGTGAAACCGCCGAGCCTCAACTTATGCAGCCAACCTTTATTACAGGTTACCCAGCAGATATCTCGCCTTTGGCACGCCGTAACGATGATAACCACTTCATTACCGATCGCTTTGAGTTCTTTATCGGTGGCCGCGAAGTGGCTAATGGCTTTAGTGAGCTTAACGATGCTGAAGATCAAGATAACCGCTTTAAAGCTCAGGTTGATGCTAAAGATGCCGGTGATGATGAAGCTATGTTCTATGATGCAGACTATATTGCAGCGCTTGAGCACGGTCTTCCACCTACGGCGGGTCAAGGTATTGGTATCGACCGTTTGGTGATGCTATTTACCAACACTCACACTATTCGTGACGTGATTCTATTCCCTGCATTAAGACCTCAAGGTGCTTAATCGCAAATAGGGTGAGTTTAAAAGCCAGCACATGTGCTGGCTTTTTTGTGTCTAACCCTTTTCAGGATAAAAAGGGGAAGGTTTAGTGTTTGGGGCAACAACATTGCTCTATCAAATTAGGCGACTACACTTTCAGTAGAGTCAATTCACGTTCAATCTTTTGTACTACTCCTGCAATAGGAGTGATCGGAGACTTGCTATGAAGTGGTGCGCCTTAATCAAGAAGTGTGTTGTAACATTATGCCTGTTGGCTATCTGGCCAGTATCGGCCAGCTCCCTTAAATCTCTCAACTATGTCACCGAATCTTATCCTCCTTATAATTTTAAGGCTCAAGGGAAGGTGCAGGGGATCGCGGTGGATCTCTTGCTAGAGGCGATGAAAGTGTCGGGTAATGAAATTAGTGATAAGAATTTAAGTGTTCAGCCTTGGACCCGAGCCTATCAAACGACATTGAAGGGCCCTAACATTGTATTGTTTTCTACTACTCGCACTGAGCAGAGAGAGCCTCTATTTAAATGGGCCGGACCGATAACAGATACTCGTATTGTATTGCTTGCTCGTAAAGGTAGTGGCATAAAAATCGATTCAGTCAAGGATGCTGCTAACTATAAGATTGGTGTGATTAGAGACGATATTGGTGAACAGTTAGCTCTGGAAAATGGCATTCCAGATAATAAGCTTAAGCGAGTCGGCAAGGCACCAGCACTCGCAAAAATGCTCAATAAGGGGCGGGTGGATCTTTGGGCCTATGAAGAGAATGTGGCTCGCTGGTTTATTAAGAGCAATGGCATGAGTAATAAAGAGTTTGAGACGGTATTTGTGTTAAGTGAAGGTCAGCTTTATTACTCATTTAGTCCAGATGTGGATGATAACTTAGTGCAAGAGTTGCAACAGGCACTGGATAAAGTAAAAGATTCGAGTGAGTATCAGGCGATCCTAAAGCGCTATCTATAGTGCTATCGAGCCTGCAGTGAAAATAGGCCGTGTTGAACTGTCAAGGCTGTTTGAGGTTATCGAGGGCTTCACTGGCTAATTCGATAACCTCACCAGGCTGCATATCATCTAGATGAATATCACCTATGCGCACTCTGACTAGCCTTAACGTTGGAAAGCCCACCGCAGCCGTCATTTTTCGCACCTGCCGATTCTTACCTTCGCCTATGGTGATAGACACCCAGCTTGTGGGACCATGGCGCTCATCTCGTATCTGTTTCCCTCTAGGGGGGAAGTTTGGTGGGGTCTCAAGCTTAAACGCCTGACAGGGGAGAGTGCGATACTTTTCTCCTTTTACGCCAATCTCCACACCTTCGGCAAGCTTGGCAACAGCTTGCTTATCAATATCGCCATCGACTTGCACATAGTACTCTTTATCGACTTGCTTACTTCTGACTTGATGACTCGTCATGCCATTTGTCGTTAACAGTAACAAGCCTTCTGAGTCGTGATCGAGTCGGCCTATAGCCATAATGCCTTTAGGGAAATTTGCGAGTTCACCAAGTAATTTTTTACGTTTACGGACTTCTGGAACAAATTGGCTGAGATAGCCAAAAGGCTTGAAGATTTTGTAGTCTTGGGCCATGGATCTAACGAAAAAGAAATTTGTGGCGATTATAACGAGCTGAGAAAGCGTTGTCGCGAAGAAGGAGTTTCTTCGCGACTTTGCTTCTTATCTTGGATTAATCACCAAAGGCGTGAAGGTGGCAGTAGCGTTATTACTGGCACCGCTGCGATAGTGGTAAGTTTGACCCTCAAAAAGAGTATAGAAGACATCGACATAGTCATCATCATTGGTAAACCAGGAATCAGGCATGGCCTGGAGAACACCGTTAGTGATCTGTGGAATGACAGCGTATGAAGAGACATCTGGAATAAGACGCATAATAGCCTCAGCTGCCTTGAGTAGTGCACTGGCTAAGGTTTTATAATTCGTACCATCATCATGTTCCATTAATAATATATCTGCTGCTTGCCAGCGATAGCGCTCCCAGTGGATCAGGATCTGATTTGGATGATAAGTGGTGCCATCATAATCTAAGTATGGCATCTCCATGATATCGAGAACTGGCTTATCACGACTTGGACTCACTCCAGTGACTATGGCATACACTTCTGCCGCACCAGAAATCCAGGGCTCTTCATCATTCTTTAAATGAATATTGGTTAGGACAGTGGTTGAGATAGGCGCAGTTTGACTTGCGGCAACTTGCTTAAGGGATTTCGCCAACTTATTTGTGTCAAGATTGGCCTTGGCAAAGGTAGAGCGCATGACAGCTAACCCTTCTTTTAGGGTAGCTTTACCATTCAATTCAACAACAAACACGGGTTGCTGCGGTAAGGCGTAAACATCAAGTAGATGGCGCTTGCCATGGACATCATAGGCTTCTATGGCTTGCCACTCTTTGTCGTCACCGTCGGGTGCGAAGGCAAAGAGTGGACTTTGACCATTTTGCCAAGGCATTAGCATGCTAGCATCGGCAAGTCTGAGCTGGATTAAGTTTTGGCTTGTATCAGAGGTTTGTGTTAGACCTTTAGCTGAGCGCATTAATTGGTCGCTGCGGGTTAGCATTTTAGGACTGATGCCTGGGGCTTGCATCAGCTCACTGGCACTAATATCAAGATCATATTGGTTAATCTCAGTGCGAAGTAAACTGGAAAGAGCATGATATTGTTTGCTGAGATCTTGGGCGAGAGCACGTTTTTGATCTGCTAACTTAACGACTGCTTCTTGAGCTTGGGCTGGTAGCAGGCTGCTAGCAGTCAGCCCTAGCCCTAGAGCGAGGGAGAGAATTGTTTTTTTCATATTTCGTCCTTGAATTGTTGTGTTTATGTAAAATCATCTTTATATCAGCACAGCCTAAATTAAATGTAAATCCGTTTTTATCTTATTTTTTGTCAACTTAAGTATTAATTTCTCCCAGATTTTGATTATTTGTCAGCTGATTTTTTCGGAGATTGTCGACATGATAATGTTAACCGCTGGTTATCTTGTTGCGTATTTGTTACTTTGATTTATTCGATTAATAAGGTGAGACTTTATGGCTGAATCACATCTACCCCTATCAGATTTTATCGCCTATTCAGAGCAGGAGATGCTCAATAGGGCAAAAGCAAACTATCTTGCAGTAAAGCGTCGTCACTCAATTAGAAAGTTCTCAAATAAAGCTGTACCTAAAGAGATTATTGAACAATGCATTCTCGCTGCAGGAACGGCTCCTAATGGTGCTAATCATCAGCCCTGGCATTTTGTTGCTATCAATAGTCCTGACATTAAGGCTCAAGTTCGCCATGAGGCAGAGGCATTAGAGCAAGCATTTTATCAAGGTAAAGCGGGAGAAGAGTGGCTTAACGCTTTAAAGCCTCTGGGCACAAATGCAAATAAACCATACTTAGAAGAGGCGCCTTGGCTCATTGCCGTGTTTAGTCAGAAGCGACAGCAGCTTGAAGAGGGTGAACAAAAGACGAATTATTATGTTCATGAGTCTGTTGGGATTGCCACTGGCTTTTTGCTGCAAGCGCTACACCATGCAGGCCTTGGCACATTAACCCATACCCCCAAACCTATGAGCTTTTTAAGTAAGGTGTGTGGCCGCGAAAATGATAATGAACGGCCTTATATGTTGATAGTGGCAGGTTACCCCGCTGAAGATGCGACTGTGCCTACACACGCCTTGGAGAAAAAGCCATTGGATGAGATTGCGAGCTTTATCTAGCCAGATTTCATGTCTGATTTAGGCGTCTCTAGGGAGGCCCTTTTCAACGGCGCGAACGATTCGGGCCGTTTTACGTAGGGCGCGGTTTTGCAAATCATTCTTACCATTTTGCAGTTTATCAAGCGCCCAATCGATATGTTCTATTACCATCTCATCAATTTCATTTGAAGTTTTTCTGGCAATCAGTGCTGCAATCGCTTCACTGGAGCTGGGCCCGTTACCTAAAGCAATGGCAATATTCCTTAGCCAACGTTTATGACCGATACGACGTATAGCGCTGCCTTCGGTGAGTTTGAGAAACTCACTTTCGCTCCAGTTGAAGAGTGTAATAAGATCAGGCTGGATCAGTTTGTCTCTGGTATGAAAATCTTGTTCCATGGTTAAGGGAGCTTGGCTATTGACAGGGCACACTAGCTGACAATCATCACAGCCATAAATTCTATTGCCAATTTGCTCTCTGAACTCGACAGGAATGCTGCCTTGCTTTTCTATGGTGAGGTAAGAGATACAGCGTCTACCATCAACCACATAGGGCTCTACAATGGCATTAGTAGGACAGGACTTGATACAGGCGACACAGGTATTACAGTCCTCAGTTACTGGAATATCGACATTAAGGGGGACATCAACAAAGAGCTCACCAAGGAAAAACCAACTGCCAGCATTATGATTGAGCACTAGGGAGTGCTTTCCTGTCCAGCCAAGACCTGCTTTTTCTGCAAGAGGCCGTTCAAGTACTGGAGCTGAGTCGACAAAGGGGCGATAACTTGGTGCATTAACACCAAGGTTGTTAAGTTCAGCTTCTAATTTTTGTCCGAGTTGCTTTAGGCGGTTGCGTATCATCTTGTGATAATCCCGCCCGCCGGCGTAACGAGAGATGTAACCTAGGTTTGGCGCTTTAAGGTTGGTAGCAAAGCCCGCATTAGGAGGTAAATAATCCATACGGGCTGAGATGACTCTTAGGGTACCAGGATGCAACTCAGCAGGCCTTGCTCGCATCATGCCGTGATTGGCCATATAAGCCATTTCACCATGGTAGTTATTTGCAAGCCATTGGCTAAACTTGGGTTCTTCTTTGGTTAAATCAGTGTCTGTTATGCCTATCTGTGCAAAGCCTAACGCTTTGCCCCACTCCTTGATCTGTTGTGAAAGCTTGGTGAGCTCTGTTTGAGTAAGTTGATCGATTTGGCGAAGTGCCGTGTTGGAGCTAGACATGCAGGCAGTTATAGGTTGAAGCTAAATGTGCTGCATATGATAGCAGGGAGAGCGCTTAGGGGCGAAATTTATTCGGCATTGCTTAGCTTGGCACAGTTTCGGCCAGCGGATTTGGCTTGATACAGTGCTTCGTCAGCTTGTTTCACTAAGCTATTAAAATCTTTTAATTTATGGGTGTCATCGATAAAGGCGACCCCAGCACTAATGGATAGCTTATGATGATAATGACTAAAGTTTTCTGACTCTTTATTCACAGCTTCTACTAGGCGCTGAGCAATAATCAAAGCTTGATCTTTAGAGGTATTGTTAAGCACTACTAAAAACTCTTCGCCACCGATTCGTCCCACTTTATCTTGTTTGCGCATCAGTTTGGCGCTGAGTTGTGCCAGTCTGACTAAGACTTTATCTCCCTCTTCATGGCCTTGTTCATCGTTAATTTTCTTAAAGTGATCGGCATCGAATAGAATGATTGCCAGAGGAGTATGGTATTTTTTAGCCTTTAAGAATTGGTACTCTCCCCATTTATACATATGACGCCGGTTGGGCAGTTGAGTTAGGTGATCGGTTAAGGCTAAGGCCTCTAATCCTTTGGCTTTCTTTTGCTGCTTATACACGGAATAGCATAAGTACATTATGATAATCAGAGCCATTATCATAATGATTAGCTGAAGCTGTTTATTTCGCTCTAGAATCCGTTTTTCATTTTCTTTCAATTGCTTATACTCAAGCAGCTTCTTGTTCTCACTTTCTACTTGGTCCAGATCGAACTTATGACGCATCTCAGCGGTATAAAGAGATATCTGCTGTTTATCTTGAATTTCATGCCTTTCTATATATTTTTCTTGGGCTTTGTAGGCGGCTTGCCATTGTGCCTGTTGCGCAAAAATTTGGGACTGCAGCAGTAGGGACTTTAGGTAGAAACGTTCATTTTTGTTCGCTAAAAAACCAGCTAATGCCTGATCAATATGCTCTATGGCCTTATTAAGTTGAGACTCACTTATTGCAATCTGAGCCAAATAGAATTGCAGATAGCTATATATTTCAGGGGAGTCTGAAGTCACAGTTTGTTGGGCTTCATCTAGATACACTTTGGCTTGTGCAATCTTATTTATCTGGATTAGGGCTCCTGCGATTTCTACTCCTGCAATAGCTTGGTCTATCTCTTTGTTTAGTGCTTTATAGTAGAGATAGTTTTGTTGGTGTTTCTCTATCGCCTCTTGATAGCGCTCAAGCTCTTCAAGGGCAAATGCAATATCTCGGCGTACAAAAGCTATCTGCTCTTGGTTATTATTCTCCTGATAAATCTTAGTGATTTTTTGATAATAATGAATGGCTCTTTGAGGATCGCCAAAACGACGATAGCTGGTGGCGATGCCTGTGAGATTATAGAGTTGCCAATAGGGGAGATTGAGCTCTTCATAGAGTTGTTGCGCTTTAATCAGGTGGGTCAGGGCGCCAGTGAAATTACCCTGATAGGATTGTAATTCTCCCAATAGGCTGTAGGCATCGGCGACCACTCGAGTGCTGTTAGTTTCTAGTGCGAGTTTTAAAGCGGTTTGATAGCCACTTAATGCCAGCTGTTGCTCACCTTTATTCTCTTCAAACCAAGATTTGCAGAGCAACAAATCGATTTTGGTTACTGGGTATTGCTCAAGTTTAATTTTTGGCAGCCAATAGTTGGCAAAATTAATCGCTTTCTCATTTTCTTCTGGAATACGAAAGTCGTGTACCCAGCACTTGGCTTTAAGTAAGCGCATTTTTCTTGCTTCATCTTTTGCACCGATAAGGGCTTCAGCCTCATCTATGTATGCCTGAATATGTTCGTTGGTGACAACAGAACCTTCTTCAAGCTTATTGAGAATTGCATCCGCTTTAGCATTATCGTTTGCCCATAGAAATTGACTCCATAAGCAGAGGCTTACAAAGCAAGAGAAAAGGCAGAGATTCGATAAGTTCTTCACTAAAACGACTATTCCAGTATTATCAGTTAGGTTTGATGCTTGATAGTTTAAGACGCTTTACATACGGGGGAGCATACCATATGTCTAAGGACATCCCTTGATAATTATGTAAATAAATTGTTTTTTAATTATATGTTGTAATGGCTCTAGCCTCTTATTTTATTGTTGAACATTGAATGTTATAAAGCCTGTCTTAGGGTATCGAAAAGACCCATTGAAGGTCTTTTAGAAGTTAAAATTCCCTTGGCCTGATTTAATTATAAGGCTCAAAGCTTGGCCTTTTATATCCTTATTATCGTTTAAGGTTAGCAGGAGCTTCGCATGTTTGATGCAAGCTAATTCACATTTATCGTATAACTAGCGAGCAATTGGCGTGTCGTTTGTCATTTTTTCCTATGATGTACTCGTTATAGTAAGGTGAACTATTAGGCCAATTTAAGCTGATTTTTGATGATAATTATGCAATTTGTTGACTAAAAAATCTGTTGACCGGGTTTCAGTATCTAAAGACCTTCATTGCTTGCTTTTTCTTTCGCTCATTCTATTTGGTTGCAAGTATGAAGATAAATTCGCCAAGTCTATAGATTCTGGTATATGTTTAGTTTATGGAGCAAATTGAATTTTTCGACATCCCCAGTCCCTGTGTTGGGGTATGTCAGACGGATAATAGAGGCTATTGCAAAGGCTGTTTACGTAGCCGTGATGAAAGGCTTAATTGGCTAAGTTATTCGGATGTTAAAAAAAATGATGTGATACGCTTATGTAAGCAACGTAAGCGTCGACGTCAGTTGGCTTATCTAAAGGCTAAAAAACAGGAAATTTTAGCTCAGCGTACTGCATTAAATGGAGAGTTGGCATTAGGTGATAACAGTGATGAATCATAGTGTTCACTATGCCCCTAGCTAGAAGGGAGGAAATACTAAGGTAAAAATCGTCTGTCCTGGCTGGCTATTGAGAGAGACCTCTCCCTTATGCCGTGACATGATCCGCTTAATTATAGCCAAGCCTAATCCATGTCCTTTATTACCGTTTTGTTTAGTGGCACTGCGATAAAATGGTTCAAAAATTTTGCTTTGATCTTCTTGCAGAATGCCTTCTCCATCATCTTCAACAGATAGCTTAATTTCATTTTTCGTTGAATGAGCTAGGGTTATGGTTATTTGCTGTTGAGCGAAACGTTGTGCATTGGTGATCAGGTTTTGTATTGCTCTTTCTACTAGGTTGGGATCACCTAAAACGATAAAAGAAACATCGGCAGGATAATCAAATTTAATAGCAATTGCTTGATGGGCCTGTAATCGTGCTATGGTCTGTTTGGTTAAGCCTGTGAGATCTATCTGTTCAAAACTATGGCTGGCTTGTTGTGACTCAAGACTCGCATAGGTGAGTAGCTCTTGTAGCAAAGTCTCCATCTCTTCTATGTCCTGCTGCATACCTTCGAAAAACGTTTCTCTGCGCTTGATGTCAGACTCTGGTGTGCAGTGCTGTGGTAGCAGAGCTAAAGCAAATTTGAGCCTGGCTAAAGGCGTACGAATTTCATGGGAAACGGCATTTGAGAGGTGCTTTTGGTTTTCGATAAGCTCGCCAATATGGCGAGCCATTTCATTAAAGGTTTCAGCAAGGGGGCGAACTTGAGAGCTCATTGCGAGCTTGATACGTGTATTCCACTTAGCTTGCCCTAAACTATGGGCGGCATTTCTGAGAATATTGAGGTCTCTTGATAAAGGCCATACCCAGATCAAGGCTACCAGAGCCAACAACAGATAGAAAACTAAGGTAAATAAGGTTCTTAAGCGGGATCTCGGATCTATTTCTATAGGCCCTGACATGAGAACCTGATCGCCAACGGCGATAAATTGGATCTGCAGATTATCTTCCGGCGTAATCGTAAAGACCTTATCGCTGGTAAGTTGCTGATTTTCTGAAAGCGAGACCTTTTGTGCCGGCAGCAGTTGTAATGGATAGGCAGCATTAGGCGTAAGCTTATCTAGGTATTGCTGCCGCTCTGTTTTAGGTACCTGTTCAAGTATTTGAGCTAAGGCAATTAAGGGAGCATCAAATGCGCCGTTTTCGTCAACACTTTTTTGCCATAGGCTGTCCAACGTCCAGCCGATACCGAGGACACTTAAACTGACTAAAAGATATAAGCTGACAAACAGGCGCTTGACCTGTTTGTTTTTTTTGGGCGCTTTGTTCACCGGTGTTATCCATTCCCCCATGCTTCAGGAGCAAAGAGATAACCCTGACCCCAGACGGTTTTGATCCTAAAAGGTGTTTCTATGTTATCGCCTAGCTTTTTACGTAATCGAGAGATCCTGACATCGATCTTTCTATCTCGGCCATCAAAATCTATGTTGAGTAGATATTGATAAATATACTGTCGGCTGAGGACTTGTCCTGCTTGTGAGGCTAAAAGCCACAGCAACTCAAATTCATGGGCAGTGAGATCAATTTGATTGTCACCCAGGTTAATCACTTGAGTATGAGGGTCGATACTGAGCTTTCCAAAGGTCAGGCAGTGGGATTCTGCCTTAGGCGGTTGGCTATGTCTTTTAAGGAGATTATTAATACGTGCAACGAGCAGAGCAGGATCGACTGGCTTTACTACATAGTCATCGGCACCAAGAGATAGACCTTTGATCTGATCTTCGTTAGTGCCTAGGGCGCTCATCAGCAAAATAGGGCCTGCAAAATAGTCTGGAAGCTGTTCACATAGGCTTAAGCCGTCCAGTCCTGGCAACATGATATCGAGCAGAATAATGTCCGGATGGTAGCTAATGAGTTTACTCAACACAGTATCCCCACGGCGTTCGACTTCAACATGCATTCCATGGGATTTAAGGTAATCGACTATCAGGTTTGCTAAACGAGTGTCATCTTCAACGAGCAATACTCTATGGGTCAATTGAGTTTGGGTCATTAAAATAAGCTCCATGGGTTACGGTAACGTCGACGTACCTTAGGCTCGGATGTTGGCATGACTTTAAATTTCACACCGCCAAGGGGCTGATTGGTTTGTCTGCTAACTAAAATAAATTGAATATCTTTTTGGGTTATTACCTCAAGGATAAGCGAATCTATCTCATTTGAATCTGGGCAATACTTAGGCAATGCCGGGTAATCGGATAGAATACATATGGGTTCTGTTCCATTATATTGCCATGTTAAATCAATTTTTAATGCACACTCAGGCTCAGCTTGACTGCTAATACAGAGCCTTGGGCTGATTTGCAACAGAGCCCCTCTCTCAGCTTGGGCTGCAAACAGGCTTTTTGAGCTAAACAATATGAAAAGCAATAAAATACTTCTATTAAAATATTGCTGAGCAGTTGTTTTTAATTGCACTAGTGTCATTAGAATCTGTAAGTTGCACCGATAAATAGGGTGTTGCTATAGCTTTCAAACAATATGGGACTATTGGCTATCTCATCTGAAAGCTTAGTGTGTTGTGCTAGGAGTAAAAAATCCCATTGTTCATTGATGTTATAGCGAATACGTCCTTCAACCCTCTGATTAAAGCCAGCATGGGGGCGATAGACAAAACTCCAAAATAGGTTTTCACTGGGACGAACGCCATAATAGTATTGAATGACCTCTTTGCTCTTCCAATCTAGGCCTAGGGTCAACTCAAAGTTCCATCTGTCATAGTTAACGTAATATGACCACTGGGCCTCCGCTTGAGTTCCATGGTGAACACCAAAGAGATCTTTGGCTGCAGCTAGTTTGATTATTCCGGCTTGGGTAAAGATAAAGAATTCTACACCGCCAAATAGAGTAAAGTGACGGTTTTCTAACTCATTAAATTCATCGGCAAATTCCAGGAAGTGGATCTCATCGTCTTCATCTCTAACGACAAAACCTGAATAGAAAAGGCCGGCGGCACTACTTTTCATAAAATAGAAGGGGTCGGCGCTATAGCTGGTGGTGAGGTTGAAGGTGTAGTTTTCTTCTTCGGCTAAGGTATAGCCGATATTACCATTGTCGAAATACCAGCTCTCTCCATAATAGGTGATGGAAGGTACGATATAGAGAGGTATGTCGTTATTATTTCTTACAGGGTTGGTTTTCCTACCCCAGCCAAATGCTAAGCCTATGTCCCAGTTTCCTATATCGACGCAATCTTCTTCAAAATAGCACAAGCTATCAGATTCATCTGAAGTGGTTTGTTGAGCTAAGGCGGCAAAGCCCGTTGCTAACAAAGTACAAAGGAGTAGTAAGCGTTTTATAACAATCATAGAGCAGCCGTGAATAGAACTAGATAACACATGCATATTGTGGCTAGGTTAGCATCTTTTATTCTGCTTATCAGAATAACTCAGCCCCAGATTGCAAATTGATACATATGTTGTTTATGGGTTATGAAACTTAGGAATCAACTATAGCGCTGACAAAGGCTTAACAAAGCTTGCTGAGCCATGCTGTAGTCCTTATTTTTCGGTAAGGCTAGGCCGACACTGCGTTTAAGCTCAATATCACTTAAGGGGCGTAAAACGATAGCATCGTTTTTGTTAATGCTGGCTAAATTTGGCACTAAGGCTATGCCTAGGCCTGCACTGACAAGACCCAGGGCATATTCTATGGTCTGAATTCTCGCCCTTACTTGAATCTGTATGCCCTCTAAGTCCATCAACTGCTGCAACTGGCTTTGCGCTTCACAGGGAGTACGGTAGATAAAGGCTTGGCCATCGAGGTCGTCCAGATTAACCTGCTTTTTTAAGCTCAGGGGCATAGCTTGCGGAATAGCTAGAAGATAGTTGTCGTGCCAAATGGGATAGAAATCTTCATTGGAGGTCAGCTCTGTGCTGGTGATAATTCTCGCGTCGCATTTTTCTTGGGGTTCCACTAAGGTCAGCTCGATATTAGGGCAATTGGCGGTGAAGTCTTTTAAGAGCTGGCTCATTCTGTGAACTCCTAAAGAGCGTATCAAGCCAAGATTAAATGCGGTTCTTGCTAGAGGTTGCTTAAAGAGTTCGCTGATGGCTTCAGATTCATTGAGTAGCTTTTGTGCCAGAGGGTAGAGACGGTTACCTGAGGCAGTTGGTGATACGCCTTTACCATGACGGTGAAAGAGTTGCGTATTAAGCTCAGTTTCTAGTTGGCTGATGGCGGCAGAGATAGAGGGTTGAGCTATATAGCATTGTTTAGCCGCAGCACTAATACTGCCTTTATCCATGACTGCAATGAAGTACTTGAGTGCCCTTAGGTTCATTGGATGCCTCGTAATAAGCGGCTTACCTTTACGTAAGATATAGGAAAAAACTATTAATGTTAAAGAAAAAGTATATTTCTCCTTTGGGTAAATAGTCCCTATGCTATGAAAATTAGCAATTGGTTAATTGTGCATGGCACTCATAGATAAGGATGGTTACAAATGGCGCGTACTCAGTTTGATTGGGCAGATCCTCTACAGTTGGACCTATTACTGACCGAAGAGGAGCGAATGATCCGCGACTCAGTACATGAATATGCTCAAGACCGTCTGATGAGCCGAGTATTACAGGCTAACCGTGATGAGCACTTTGACCGTGAGATTATGAATGAGCTCGGTGAATTAGGCTTGCTCGGTGCGACCTTGCCGGAGAAGTACGGCTGTGCCAATGCAAACTATGTTAGCTATGGTTTAGTGGCTCGTGAAATTGAGCGCGTCGACAGCGGCTATCGCTCTGCTATGAGTGTGCAGTCATCATTGGTGATGCATCCTATTCATGCCTATGGCAGTGAAGAGCAAAGGGAAAAGTATCTGCCCAAACTTGCAACAGGAGAGTGGGTTGGCTGTTTTGGTTTGACTGAACCCGATGTGGGCTCAGACCCTGCTGGCATGAAAACCAGAGCTGAAAAGATCCCAGGAGGCTACCGTCTTACCGGTGCCAAAATGTGGATTACCAATTCGCCGATTGCAGATGTGTTTGTGGTATGGGCCAAGCTTGAAGGTAAAATTCGTGGCTTTATTTTAGAAAAAGAGTTGAAGGGGCTGAGTGCGCCTAAAATTGAAGGCAAGTTCTCCTTGAGGGCATCGATTACCGGTGAAATTGTGATGGATAATGTCGAGGTCGATGAGTCTGCTATTTTGCCCAATGTTGAAGGTTTAAAAGGTCCTTTTGGTTGTCTCAATAAGGCGCGTTATGGCATCGCATGGGGCGCCTTAGGTGCCGCAGAATTTTGCTGGCATGCTGCGCGCCAATATACCTTAGATAGAATACAGTTTGACCGTCCTTTGGCTGCCAATCAGCTTATTCAGAAGAAGCTAGCGGATATGCAAACAGAAATTACAACAGGTTTATTTGCTTGTTTGCAGGCGGGGAGGTTGATGGATCAAGGCAAATTACCTGTTGAAGCTATCTCGCTGATTAAGCGTAACTCCTGTGGTAAAGCCTTGGATATTGCCCGTGTTGCTCGAGATATGCATGGTGGTAATGGCATCAGTGATGAATTTCATGTGATTCGCCATGTGATGAATCTTGAAGCGGTGAATACCTACGAAGGTACCCATGATATTCATGCGCTTATCCTTGGCCGTGCACAAACTGGGCTGCAAGCCTTCTGCTAATTAACTGTTGGGGTAGGGTTTGCTGCCCCGTTTAAGCTAGCCGCTTTCGTCTAATTCATAAACTGAGATGTGTTTATGCCTATGTATTTTAACAAGTGGGTATTTGCATCTATTGAAGGCGAGTCGCCGTTCGGCTAATGGTCAAGTCAGCAGAGCTTAGGTTTTGCTAGGACATGTTAGGTGAACTAAGATGGAAGATAGAGCGATTGCGCTGGATAGAAACTTTATTGAGCGTGTGGGCAAGCAAGACTTTGAGGCTATTGGTGAGGGCTGGGATCATAGAAAGCTTGGGTTAACCGACGCCGACTTTATTGGCCTGTTTGAATCGCAGCTGAAAAGTCGATTACTGGATCTCGAGTCCCGTAAAATGCGTGGGCGTAATCAAGGGTTTTATACCATAGGCAGCTCAGGTCATGAGGGAAATGCCGCCTATGGATTAGCATTTCGTCCTAAGGATATGGCGTTTTTACACTATCGTAGCGGCGCCTTTGTGATAGAAAGAGGGCGTCATGTCCCAGGTGAGACACTCCTCTATGATATGTTGCTCTCTTTTGCCGCGTCCTGCGAGGATCCCATCTCGGGTGGGCGCCATAAGGTATTGGGTAGTAAGCAGCTCAATATTCCTCCGCAAACCTCTACCATAGCCTCCCATTTACCTAAATCAGTGGGAGCTGCGCTCAGTATTCCCTTAACTGAGCGTATTGGTTTGGCATCTCAAATGCCACTAGATAGTGTCGTGCTGTGTAATTTTGGAGATGCTTCTGCCAATCATGCTAGTGCGCAAACCGCTATCAATGCTGCGACTTGGGCCGCCTATCAACAGGTGCCTATGCCCTTGGTGTTTATCTGTGAAGATAATGGCATAGGTATTTCTACCCCCACACCTAAAGGCTGGATCGCCGCTAATTTTAGTCAGCGTCCGAGTCTGAAATACTTTTACTGTGATGGCAGGGATATTCTTGATTGCTACAAGGTGAGCAAGGCGGCGGCAGATTATGCCAGGGTCCATAGAAAGCCGGTGTTTTTGCATGTCAGAACCGTGCGTTTGATGGGGCATGCGGGAAGTGATGCTGAAATTGCCTATATGAGTGAGGCGCAGATTCTAGCCAATGAAGCGCAAGACCCAATCTTAGTGACGGCTAAGCAGCTTATCGATGCTAACTTGATGACAAGTGAGAAAATCATTGAGCTTTATCAATCAATAAAATCGCAAATTGAAGCCATTTCTCGTTTGGCGGTGACTAAGCCTAAACTTGAGAGTGCTGAGCAGGCGATGGCATCGATTGTGCCGCCTAAAGTGAGTCTAGATCCTATCCCTGTACTTGATGACCAAAGCCGTCAGCAGCTATTTAAAGCCGACAGGCTGGCATTGAGTAAACCTTTGCATATGGGCAAGCTTATCAATCTTACGTTAACCGAGATGATGGCAAGATATAAAAATATCGTTGTCTGTGGTGAAGATGTGGGTAAAAAGGGCGGGGTATATCATGTCACCTCGCGCCTCGTTGAACGTTTTACTCCCAATCGAGTTATCAATACGCTATTGGATGAAACTTCGATTCTCGGTTTAGCGACAGGTATGGCTCATAACGGTATTTTACCTATTCCTGAAATTCAATTTCTCGCCTATGTCCATAACGCCGAAGATCAAATTCGTGGTGAGGCGGCAACCTTATCTTTCTTCTCTAATGGACAATTTACCAACCCTATGGTGATACGCATTGCAGGACTTGCATACCAGAAAGGCTTTGGAGGACATTTTCATAATGATAATTCCTTTGCCGTTTTCCGCGATATTCCAGGTTTGATTATTGCTTGCCCCTCTAACGGCCGTGATGCCATGTTGATGCTGAGAGAGTGCGTACGTTTAGCCAGGGAAGAGCAAAGGGTGGTGATTTTTTTAGAGCCGATAGCCCTTTATATGACAAGGGACCTGCACCACGAAAATGATGGCCTCTGGAGTCACCATTATCTGCCCGAAGCCGCTGCAGAGAATGATACTAAAGGGCAAATTCCTTTAGCTGAGGTGGAGGAGTTTGGTAATGGTGATGAGCTGGCTATCATCAGTTATGCCAATGGTTATTACCTTAGTCGTCAAGCAGAAAAAGAGCTGGCGGAGTTGGGTATTGCCTGCCGCGTTATCGACTTACGCTGGTTGGCGCCGCTCAATGAGTCGGCCATTATTGAAGCTGCGAAGGCTTGTCGTCATCTCTTGATAGTGGATGAATGCAGAAAAACAGGCTCTATCAGTGAGGCGATAGTCACCTGTTTGCATGAAGCCTTAGGTGAGGCATGTCCGCCTTTAGCGCGGATTACCGCCGATGATTGCTTTATTCCCCTAGCCGATGCCGCCACCCTGCCACTGCCTAGCAAAGCTCAGATAGTGGAAGCGGCGGTTGAGTTAGTAGGGCACAACAGTTCGGTGGCACAGTTGAAGCAAAAAGCTTGATATAACAGCGAGTCGCTTATTTTGAGCGAAGGAAGAATATTCATGAATAACCAAGCTAAGATGAAGCAAAGAGTGGTGGTGATAGCGCCAGGGCGAGGCAGTTATAACAAGGATGAGTTAGGTTATCTGGCTCGTTTTCATCAGGATAAAGAGGCGTTTATTCAGGCTATTGATGCTTATCGTAGCGTGCATAAAAGAGACAAAGTCAGCGAGCTTGATAGCAAAGCGAAATACTCCTTTAAATTACATACTCCCGGAGAAAATGCATCTGGGCTTATTTATGCTTGTGCCATGGCTGACTTTATGGACATAGATAGGGATAAGTATGAAATTGTGGCTATTACAGGTAATTCTATGGGCTGGTATATCGCCTTAGCATGCAGTGGTGCATTAGGGGAGTCGGCGGCCGTAGAAGTGATTGAAACCATGGGGGCCATGATGAGCAGTGGGTTAATAGGTGGCCAGTTAATTTATCCACAAATGGATGAGCATTGGCGCATCGATAATACCAAGCGTCGTGAGCTCGATGACTTAATTAAAGAGGTTAACCAAGTTGATGCCTGTGAGCTTTATACCTCTATCGAGCTTGGAGGATATCGCGTTTTAGGAGGTAATGAAGCAGGCTTAGCTGCCATAGAAGCTAAGTTGCCGATAATTGATGAGCGTTACCCACTTAGGCTATATAACCATGGTGCATTTCATACACAGCTACTAAGTAGCGTAAGCCAAAATGCTAAAGCTCAACTGAGAGCGAGCTTATTTAGCGTGCCCCAAGTTCCCGTTATCGATGGTCGAGGCCAGATTTGGACACCCTATAGCTGTGATACCAACAAGTTATGGGACTATACCTTAGGTCATCAGGTGAATAAGACCTATGATTTTACCCTTGCACTGCAGGTTGCGGTAAAAGAGTTTGCGCCAGATAAGTTGATTGTTTTAGGCCCAGGTAATACCTTAGGAGCTAGCGTGGCTCAGTCAATGATAGATATTGGCTGGTTCAATTGGCAGTCAAAACAAGACTTTGTAGATGGCCAGCAAGATGCTAAAAAGGCGCTGTTGTTAGCCATGGGGAATAGTGAGCAGCGCCTGCAAGTCGTTAGATCAAAATAATAAACGGGTTAAAGGGGAAGAGAGTGAGCCAAGTGTTTGAAGAAGCTAAGAGTCAAAATAGTCATGTGATCATTCGTCATAGCGAGCCTCAAGATATTGCTGCTATACATAAACTATTTCATCAAGCTTCTTGCTATGGACAGACTCTGCAAGCGCCGTTTCCATCGTTAGAGCTTTGGCAGCAAAGGCTAGGAGACTTGCCGGATAATACGCATAGCCTAGTGGCCATTGTCGACGATAAGCTGGTGGCGCAGCTGAGTATAGAAGTCTTTACTAACCCAAGGCGTAAACATGTGGCAAATATCGGTATGGCTGTTGATGAGAATTTTCAAGGCCAAGGTATTGGCGGTATCTTGCTACAAAGCGCAAAAAATTTGGCTTTTAATTGGTTAGCGGTTAAGCGAATTGAATTAGAAGTGTATACAGATAACAAGGCGGCTATTGCCCTTTATGAGCGACATGGTTTTGTGCAGGAAGGGTTAGCTAAAGGTTATGCGTTTCGCGATGGCGAGTATGTCGATGCTTATCTGATGGCGTGTCTTGTTTGAATAACTATGTTATTGAGTGAGGAAGTGATGCCTTTAGTCCCTAAAGATTATATCAACTATAGATCGACCCCGGTTTATGACGCTGTAACCACGCCTAAGACGTTATTGCACAGGCATAACACCAAAGCTGGTGTCTATGGGCAGATTCAAGTATTGCAGGGGCAGTTAAAATTCACCGGTTTTAAAGATAAGCGTGGCGATCTTGATAAAGAGGTGATCATCAATGCTAATGAAACGGCCATTTCTCATCCTCAATATTGGCATAAGGTGGAATTACTCACACCTGATACTCAATTTAGAGTGAATTTTTTTGCCCATAAGGATTCTGTGATTGTGGAGCAAAATACACTTAAGCCAGATTCAAAACTATTGTCATAGTGAAAGCTAAAATCGGCAGAAACAAACTCAATTGTTCACTTTTTGCCAGAAGACAGCATTTGCTTCACAGCCTAGTTTGCCAAGCTTGTTTATCTTACTTCAGTTTGGATGAATCACTCGATTTTTAAGAGTAGAATCGCCCATGATGCAAGTTAGACTCTACCTAACATGAGCGTTAGCGAATAACGGGATTATAACTATGACAAAAAAGATTATTCTGGATACAGATCCGGGGATCGATGATGCAATGGCGATTATTTTCGCTGAGGCTCACCCTGATATCGACTTAAAAGCCATCACCACTGTCTATGGTAATGCGACTATCGAAAATGCTACTCATAATGCCCTCTATTTAAAACAAAAATATCAGCTAAAAGCCGATGTTGCCATGGGAACCGATAAACCATTGATAAGGCCGCCAGTTGGCCCTACGGTAGTAGTTCATGGTGAAGCAGGCTTTGGCGATGTTAAAGCGCCTGACAAACTTGATGTGACTGCTGACCCTCGTCCCGCTTATCAATATATTATCGATGCTGTTACCGCAGAGCCGGGTGAAATTACCTTAGTTGCAGTAGGTCCCCTGACTAATCTTGCCCTTGCGCTAGATGCCAAGCCTGAGATAGTGGATCTGGTAAAAGAGGTGGTGATTATGGGGGGAGCATTTGGAGTTAATGACCATAGGGGGAATGTGACCCCTTATGCCGAAGCCAATATCCATGACGATCCCCATAGTGCAGATAAAGTTTTTGCTGCTTCGTGGCCTGTTGCCATTATAGGTTTAGATGTGACCGAGGAAAGCTTCTTTACTCGTCAGTATCTAGATGATCTGCGTGACGATGCCGGAGAAGTCGGCCAATTCATTTGGGATGTAAGTCGCTATTACCTTAAGTTCTATTCCGAGAAAGTGGGCATGGAGGGCTGTCATGTACATGATCCATCGGCCATCGCCTATGTTATTGACCCTGAGCTATTTGGTTTTCGAGAAGGGCCTGTTCGAGTAGTAACAGATGGCCCTGCTGAGGGGCATACCATGCAAAAATTCGATGGTAGAAAGTATCTTCATGATGATTGGGCTAAGTCCGCCTCTCAAAGGGTTGGAGTGACAGTCAAAGATCAGGCTCTGCTTAAGCTTTATCGCGATACCATAGTCAATTACAGCAAGCAGTAGTTTTGCGATGAAATGTAAAAAGGCGCCAATAGGCGCCTTTTTATTGCTTAATAGCTTATCTATTAGCTCGGATAGGCTAACGCCATTCTTGGACCGACAAGATTCGCATCTGGCATGTTGGCAGCACCTTCACGTTCTACCGCAAGGGATGCATAGGCATTAGCATACCTTGCAGCGTCATAAAGATTAGCTCCTTTCACTAGTTGTGCGACTAAGGAGCCGTTAAATGAATCTCCTGCTCCTGTCGTATCTGTTACCGCACACTTGATTGAGCCCACAGTCATAAAGCGCTCGTCTTCATAGATAAGGGCCCCTTTAGAGCCTCGAGTGATCACTACAGTTTTCACCCCCATCTGATTGATTTTTATCGCTGCTTCCTTAGCACTTTCAAGATCAGTCACTTTAATTCCTGACATAAGCGAAGCTTCTGTCTCATTGGGTGTGACCATATCGACATATTCGATTAGCTCTAATGCCTGCTCTTTATAGGGAGCTGGGTTGAGTACCACTTTTACACCATGTTGTTTGGCGATCATCATGCCTTGTTTGATCGCTTCAATATTGGTTTCAAGCTGAGTCATAAAGTACTGAGAGCCGATAATATGTTGCTCGGCTTGGTTAATCTCATCGTTGGTAATTGTGGTGTTGGCGCCGGATTGTACTGCGATCATATTTTCGCCGGCTTGCTCACTTACAAAAATCAGGGCGTTACCCGTTGGGCTGGTATCCGACTCTATGATGATGGTTTTGTCTATGCCTGTGCTGGCAAGGTGCTCTTTAGCAAAGTGGCTAAATTGATCTTTACCTATTTTAGTCATAAAGGTGACATTGGCACCGGTCTTTGCAGCAGCATAGGCCTGATTGGCCCCTTTACCGCCTGCACCAATATTATTGCCTTGGGAGTGTAAGGTTTCTCCGGGTACAGGAAAACGTTCAAGCTTTGCCACTATGTCGACATTGAATGAACCTAGGATAAAGATTTTATTTTTCATTTGGTTGACCCCATCATCTATGAGGCTCTGCTCAATAACATCCTTAATAGGGCGATTAGCCGTGAGCTCAGAAAGCAGGCTGTCTAACCCATATTTATCGGCATCAAAGAATACAGAGCGTTTAACGCCGCCATGGGTTCTAATCACTTGCTTCTCTTTCTCCAGATGAACCAGATCGCAGCGAATGGTTTTCGGAGTCACTTGTAACAGCTTGGCGAGTTGAGCGTTGGATAGCACCTTATGTCCACTGAGCAGTTTTAAAATGACTGTCAGTCTTTCATTGCGGCTGAGTTTATTCATAGATGTGAATATACCTGTTACGTTATAGATTGGATGTGAGTCACCCACTAGCTTATCACATAAAGTGAACTTTGAAGTTCGTTTTATTTATCTTTTTAATTAGAGGTGCAGAAATGCTGGATCGAAAAGGATATGAACGAAAAAGTTAAGTTATGGGAATAACAGAGGCATATCGAGATGGCAATAGTTGAGGTAAATGTTGCCTAGGTCACAGGGATGTAACAATAAGGTTCATTTTGGGCTCAGGCTTAGGTTAATGTCGAAGCACAAGTTGATTTGACGAGATGTTTGACAATGATAGCGAAAGTCCGTTTTATTGCTGTGCTTCTATTGGTCGCAGCTGCCCTTGTACCTCAGTTCTCTAAGGTTGAATTGCCTTCCCAGCAGGCCGAATTAACCTTGGCTCAAGTCAGCGAACACGCAAATTAGTCGACAACTTTTCTTCGATAGTTTTGAGCATCAAGTACAAATCTCTCTTGGTGCTAGCTTGATCATTATGCTTATATAGCGATAGGTGTTTTTAGCCTGTTGGTGTATGCTGCCCCTCTTTTGTACATAGTTTCATTATTCGCTCTATGGAATCCAAACGCTGGCGTTTAGATCGCTTTATCAGTCACAAGCTTGGCATAAACCGTAAGCATGTGCGCTTAATGTTGGCGCAAGGCAAAGTGACGGTTAATGGCGATATAGCTAGGGATGTCGCGCAAATCATCGATGAGTTTAGTCATATCCTATGTGATGGCGAGGTGCTGCAGCAACATAGTCCGGTTTATCTGATGATGCATAAACCTGTCGGAGTGGTCAGTGCAACCTGCGATTATAAACATAAAACGGTTATCGACCTGCTAAATAGAGAAGATAAGGATGGACTTCACTTAGTTGGACGACTCGATCTCAATACCTCAGGTTTATTACTACTTACCAATGATGGCCGCTGGTCAACTGCCCTCATGTCACCGGAGAATAAAGTCGCTAAACAGTATTTGGTGACCTTAGCTAAGCCGATTACTCAGGAGTATGTTTCGGCATTTGCCGAGGGGTTTTACTTTGAGTATGAAAATATTACTACTAAGCCTGCCAAGCTAGAGATAGTTAGTGATTATCAAGCTAGAGTGACAATTGTAGAAGGACGCTATCACCAGATTAAGCGTATGTTTGGCCGTTTTCGCAATCCAGTTGTCGCGCTACATAGGGAGTCTATTGGCGCATTATCACTCGATGCGCAACTTACGCCGAGCGAAAGTCGAGAGTTAACCCAAGCTGAGCTTGAGCTGCTATCAAAGCCATAGCATTTACTGATGCAGATATAGTGGTAGTTTATATTTTTCAAATAGCTTGATAACGGTTTTCTTGTATAGCGGCTTAATGATATAGCCTTTGGCTCCTTGCTCGACCGCTTCTTTCACAGTGTTTTTATTCTTATTGCCCGTCAGCATTATGATGGGAGTTTCTTGGTTTGGCCCGTTGCCATGGGTGACTTGGTCGAGTAAATAGAGGCCATTGGTATCGGGTAGATTAATATCCATCAGCACCATGTCATATTGACGGCTATTTAGATAAGCAAAGGCGCGTCGACCTGTGGTGGCGGTATCGATATCCAGCTTATAGTGATTGAGCAGCATAATGGTGAGATTAAGACTGATATTGTCATCTTCTACTACCAAGACTTTTGGATTTTGCTCTAAATGGATCTCTAATTCATTGGGGTTCACATTGGTGTTATGAAGCCGGTTGAAGGAGGGCTCGGCGATATTTTGTTTATGTATCTCGCCTTTTTTCTGTGGCTTAGCTTTTTTCAAGCTTTCCTCTTCACCCGAGGCATCGGTGACTACCTGTTGCAGTAAGCTCAGTGCCTTGGATTGGAGTTTAAGTAATTCCGGTCGTATTTCGTCTGAGCGAATCGCTGAAAGGGTTTGGTTGAGCTTCTGTAGGTCTAGTTTGACCGTTTGATGTTGTTGAATTTTCTCGGCTGCATTGTCCAATGCCTTGTCTATCTTCATTAAACTAGTTTCAAATTCTAGCTTCATAGTGTTTTTGCGAACTATACCCTTAGCGACAACATCCTTAACGTCATCGGCATATTTATTACTATAAACAAAATCTAAACCCTCTTTTTGTTCCATGGAGAGCCCCATCTCTTTAAGCAGATGGCTGCAGATAACAATAGGGCGGTGGATTTCATAAAGAGGACGGGCAACTAGGTAGTCGTCTATGATACCGCAGCTGAAGGCTTCATAGGCTTCTTTTTCATCATGACGCGAGATAACGGCAACGAAACCATGGTCGCACAGGTGCTCCTCATGAACTTGGTCTAGGGCTTGGTAGTAGATAGATAAGCATTCTTGAAAGGTTTCACTCGCCACTAAGATCACTTTGGCCGTTTGCTCTTGAAGTTGCTGACCTATGCTGCTGATGGAAGAGATAACCTTTAAACGAGCATAGTGGCTGACTAATACGCTCATTAGTAGTTTGTCATTTTCTCTATCATTGGTGTAGAGCACTATGTGGCTAGGTTCTTTCTTACTCACTACTTGGCTTCCATGATTCAAAAAATTGAGTAACACGCTCAAACTCAGTTTCTACTGTTTGCCAGAGATTGACAATAGTGTCTTTCGATATGGTGTTGGCGTGAGCGTTTTCTTCTAGTTGTTGGCAGGCTTGGCTTAAGGGTTTGGCGCCCACATATAGCGCACTGCTCTTGATGGAGTGTGCAATAGCATGGACTTGACTGAAATCTTCAATTTGTACCGCCAGTTGCAGTGATTGACGTTTGCTGGTTAGATTGCTCAGGAATTGGGACACAACTTCTTTTAGCATGTCGTCGTCTATATCACCGGTAAACTCGTAAATTTGCTGTATATCGACACAAAGACTATCTGTGTCTATTGCCTGTTTGGGAGGATTTGTGGTTGCTGCGGCCTTAGTTTTTGCGGCTGTTGCAGGCTCTGAATCCTCAGCTATAACGTCTTTAATTTGTAACTCTTCTTCCTCATCGTCGCGGTCAAACTCGTCAAAAAAGAGATCGTCTCTATCTTTAAAGTGATCGTTTAAATCATCGACTTCCACTTGGGACTCTGAGTGAGTGGCATGATTGTCGACCTGAATGAATAGGGTGTTTATTTGGGTTAATAACTCCCTAAGTTTATTAAGGGATAGTGGTTTAGCTAACATGCGATCGACTTCAGCATGTTCACAGGCTTTGACGCAGGCTTCGCTTCTATCGGCGGTGAGCACAAAAATTTGGCTCGGCGTGCGCTGGGTTTGACGTTCATGTTCTCGCATTGCAAACGCCAGCTCAGCTCCCGAGAGGTCTGGCATTTGATAGTCTGTAATTACCACATCAAATTCATTTTGAATAAACATCTTTAGCGCTTCTTTTGGCTCCTGGCTAAAGCTAGCTTGAACCCCAATAGTTTCCAATTGACGCTTCATTACAAAGATATTGTCTGGATTGTCCTCAACGATCAGCAGTTTGATATGCCATAACTCAGGCTTGTCACTCTCGGGTTCGCTTTGCTGTTTAATCGGAGAGGCTGAGACAACTGGCGCACTGAGTAGATTAGCAAGTTGACTCAATTTAAGGGGCATTAAGCTAATATGAGGTAGCTGGCTCCTCGGTAAGGGGGATTGGCTATCGAGTAGCAAAGCTTGTCTTTGACTCATTTGGGCTAAATGATCATGGAAGTGATGGCTTGTTGGCATATCCGACTGTTCAAAATCGATAAGCAGTATGGCATTAGGGTTAATGATATGAAGCAGTTCTTGGCTGGCAAGATAGGTGACTTTAAACCCATAGTACTGGCTGTAGCGCTCGAGGGAATGTGCGAATCCTGGATGGTTAGTATAGAAATGAATAGCGTGTGACTGCAGGATAGAGAAATCATCGCTATGTGAGCTACCCGAGCTATCAAAGGTGACATCAAAATACAGGTGAGTGCCTTCGCCTAACTTACTTTCTACTTTGAGCTCAGAGTTCATTAAGTGGCAAATTTTCTGACAGATACTGAGACCTAACCCTGAACCGCCAAATTTTCTATGGGTTTCCTCTGAAGCTTGCATAAAGCCTTTAAAGATCCGTTGTTGCTGCTCCTCACTTATGCCTATGCCGTTGTCTAATACCGAAATACGAAGTGTTTGATCTTTATCTTGACTGTCAATGGCTTCAACTAAAATGAGTGCGGTTGGCTGCTCCGAGGTATTAAATTTGATGGCGTTGCTAATCAGGTTGTGCAGGACTTGGGTTAGTCTAACATCATCAAAGGTAAGCATTTTCTCTACATTAGGTGCGACGTAGAGATCTAACCAAAAGTGATGCTGCTGAGCTTGGGCGTTAAAGGTGATCAATACATCTTCACACAGCTGCCTGATATCTGTGGGAACTTGGTTTAACACCACTTTATCTGATTCAAACCTTGTGAAATCCAGCACGTCGTTGAGCAGAGATAACAGATGATGAGCACTGCGGTGGGCAACTTTTAAGCTGCGATTTTCACTTTGGCTTTGCTCGTTAATGCTCAGTTCCAATAAACCTATGATGGCATTAAGGGGCGTGCGTATTTCGTGGCCCATCACTGCCATAAATTGGCTCTTAGCTTCACTATCCTGTGCCGTCTGCTTATAGGCTTTCTCAAGTCTGTCGTTTAACTCTTTGGTTTTTGTACTATCAATTAATAGCCCTATGCGCTCGTCTTGCTCCGTGAGTCTGTCGCGATACTCAAGGAAATGCCCTGAGGCGCTTTCAAAAGAGAAGCTGATTGCTTGACGGTTTTTCTGCTTCTTCTTAATCCATTTTAATATGGACTTAGCTCTATTGGGGTGAGAGGTCAGTTCGTGGGCTAATAGGGTTTCAACAAATCTTTCTATGGGGTAGCCAATAAACTGTTTTTGTTTGGTATAAGGAAACAGTGAATGGACTTTATGGTTTAGCAAAACGATTTGGCCAAATCTATCGCAGATAATCAGGCCATCAGAGAGCTCATTGACCGCCTTGAGTAGGTAGCGATATCTTTGACTGATCCCTGTAATAGGCTGAAAACTGGCACCTGTGGTTTGCCATGACACTAGGGTAATGCCACGATCTTCGAGATCTAATGGTTCGGCGCTAAATAGGTATTTCTTCCCATGGCAATGAAGTTCGACTTCGGCAAAATCATCATCGACTAAGGTATCGAGAAAGGCGCTGACTTTATCCACACAATCTTTGTCGAATACCTTGATTATCTCATCTCTTATTTCGCGTTGAGCCTGAATGTCTGGGTGACTGCTGCAAACGATGATCTGGTCTTCGTTTAAAATGGCAAAATAACTTTGGTCACTATTACCCTGCTGTAATTGCTTGTGTCCTTGGCGTTTAGCAATGCGATGGCAAGTAACCAATACCTGGCCATCTTGAAGTTGGGACAGAGAGAGGCTGATTCGTTGAATACTGAATTGGCAGGTAAGGTTTTTATGTGGCGCATTGAGGTAAGGTTCTAGGTGTTCAATGAGCTGCTGCTGACATTGCTTCAGTGCAGCGTCATTACTAAAGGCCTCATTGGTATCTATGAGTGTCCCTGCTTGGCTGAGTATAAATGCAGGTGAGGCGAGCTCTACTAATAACTTGTTCAAATCATCCCTTCCAATCAAGTCATTTTTCTAACTTTAAGAGTAGCTTAGTGAACAAAAATTAGCAGCTCAAATTTCTATAAATTGAGTCTATGTCTAGTTTTTCATCAATACCCAATACTTAGAAGGGAGTGTAAATATTGAGCGGTGAAAGGATGAGGGTCCTAAAGATGAGGACCCGGTAAAACTTATACAGATTCTATTAGCCTATCCAAGCTGTGGACGACCTCGACGCTGGCATGTTCCATGGTATCGAGTTGTTTTACCATGGCCTGAATATTATTTTCTCTACCTGCTTTTAGTGCTTCTCGCCCCGCATCATGAACGAGCTTATGTGGGGTGTCTATGGCTGAGTAACCATTAAGGTGCTGATAATGAGTGGCTCCATCTCCCTCAAAGTACCATTTGCCTAAGCGGCACTCTTTGTGGCTATTAACCATCTGTTCGAAGTCCTGCTCTTCGATATATTTATACACTTGGCTCTTCCAAACCGCATGATCGAGTTTGACTGTATTGAGAAAAGAGGTGGTTGCTGCCATATCGATCACTTTTTGCATATGGTGAGAAGTGGCAAGCACTTCCTCTACCACGTGTTCTATTTGAGAAGAGGAAGCGGCGACTTCAGCAGCGCTTTCCTGATTTTCATCGACTATGGTTTTGATCTCTTTCGCTTGCAAGACTATCTGTTTTACTAAGGTTTCAATTTGACTACTGGCTCCGTGAGCTTTACTGGCGAGCTGACGTACTTCGTCGGCGACAACGGCAAATCCTCTTCCTGCTTCTCCAGCTCGAGCGGCTTCGATGGCGGCATTTAGGGCAAGCAAATTGGTTTGTTCCGATATTGCTTGAATCGCAGTGACAAAGGTATTGATAGAGGAGGTGGTTTCATCCAGTTTAACCACTGCGGTCATATTTTTTTCTGCTTGGGCATTAATAAAGCTCGCTCGGGATTTGAGTCTTTCCAAAGCGGTTCTGGTTTCAGAAAAAGTGTCATCTAATTTATCTAGAGCAGCTTTCTCTTCAATGAGCCGTTCTGCATTGATGGATAAGCCTTCTCGCACCGAAGACAGCATTTCCCCGCCTCTGAGCTGGCAGGCAAATACATGGCTGTATTGGCTTTGATTTTCTTCGAGCTGTGCAGCTCTAATGGTTTGTTGTCGTAACTGCTCTTTAAGCTCGGCGATTTCAGTTTGGTGTTGTTGCTCTTGTTCGATTAGGCGCGCTTGAAGTGCTGCATTTGCTTGTTTATGTTTATGACCAAACAACATAGTGATAATTCCTTTTTTAGGGCCAGTTAGCGACGTCATAGTGTCCTTACACATTGTAAGCCAATAGTCTGACAAATGTCGCTCAATTGTTGCTCATATTTTTCAATTCATCATTTTGGCAGAGAAACCTTGATTCGATGTGATGCAAAAATGCATAAGCGGAAAGTCAAAATGAGATCTTGAATAAATCCTGATTATGCATTTATTCATAGCTTGGCGGTCAAAATAGCCGCAAATGTAAATTAATGTTTAAGTTTGTGAGCCTTTAAAGAATAAATCGCACTTTATTTAACTAGATCACATTAGTTAATTCATCGTGAGCTAAATCAGCATCAAATTATCTAAGGTTTATAGGTGTTTTTTGAATGCATGTCTCTATTGTTGGCTTATTGGGATCTCGATCTCAGTTGGCATAATGTAGGCCGTTCATAGGTAAGGCTTTATTGTTTAAGTTGTTGATTTAATTTGCTTTTAATGGTGTTTGTTAATCTTGTTTTTAATATGTTAATTCAACATTTTTGTATTTTGTAACAGGCTGAATAATCTAATGATTTATAGGTTTTTCTTATTCTTTTACCCCCTTCAACTCTTTTTTGTTGGCAAAAAAGTAGTCGATTTTAGCCTGTTTGATTTGCGATTTTTGCTTATTTAGAATTCGAAATCACTGAAATTATCAATGTGTAAATCAAATATTAAAATTGAGTTAGCGACAGTTTTAATGAGATTGTTGGATTAAACCTCAGGGGTAACCTATGTCTACTGAATCCAATTCGTATAAGCAGCTGCATAAGCCAGCCAGCTCATTCGAAACCCGCGAAAGCTACTTGGAGCATGAGCTCACTATCATGAAGTTTAAGCCTTGGCGCTTAAACCTTCCTTTCAAAGATTATGGTATTGAAATCGAAGATACTATTCCTGCACTTGCCGCGACTATCGGTAAGGTAGTGATGGTAACAGCAATGGCAGCCGCCTTTGCTACTCAGTTTGGTCTATCTGCTGAGTTCGTTGCTGAAAACGTGCGTTATGAGCTTATTATCGCAGGTGTGATTTTTGCGATTCTGTTTGCTGGTATTTTAAATCCAAATACCAACCTAGCGGGCACACACGGACCTATGATTCCGTTAATTCCGCTTATTGCTGCAGCGGGTGGTCATCCACTTGCGTTAGGTATTATGGTGGGTGTCTTCGGATTGCTCCTCAGTGCTACCAAAGGTGGCTCAAAGCTAGTAAAACTCAGTGGTGAAGGGGTCCGGGGGGGCTTGCTGATCTACCTCGGTGCCGTGGGCTTGATTGGCCAAATCGGTAAACTAGAGTCTTGGTCTACAGGTATTGAGCGTGGCTACGTCTCATTCGGTGTGATTCTAGCGACCGTAGTGGTATACGCTTACCTTGCTAAAGTGAATAAGCGTTGGTTAGCGATTCCTTTATGTTCACTACTGGCAGGTATCGTTGCTTATGCTCTAGGAACACCGTTCGAGTTTGTTACTGAACCTGGTCTACCACCACTAAGTCCTATGTACTGGTGGGGTGAGAACACTGGTTGGCAGCTAGGTTGGCCTGAACTAAGCCACTTTGTAGCAGTTATTCCATTTGCGATTCTGGCTGTTGCTATGTGGTCTCCTGACTTCCTCGGTCACCGTGTATTCCAAGAGCTTAACTATCCAAGAAAAGCTGACGGCGTATTGATGAACGTAGATGATACTATGACAGTATGTTCTATCCGTCAGATTGTCGGTTCTGTATTAGGTGGTGGTAACTTAGCATCTTCTTGGGGTACTTATATGATCCCAGCAGCTATCGCTAAGCGTCCAATTCCAGGTGGCGCAATCCTAACGGGTATCATGTGTGTACTAGCTGCGGTATTGGGTTACCCAATGGATCTTGCTATGTGGGAGCCGGTACTGCGTGTAGCACTACTTGTAGGTGTATTCTTACCGCTTCTTGAAGCTGGTATGCAGATGGTTCGTGACACTCAAAGCTCTCAAACTGCTGGTGTATGTATGTTTGCTTGTGCATTCGTTAACCCAGTATTTGGTTGGGCACTGACTATGCTATTAGACAACATGGGCCTAATCGGTGATAAAGAGCGTGCTGCTAAACTTGCTTTCGCTGATAAGTTTGTCATTCCTATGATTGCATTTGTTATCTGTGTGGGGGCACTTGCCCTAGTAGGTCAGCTTCCAGGTATTCCTGCGATTCTGTAATATCTAAAACAGATATTAACAACGGCTATAGGTTTTCCTTTAGCCGTTTTTATTTAAAGCTAGGGCATGCCCCAAAAGCTTTATCAGTCTATTGCTAGCTGGAGTTTTGTTCCAGCTAAGCGGTAGGGAGTAATAACAATAAGTTGAAGGAAGGCATCAAATTAACTCTTAAGAAGTTAAGGGTGCTACACATTGGGCTGACAGCATTGCTGTCAGCCTTTTTATTTTCTCGCCTCGACAACAGTCTCGTTTCCTCTGTGACAATGTCGACCATTTTCACCCTAGTTTTACCTCTTAACGGGCATAAATACGTTTATTGTTGAGAGGTGTTATGAAAATTCAAATTAAGTTGTGGATACCTGCCATCCAGTCAGAGTTGTTCCTAAAGCAATTATTTAGCAATAAGACATTGAGAAACAAGCAGATAGAAGAGTGTGTTTTGCTGCTAGCTTGTAAAGAGTTTAGGGCGAGTTGTAGGCGTCAAGTTAACAAGGTGAGTGGTTTTCTGGGGAGAAGTCATCTATGAGAATGCCTAGATTAAATCGAATGGCCATCAATGGATTGGCCCTATTATCTATTCCTGTCGCGATTTTATTGACAGCGTCGGCGATCGCTAACAAGCCTAGTTCCGTTGCCACTAAGCCTGAAATGGTTTTGCCTAAGGTGACAACCCTTAATGTCGAAGCGGGGCCACACTATAGTGAGCTTGAACTCTATGGTGAAGTCAAAGCGTTAGAGACCTTGAACCTGTTAGGGGAAGTGTCGGGCCGAGTGATCACAAAATCTGAAAAGTTTCAGCCAGGACAAGAGGTGCGAGAAGGCGAGCTCTTGTTGGAGATAGATGATGCCAGCTATCGAGTAGAGCTCGCTGACGCAAGAAAACAGCTTGCCGATGCCCATCTTGCGTTGTTGCAAGAAAAGCGTAAAAAGCAGCGTGCCGAAGCGGAGTGGAAAGTCTCTGGTATAGCGGGCAAACCGAGTCAGCTTGGTTTAAGGGAGCCGCAACTTGCTGTAGCTCAAACACAATATGAGGCGGCTCAGGAGCGAGTCGCCTTAGCATTAGAGAAGCTAAATAAGACTAAGATTTATGCTCCATTTGATGCTGTGGTAATAAGTCGTAATGTGGCTTCAGGGAGCTATATTAGCCAGGGCAGTCAAATTGGCGAGTTAAAGTCCATAGCGCAACTTGAAATCAAACTGGCTTTGTCTCAGCGTCAATGGCAGCAACTGCCAAGTGTTCTTGACGACATGCAAGTACAGGTGCTGTCTCGAGGTAAGGATAATCTAGTTTGGTTAGGAAGGGCGAAAGACTTGTCCTTAGTGGTAGACAGTAAAACTCGAACACGAACCTTGACCGTAGTGGTCGACTCTCCCCTTGAAAGTGAGCAGCCTTTGCTGCTTGGCAGTTTCGTTAAGGTCAGAATCCTAGGGAAAAAGTTGGACGCCAGTTTTGAATTACCGCCCTCTTCGGTGACAGCAGACGGCTTTATCTGGTTTGAATTGGGAGGGCAATTGCATAAGCAAAAGGTGCGTCCTCTGTTTCAGAATCGTAAAGCCATTACGATAGCTAAAGGGGAGTTATCTAATCAACTTAACCTAGTAAGAAAGCCATTATCTCATTATGTCGAAGGGATGGCGGTGATGGCTAGTTCGGAGTCTGCCTATGTCAACTAGCTCCGCATCTCAGAAGGGGATTATCGCTTGGTTTGTTCATAACTCAGTTGCTGCCAACCTGTTAATGGTGATGATTATATTTGCAGGTATTGCTGCCATATCTAATGTGAGAGTGGAAAGTTTTCCCAGTATTCCACCTAATAGCATTACTGTCAGCATCGCCTTTGAAAGTGGCTCGGCTCAATCTGCAGAAGAGGGCGTTGCCATCAAAGTAGAGGAAGCCTTGCAAGGTGTTGAGGGAATAAAAACCATAGAAAGTAGCTCCGATGGTCAAGGGGTAACAGTGACTGTGGTTAAAAAAAGCAGTTATAGCTTGGATGCACTGTACCGTGACGTGAAGGTCAAGGTTGATGCTATTGGTAATTTACCAAAATGTGCAGAGAAGCCTGTGATTAGCGCTCAGCAGGATTTAGAAGAGGTGATTTCGGTTAATCTCTATGGCCAAGTCTCAAGCAGCGTATTACAGCAATATGCTCAAGAGCTTAGAAGTGAGTTGTTGGCTAATCCGCAAATTCAAAAAGTGGATTATGTGGGCTGGAAACAAGAAGAGATACGTATTGAGGTCGATGAATACCAGTTGCAGGCATTAGGTCTCTCCCTAGAAAACATCGCCAGCAAAGTTGGGGCGGCTTCGATTACCGATACTGGCGGTGAGCTCAATGGGGCTCAAGGCAAGTTGCTACTGAAAACCGAGCAGCAAAGGTATAACGCAAAGGAATTTGCCTCTATCCCTATTAAACAGTTAGCCAATGGCAGCGAAATATTATTATCCGATATCGCGCATATTCAGGATAGCCATGACCATACTGAGAATATCACTCGATTTAATGGTCAAGCTTCCGTGGGCGTTAAGGTTAAAATGTACGGCAAGTACAATATTACCGATGTCGCTGCTGCGGTTAAGCAAGTGGCACAGGAGTTTCAGTCAAGCTTGCCTCAAGGGATCAGCCTCGCTCTGTCTAATGATCAGAGTGAGCCTATTAAAGCACGGCTATCGCTATTGATGAGCAATAGCATTCAAGGTGTCGTGTTAGTGGTAGGGCTACTCGCGCTGTTTTTGAATATTCGAGTTGCGCTATGGGTAGGCTTAGGTCTGCCTGTGATTTTTGCTGGCGCCTTAGCCTTGATGGGAGATAGCTTTTTTGGACTGACGCTTAATGAGCTCACCACCTTTGGCTTTATTATGGCTTTAGGCATAGTGGTTGATGACGCTGTCGTTATTGGTGAGAGTATCTATGAGCAAAGGGAGAAGCAGGGCGCCAGTATTCAGTCGACCATAGATGGTGCGCTTAAAGTGGCAACGCCAACGACCTTCGGCGTGCTAACGACTATGGTTGCCTTCATGTCTATGACCTTGATTGAGGGAGATCTAGGTAAGATTTTCGCTCAATTTTCCTATGCGGCGGCGTTTTGTTTACTGTTCTCGCTAATCGAGTCTAAGTGGATTTTACCGGCTCATCTTGCTCATGTTCGTATGCACTCTAATGCCAAGCCGGGAAGTTTCTCTGGCTACTGGAGTAAGTTACAGACTAAGGTGTTGTTTGGCTTAAGTTATGTGACCCAAAAGTACTATAAGCCGAGCCTACTTAAGGTGCTCAAGTATCGCTACGCATTTTTGGCGCTATTTATCTCTCTATTTATTGGAGTGATAGGTCTTGTGCCTGCAGGAAAGGTGAAGGCGGTGTTTTTTCCCGAAATTTCAGCTGATTCCATCGGCATTGAGCTTGCCTTTCAAGAGGATGCTGGCTTTGGCATGGTGCAGCGAGAAACCTTAGTGGTAGAAGGATTAGCCGACGCCTTAAATAAAAAACTAACTCAAGAATATCAGTTAACTAAAGCACCGATTCAGAGTGTGTTAACAGATACCAGTCAATCTGGAGCCAGTATTACTGTTGGGCTATCGGCCAATAATGATAGGCCGTTTACCGCTAACGAATTGGCGAAACGCTGGCAGGCTGAGCTGCCACCACTTGAAGGGATAGAAACGATTAATTTCTCAGCGCAGATGATAACAGATAAGGATATTAGCATTGAGCTTAGGAGTAGGAACCTGTCAACCATAGAGTCAGCTGGCAGTGAGTTGGTGCAAGAACTAAAGCAATTAAATGGTGTATTTGGAGTCAAAAACGATGCCAGAGCCGCTCTTATGCAGGCGGATATAGAGGTCAATGCTCAAGGCAAGGCCATGGGGTTGAGTAGCAGTGATTTGATACGTCAGTTGCAATATGCCTATCAAGGATTTGAGGTGCAAAGGATTCAGAAAGGAGAAAATGAGATTAAAGTAAAAATTCTCTATCCCGATGCAAGGCGCCAGTCGTTAGCGGATCTCGAGTATGCCAATATTCGTTTAGCCGATGGTAGCATTGTGCCCTTAACTTCGGTGGCGAGTATTTCAACCAAATATGTATCAACCAAAATTAAACGTCTTGATTATAGCCGAGTTAATCAGGTGACCGCAGACGTGGATAAGAGTGTGACCTCTCCAGAAGCGATATTAGTGAAGTTAAATAATGGTATTTTTAAACAGCTTAAACAGCAATATCGAGATCTTGATATCGTTATTTCTGGGCAACAAAGAGAGAAAGAGGAGATCACTAGCTCCTTTAAAGGTGCCTTTGTTGTGGCTTTGCTGGCCATTTATGCACTGTTGGCTATTCCGCTTAAATCCTATTGGCAGCCGTTAATCATTATGTGTGCCATCCCTTTTGGTATGGTGGGAGCGATATTTGGACATATGCTTCACGGAATTTCGATTAGTCTGTTATCCCTGTTTGGGATGCTGGCGCTCAGTGGTGTGGTGGTTAATGATAGCTTGTTACTGATCTCTCGCTACAATATTGGGAGAGCTGCGGGTTTATCTGTGACTCAAGCATTGGTTGAGTCAGGTACAGGGCGCCTAAGAGCGATTTTATTAACGTCGGCGACAACCTATTTTGGTCTATTGCCCCTATTGGCTGAGACGTCACGGCAGGCACAGTTTTTAATCCCTGCTGCGGCCTCCATGGGCTATGGTATTTTGTTTGCGACCGTCATTACCTTAGTGTTAATCCCAGCCTTAGTGATGACTGTTGAGGATCTGCAAGGCGTTATTTTTCAAAAGCAAAACAGCAAGATTGGACAGGAAAAATTAATCTATGACTGATCAATTAGTGATTCGAGTGTTATTGATTGAAGATGATAGAGATCTGGCGTCATCTGTGGCTGATTACCTCAAGTATGAGGGAATACAGACAGATCATGCATACAATGGCTATACAGGTCTGAATCTAGCGACGAAGGAGTCCTATGACGTGATTTTACTCGATATCATGTTGCCCAGAATGGATGGTTTTACGCTTTGTCAGCGGCTTCGACAGGCTGGTATAGATACTCCAATATTGATGTTAACGGCGAAAGATACCCTAGCCGATAAAGAGGTGGGGTTTAACTCGGGCACAGATGACTATCTGGTTAAGCCTTTTGCTATGCAGGAGTTGGCTATGCGGGTTAAGGCATTGGCCAAGCGCAGAAGTGGTCAACAGCGCAAACTAGAGTTAGGGACACTAGTGTTTGATCTGGATAATCGATTAGTCACACGTGAAGGTCAAGAGATCAAGCTAAATCGAACCAGCTTGAACTTGCTTGAGATCCTGATGAGAAAGAGTCCTGGCATAGTCAGTAAGCGGGAGATTGAGGAGCTGTTGTGGCCAGACGATGCACCAGAGAGCGATAATCTAAAGGTACAGTTATATCAATTAAGACAACAGATAGATAAGCCTTTTGAAGATAAGCTCATTGAAACCGTGGTGGGTCATGGTTTTCGAATAAGAGGTAAGGGGTAAGAGGTGGCAATCAAGTTACTTAATAATATTCCGATAAAAAATCGGCTAACCTCATTTTTTCTTGGGATCACTTTAGTCACTTTATTGTTAGCCCCAGCCTTCTTATCTCACTATTTTGAGACCGGCTTGGAACATGCGGGAAAGTTGAGTCTGCTAACAGAGAATAAGGATTTTTCCGATGCCTATTTAGTTAATAAAAACACACCTTTGCCTAATTCCAATGTGTTCACCTTTGCCTTTGATGAAATGCCTAGCTTTAAAATGCGAGGTGTTGATCTGCTAGATAATATCGAACTTGAAGATGATGAGTTTCGATTTGTATTTAGCGATAACTATTTTATTAATGATGATGGCTCTGAAGTCGTGCTTTTAGCACATAAACGCATTCTTGATGATGGAAGGAGCTTGTTTTCTGTTGCTAAATTCAACTTAGAAGGGGCAGACCCCTATGTGACTAAGTGGATTAAGACCCTAGAATGGATCACCGCAGGGATTTTGTTTGGTTATCTAGCGCTAGTGATAACAGCCCTTTGGTATTACAGCCGCGGATTAGGTAAGCAAACCACACAATTGCTCACTTGGGCCGAACAAGTGTCGGTAGATCGCACTAAACAGGTGCATCCTCTGTTTAAGTTTGATGAGTTTAATCGCATCGCGACTTGCTTAGAGCAGGCGCTAGAGAAAAATGCCAAGTTAATTGAACGGGAGCAGAAGTTCCTGTCCCATGCCAGTCATGAACTCAGAACACCTATTGCGATTATTCGTGCCAATATGGAGATTTTAGAGCGTATCAGTTTGCCTGATATCGCCAGTGAACCATTAAATCGCGTCGATAGAGCCAGTAACAGTATGCAGTTATTGACTGAGACCTTGCTTTGGCTAGGTCGGCAGAGTGAAAGTCCACCAACCCAGAGAATGCTGGATATTGCTGCGCTTTTGACACGATTGATTGATGAGCAAAGTTATCTTATTCAAGATGAAAATGTAGAAGTGATTTGCGACTTTGCCCATGCTCCGAGTTTAGTGTTACCGAGTGCGCCTTTAATGATAGTGCTGAATAATTTGATTCGAAATGCCTTTCAATATACTCATCAAGGTTGGATTAAAGTCAGTTTCCATGATAATCAAATATCGATAGAGAACCATGATACCCATGTGGTCGAAGATAAGGATGTGGTGAGTTTTGGTTTAGGTTTGGAGTTAACCCAAAAGGTATGTAATAAGCTTGGGTGGACGCTGGTGTTAGAGCCAGGCTCTGGTGGTATGACAGTCAACTTGATATTGCCTCACAGTTAAGCGACTAGAAGTGTAAACGCAAAAGGGTGAAGAACATGAATTCTTCACCCTTTTTGCTTTTAGCGTAATTTAAAATAATCTTCGCACTAGGACTGCTGGTTAAAATAGATAACTGATACCAAAGGCTAACATATAGCCACTGGTGTCATAGTAGTCGATATTGGAATCACTCTTGTCATAGCCTGCTAACACGTTAAAACCTGTGTTCTCCCAACCCATAAAGTCTTGATATTCATATGAGAGGTTTACACCAAAGCTTTTGTCATCTCGGGTTTTATTAAAGATAGGGTTAACCGCATCATAGTCAGCTTGGGCATAGTCAAAGTTAAGTGCTACTGCATGCTTGCCCATTCTATGCATCGCAGTCAGACCCAGCTCATATCGTGAAAATGACATGGCATCACCATCGGCTGAAAATTGATGATAGCCCACAGATGGCATGATAAAGGTTGACTCACTGATAGGAAAGCCTGTTGAAAGCTCAAAGCGATAGCCCTTACCATCACGTTTAAGAAGGGCTTGCTGGCCTGTTGTTAAGCTGCTGCCAGAGAGGTCCTGGTCTACTTTACGATCATAAAAGGCAAAGTCTGCATCTATGCCTAAATCAAACATGTTTTCATATTGCAGACGAAACGCATTGCCTGAAACGTCGGTTTTTTTACGATCAACATTAATGAGATAAGGGTCTTGCCAAGCTTCACCTTTGACTATGGTGGGGAGCACGGCCATGGAGATAACTGAATCTTCGCCGACATAAAAAGCATAACCAAGTTCTAACGCAAACACACCGTCGACGACATTGTCGCGAGATATGCCAAAGAAGGCCTGTTGCCGCTGAGAATCAAAGGTGTATCTAGCTTGACCAATTGCGCCTACTATGGCGCTCGATTCTGACTTGCCTTCAGTTTCTAGGCTAGTGATTTTGTAAACATCAGCATTGGTGCCTTGATTGTCTTTTTCACTACCAAAGCCAGCAAGAAAGCTTATCTCGCCGCCCCATCCTTGCTCTTCGAAAGTGCCGTATTCGCGAGCGTCATGTCTGCCTTGTTCTGCGTGAGCCGATGCCATGCTCGCGGCGATAGTTGCAGCGAGTAAAACCTGACCTTTATTCATAATTACCCCATGAATCTATTTTGGAGTGTCTAGTGTCGCTAGCTAAGAGTGAACTCGGGGTGAATCCTAGGTGATTATACCAATCGCACTAAATATGTGATCATTCAGCGGGAATTCAACACTTCGTAGGCAAGGCAGATGATAGATGTGAATAGTTGTTCTATTTCGAAAGCATCTAACACAGCATACGAAGTGTTGAAACCCGTCCTGTGGGAGCCTCTCAGGCGTTTCACTTCTGTGTTGCATTGACTTAAAAGGGAATAACCATTCCTGCATCAATGCGTCTTAAATTGAAAAGCCTGAGAGGTTCTGAATTGAACAGATATTTAGTTAGATTGGTATTACTTAGGCTTCTCCCTAATGGGGTCAGAAGAAGCCTAAGTAGGGGGTTGTTAGAGTTTGAAAAAGGCGAGTTCTTGGTTTTGCTTTTCGGCGAGTTGTGACAAGTTATGGCTAGCGCTGCTGCTTTGACTGATGCCGGAAACATTCTGGCTGACAACCTGTGACATATTGCTTACGTTAGCGTTGATGTCTTTCGTGACTTGAGACTGCTGCTCTGCTGAGGTGGCGACTTGAGTATTCATATCACTGATACGGCTAATAGCTTGTGTGATGCCTTCAAGGGCTTGATTAACCTCTTGGGCTAAGCTCTGGTTTTGCGACAATATGTTCAAACTTGAAGTCATACCATCATTGGCAAGGTTAGATTGTGATTGTAGGCTTTCGATAATGGTTTGGATCTCTTGGGTCGAATCTTGGGTTCTTGCGGCTAACAATCTGACTTCATCGGCAACCACGGCAAATCCTCTACCTGACTCGCCAGCTCTAGCAGCTTCGATTGCAGCATTAAGTGCCAGTAGGTTAGTTTGTTCGGAAATCCCCTGAATGACTTCAATTACTTGGCTTATTTTCTCTGACTGATCTTTAACTTGAGAAACAATTTGAGCCGCATCGCACAAAGTAGTATTCATTTTTTCACTGGCAATTTGGCTCTGTTCAAAGATGGCGAGTCCCTGTCTTGCCATATCATCGGCTTGCTTGGCACTCGCATCGGCGTCCAGAGCATGATGGCTGACACTTGAAGCAGTAGTGGCCAGCTCATTCAGTGCATTAGTAATGTGGGCAATCTCATTTTGTTCTGTTTTGGCATTGGATTCTGATTGGGTCATTACCGCCGCCAATTCCGTTGCAGATGAGGCGACTTCTCTGCTGATATTAGCGAGTGAACTTGCCGTTTGATTAAGCTGAGTGATAGTGGTGTTGACATCCTTATTGAGTACAGCAATCTCGTTGGTGCCTTTCACTTCTGCTTTGATATTGAGCTCACCCTGAGCCACAGAGCCCATTACTTTTTGTAGTTCTGTAATAGGCTTGACAATTTGTCCCGCAAGCCACCAAGCGACTAAGGTGATCAGTGCAAAGACAGCGACAAATACCATAAAGATAGTTTGAATGAGTTCTTGATGTTGCACTTGAATATCTTGTTGTACGAGTCCAGTTTGAACATTGAGTTGATTAGAAAGCTCGGCAATGGCGTTGACCATTACATTACCTATTCGTCTGAAGTTTTTGGTTTGCTTTTTATATTCTTCCTCTACATTCACCCCTTCAATACGCTGTTTTAATAGAGGAATCATGGTGTTAGCAGTAAAGTTTTGATAGTCATCCATTGCTTGAATTGTTGCATCGACTTTGCTTTCTATGCCTTTGAACTTTCTTAACTCCGCTAAGGTTTGCTTGTTCTTATTCATTCGCTCAACGAGTTCTTTGTCGAGGCGGTTGAGCTGCTCAACATCGAAAATACTATAGATGGCGCTGATCCTAAGCATAAAGGTGTTGTTGATTACTTTAGCAACAAGGTCTTTGTTTTCTAGTACAGAGGCCGTGGTCTGATGCATGTTATCAAGCTCAACTTCTAACTCTTCGTTTGCCATGCCTATAGTGAGCACTAGAGCTAGAATTAGGCCGATAACGGGTAATAGCATCTGATAGCGAATTGATAGATTGTTGAGCGACATTGTTTCGGTTCCACGGGTTTATCAAGGGGTTCTAAATTAAATGCTATCAGTCATTTATTGAACGGGTCGATTTTGCATAGTAAAAGCTAGAACTGGCTAACAGGATGTGGTGGCTTTTGGATATGGTGCATGTTTTTTGAATGTTTAAAGTAAATTTATATTATGAAGGATTGCATTGTATGGGTCTTCTCGTTAGGAGGGTGTTTCAGCTTTGTTTCTTAGAAAAACAAGTTAGCGCACTTGTATTGATGAAGCTCTTATTTATGTGCGTTTGAGTGATCTGGGTTGTTATCGCTCCAGATTAAAGGGTGAGGTGGTTCGCTGTTTTTGCTATTGAGAAAGTGATCGGTGATTATTTCAATTACGAGGCTATTGATGACAGTTTTTAACAAAACCTGTGTCTTTAATGGTGAAACGCACACATAAAGAGAGGGTTAAACTGACGGATAGACTGAGCATGGTAAAGACGGCGACCATGATGATTAACTGATATTTAACTGCAATCAATGGCGTTACACCGCCGAGTATTTGCCCTGTCATCATACCTGGCAGAGTGACTAAGCCCATAGTCGTCATTGAAGCCAGAATGGGGGCAAGAGCATTTTTAAGGGAGGCTTGCATAAAAGGAAGGCAGGCTTGTTTTGGGGTTGCGCCTAAAGCGAGAGCGGCTTGATACTCTGCTTCTTTATCTTTCAAACTGGTGTAAAAGTGCTGTAGTGACACTATATTGCCCGTCAAGCTATTCCCTAACAACATGCCAGCTAATGGAATTAAATATTGAGCACTGTAGTAGGGCTGGGGTTGAAGTAGCCCTAAAAGTAAAATCGCCATAATGGGGAGCAGGCTGATAGCCATGGCTGTGATGACGAGGGAAAAGAGATACTTAGGTTTTAATCTGGCATTGGTAATGACTGCTCGGCTAGCAATGACGAGCATAAGTGCTAACCAAATGAGGTTAACTAACAAGCTGTTTAGCTCAAAAAGAAAGGCAAGATAAAGGCCGACCATGAACAGTTGTAATGACATTCTTATCACTGCGATGGCAATGGTGCGGCTTAGGGAAAGTTTGTAATAGAGATTAATTGCAAATGGGATGAATAGAATTGATAGAAAGCCGAGCAGTTTCCAATTGTCGATATCAATACTATTTTCCATGGGTAACAGTTAATTAGCTAAGTAGGCTAGTTATTATAATCACAGTTATGTGGGATGTAAGGTAAATTCATCGTTATTGGGAAATATTAATCGGTAGGGTGATGAAAAATTGGGTGCCTTTTCCTTCTTCGCTAGAGCATTTAATGTCGCCGCCAAGGGTATCTGTGACTAAGTTATAAACGATATGCATTCCTAGGCCACTGCCTCCCTTGCCCCTGCGAGTCGTGAAGAAGGGTTCAAATATCTTATCGAGATCTTTTGCAGGTATTCCTTTACCTGAGTCTTGATAGTTGATTTCAACTTGCTGTTTATTTTGTGTGATGGTGACTATGATCTCTCCTGTCTCTTGTCCGTCGAACCCATGGATCAGCGAGTTCATCAATAGATTGGTGAACACTTGAGCTAGGGCGCCAGGCACGCTATTGAGCATTATCTTATGGGGGCAGTTGATTTTAATCTCATAGGGTTTGTTCTTAAATTTAGGTTTAAGACTGGTCAAGATCTCATTGATATATTCTCTGAGTTCAAACTCGCGGGTGGCTTCACTGGACTGATCTACGGCCACTTGCTTAAAGCTGCGAATAAGGTTAGCTGCGCGCTGCATATTGGAGGATAAAATCTCGGCAACTTCTTTATTGGTTTGAATAAAGCTTTGTACCTCTTCAGCCGTTAATTGACCTTTTGCAAAGTGTTTTTCAAAGTCTTGGGTTATATCGGCTAGATGTGAAGCTGCTGTCACTCCAATGCCTATCGGTGTGTTGACTTCATGGGATATACCCGCAACTAAGCCGCCGAGTGCTGCCATTTTCTCCGACTCGACTAATTGATTTTGCGCAATAGCTAGATTTTCAAAGGATGCCTCTAGCTCTTGAGTTCTGGCTTCAATTAATTCTTCAAGTTGATCCTGATGTTGTTTTAGCTCTGCTTCGGCGGCTTTGCGATCGGTAATATCGATAAACATGGCGCTAAAATAGCGAGAGTTGCCCTCTTTCCAAGTACTCAGGGTTAACGCTAGGGGGAAGTGTTCGCCACTTTTTCTTACGCCTGTGAGCTCATGTGTCGTGCCGCCATGGGAAAGTTCTCCTGAGCTGTAGGCATGGGAATAACCTTCTTGATGGGAAGCTAGATAGCTATCTGGTAATAATTCGCTGATAGGCTTGTTGAGTATTTCCTTAGGTTTATAGCCAAAGATCCTCTGTGCGCCGCTGTTCCATTCTTTAATGATGCCAAGCTCTTCGCCCGCCACTATGATGCCCACCACTGCAGATTGGAATAGAGAGCGGAATCTGGCTTCACTGCGAACTAGCCTTTGCTCGGTTTTGATCCTATTGGTGATATCCGTTGATATGCCACTAATGGCATAGATATCGCCAGCACGGTTTCTTAGGGGGAATTTGACTGAGAAATAGGTATGTTCGATGCCATCGACATGGTTAACCTCTTCAAGCTCCATAAGATCTTGATGAGAAGCGACCATGACGTCATTGGTTCTGAAGGTGTCGGCAATATCGCTCGGAAAGATATCGTGATCTGTTTTACCTCTGGCTTCTTCATCTGTAATGTGGAAAAGTTTTTCAAACATTCTGTTGATAAACAGATATCTTCCTTGAAGATCTTTGACGTAAATGACAGATGAAGTGTTATTAAGAATATCTTTTTGCTGTCTTTCACTGTCGGCTAAGGCTTCGATGGTTTTACGTCTTTCGGTAATGTCAGTAATTGCCGCTGTCATCAGGGTTTCATTTTCTAAGCTTAGCTTTGCGACATGGGCTTCTAGCAGGAACTCTTCACCATTTTTTTTCATTCCCTTTATCGAGTCTTTAGGTTGCATGGTGATGTACTCAAGGTTTGAGCGGCTGAAGTTATCAACGATACCCTTGTGTTGGTCACGAAATTTCTCTGGGAGCAAAATAGAGAGGTGTTTACCAATAATCTCCTCTTTGTTATAGCCAAATACCTCTTCGGCGGTTTTATTGAATAGGACTATCTCCTGTTTATGGTTGATGGCAAGAATAGCGATGGCCGTCATATCGAGAAAGTTGAAATACCTTTGATTGGTCTCCTGTAGTTGCGATAGGGAGAGGTTTAGCATTTGATGCTGATTTTGATTTTTTTCCAAAGAGAGTTTGAACTGCTCAACGGCATGGACCAGTTGTCCTATATAGGAGTCATCTTTAGGGGGTAGCTTTATAGCTAAATCATTTTTTGCCAGAGATATCATGGCATTATTTATCGCTTCTATGGAAGACGACATATGGTTGGCTAGGTATAAGCCAAGTCCTGTGATAAGTATGATAAAGACAATCGTCATTACTGTGACTATGCCATGTTGATCAAAGTTATTATCCGCAGCTTCAATTTGTTCAATACGCCTTTGTTCCAATATGAGAGAGAGCTCTTCTAGGCTATCGAGTAGGGTTGTTAGTTTGCTATTAGCCAGAGTGAGGGCCGTGTAAGTTTGCTCTGCGATGGCCTTAGAGGAGGTGCCTATGGACGATGCATTCTCGTTTGTGTTGGCGGAAACAAGCTGCCTTGCGAGGCCAATAAATGCCAAGTTAGCTTGCTGATATTCATTGATCTTAAGTGTGAGCGCTAATATTCGTTGGGTATCTTCCTGTGAGTAGGGCTCAAAGGATTCACTCACACTAATGAGATTCTCTGTGAGTCGATTTAGCTCGGCCGGAAATGCATTAACCTTAGCTGTCTTTAGGCTTGAGCTCTCTGGGGGAATGAGTTCTTCTCCTAGGGTTGCGTGGTGTTTGATCAGCGCAATTGACGCTAGGTGGATACGATGAATTAGTGGAGAGTTTTGCTCTTCCGCTTGATGAACTTGGGTTGAGTGATTTTCCGTTAAGCTGACAAAGATGAAATAGAGAATGATCGCCAATACCGCACTAATGAGTGGAGTGACAAGAAATTTATCTCTAATAGAAAGACTAGTAATTTGCGCCATAGCGAGCTTCCTGAATCCTGAAATACTGGCTAAGGTGGATATCGCTCAATACTGGTTTAGGCTTGTGTAATTTTGGCGCTAGGTTTTTTTGGCCTGTGATAGCAAGTAGCCTTCGGGAAGAGGCATTAACCCAAATGAGAAACAAGAGTGTGAATAGAAGGCTCATTTATACTTAAAACCAGCAACTTAAACCGAGTAAGTTCAAGTATAGGACGAATATTTGAGCCTTGCGTTACTCTTTATTCTGCCAAGCTTTGTTGCAAACGATAGAGCTAGTGGCTATCGATAACCTCAATGGGCCAATTGGCCAGTTTATGTCTGAGATCTGGCATAATTTTGTCGGCATCGCCTCTTAACACTATTTGAGGTCTATTGGCGAATAATACCTTGGCTATGCCTTGTAATTGCTGAGGCGATAGCTGCTCAACTAAGGTGATAATTTCATCTTGGCTAAGTCTTGTTTCGTCTTTTATTAGCCTGTCGATATAGCGTCCTCTTGAGTATGCAGGGTTATCTTGCTTAAGTATGTTTTGGCCTATGATATAAGTGCGTAGCGCGCTTAATTCAGCTTGAGAAATGCTATCTTCTTTGACCGCAGCTAGATGATCTAATATGCCTAATATAAAAGCGCCAGTATGCTGTAGTTGGGTGCTGGCTTGGATTTTAAATGTGATGGCTAATGGCGACTGTAAGCAACTTGCGTATATGCCATAGGTTAATCCTCTTTGCTCTCTTAGATCGTAAAAGAGACGGCCACTATAGCTACGTCCAAGCAGTGCAGCCATGCTTATACAGCCTAACTGGAGTTCCTCTTTACTAAGCTGTTTTATTGGCAGAGTGTCGACACGATATCCCACTCGCATTTGAGTCTGCACAGTATTTGGTGCATCAATTAGCGTAATTTTTGGCCGCGATTTGTGGGGGGATGAAGCAGCATGGTTTATGTTTAATGATTGGATTGGTTGAGGTCTCGTTTCCCCTTGAACATTGCTATCTAGCAATTCGCTCATTATCTGAATCGATTCTTGTATGGCTTGAGTGTTGGGGCTGCTTGTTATGAGTAGGTGCCACTGGCTTTGAGCATTGGCTTGAGCTAGCAGTGTTTGTAACTGTTTACCCTGTTGCTGACTTGAGCTTAGCTCGTTAACTAAGGTTTCATCGTCCAATATTTGGTTGTAACTATGGTGTTTTCCTAAAATCACTTGTCGCCAGGTCTTCTCTATTTCCCCACCGCTAAACGCACCAATATGCTTGTTTAATTTAATATTGCGGCTGACTTTATCCGTATCAATATGATAAGGCGCATTGGAGCGCCAGTAGGCGACAAGAGGACGTGCCACTGTTGCAAGAGAGTGATTGTTGGGACAGGTAATCGACAGTTTTATCATATGCAAACTGGCATATGCATTAAGTGATTCACCACAGTGATTATTTGTCTTTTCAGTAATGGGTAAGTTAGCCAGATAACGACCTATTTCGAATAGACTGGCATTGAGTAGCTTGGCCTCGCGATAGGGTTTGTTAGGGCTTAGGGCGACTAAATTTACCTGCATTAAGCCAGTTTCATCCTGTGGAAAGAGATGTAACTGAAATGGTTTGCCATTAGCGGTTGTCAGTTGATAGTGAGTCACTTCAGATGAGGAGTCTAACTGCTTGGAAACCTTGGGCATCACAACCTCAGGTAGATTGTAAGTCTGGGACTTAGCCTTTGAATGTTCATCATAGGGAATGGCTATTTTTTGGGCTTGAGTAAAGTCAATGTATGTTTGCTGGCAACTTGCCAACAGTAACAAGGTTCCTAGGAGCCATGCTCTTTGTAAGCAGTGTGTTAACTTATTCATAGCAAGCTCCTCTCTATCGCATCGCTCCAAGCTTTAGGTAAGGTCTCAGTAATCGCTTTAACCCAACGTATATACCAAGGGGGCAGTAGATCTAGCCGTATCATCTTGTCTTGAAAGTAGCGCTTTGCGACTCGCTTTATATCCTGTTGTGAGACGCGATTTATTTGTTGCCACTGAAAGGTTAAGGCATTGCTGATATGGGGACGAGCCGCTATATACTGAGCCAATGCAAGATCTCGATTAAGTAGAGATAATTGTTGCGTTAACCAATTTTGTTTAAGCTGGCATAGCTTTGTCGAAGACAGTTCGCTATTAGCGGCTTGTTGTAGCAAAGCTTCCACTCCCTCAGCTAGCTCATCTAATGATGTTCTTGCCCTAGGTACTAAAACGAGGTTGGACATACCATGTCTTGCCATGGGAAAGGGCATGGAATAGCTCAGCAGCATTGCTGGATCTTTTAGGCTTGCCTTTTGGATCAAGCTAGTTTTATTTTGGAAGATGTAGTTTTCTAGCAAGCTTATTGCTGCTGCATCAGTATGAGATTGAGGTACAGTATGCCAAGCAAGCAATAGTCCAGGCCAAGGACCTCTGTCGTCAACTATTTGTGCTTGATGCTTGTTTCCCTGAATGTTGAAATCTATGAGTGGTTCAAGCTGAGTATTTCCTTTATTGGCGAGCCCTTTAGTCGGCTGCCAATCACCAAAATACTCATCAATCCAGCTTGGAGCTTGATGGGGAATATTACCGACTAAGGCAAGATGCAGTTGATTGGGTTGATAGTGTTGTCGATGAAATTGGCTCAAGCTTGCAGGAGAAGCTTGCTTGATATCAGCTTTATTACCGATAACCGCATGACCATAGGGGGTTCCTTCTACCTGCTTGAGAAGGAAGTTCATCGCTTTTCGAATATAGGGTTGATTATCTATTCGTGTTGCCATCTCTTCGAGTACAGCTGCTTGCTGATTGTTAACTGTCTCTTGGGTGAGTACCGGGTGAATAAAGCGGTCTGCATCGAGAAACAGTGCAAGTTTAGTGGCAGCAGACGGAAAGCGAGCGTAATAGTTGGTGTAGTCGAAGTGGGTCGAGGCATTAAAGTTTGCGCCTAGGGCTTTGAGTTGTCGTGAATAGGTATCATTAGGGGCATGTTTGCTACCTTTAAATAACAGATGTTCAAATAGATGGGCATAGCCTGTTTGGCCTTTTTTTTCATGGGCTGAGCCGATATTAAAGTGACTGACAAGGCTCACGGTTTGACGTTTGGGCTTAGCAAGAAAACTGACTTTGATGCCGTTTTTGAGTTGATATTGATGTATCTGCTTTTGAGCTTGATATAAAGGTGCCGCCATTTGTTCTAGTTCGCATTGAAACGCGAGGCTGGTGAAGGGGCACATTAAGCTAAGCAGTAAGCTTAATTGAGCAAGGTATAGCTTAGTTAAATGACCTTTAAATATATCAATATGACCCATTTTATTACCCATATTCATCTGAGTTATTGATTAACATAACGAAAGAGCTTTATTGGGCGCAATAAAAAATAGCCACGTTATCGTGGCTATTTCTATTGTTGAAAGCATGTTTATAGGGCGAAAGGTTTGCCGTTAAGCTTCGAATTGCCACCCGCCATATTGAACTTCATCTCTATCTTATCTTGGCTTTGGGTGATAAAACCTTGCTGGTTAAATGTGCTAAGCATCATAGGTGCTTGCTGTTTTGCCGTTTGCGCAATCTGCTCGGGGGTCAGATCCAGATTAGGGTTTGCACTAAGCTGATTGATAACCATCTGTGCAGCCAGCTTCTCTGCAAGCGGTTTATCGGCTTGAGCCTTGGCATTGAGGATTAGGTTTTGCAACCAAAAATTAGGGTCTTGGATATTAGCATTGGTTAAATCCTTACTCCCTAGGCGCATGTCCATATTACTAGTAAAGCTTCCTTCTGGCATAGTGAAGCCTAGCTTAGTGATTTTTAACTCTGGGTCGCTCGCAAATAACAGTGGCAACCCTTCTTGTGCCAGAGTCGTTAGCTCTGCTATAGCTGCTGGGTCATTGGCATCTAGACTAGCCATCTTGGTGGCAAGTTTTGATTGATAGAATTCGTAGAACTGAGCGCTGAATTGGTTCATTTCTATTTCAATATCAATATCTGATACTTGTTCTTCCGGTGTATCTATTTTAGCGATATGGTAGCCAAATTTAATATCGGCATTTTTACCATCCGCTGACACGACACTTTTACCATCTATGATAAAGTTTTCCATGGTAACAAGGTGGGCCATATTCATTTTATCAATAGAAAAAGCGAAATCACTGCTATAGAGCTTGGCTGTTAACATCTCTTCTAAACTGACTTCAGCATCAAGTTTAAACATTAACTTTTCCAGTTTAGCGACTTCTTGTTCTTCACTGTTTAGGATGAGGTTATCGGCAACGCCTTGATAGTTAACCAGCTCGCCTTTGGTCGTAATCTGGCCTTGGTAACCACTAAATTGACCTTTGATATCATCGACTTCAAAGCTAAAGGGGGGAATTGACTCGGTTCCCTGACTATCCATGTTATAGGTCACTAACCCATCATGGCTGTATAGCGGTAGCTTAGTATCCCACACAAGACCCGCTTCTCTGGCTTTATCACCTTTGATTTGAGTTTGATAACTGATAAGACCAAGTTGCCAGTTGTCGGAGAAGATAATAGGACCATGATGCAAGGCGACATCATAATCAAATGCTAAATCTATGGTGGTAGGCTGACCATCAATATTCGTTGGAATTGCCATTTTTACATGAATAACGGCGTCTGAACTAAACCAACCCGAGTGATACTCTTTGATACTAGCCGTGAAAGCTGGGTTAGTTGTGGCTTGAGCGACGAGATCTTCTATTTTAGTTTGAGTTTGTGTCGCTATAAATTTGGGGGCGATTAATACTGAGCCAATAACCAGAGAGCCTATCGCGATAGGGAGCTTCATCCTATATCCTTATTGTTTTATTGCTTTTAAATTGCGCACCATTCTAGAAGAATTTATTGTCGGTCGCCAGCTAATAGTTATCGACCAGCGTTCTGAATAAGTGATGAAAATGAAAAGCTTACTTCAGTCCCAGCCGCTTGGCGAGTCTATGGAGATTACCCGCATCGAGTTTCAATTCCCTCGCTGTCGCTGCCCAGTTACCTTGGTTAGCAGTTAACGTATTAGCGATAAACTCGGTTTGAAACTCATCGATTGCCTCTCTTAATCCTTGAGTACTAGTGTGAGCCGTTGGTGTTGCGGTCGATATTTCTCTGTGTGCATCAACCTGCTGATTTTGGTGAGTTACTGCTGTAATAGGTTCTGTTGGTAACTCTTGATTGTGAGTAAATTCAAAATGGGTCGGCTCAATTGAGTTGATATCGCCTATTGCCGTGGCTTTGGCAAGAATGGCAGCCCTGTGTATCGCGTGCTCTAACTCTCTGACGTTGCCTGGCCATGAATAAGCCTGTAACTGGCGTAAGCTGGCCGAGCTTAACCGCAAGCTGTTGAGTCCGAGTTTTTGCCTGCATCGCTCGACAAAAAAGCCTGCTAGTAGAGCGATATCTTCTCCTCTTTCTCTCAATGGCGGCACCACTAGAGGGAAGACGCTGAGTCTATGGTAGAGATCGGCTCGAAAACGTCCTTCAAGTACTTCGGTCTTTAAATCTTTGTTAGTGGCCGCAATAATGCGTACATCGACTTTTAGGCTTCTATCGTCACCGATTTTTTGTAGATCGCCATATTGCAGCACACGTAATAGCTTGGCTTGCAAATTAAGGGGCAGCTCGCCTATCTCATCTAAGAAAAGTGTGCCTTTGTCGGCCATTTCAAATTTACCGCTTCTATGGCTAATGGCGCCGGTAAAGGCGCCTTTTACATGACCGAAGAGTTCACTTTCGGCAACCGACTCGGGCAGCGCGGCGCAATTTAAATAGACTAGGGCTTTGCCGGCACGCTGAGAACCTTGATGAATTTTGCTGGCAACCAGTTCCTTACCTGTACCTGTTTCTCCCAAAATTAAGACGTTTAAGTCACTCATGGCCACTACGCGGATCTCGTTATTAAGGCTCTCCATCACCTTAGATTGGCCAATGATCTCTAAGCTTGGGTTGATATGACTGGCGTCATTAATGTCACTTTGGGTTTGTATGGCCGCGCGCTCTAGCTTGTCAATCATTAGGGCGTTACTTAAGGATGCCGAAGCGATGGCACTTAAGCTGCGCAGATCATCATTGCTAAAGCGGTCGAACTTGGTGGGATTAAAGGCATCGATAGTGACGGCGCCGATAAGTTTCTGTTCGGCAAATAGCGGCAGGCCGATACAGGCGTGTACCTTGAGTTCATCCCCTTGATTTGGGATCAAGCCATCATAGGGATCGGGTAAGTTACTATCGGCGGGGAATCTGACAATATCCCCGGCTCTGGCGATCGCTTCCAGTCTTGGATGTTCACTCAGAATAAAGCGTCTGCCTAGTACATCGGGGCTTAACCCATCGATAGCCAAAGGAGTGAACTGCTGACCTTTAAACAGGAGTAGGGCGGCGGCATCACATTCAAGGTTGTGACGCACTGTGTCGAGTAATCGAGAAAACCTGTCCTTCGTCGATAGGCCTGAGGTGATATCTAAGGCTATTTGGGTTAGATCAAATTGGCTTAGTGCGGCCGATTGAGTAGACAAGGCATCTCTCCTAAATTCAATAAGGTGACTCTTAGTTTATGTCATTTTGACATTGTAGGTTATCGTCTTTTCAACAATTGTTCTAATGAGCTCTCGTTAAGCTAGCGTAACAGTATGCTTGTAGAGCAAAAGTAATGAAGCCCTAACCTGTGAGAGTTAAGGCTTCATCGGTAAGGATAGAAAGATAAGGGTTAAGTTATAGGCTATTAAGCCTTGGCAGTAGCCTCCTCAATGGCGTCGGTTTTAGCTTCACCTTTAAGCGCTTTTTTAATCAAGTCGAAAAGGAAGGCTCCTAAGAGTAAACCACCCAAACCAAAGACGATGTCGCCAGGAACACGCATCCAGACTAAGGTTTCCACAAGTGGGCTATGGATAATCTCTGGCGAGCGGCCATACCAGTAACCGTTTTCCAGCACTGCAAAGAACTGAGTTAAGCCTACTGGCAGCAGTGACATAAAGACCATTGCAGCTAGGCCAATATTGAGTGTCCAGAAGGCACCTTTAAGGTATTTGTCATTCCAAGTCATGTTGCCTGTAAGGCCACGAAGGCAGAACAGCATTAGACCTATGCCTAGCATGCCATATACACCCATAAAGGCCGCGTGACCATGGGTAGCTGTGGTGTTTAGCCCTTGAATAAAGTATAGAGCGATAGGTGGGTTGATTAGGAAGCCTAATACTCCAGCACCCACTAAGTTCCAAAATGCGGTTGCAACAAAGAACATGATGGCCCACTTGTATCTTGCCATCCAAGGCGCGGCATTGCGCATGCGGTAGCTTTCAATGGCTTCAAAGCCAATGAGTGCCAGTGGTACAACTTCAAGTGCCGAGAAGATAGCGCCCCAAGCAATGACAGAGGTCGGTGCGCCGGTAAAGTATAGGTGATGCAGAGTACCAATCAGGCCACCGGTTAAGAAGATAACAGTGGCAAAGAGTACCGCTGCATTAGCGCTACGGGCGCGAATAAGGCCAAGTCGAACCAACATAAGGGCAATGACTGAGGTGGCAAAGGTTTCAAAGAAGCCTTCAACCCAAAGGTGAACCACCCACCAACGCCAGTATTCAGCTACGGCTAAGTTGGTGTGTTTGCCCATAAACAGGCCTGCGCCGTAGAAGAGGCCTATCGCCACGCAGGATGCGTACAATACCCAGATAACAGGTGTCATTTCACCCTGCTTATTCAGAGCGGGTTTAATCGCAGCTGTGACCAAGGCTAACCAGATAAGCAAGCCAACCAATAGTAGAATTTGCCATACGCGGCCGAGATCTATGTATTCATAGCCCTGATGACCAAATAGGAAGTTCATATCTAGGTCAAAGTACTGCTGCACACCTAGCCATTCACCAGCCATAGAGCCAAGTACGACAACAACAAGCGCGGCCCAAAGTACATTGACGCCTAGGCGTTGGAATTTAGGTTCATGACCTGACAGTGCTGGAGCAATATAAAGTCCTGTACCTAACCAAGCGGTTGCAATCCAAAATACTGCTAGCTGAGTATGCCAAGTACGAGTGACTGAGTAGGGAAGGATTTCAGCTAATGGAATACCATAAAACTCTTGACCTTCAACTGCATAGTGAGCTGTGATACCGCCAAGGAATACCTGCAGTAAGAACAGGCCAACGGCGGTAACAAAGTATTTGCCTACGGCTTTTTGTGATTTGGTGGGCTTAGTAAAAAATAGTGGGTCTTGCTTTGCTGGTTCTGGCAGCTCGTCATGTTTGCAACTGGCGTGATACCAAACCAGTGCGCCAATACCTGCAATCAGTGCCACGATACTTAAGATTGACCAGACTATGTTATTTGGAGTCGGTGTATTACCGATTTGTGGGTCATAGGGCCAATTGCTGGTATAGGTGTAATCGAGTCCAGGTCGTTCTGTAACCGCTGCCCAGGCTCCCCAAAATAGAAAGGCATTTAGCTTTTCTCTACGTTCGAGTGAAGGTAGGGTGCCTTCTTTCATTGCATACTGTTCACGTAAAGAGGAAAGCTCAGGATCGCTACCAAACAGAGAGATATAGTGTTCACTGACCTGTTTAATCGCTTGGATGCGAGTGTCTGAGAGGGTCACCTGAGTTTCGCCATTGGGCAGTGACACTACAGTGTTATGGCGTATATCTTTGCGTAGGGCTAGTTCTAGACCGGCTTGGATTTCAGCATCTAGCTCAGCAAAGCTTTTACCATAGCGTAGCTCCGCTGTGATATTGAGCCAGGCTTGAGCTTCTCGGTGAAGCCAATCTGCCGTCCAGTCTGGGGCGACATAGGAACCATGGCCCCATACTGAGCCAAGCTGGTGGCCACCCATAGAGCGCCATACTAGTTGACCTTGCTCGACATCATTTTGGCTAAAGACGCTTTGGCCATTGATATCGACATAGGCGGTGGGAATAGGTGGTTTTTCCCGATAGATTTCACTGCCTAAACTTAGCAGTACGGTAAAGGAGGCAATCAACACCACTAATAGCGCGATTGCGGTGATCTTATACTTGTTCATAGGTTTGCTTTATCCAAGGTCTTTTTGATACAGGTGTCTTAGATATAGCGATAAGCATGCCAAGATTGTAACTTGTTGTTTATCTATGGTTTGCTTGCTTTTTGTGCTGAAGAGTGTTGTTGTAAGGACAATGTTGATTTTGTCTTGATGACACTTCTTATTGTTATTGTGACATTGCTGATTGTTGTCTTTATGCCATAGTATGGCTTTATATCCAACGCCGAGTATGCTGTTGATATGTGATGAAATCATCACCAAATAGGCGGGTTATCGCCTGCTCTTCAGGGGCTATCTGAAAGCGGTTCATATAAGCGATAAATACGCCGATGAAAACTAGGCCAAAAGGGAAGGCGAGGAACAGAATTTCACCCATTAGCAATATCACTAAGCCTAGGTACATAGGGTTGCGAGTATAGCGGTAGATGCCATGGGTCACTAAGCTACTGGCTGAATCTGGCGCCATGGGATTTACCGTGGTCTGAGCCTGTTTGAAAGTGATGATGCCCGCAACCCCAATTAAGGTGGCGATAAAGGTGAAAATGATTAATCCTGTTATTTTTATCGTCTCATTTAGGGAAAGTGTGGGCAGCAATAGACTCGCGCCGTAGATAAGTGCAGCAATAATGATCACTTGTGCAACGGGAGGGATTAATAGCTTTAGCTTCTTTAGCTTTGTCATTCTGTGTTATCCCTCTTGATGATTGTCTATGTTGTTCTTCATTGTTGTTACAAATATTAAGCCACGGTTTTATTCTCAACCCTGTTCATTGGCAGGGTGATAATAAAGTGCACTCCCTGTTTTTCAGGCGCCTGATAGCGAATACTTCCCTTAAGCTTAGTCGTAATGATGTTGTAGATGATATTTAACCCAAGCCCTGTACCGCCTTGGTCACGGTTGGTGGTAAAGAAAGGATCGAAAATTTTATTATGATTTTCTTTAGCTATGCCCACGCCATTATCTTGGTAGTCAATGATTAGCTCATTGGCTTTTTCATTAAAGGCCAATTTGATGATATGGGGGCCTGTGTCTTTAAAGCCGTGTTTAACTGAGTTCATCACTAGGTTGGTGATGATTTGTGACAAACTGCCAGGATAGCTGTTAAGGCGTAATAGCTCATTACAGTCGAGTTCAACATTAACCTTGGCTTGCCGAGTAACACTTTTTAGGCTCAATAGCACCTCTTGCATATACTCTTGTACATTAAAGTCTCTAAGCTCTTCATTGGTCTGATCGACTGAGACTTGTTTAAAGCTTTTAATGAGCTCAGCGGTTCTATTGAGGTTAATATTGATGATTCGACTTAGCTCATCGGCAGACTCGATGTAACGTTCAAAAGACTCTGCCGTCATCTCTTGCATTTGATATTCAGCTTTAAGCTCTTGGGTGATGTCGACCAAGTGAGTGATACCTGTTAGCCCTATGCCTATGGGAGTGTTCATCTCATGTGCCACTCCTGCAACTAGGCCGCCTAGGCTGGCCATTTTTTCCGATTCAATTAACTGCTGCTGAGTATTTTTCAGCTCAGCAAGACTGAGTTCTAACTCTTGAGTGCGCTGGACTACCTGATGTTCTAGGTTGCGATTGAGGTGATCTAGCTTGTCTGTTTTTTCTTCGACCTTATCTTTGTAGGTTTGAAAGCGCCGCTTCAGGTTATTGGAAAAAATCAGCGTTAGAATAAAAATGGCTGCTGTCATGATGAAGCTAAGCAGTGCTATCTGTATGATTTTATGCTGATTGCTTTTATCTAGTGCTTGTTTCTTCTGGGCGATAACCTCTTCAATTTCGCTAAGATAGGCTCCTGCACCTATGGCCCAATCCCAATCTTTAAATCCTTTAATGTAAGAGATTTTCTCTCCGATTTGACCCGTACTTGGCTGAATTGTGCCTGTGTAGCTGAGGTATTTACCTTGGGTTTGGGCGGCTTGAATGATCTCTCGCGTAACATAGGTGCCGTTTTCATCGATTAGGTCGATGCGATTTTGATTGATATATTCCAGCTTTATATGGCTCAGATAAACGCCGCTTTTATCGACAACAAAAATATAGCCATTTTCACCAAAACGTATGTTATTAATGTGGCTAAGTAATTGCTGTTTCAGTTCGGCTTCATAGTCTAATACATAATCTCCAGTACCGATAAACCAGTCATAAGGCGCAAAGTATTTACCAAAGCCGATTTTTTCATACTCATTTTCCACATCTGCGGGTTTGCGCCACCACCAATCGTAAAAGCCTTCGCCGTTTTGTTTGGCAATTCGGCTTAAGTTTTGAATAACATAGCTGCCTTTGACATCTTTAAATTCCCAAAGATTTTGGCCCTCGAGCTCCGATAGTATGGGGTGCATGACATTGATGCCTTGGGATTGATAGATAAAGAAGTAACCTCGTCCATCGTTAAAACGAATGTTACGTAGGGCGTCACTGATAAGGCGTTTAGTCTCTGCTTCGGGTCTATGTTGGTTGTTTTGATAGATGGCCGTAGCGACGGCATGCGCTTCATAGACTCGGCTTTTTAGTTCACGCCTTATGTTTTCAATAGTGTGTTTTTTTTGGTTATCAATAAAGTCGTAAACCCTTTCAACTTCTCTTTGGATTAGGGCTTTTTTCTCGGCGATGGAGTCTTGGCGTATTTTCTGAACTTCCTGTTCAAATTCGAGATTGTTGTTTTTGACTATGGCAATAATAACAACAATGGAGAAGGCAACCATAAAGAAAGGCGCTAGCTTAAGCGCGCGTAAAATCTTAATTTCATCTCGATAAAGCATGCTGCACCTTTCTCTGCTCCTTGATTTAGCACTGTTACGTGTTGCTTAAAAGTGATATCTGCAACAATAAAAAGCCCGCTTTTCGAACTGTTACTTGTAAGAAACTTTGCTATCTAGTGAACATTGAGATTAAGGGATTGAAATAAAAAATCAATACTCAAAGCGGCTAAGGTAAGGAGCAGGGAATATCAAAAAGATGAGTGACTTGATGACGAATGAAACGAGTAGGCTAATGGCTTCAACTGTTCAAGTTAGCATGTAAATTATAGGTGGCTCAAGTGGTATTTTTTAACCAGAAAAAGAGGTTAGACAAATACTTAGCAAGCTGTCTACAATGGGGTAAAGCCTTCTAATTTTATTATGTTGATAGCCTCTCGTTGCTATCAACCAAGGGGAGAGCCTATGGAAGTTAAGCCGCTAACCAGTGATAAGCTTTATAAACCCGCCACCCTTTCTAAGCTCGATGATAGTCATGCATCGACCAAAACTCTCACGCCACTAGATGACATTGTTGGTCAAACACGAGCCCAGCATGCGGTTGAGTTTGCCATGTCGATTAAAGAGAAAGGTTATAACATCTATGCCATAGGCCGAAATGGTCTGGGTAAGCGCACCATGATGTTAAGGTACCTCAATCGTCATGAGCCAGCGACTAATGGGCATAAGTTATATGACTGGTGTTATGTGGTCGATTTCGAACAGACCCGTTGCCCTAAAGTACTTAAGCTCCCCGCAGGCACTGCAAACGATTTTAAGAAAGAGATAGAGAAGCTGACTCTGCGTTTGGTTAAGGCCTTCCCATTAGCTTTTGAAAATGAGATGTACTATTCCCGTGCCGAAAAGCTGAAAACTCAGCTCGCTAATCGGCAAGAAACAGTACTGCAGGCACTGACCGATGAGGCTAAGCAGAAGGGAATTAGCTTAAGCCTGACGACTCAAGGCGAGTATCAGCTGTTCGCCTTAAATGGTGAAGAGCCCCATACCGATGAAACTTTTGATGCGCTCAGCAGTGCAGAGCGTAAACGCTTTGAAACTAGCATCAGTGAGATAGAGATTAAGCTGAGAAGCACGGTGCGCCAGTTGACTGAGTGGGAAGAGGAGTTTTCAGAGAAGCAGCAAAAGCATGATGAAGAGGTTGCGATTGAGGTACTTAATCACTTCTTTGACCCTATGCTGGCTAAATATAAAGGCAAGAAAGCGGTCTACAAATACCTTAAGGCGATGCGCAAGGATATGCAGGATAATCTTGATATCTTTCTTGAGGAAAGTGAAGAGCAGTTGGGTCTAGCTTATGCCGCGCTGGATAAAAAGCTGCCTCGCCGCTATCAGGTCAATGTACTGGTCTCCCAAGAGCTGCATAGCTTTCCGATTGTGGTTGAGGAGAGCCCCAACTATCACACTCTCTTTGGTTACATCGAAAATGCGACTTTTAAAGGTACAGTCTTTACCGATTTCTCCCTTATTCGCCCAGGCAGTTTCCACAAGGCTAATGGTGGTGTGCTGTTAATGGATGCGGTCAAGGTGCTGGAGCGACCTTATGTGTGGGATGGGCTTAAACGTGCGCTACGAGCACAAAGTCTAAGTTTTAGTTCACTGGAGCGTGAAGTGTCTCTGTCTGGCACTATTTCCCTAGAGCCAGAGCCGATTCCATTGGATGTCAAGATAGTGCTGTTTGGCGATCAGGAAACCTATCAGCTGCTGCAACATTACGACCCAGAGTTTAGCGAGCTCTTTAGGGTGACAGCAGATTTTGAAGACACCATGGAGCGAGACGATGATGCCGAGCTTAATTATGCAAGGTTTATCGCGAGCATAGTCCATGACAACAATATGCTGCATTGTGATCGCAAGGCGATGGCAAGGATTATCGAGTACAGTTCACGCCGAGCCGAAGATCAAAACAAGCTTTCACTTCACTCAGCCGAAATAGCGAATCTATTACGAGAGACTAATTATTGTGCTCGTAGTATGAAATCGACACTGATGCGTGCGACTCATGTTGATCAGGCGCTGCTACATCAAGAGCACAGGCTTTGCCGCGTCAAAGATAGTGTGATGCAAAGCTTTACTAATGGCACCACTCTTATCGACACTCAAGGCAGTGTGATTGGCCAAGTCAATGCGCTATCTGTACTGGCGACCAATGATTATCAGTTTGGCGCGCCGAGTCGAATTACCGCGACCACCTCTTTTGGTAAGGGGGAAGTGTTAGATATTGAACGTCAGGCTAAGCTTGGTGGCAATATTCACTCAAAAGGGGTGATGATCCTATCGGCTTACCTGGCCAGTAAGCTAGGGAAGTCAGCGCAAATTCCGCTGAAAACTTACCTTACCTTTGAGCAAAACTATGGTGGTGTAGACGGTGATAGCGCTTCTATGGCTGAGCTGTGTGCCATTATCTCAGCTTTTGCCGAAGTGCCTTTAAGACAGGATATCGCCATTACAGGCTCGATGAATCAATTTGGTCAGGCTCAGCCCATTGGTGGGGTGAATGAGAAAATTGAAGGCTTCTTTGATGTATGCGGTATTAAGGGCAGAACTGCTACTCAAGGGGTGATTATTCCTGCGGCAAATGCCCATAATTTGATGTTACGAAGTGATATTGTCGAAGCTGTGAGTAAGCAGCAGTTCCATATTTGGGCCATTGAGGATGTGACTCAGGCTATCGCCTTGTTTACTGGTCTGAAGGTGACAGAGCTTGCTCTGGTCAATGATGGCGATGCTGAGGAGCCAAATTATGCCGAAGGCTCGGTATTGGGGATGGCGCAGGCAAGATTGAATCGAATGCGCATGGCTAAAAGTGCACAGGATGAATAGTGAGCTTTTAAATATCATTATTTTTAAGTATTAGTATAACGAAAGTCATCAATAAAAAACGCAGCTCATTGGCTGCGTTTTTTATTAGTCATATCTACTTGCTACTAGCGTTTCTGCAGTGTCAGTAACCACTTACCATAGATATAGATACCCACAGCTGAAATCGTGCCGATAGCGGCAATAATATACCAAGCCATACCAATATCATGGGTGTTATAAAGTAAGGTTGTTAGGCTTTGCGCACTCTCACCTGTGTAGCTGACGAGTCGAGTAAAGGCTTCACCCTGTGGAATTGCCGCCACATCAGTTGGGCTCATACCGCGCTCAATAAGTAGCTCGCGAGAGAAAATCTCTTTTGAAGCATAGATCTCATAGAGTTTAGGGCCAAAGTAACCTTCTAAACCCCAGCCAATACCTTGAGGTAGCATCACAAAGCCTAGGTACATGGCCTTTTTACCTTCTGGCGCAATATTACCCATAAACTCATTTTTCTTAGGGCTGATCATCATTTCGCCCAACGAGAACATGGCAATGGCCAAGACCACAACCCATGCATAGTTCGAGGCGCCAATAAGGACAAAAGCAAGAATACTCAGCAGGCAGCCAGCTAGCATAGCCGAAGTAATACGATACTTGGCGGTAATAGCAGCGACTAAGAAGCAGCTAGTCATAATCATGCCAGCGTTGAGGTTGAGCATGCCTTCTGGCATCACCTTAGTGCCCGCATTATTCAGACCCAACCAGAACTGCAACATGCCACTAGAGGTGCCTTCGCTGCCAAAGAGGCTAGTAACAATGACGCTGGTATCGACCCATTCGGCAATATGAATCGGCAGTACATCAAATAGAGAGTTAAACAGGAACCAGAAGCCTGAGAACACTAGCATATAGTAGAAAACGACAGGCTTTTTAAGCTCTTGCCAAGCATCTTTCCATAGGGCTTGTTGTTTGATTTCGCCAGATTTTATTTTCTGCGCTCGCTCTAAACGCTCCTCTTTACCCGGTTCTTTATAGGTCAATAGGAACAGGAAGTTTAGCGAGATAATGGCCGCACAAGCGTAAAATACATTATCCCAAGAGAGTTGGCGCATATGCACAGCAACCAGTGGGCCTAAGAAGCCACCGATATTCACCACCTGATAGAAAATACCCCAAGCCATAGAGGTATTATTACGATTGGTAGAGAGTACTAGAGTGCCCTGGATCCCCGGCTTAAATATACCTGTACCACCGGCTAAGAGCATGGCGCCAAACAGGAAGCCCCAGAAGTTAGGGAAGAAGGCCATTAATAGATAGCCACCAATTTTGATCACTGTGGAGGCGAAAATCGTCTCTTTGTAGCCGACACGATCTGAGATACCACCGGTAAATACAGGAACAAAGGTTTGCATCAATGCCCATAGAGAGATGATGATACCATAGTCGTTGAGGCTAATACCTAGACCGCCTTCAGACTGAGGTGCTTTTGCATAAAGGCCTGCACTGGCTTTTACGCCATAGTAGGCAATACGCTCGACCAGCTCCATACCGCCCACAAGCCAAAATACATAACTCAGGCTGGCAATCGATGCCCACATCCCAAGCTGTTTTACTTCACGCAGATCATTTTCTGCGTGGGTATTAGAGTTACTCATACCCTTCCTTAAAATCAATTTGGTGCCAACAGGTGAATTTTATCCATTCATCTTTTTATATAACCGCAAAAAATCAGGTTCAAACGTTGGCTATTTTATCGTTATATGTCTGCTAATCTTGGGACACTAAGGTGTAAACCAGTTAGCTTTAGGCCGTTACTTTACCTAATTTGGCTCAAAACACCAAAAAACCTTATCTTGAATGATCTATCACAAGGAAGTTTAGGCTGACTTTTTCATGGAAAATAACGGTTATAGGTTAGCTTTATTGGTGTGGTTTGGTTATAACTGGCTGTTATCGTTAGTGCTTTGCTATCACACTAACAGTTTAGTTGTCATAGTTTGATTTTCTTTAGGAGGATATGGGTGAGACTGATTGCAATATTGATGTTAGTACTTGGAGCCCTAGGCTGCGCTTCACAGCAGGGGACGCAAACAAGAGAGTTAGTATATCAAGGTAACATCACAGGTTATGATTTTGATGAGTATAAGCTCTCATTGAATACCAATGATAAGTTAACGGCCAATATCGATGTGCGCCAGTTGGATGTGATTATATTTAACCCAATGAGTCTAACTTTGGAAAATGATAAGCCTGTGACCATAACCCAGAGTGGTGAATATACTTTAAGGGTATTGATGCCTCGTGCTTTTGCTCGCAGAGGTGAGTCCTATGATTATCGTTTAGTGGTTAGCATTGACAGTGCAAAATAAACTAATGGCGCCCCTAGGCATCTCATTTGGGGGATAATGAAAGAGAGCCTTGGTGAGGGCGCAATTACTGGTTTGGCCTTCTGTCCCAGTAGGGGGGATGGCCTATTTCATTTTTGATAAAGGAGATGAGGGTCTTTAGTCGATGTGGAAGGTTTTGGTATTTGGGGTATACAGCATAAACAGGCATTTTCAGGCTTGGCTTCCAGTCTTGCATTAGTGGTATCAGTCTGGCTTTTTCGAGCTCATCGGTAAGTAGATAGCTGGCAATATAGCCAACCCCTTTGCCAGCGAGTACAGCATCTCTTACCGCCTCGGCCTTATCAACACGGTAATTTCCTGAAACTTGGGCATTATGTTCTTGGCTATTTTTAGTAAATGGCCAGTGGCTATAACTGCGATTTTTACTGTGGTAGATGATGCAATTGTGATTTGCGAGATCATCAGGATGTTTTGGTGCCCCATGCTTAGCAATATACTCAGGGGATGCCAATAGCATAAAATGATTGTCGACGATTCTTTGGGCGACAAGACCTTGGTTAATATGCTCAAAGGTCGTAAACCAGAGATCGATTTGTTCTTCAAAGATATCAACTTTGTAATCGACAAGGCTGATCTCTATGGTGAGCTCAGGATAAAGTTGCTGTAATTTATCTAAGATGGGTAATATTCGCATACTGCCAAAAGAGCAGGATAAGGCAAGCCGCACATGGCCTGATAGCGTGTCCCTTGATTCTGAAAGTTGTGCATTAGCTCGGTTAATGAGCCCCACCATATGCTCACAGTGACTCGCAAACTCTTTGCCTTCTTGAGTGAGTACGGTTTTGCGAGTACTGCGGTTGATAAGCTGCACATTAAGCTCACTTTCTAAAATATGTAACTGCTTACTTACATGGGACACTGACACATTTAGCTTCTTGGCAGCTTGAGTCAGACTACCTGTATTGGCTAAGGCGTTAAAGAAAACCATTTGGTAAGCTTCATGCTGCATACCGTAGCTCATGGATATTGCCTATATATTCAGTTTTCTGAGTCAGATAAGACTACTGTTCTTTAGTCTGAAAATCGATACTAATGGCAGAATTTGAGTGTTGGTTTGCTAGTGCTTTAGCGCTCCTCGTTGTTTTGTTGAGGCTTGATGAACAGGCAGTAGGTAATAGATGTTTGCGACAATACACACTAGATTGATGAGTATGACAGGGGGAAGGTGCGCCAATATGGCGTAAATCAGCATTATTAGGCAACCAATAAGGTTAAAGATTCTCAGTTTGGTTAAGTTGGTGTGTAGCAATGAGAAGGCGACTATGCTTGAGCCTAAAAGGCCGATTATTTCAGTGTCCATGATATTTCACCTTGAACGGCAACAGCTTGATATAAGAAAGTCAGTGACTTTACTGGCGATAGTAAAGCCACCTTTTGGCCACTAGAGTAGGTTGTGACCCTGTTCTAGGCGGTATATAGCTTCTAAGGCAACTTGGGTTTCTATCTCTATCCCTTTTTCGAGAGGAAGGTTACGTTTACCCCAGTAGTTTTCTCCTCGTTTATGGTTCGCTGCTACAGCGCATATAGTGGCACCTTTTAGGCCTCTACGATGGCATACAGTAAATAGTGCCGATGCTTCCATCTCAATGTTTTTAAGCTTTAAATCAATAAGCTTGTGGATCCACTCTGGGCTTTCGCCATAGAAGGAGTCATCTGTAGAAGTTAGCCCCCAATGAACTTGATAGTCCTTGTCCTTGTCCTTGGCCATCTCTTTGGCAACTCGAATAAGCTCTGAGGTGACCTCTATATCAGCGACCGCTGGCAGGTTATCTGGCACATAAAACTTTGAGGTTCCTTCATTCTTCATTGCAGCAGTGGTGATAACCAGATCGCCGATATTGATCTCATCTTGTAGGGCGGCGCAGCTACCTAAACGAATAAAAACCTTAGCGCCGATATTGGCGAGCTCCTCTGCCGCAATCGCGGTGGAAGGACAGCCCATGCCTGTTGATGTGACGGAAACCCTGACGCCTTTATAAAAACCTGTGTAGGTTTTGTGTTCACGCTTATGAGCAACAAGTTCGGCGTCATCTAGGTATTGGGCGATAATATCGGTTCTAAAGGGGTCGCCGGGTAGCAGTACATACTCTGCAACATCACCTTCTACCATGCCAATATGGTACTGCTTGATTCCTTTTGTGCTTTCATCTTTATTCACGACTGTCATTGGAACACCTCTGTTATTCAAGTGAAGTATATGGATCAGCTTTACCGGTTAAGCCGTAATTTGATGCTAATAAAGTAGAAAAAAAGCGGGTTGCAGGCTATAGCGTATCGGTTTAAAGACTCTTTCCAAATAAGAATAGGGGGCCGTGTTTTATGTTTGAATTGAACTGTCTTAGGTTGGTTAGTATTCAGACAAAAGCCAGCTTGAAAGTGTAAGCTGGCTGCACCTAAGTTAGGTTGTGGGTTGGTGTAGTGAAAACGGTGAGCTTAAACTCGCAAATTGCTTGATTCGCTAAAATCTCTGGGAGTGCTTTGTTTAGCTTGCTGTTTAGTCGTTAAAGCGGTTTCCCAAACTTGTGCTTTTTCAATGAGTTCAGATAAAGCTTCTTTTAGCTGACCTTCGCGGTAGTCCGATAGGAGTAGTCGAGTATAGGCTGATACCTTGTTGGTGTTAGGTAAAATACCTACCCCTGAATCGCCCCGCATCGGCCCCATCGCATGTTTTCCAAAAAGGGTAAATAGCTCAGGTGAGATCTGCTGTGGTAGTTCGCTGGCAGTGGTGACACAAATACCCAGTGCCATAGCTTGATTGTCTCGAATGATATTGACGATAAAGGGGTCTGTGTCTTTGTTTTCTGCACTTTGTATTTCAAAGTTGCAGATATCATCTTCATCGAAACTAAGCTGCTCTATGGCAAGCTCTGCCAGTATTTCTAAGTAAATATCCAAAGATTCAGTACTCCAATAGTCAATGTTAAGAGTTAGCCAATCCTTGGCTTGGGGGTGATGTTGTTCGCGTTAAACTTTTATTCTGCTACCTTTGATAAAGGTTCTGGTATCACTTACCGGGTTATCGTCAAAGTGCACACCTTTTTTGGGTTTATCCGCATTTTCTCTTTCTTTAATGGCTTTGGCTTCGCCGTCAGCAACAGCAAAAGCCGCCATTTCTTTACTGGATAGGCGAGTATGGCTATTGGTGACAGTATTTTCTTCCGTTAGCTTTGCAACTTCTTTAGCTTGTTTACTCTCTAGCTGTGATAGAAATTGCTTATTAAACTCGGCATTGGCTTTTTTACTTAGGTCTTCATATTTCTCGGTAAGTTTAATTTGTGCTTCTTGAAATCCATTAGGATCGGTAGCGGCTAGGCCTGTATCAGCTAGAGCGAACATCTCATCTTTGAACTGGCTCGTGAGTGTACTGAAAATGGCATCTTTACCTGTGATAAAGCTTGGAAAAGCTTGTTTGATTTGGCTTTGTTCAAACTCGGTTAAGCTGCCTAAACCTAAGCGATCTTTATTTGCAGCGGTAACATCTTTAAAGGTCGCAGTGTCAGAGTTAATACCCGGTTCTAAATACTGTGCGTCATTTTTAAATTCACTCGAAGGAGCGTTAAGCGCCTGTGATACGAGCTGTTTGATTGGCAAAAAATCTACCTGAGCCTGAACTTCTGCTTGAATTTGACTGGCGCGAGTCGTGAGAGCACTTTCGCCCTGAGTGGTTGCTCGGCTGAAAAAGTCCACTACGGCATTTTTGATACGCCCAGCAGTGGATAGATGGCTTAAATCCCGATTTACAGAGACTTGGCCTTGTTTGCCAACATTGACAATATAGGTTTTGTCATAGCTTAGATTAACGTAAAACTTTTGCTGCTGACCCTCTTTGAGACCATCTAGCTTTACATCGTGGTTAATTGCACTTTGTATCGCTGGGGAAATACCTGTGATTGCCATAATCTTACCCTTCTGCGCTGATATCTTAGGTATAAGGATACTCAGAGTGAAAACAGAGGTTATAAATAAACGACCTAGGGTTTGTAGAGTTAAGACGAAATAGCTGGGTTTAAGACTCTTGGGATAAATTGAATCTAGGGGATAAAAAAATGCTTAGCCTGAGCTAAGCATTTTTTACTTTATGAGGGCTATGCGCTTAAGCGTCTAGCTTAGCAAGCTCTGCTTTTTGCTCGTTAAGCTTGTCGATATCACGTTGGAACTCGACCTGCTTAGCGCGCTCTTTTTCGATAACTGCCGCAGGGGCTTTCGCCACAAAGCCTTCGTTAGATAGCTTGCCATCGATACGCTTAATATCGGCGTTAAGCTTATCTAGCTGTTTGTCGATACGTGCCATTTCGGCGGCAACATCGATAAGGCCTGCCATTGGAATAAGTAGTTCCATTTCGCCAACTAGCTGAGTGGTCGACATAGGTGCACTTTCGCCATCAGATAGAATCGTCATAGACTCAAGCTTAGCAAGGGTAGTGAAGAAGCTCTGGTTGGCTTCTAGACGTGCCTTATCTTGGTCACTCACACTACGTAATAGCGCATTGAGTGGCTTAGAAGGGGCGATATTAAGCTCGGCGCGAATGTTACGTACCGCAGTAATAACCTGCTTAACCCATTCGATATCAGCCATCGCCTGCTCGTCAACTTGCTCAGCCTGATATTCAGGGAAAGGCGCCAACATGATGGTGTCACCGTCAACCTTCGCCAATGGCTTCACTCGCTGCCAGATGGTTTCAGTGATATATGGCATCATAGGGTGCATTAGGCGCTGCATAGCTTCTAGCACTGTCACTAGTGTATGGCGAGTGCCGCGTAGCTGCGCCTGCGAACCATTTTGTAGCACAGGCTTAGTGAGCTCTAAATACCAGTCACAGAACTGGTTCCAAGTAAACTCATACAGGGTGTTAGCGGCTAAATCAAAACGGTAGTTAGCCATATGCTCATCATAGGCTTGGACTGTCTTATTAAATAGGCTAGTGATCCAGCGATCCGCTACCGAGAACTCCATCTCGCCGCCATTCTTACCACAGTCTTGATCTTCTGTGTTCATCAACACATAGCGTGATGCGTTCCAGATCTTGTTACAGAAACTACGGTAGCCATCAAGACGCTTCATATCCCAGTTGATATCACGACCAGTCGATGCCATAGAAGCTAGAGTAAAGCGCAGCGCATCTGTACCATGGGCTTCGATACCGTCACTAAATTCTTTGCGGGTGCTCTTTTCAATCTTAGCGGCCAGTTGCGGCTGCATCATGTTGCCTGTGCGCTTAGCCACTAATGATTCAAGGTCGATACCGTCAATCATATCTAATGGGTCAAGGACGTTACCCTTAGACTTAGACATCTTGTTGCCCGCTTCATCACGAATAAGGCCAGTAACATAGACTGTTTTAAAGGGGACTTGCGGTTTGCCATTTTCATCTTTGATGAAGTGCATTGTCATCATGATCATTCTGGCAACCCAGAAGAAGATGATGTCAAAGCCCGTTACCAGTACATCGGTCGGGTGAAAAGCACGAAGTGCATCGGTATCTTCAGGCCAGCCTAAAGTCGAGAAGGTCCAAAGCGCCGAGCTAAACCAAGTATCCAGTACATCTTCATCTTGACGTAGAACCACATCATCGCTTAGCTGATGCTTAGCGCGAACTTCGGCTTCGTCACGGCCCACATAGACCTTGCCTGACTCGTCATACCAAGCAGGAATTCTGTGGCCCCACCAAAGCTGACGTGAAATACACCAGTCTTGAATGTCACGCATCCAAGAGTTGTACATGTTTTCATATTGCTGAGGTACAAACTTGATATCACCATTATCAACCGCTTCCATGGCAGTTTTAGCCATAGATTCAACGGCGACATACCACTGATCGGTCAATAGTGGTTCAATGACAACACCGCTGCGATCGCCGTAAGGCACTTTTAGTGAGTGAGGTTCAATCTTAACGAGCAGGCCTAAAGTTTCAAACTCTTCAACGATAGCGGTTCTTGCCTTGAATCGGTCAAGTCCTGCGTAGCGTTCCGGCAGTGCTTCAACAAGTGCTTTGTTGATGGTGCCATCGGTATTAACCACTTCGGTTTCTGAGCGGATCTCAGCGTTTGCCGTCATGATGTTGTACATAGGCAGAGCGTGGCGCTTACCAACTTCATAATCGTTGAAGTCGTGGGCAGGCGTGATCTTTACGCAACCCGTACCAAACTCCATATCCACATAGTCGTCTGCAACCACAGGAATGCGGCGGTTAACAATAGGTAGAATAATGAACTTACCAATCAGTGACTGATAACGCTCATCATCGGGGTGAACGGCAACTGCGCTATCACCTAGCATGGTCTCTGGACGTGTGGTTGCGACTTCAAGGTAGTCTTTACCGTCTGCAGTCAGTGCGCCATCGGCTAGCGGGTAGCGGAAGTGCCACATGCTGCCTTGCTTTTCTTTGTTTTCAACTTCTAAGTCTGAGATTGCGGTGTGCAGTTTTGGATCCCAGTTCACCAAACGCTTACCGCGATAGATCATCTCATCTTCATAGAGGCGTACAAATACTTCTTGAACGGCGGCAGACATGCCTTCATCCATAGTGAAGCGCTCGCGATCCCAATCCACAGAAGCACCTAGACGACGTAGCTGCTTAGTGATGGTGCCACCTGAGTGTTCTTTCCAATCCCAAATCTTGTCGATAAAGGCGTCACGGCCAAGATCATGACGGCTCTTGCCTTCTTCGGCTGCGACTTTACGCTCAACCAACATTTGAGTGGCGATACCCGCATGGTCGGTACCCACTTGCCAAAGCGTGTTCATGCCTTTCATTCGCTTATAGCGAGTCAGGGTATCCATGATGGTGTCTTGGAAGGCGTGCCCCATATGTAGGCTACCTGTCACATTCGGTGGTGGGATCATGATGCAGTAGTTGCCTTTAGATTCATCACCGTGGGGTTTAAAGTAGCCTTTCTCTTCCCAGTTTTGGTAGAGAGACTGTTCAATCGACTGAGGATTATATGTTTTTTCCATGGGAGCTTTTGCTTCTCAAACTTAAATTTATGGGTTGTTGTGCCTATGACCTAATCGCAAATTAACAGCATTATTGATTGATTTGCTGGGTCTCTAGGGCGATACCTAGGGCGCGATATTGACGGTATCTTTCTCGCGCTATTTGCTTATGTTGTTCGTCATTGGCAACAAAATCGAAAATTTGGCCAAAGTTTACCGCAAATGGGGGCACTTGGTCAGCAAGATTAATCAGTAGATGACGACTTTTATTGGCGCCGAGCCTATCGTAGCCAATTTCGACCGGGGCTCCTTGAGCCGGACCTTCACCTTTTAGGTTATGTGGCACAAAGGCGGTTGGCTCAAATTGCCAGAGTAGTTCGTCAATCTCATAGGCTTGCTGCTTATCCTGACAGTGAATATAGACTAGCCTATCGGTTTCAAATGCCTGTTGAGCCTGCTGACAAGCCAGATGATAAACCTGTGCTATGGCATTTTGGCTAGTCTGAGCGACTGCAGGTAAAACAAAAAATAGCGCTTGGCTCATATTCAACTCTTAGCTGTTAATTTGGCCGTTAATTCAGGGCCGTGAATACTCTTCATATTGGAATGAGAATATTCATTGTTATTGAGGGGCAAATTCTACACTAAATCATCATGCGTGTTGATCTTTGCTGATGAGTTTTTGTTTTACAGCAATGGCGCTTATCGCGGCGAGTAAATGTAAAGCTTAGTCATCTCACTCAATTCTCGCTTAACATTGAGATACCACTAATAATGCATCAAGATCTGTCTTGAGAGAGCAAAATGCGACAAGGATTATGAAGCGAGTGTGCTGTAAAAGCTCTTGGTTAAATGGAGCTGTGCCTGGTCCGTTAGGGGCTGTTGACCTTTCAAGGTTGTTTTTGCAGCAGTTTACAGCGTGCTTAAACAAGGCAGAGCTTGTGCGGTGTAGTTACTCTACATAAATAAGCGATAACGCTGTAGAAGTGCGCTGTAAATGCTGCCCTTCGGGCGCGACTCAATGGCATTTTCTCATTGTTGAACGAGAATTTACTTAGATTGCTAAGCTTTACCTCGTTCGCCGCGATAAAATGCCATTGCCTTCGCGCAAAAACTAATCAGCAAAGGTCAACAGCCTCTAGGCACAGGTAGGTTGAGTTGCTACTCGGTTCTTAATGAGTGGATCAGATAATCTATAGTTGGGTGAGTAAAATTATCTTGGATATCAAAACTGAATGTTGGTGAGTTTAACCACTGGCGCTGAACTAATTCATTAACCAGGTTTAAATAGTTCAAACTGCATTTGCCTAAAAGCAAATTGGTGAGGGATTGTGTTTTAGCCGTGTACAGCATTTTAATGAAACCTGACAGATACAGATGATCTTTAGTAAATCCACCTCCTCTGTAAACTCGGGTGGTGACGTTAAAGGCGAGGTCACTATCGATATCATATTCATCAATGAGATAACTATAGGTTTGAAAAAAGTCCTGCTCTTTTAACATAGAGTCGACAGCAAGCACGCGTAAGGCGAGTATTTGAAGGCGCTCAAGTGACATATGTCCCGATTTGAATTCAGCTAAGATAGCAAGCCCTTCTTGAGTGTAGGTTGAGCCGGGCAGACCTAGCTTGAAGATAGATAGAGGTTGAGCCTTAGCATTTAAGGTTGTTGCCATATGAACCCCTAATTCGTGCTGAATTAGCCTGTCGACTTCAGAAGCTCTGTAGCTAGCGCCACTATTGAGGTAGAGGGTTGGTGGAATGGACGTTACCATTGCCTTGGCTGCCATTGATGCTGTCTCAGTGATTTTACATTTCATACCCCAGTCTTTCGCTTGTTGAGCGAAATAGTTAATCGCTTGGGATGAACTTAAGGGCGCTTCTGTAACTTCATCTGTTTCAAGCGGCGCGGCATAAAGCAAAAAGCGGGCATTAGCCAAAGCCGTTTTACTTGGTCTGCCATGGTATTTTAATGAGCTATATAAGAAGCTCTCTTGTCCAACACAGGTTAATAGATCGATCTTTTCTCCCAGTTTATTGACCATATCGCTATATAGTCCCCTCAGCTCTGGGTCTGAGATCTTGTCTATTGGGAGTTTATATAGTTGATGCTTAAACTCATTAGCATTGACTGGTAGTTGGCGATACTTGTATTGAGGCTTGTAACGTCGAGGTGAGGAGGCAAAGCGTCCTCGCTCTCTGACGAGATTAGTGGGGTTAACATATTTAAGGGTTTCGATTCTCTGAGCTAGCTTAAATAGAGACTTGTCTAAAGCTGTGACTGCTGGGTCAATTTGAGAGCTCAGCATATCGCTGCGGCGTATGCGGGCCTTAGGGTTTACTTTACGTTGAAAGTAAGCACTGGTGTGGCTAAAGGCTTGCTTGAGTCCAACCTGTAACCCAGCTAATACTAAAGGATAGAGCTCACCACTGGCTTCATTCATAAAGACTTTTTTTACCTCAGTAGGTAAGACTAAGGTGCGGTCGAATCTGGCATTGGTGTGGGCTATCAGGTAGCCATATCCTTGAAATACAGAATTTATTTCTGCTTGGGTGTTGTGGTTAGGCAGATCAATTTTGTTGAGCTCGCCAATAAAACGGTTAACTGTCGTCCCCCATCTTTCAACATCTATCTGAGCACAACCAAGGTTGAAGGTGGGCGCGTTTTTTTCGATGCGTTGGTAGTTATAGGAGTGCAAATCAAACACGATAACATGGCCAAACTTGGCTTCTAGCTTGCTGATAAGAGCTTCATAGAGTCGATAAAAGAGTTCGTGTTTACGCTGGCTTTTCTGCCTTTGTTTATCGGATAACGGTTTTTTCCAGACCTGCTTGCTCCATGCAGACTTATAGTAGGTACTTAAGGCTTTTGGACGGTTGAGATCATATTCGAAACGAGAATCACTGCTGACTAAAGTAATAGGCTGAGAAGCTATCATCTCATCAGTGTAGGGATCTTCTTCAAAGAATCGATCTTGCGCTGTTAATTGGCATTGATTGACCAGTTCATCACGCATGTTCGAGCCTGCATGAATAGCAGTGCAGACAACAGGAAGGTATTGTTCAATTTTTAGCTTGCAACCTGCACCTAAGAGCTGCCCTTCAAAGGGCTGCTCTTGTTCTATCATGGTGATCATTTCATCGAAGGTGTAGAGGATATTATTGCTCAATGTTGGCATCTTCTACAGCTCGGCGGAATATGTTTTTCTTTTGAAGAATCAGATCTTTTGAATGCACAATATTTTCAACAAAATCGATGACTTGTCGCTGTAACTTTGCTCGGTTTAGCTTGTTGATTCGTGCTATTCCACCAGGGCTAAGCACATTGACTTCAACGAGCTTATTACCAATAACATCTAAGCCTGTAAAATAGAGCCCATCTCTAACAAGCTTTGGACCTATTGCTGCACAAAGGCGTTTCTCCTCTTTAGTGATGCTGTGTTTAACAACTGTTCCGCCAGCATGAACATTAGAGCGAAACTCTCCCTGAGCTGGCACTCGCCTCATGGCTCCAATGGGCTCACCATTGAGCATTAAGATGCGTTTATCACCTTCTTCAGCACCTTCAATATAGTCCTGTAAAATCACATAATTACTTTGCTCTCCCTCCCCAATGTAGAAATCCAGCAGGGAGCGGAAATTTTGCTGAGCATTCTTTTCAATAACGATAACACCGTGACCGCCAAAACCATTGAGCGGTTTTAGGATCATCTTTTCTTTATCGCTTTCTTCCAAAACCCTTTGCAAATAATCTTTATTCTTCGACACATGGGTCGCTGGAATAAAGTCGCTGGCTATGCCCTCCATACTGGCGGTATAGAGCTTGTTATTCGCAATTCGCAGGCCTTCTAGATCATTGACAATTAGAGTGTCATTTTTAATTGAATCTAGAAAGTTTAAGGCAAGATTATCTAAGGGGGGATTGGCGCGCATAAAGATAACGTCAAATCCAGCCATTGGGACTCTGGCCTTTTGAAAATCGACTTGTTTATAGAAATTTGGGATCTTATCGGAGATTTTTTGCCCTTTTTTGATGATTTGGCAAAATCCATAAACAGTGCTGTCACGGATAGTGAGTCCACTGGTTGTGGTGATGGCGACAGTATGGCCCCGTGCGGCACATTCATGAACGAGTCTAAGAGTGGTATCTGTTTCTGGAGAGATCGACTCCCATGGATACATTAAAAAGCAGATATGCACCGACTAATCCTCAAGATCTGAAGTGGATTCGAGATCAAGTTCGGGATCGACATAATCATCTTTCCAAGAGCTTGAGGCGGGATCTGATTTCTTACTGCTATTTAAGCTGTAAAAGACATTATGACCATTAGCATATTTTTGATATTTAACCCAAACTTGCTCAAGTTTAGTCTTTGCTTTCTTGGTTCCTTTAATGACTTTTAAAAAGTGTTTTTCATCGTCATTTTCAGGTGTGAGTTTGCCTTTTGCTAGGCTTGAAAGGGTATCGCCATAATTTAGCAGGAGTTCTTCCTCCATAATGGTGAAGTTACCTGATTTAGCAAATCCACGAGGAAAGTTTTTGTCGTCGTAAAATTGTTTTTCACCCACACGAACCATAGTGTCTGTCATAAAATTTCCGCAATTTTTAACCATAGATTTGATGCGAAAAGTAGTCTTAAAGTCAGTATTTGAAAATCAAATTATTTTTGTCGTGTCGATTTAAGTTTGTTGTTATGCTTTGCGCGTTGATGGCTAGGAACATTTATGGACGTAAAAGTATTCAGAACCTTCCTTGAAGTGGCGAAGGAAAAGCATTTTGGACGGGCAGCAGAGAATTTATATATCACTCAAGCTGCTGTTAGTGCCCGCATTAAACAATTAGAAGTGTTTTTTGATACCAGTCTATTTAAGCGTGATCGTAATGCGATAAAGCTGACTTCAGCCGGAGAGAGATTAGTCGGATATGCTGAAGTCATGGTGAGTTCATTGGAACAAGCAAAGTTTGAACTGTCATTAGAAAAAGGAAAAGCTTTACAGCTCACTATAGGCGGAACCCCCAATATATGGGATGCTTACTTACAAAATTGTTTAAGTGAAGTTACAGATGCGTTTCAGGGGTACGGTTTTATCGCTGAAGCCCAATCTCGGGAACAACTCAATCGACATTTATTAGAACGTACCCTTGATATGGCGTTTGTGTTTGATCCTATTAAGTCAGACGAGCTAGCTTGTAATCACATTACCGATTTGACCTTAACCTTAGTTTCTACTCAGGCATGCAATATTACTCAAGCTTTTGAAGACAACTATATTTATGTCGATTGGGGGACTCGCTTTGCGTCTGAACATGCCGAGCGACATCCGTCTGTGCCCGCACCTTATATGCGAACTTCGACAGGTCGTATCGCCTTGGATTTTATTTTAGAGAAAGGTGGAACCGCTTATCTTCCTAGTTCGGTTGTGCGTCCTTTTTTGGCTAGTGGCAATTTGTTTAAGGTTGCTGAGAGTGAAGATTGGTTTCGTCCTATCTACTTAACTTATAGAAAATCCAGCACTTCGATCGCAGCGATTAAGCAGGTGGAAAATCTTGTTGTGGATATCCCTCCCTATACAGCGTATAGCTTGCAGCAGGCGGGTGAGGGAGATTGTTAGTTTTATGTCGGTAAAAATCATTATTCCCGTTAGGTATCAAGGTACTCGCATGCAAGGACGTCCACTAAGGGATGATACTGGTTGGCCTCTTATTCGCCATGTCTATGACAATGCCAAACGTGTCAATGGTGTCGATGAGGTGATAGTCGCGACCGACGATGAAAGAGTGGCAAAGGTGGTCACTGGCTTTGGTGGTAAAGCTATTTTGTCAAAAACAGCGCATCGCAATGGCTCTGAGCGCGTATATGAGGTGGCTAAGGCGTTCCATCCCGAGGATATTATCGTCAATATTCAGGGAGATGAGCCCGAGTTTGAGCCAAAAGATATTGAAAAGCTTATCGCGCTTCATCAAACATTTAAGCCAGACATGACCACCGCTGCAGTGCCTTTTTGTGATAATGGACCTAAGTCTGGGCATCTGTCGCCACTCGACCCTAACTGCGTTAAGGTGATTACCTCCAAACTTAAACATAATGAAGCTTGTGATGTGACTTGGGGCAAGGCAATTTACTTCTCTCGTAGCTTGATGCCTTACTCATTTGCAGAGCAAGGTGAGGTGGCTAAACCATCTGATTACCTGCTGCACTCAGGTATTTATCTGTATAGCTTGGCTAAGCTCGAACAATTTTGTCAGTTGCCTATGGGGCAGCTTGAAGCTAAGGAGAAGCTTGAGCAGTTACGCGGTATTGAGAACGACTTCACCATTCTTGTTGGCATTCAGTCTAACATACCAGCCAAGATCAATACCGATGAAGATTATGCAAGTTTTGCATCGCGTTGGCACTCACATCAAAATAATGAGTTAAATTAGCCCTGTTCAGCTGTCTATTTTGTGTTGCAGATGGTTAAGAGCTAATTAAGTAAGAGCTAACTAAGTCTGCGATTAAAAGCTGTATTGCACAATGTGTAAATATTCTATCGAATCAGTCGTTTGTCTTACGCTACTGATTCGCATAATAACCTGCCTTGGCTATGCTTGAATACGGCGCTTTGATTTGTTGTTCATGCCTTTTGTCAGATCAATGCGCAGATATTATCTGCATTAACAAGGATGTTGTTATGAATACCATTACTGTCAAAGCTAAGCTGGTTTTAGTCTCTATTTTTATCGCGCTAAGTTTATTGTTGCTTTCGGTGCTTGTGCTTGGGCATATCAGTAAAGTACGTAAGCTGGATGAAACCTTAGTTTTGCTTCAGGCCAGCGAGCTTCAATTGTTGACATTAAGGCGTGATGAAAAGGACTTTTTGTCTAGGTTAGATCTCGCTTACAGAGACAAGTTTAATCAAGATTTTCAACAGTTAAAGCAACAAACTGCCAAGTTAAAACAGGCTTTCTCTTCGGTAGACTTTAGTCATGACGCAGCAATAGCAGCGCTAAATAAAGGCCTAGATGACTATCATAAGCAATTTTCTCTTATCGTCTCCATACATGAATCAATAGGTTTAACCTATGAGCAAGGTGAAAGGGAGCAGCTCAGGCAAGCAGTGCACCAGGCAGAGAAGATAATTAACAACTTAGGCTCATCAGAACTGATGAGTGCAATGCTGATGTTAAGGCGCTATGAGAAAGACTTTCTGCTCAGAAAGCAGGAAAAGTATTTACAAACGTTTGAACAACATTACGCATTATTTTTTCAAACCATAGAGGATGTAGAGATTGACCCGGCTAATTCCGAGGTGCTTAAAGAAAAAATGGCCCGTTATCGTCAACTGTTTTATCAGATGGTCGAAGAGCATAAAGCACTTGGACTAAGCCATGACACTGGCATTAGAGGTGATTTACGTAAGCAAGCTCAGCAAGTAGAGCGCTTATTTTTAACTTTAGAACATGAGACCGCGGAATTTTTAGAAATTAGTACAGAGCAGACTAAGACTCAGTTTATAGCGACCATTTTGCTCATTGCAGTGTTTGTTGTCGCAGGTGTGCTGCTTATTTCCGTCAATATCAGCAATAGACTGAGTCAGTTTGAAACCTATTTAAAAGAGGTAGTGATTAACTCAGGTGATCTTTCAACAGCTATTAGTATCGATGGCCGAGATGAGTTAAACCGAATATCCAATCTTTTTAATCGCTTTATTTATAACCTGAAAGGCACCTTTGAAGAGATCCCATCCTATGCGCAAAAGCTCGATAGCGCATTCACCGAAAATAGAACCGTATCCGATAGCACTTACCAGCTTGCTGTTTCTCAGTTGAAAAAATCAGATGAGATGGCATTGGCTATTACTCAGATGGTGCAAGCCACAGATGAGATATGTTCGAGTATTCATATCGCAGCAAACTCCTCTAAAGAGACCAATGATGCTATGGCCAAAGGCAAGCAAGCGGTTCAAGGGGTAAGTCAAAGCGTGACTCAACTTGCTAAGCGGTTAACGGACTCATCTGAGGTGACTCATAGGCTTAAGGCCAGTAGTACCGAGATAAGCTCGGTACTGGATGTGATCCAAAGTATTGCCGAGCAAACCAACTTATTAGCACTTAATGCAGCAATTGAAGCCGCTAGAGCAGGAGAGCAGGGGCGGGGTTTTGCAGTGGTGGCCGATGAAGTTAGAACCCTCGCCAGTCGAACGCAAGAGTCGACAACCCAAATACAGTCATTGGTTGAAAGTTTTCAAGGTAGTGTACAAAACACGGTTGAAATCATGGAGCAGGGGGCATTAGGTGCGGCTAATGTTGCAGCCGACTCAAGTGCGACGCTAAATTTACTGACAGAGCTTGAGGCTGAAGTGAGTAAAATTTTTGAGCTCAATACTAATATCGCCAGTGCATCTGAGCAGCAGAGTGTGATTTCTAATTTGATTAGCAGCACTGTGGAGGAGATTAAACAGATGGCTTCTGAGACCGCGAATCAATCTAATTTGAGTAGTGAGTCCAGCTCTGAAGTCGAAGGTATTGCTTCTGGGTTAAAGCAGTTGGTGGCAAGTTATCAGTTATAGCTTGATTGTTATCGTTACGAGTATGGGGCGCTTATCAAGATGATAGCGATTGTGATTAGGGCTGTTGAGCTTTTAAGGTGTTTTTGCAGTAAAGTTCAACAGCACTTAGGGCTTCTTCGCTTAGGCGCTTTATTTGCCAAGCTTGTCAGTTAGCGCTTAATTTGAGGTAATTAAGTCATTGACCGCTTTGGATACTAGGTCTTTTTTCACACTAGCTTTGGCATCGGCCTTGTTAAACCAGAAGCTCATCGGCTGGTCAAAACCTATGCCGTGCATATAGTTGTATATGGCTTTTCGCAATCCTTCGCCAAGCGAGTCATGATCCACACCTGTGGGGTCGATAAAGTCGACATCATTTTGGGCAAATTCGATATTGTTTTGTTCAACCAGTGTGATACCAAAGTTTTCTGGATTCATACCTATAGGGCTGTGAACCGTGGCGACAAATCTGTGCCAATAGGCTGATTGAAAGCAGCCCTGCTGCATCAATTGGCGCACCATTTCCAAAGAATCTATGGTTTCTTGCTCCGTTTGCGTTGGAAAACCATACATAAGGTAGGCGTGCACTAGGATGCCAGCATTACTGAATGCCTTAGTTACCTGAGCGACTCGCTCAACACTCACTCCCTTCTTCATTAGCTTTAGTAGTCTGTCCGAAGCCACTTCTAGGCCGCCGCTTACGGCGATACAACCTGAATCGGCGAGTAATTGGCAGCGAGCTTGGCTAAAGGTGCGCTCAAAACGTATATTGCCCCACCAACTGATAACAACATTGCGTTCAATAAGACGCTTTGCCAATGCAAATAGTAATTTGGGAGGCAGAGCTTCGTCGACGAAATGGAATCCAGTTTGTCCAGTTTCTTCGATAAGCTGCTCTATTCTATCGACTAAGGTATCGGCACTAGCCGAGTCAAAACGGTCGATATAATCTAGGCTAACATCACAGAAGCTACACTTACGCCAGTAGCAGCCATGGGCTATGGTGAGTTTGTTCCAGCGTCCATCGCTCCATATACGATGCATAGGGTTTAGCATTTCGCATAAAGAAAGATATTCATCTAAGGGTAAGCCGTCATAAACAGGAGCGCCGACATCGGTTTGAGGAATATCGGTCAGTTCGGGGTTTTGATTAAGGTGCACATAGGTTTGACCATTTTCATCTTCGGCTAGAAAATAGGTGCGTACTAATTCATCAGGCGAGCGTTTGCCTTCAAAATACTCCAATAAAGTGAGTAGTGGACGCTCTCCATCATCAAGGCAGATAAAATCGATAAACTCAAAGACCCGAACATCCTTAAGTGCCCGCAGCTCGGTGTTAATGAAACCACCACCCATAATGATGGGAATGTGCGGATTAATCGCCTTACAGGTTTGGGCAATTCTCAACGCCCCCAGCATATTGCCGGGAAAGGGTACCGTTAAGGCAATAACACTAGGTTGTGTATCTTCAAGATAGTGTTCTACTAGCTGCTCAAGAATCTCTGAGCTAAAACTAGGTTCAGCCATTAATGTCTGGTAGAGGTCATCGAAGCTAGGATTTGCCGCTGCTAGCTGCTCACCATATCGGCTGACTTCAAAATAGGGATCGACCCCTTGGGTGATCACGCTAGAGAGGTCATTAATATAGAGAGTGGCGAGATACTTGGCTTTATCTTGAGCACCAAGATTACCAAAGGCGGCTTGAAGTACATCACCGGATACAGCTTCCATTTGTGCAATAGCATCAAAGGCTGGGCCTTCTGGTAGAAAACGCCGTGAATTAATTCTTAGGGCAAGGCTAGGATCTTTTCCCTGTAAAAAGCGAATCACCTTCTCTACCGTGAGTTGGTAGCGGTCAAATTCAGCGAGAAAATGGTGAATAACAGGAGGGAGTTCATCATCTTGGTGATGCTCAAAATTGACCTCGATATGCTGGCGAATGATCTCTAATGCAGGTGCGGTCATCATCTCGAGAAAAAGCTCAATAGCAGGATCTCGCTGAACGGCCTCATAACCTTGAGAACGCAAGAAGCCCGTTAAATACGCCGTAGCTGGATAGGGCGTATTGAGCTGAGTCATCGGAGGGGTCATTGAGAGAACCGTCATAGCCTGCCTTAGAGTGCTAGCGCCCGTGGTTTATCGAGCATGAGTTTCGCTTAAAGGAGGTGGATTCTAGCAAATCACTAAGCTAAAGAATACTAAAGCGACTTGAGATTAAGCCGCTTCATAATTTTTGAGTTCATGCATTGGTCGCTGCTGAAGCTTGCATTTTGTCGTCTAAGGTAAATTGGCTTAATAACACTTCGAGCTCTGCTGCTACACCTTCAAGTTGATGACAGATAAGATGTGTTTGTTCTGCCGACTCGGCTGTTTGGTCTGCGTGATGAGTGATGTTGGATATCCTATCTCCTACGGTATGACTGATTTGCGTTTGATGCTCACTTTGATGCTTGATGCGAATGGCGAACTCATTGGCTTGCTGCATACTGTTTTCAACCTGCGTGAGTCCTTTGGCGAGTGAGGCTATCGCTTGAGATCTTGCATGGGCGGTGGCACAGGCACTATCTACAGCATTAAGTGAATGCTCACTACCCAGTTGCAGTTGAGTAATAATCTCTTCTATGTTGCCGGTTGCTTGTTGAGTTCTGCCTGCAAGTTGACGAACCTCATCGGCTACCACCGCAAATCCACGGCCATTTTCTCCAGCCCTTGCAGCCTCAATCGCTGCGTTTAGCGCCAGCAGGTTGGTTTGTTCTGCGATAGTTGTAATAACCGCGAGAATATTGCTCACCTCATCGGTTTGGCTATGGAGTTTACCTATACTGGTTTTCACACTTTCTATTTGCTCGACGAGTGATTGGATCTCGTCGCTGACCGTAATTGCTTGAGCAGTACTGAGTTGGGCGATTTGTGTTGAGTCGAGAATTAGCTGAGAAGTTTCATGGGTGGCAATATCGATATCACCTTGTTGCAGCTCCAGCTCTTTCATCTTTGTCTTTACATCAGATGTTTGCTGCAACTGCTCAGTGGCAGCTGATGAGGTTTGTTGAGCTAGCTGGGTCATTTTTCCTGCTGCATGGGCTAGCTCGTGGGAAGTATGTTGAACCTGTTCCATGCTAGTTGCGACATTGTGCAGTAGAGAATTAGTGTCGCTAGCGAGTTGTCCTATCTCATCTTGACGATTGAGGGGTAAGCGTTGGGTGAGATCTTTACTCTGGGTCACCTTGTTCATAAAACGAGAAGTCGATTTTAAAGGTTTTACGATTAGCTTTTGAATGCTAAACAGTGCGATAAGAAAACCAATGAGGGTTATGCCCGTCATAATGAGCAGGGCGGTTAGGGTTTTTTGGTGGCTTAGTTTGTTAAGTTTGTCGAGGTTATATTCAAGCCTGACTACACCCAAAACTTCACCCTCTTGGGCTTGGTGGCAGCCCAAGCAGTTAGTGCCTCTATAGTTAGTGCTCGCTTTCATTGGAAGTGCTATAACTAGGCCTTTTCCCCAGTCGGCCTTAATCGGCTCTATGATGGTATCACCTTGAAGAGCGCGATTATCTATCGCATCTTTTGCTTGCTGTCCTGTTAACCCTGGGCCATAAAGCTGATTGACTTTGTTTGAGCGTATGACTCTGACTTCTTCTATTCCCTCTTGAGATAAGGCTTTATCTCTAAGTGTCATTTTTTGCGCCATGGTGCCCGTCAGCATCATCATGTTTAGGCTGTCGAAATAGTTACTCGCTTTGTCACGAAGTTGTTCGCTCAAAATCGTATTGATAATATGAGTTTGCTGTTGATACTGATAAAAGGTTGAACTGGCGAGTACTAAAGCAAATACCAAAGCTAAAGTCGTAAGTAGTTTCGCGGTGATAGATTGAGAGACTGCCGATGGCGTCATTTTAGAGAAGAGGGTGTCTATCCTAGACATTGAAGCGCATCCTGTTTTAGTTTTAGCCATAGATAACTGCCTAGTGACTAGCAGATTCAATATCTGTTATCACTTAATTAGCATTTATCCTAGGTGCAGGTTACGGCTTTATCAGACTGATTTCAATGATTAACCATATATAAAATAGGTATTTAAGACTATTGGCTAGTTCATTGCTTCTGAAGCATCTTATCTATCTTGTGCAGCGTAATATTTGAGGTGTTTTATTTGGTATGAGCCATTTCGTTTAACTAGGGTAATAGTGATGTCTCCGTCCCCATTTTCAAAATAAACTGGCACCATGTATGTGATATATGTTTCGAACTCTAATCCCGCAATATATATGACACGGGTGCCCATATATTCAGCTTCAGTGTAGACATCAAATGGTCCTACTTTTGAGGAGAGGTAATTAAAGCCAGCTTGAATGCTGTCAGGCTCGAAATCGAATTCAACCTTAGCATCTTTGGTCATCAGTGGAGTGATTCTTTCAACTTGCCAGCTGATTAAACTCTTCATGTTTTTATCTATATAAGGAACAAGCTCGTCTTGGTATTCAGCTGACTTTACTTGAACAAATATAAAGCCTGCGATAATAAGTAAGACAAGAATAATCAAAAAATGCTTGAGCATTTTTAGTAGAGTTTTAATCATAGTGGTAACGTATTAGTCCGTTCAGTAGCCTAGTAGCCTAGTAGACTATATTGAAATCTATGGCATTACTCTATATGTGTGGTGCTGGAGAGTGACTTGGTTCAAGAAATAAAGCCAGATAAAACAAAAGGTAAAGAGCTCGCTCTTTACCTTTTGTATTTTCTTAAGTTATCACGCCTACTTAAGGGGGAATTACTCGCCTTGCTCAACACCTGCACGGTTAAGTACAAATTGAGCTAATAATGGCACTGGGCGACCAGTTGAACCTTTCTTGGCTCCACTGTTCCATGCAGTACCCGCGACATCTAAGTGAGCCCAGTTATACTTTTTCGCAAAGCGAGAAAGGAAACAGGCGGCGGTGATTGAGCCAGCAGGACGACCACCTAGGTTAGTCATATCTGCAAATGGGCTATCGAGTAGTTCTTGATACTCATCCCATAGCGGCATACGCCATGCTCTATCGCCACTTTGTTCGCCAGCATTAAGCATTTCATGGGCAAGTGGGTTGTGGGAAGAGAACAGGCCAGAAGCATGTTTACCTAGCGCGATAACACAGGCACCAGTTAGGGTTGCGGTATCTATCACTAGTTCAGGGTCAAAGCGTTCAACATAGGTCAGTACATCACAGAGAACTAAACGCCCTTCAGCATCGGTATTAAGCACTTCAACGGTTTGTCCTGACATGGTGGTAAGAATATCACCTGGACGATATGAGTTGCCCGATGGCATGTTCTCACAGCCAGCTAGAATACCAATGACATTGACTGGTAGCTTCATTTCACAGATGGCCTTCATGGCACCTATGACACCAGCTGCGCCTCCCATGTCGTACTTCATTTCATCCATGGCTTCACCAGGCTTAAGTGAAATACCACCAGAGTCAAATGTCAGGCCTTTACCGACAAGCACAATTGGCTTAGCTGTTTGATCGACACTACCTTGGTAGTTCATCACTGTCATGATGGACTCGTTAGCACTACCACGACCGACGGCTAGGTATGTGTGCATGCCTAGTTTTTCCATCTGCTCTTCACCAACAGTGGTGACATCCAGTGCTTCATAGGTCTCAGCCATTTGGCGAGCTTGGGAAGCTAGGTAAGCTGGATTACAGATGTTTGGTGGCATATTGGCCACATCGCGACAAAGGTTCATACCTTCAGATACTGCGATACCATGTTCGATTGCACGCTCACCAACAGGGAGTTCTCTACGAGTGGGTACGTTAAAGACTAACTTACGTAGTGGGCGACGGGTCTCACCTTTATTTGTCTTTAAAGAGTCAAAACTATAAAGACTCGATTTAGTCGTCTCTACGGCTTGGCGCACTTTCCAGTATGTGTCACGGCTTTTAACGTGTAGTTCGGTGAGGAAGCAAACGGCTTCCATAGAGCCAGTTTCATTTAATGTATTAATGGTCTTAGCAATGATCTGCTTATATTGACGCTCGTCTAGCTCTCTTTCCTTGCCACAACCGACAAGTAATACGCGTTCGCTTAATACATTGGGAACATGATGTAACAGCAACATTTGCCCTGGCTTACCTTCAAGGTCACCGCGGCGTAGTAGGTTACTGATATATCCTTCGCTGATCTTGTCCAGCTGCTCAGCGATGCCTGAGAGGCGACGAGGTTCGTAAACACCTACCACTATGCAGGCTGAACGTTGTTTCTCCGGGCTACCGCTTTTTACGCTAAACTCCATGAGCACTCCTAGATTCTTAAAGACAAAATTTTATATTTATTAGATAATGTCTGCTTGCGCCCTTGTTTGGGCTTAAGTTACTACATTAAAGCTTGTTTATTGGCCAAGTTTGTTGCCGTACACAAGCCTAATTGTTGGCCAGAAAACTATCAAAAGTAGACAGTCTACATGAAAGTTTAGCTGATACCAGCAAAAAGATAAGTTTAGACACCGGATTCAGGCCGTGATTGTATTTAGATACTTGATAAAAGAAGTTTTAAAGGCACAATTTGCCGTACTTGCTGTGCTATTAACTATTTTTATTAGCCAACAGTTTGTGCGGGTATTAGCCGATGCCTCCGATGGCGAATTTCCCGCATTCTTGATTCTGACCATATTAGGCTTAAATTTACCTAAGCTTGCGGTACTCGTGATCCCTTTAAGTTTATTTCTCGGTATTTTACTGGCACATGGACGTATGTATACCGAGCATGAAATGGTAGTGCTCCATGGCGTTGGGATCAGTGAATGGTATGTCACTCGTGTGACCTTGCTCGCTGCTGCTATCAATATGGTGCTTGTTGGCTTTTTAGCCATTTATATTTCACCTTGGGCCGAAGAGAAGCAAAACCAAGTGTTAGAGCAAGCCCAGTCGGAAGCCGGACTCGCTTCGCTTGTTCAGGGGCGATTCCAAACTAGCCCAAATGGTAGGGCGGTGTTATTTGTAGAGAAGATGGGCAAAGGCAACACACTGGAAAAGGTGTTTGTTGCTCAGTTACCCGATCCTGATGATGTCTCTGGTTCGACGAATATCGTGTTAGCAAAAAATGGACTTGTCGTTGAAGCTAAATCGGGTAGTCAGCAATTAAAGTTGGAAGATGGCTTAAGATACCAAGGCAATCCCGAGGCGGTTGAGTACTCTCAGGCTGAATTTGCGGGTTATCAGATGGAGATTAAAGAGCAAGAGGTTGATGCTCGTCGCCGTAAGTTATCGGCTTTACCCATTGAGAAGCTGTTTGAATTAAGAAACCCTCCGGCCATTGCAGAGTTCCACTGGCGCCTAGCAGTGCCTATTGCGACCTTGCTGATGACGTTAATCGCTGTGCCTTTGGCGCGAGTAAATGTTCGCCAAGGTAAATTTGCCAAGATGTTCCCTGCTATTTTGCTTTATTTAGGTTATTTCGGCTTGATGATTACAGGACGAAAAGCGCTGGAAGATGAGGTATTACCTTCATACTTGGGCATGTGGTGGATACATCTTTCTGCACTTATGATTGGGCTTTTATTGTTAAGTAAGAATAGGCCGCTAGGGGCTAAAGTAAGGGGCATGTTTAAGCGTGCTAAGGTGGCCTAATGAAGATTATCGATCTCTATATCGCTAGGGTCATTTTAAGCTCCTCTGCACTTTGTTTGCTCATTTTGACTGGCCTATCAGGAGTGATTAAGTGGATTGATCAGATCCGCTTAGTGGGCCGTGGCACTTATACCATGCTCGATGCTGGGGTTTATGTCTTCTTCTTAATTCCAAGAGACATTGAGATGTTCTTCCCCATGGCGGTATTGCTCGGTGCCTTGATTGGTGTAGGTATGTTGGCATCAAATTCTGAGCTAGTGGTGATGCAGGCCTCAGGCATGTCGAAGCTAGATATCACGCTATCGGCATTAAAGACCGCGATTCCTTTGATGATATTAGTGATGGCATTGGGGGAGTGGGGCGCACCAGCAGCAGAGAAACGTGCTAATGAGCTGCAAGCGACGAAATTGTCAGGTGGTAGCTTAATTAAATCCCATAGAGGCATTTGGGCTAAAGATGGCGATCTGTTTGTCAATATCGGCGAGATAGAAACAGTAAATCGCCTCTTTAATATCACCTTATATCAGTTTGATGATGAATTAAGACTCACTCAAGTGGTACATGCCGACAAGGCGGTATTCGCTCAGGACTTCTGGCGCTTATTTGATGTCAAACGTACAAGCTTCACTTCTTCTCAAGTGGTTATGAATGAATTAGAAGAAGATAGATGGCATTCAAGCCTTACGCCGGATAAGCTTAGCGTCGTATCGATTAAGCCCGAAGCACTTTCTATTCAAGGCTTGGTTGAGTATCTAGAGTATTTAAATATCAATAGCCAAGACTCGAGTCGTTATGAATTAGCCCTATGGCGTAAGTTAATGCAGCCTATTACTGTGGCTGTGATGATGCTTGTGGCACTGTCATTTGTCTTTGGCCCCTTACGAGCCGTGACTATGGGAGCGCGAGTACTGCTTGGCGTCGTCGCTGGTTTTGTATTCTATATTAGTAGTGAGATATTTGGCCCCATGAGTATGGTATATGAGCTGCCAGCCTTTATCGGTGCTGGCATGCCACCATTACTCTTTACCTTTGCTGCTGTCTATTTCCTACGGCGATAATAGAAGTGTGATTATCAGTAAATAAAGAGTCGACTATGTCGGCTCTTTTTTATTGGATAACTGCGCTGCTGATTCGTGTTTGGATGCTTAACAGTTGTATCTGTACTAGACTTTTTAGTAAGTGCGAGTCCATCTTTGGTATGAAGCAGATACGAGCAGAGTTTCTTTACTGCTTTGTGAGGTGTTTGGTTTGTTATTGGTGCAGGACTGGAAAGCAAGATGTCACAAAGGAAGTGAGAATTATGAAAATTAAGCAAAAGCTAGCATTGATTATCGGCTTTATTGGGTTCACTTTTGTGTTAATTATGCTGATGAACTCTGCTGCATTTTTTAATTGGAGCAATTCAAGCTTTCCATCAATTTTAGATGCACGTATGGACTCGGTTTCTTTGCAGGGGCAGAAGCTGACATCCTATCAGGATAAGCAAAAACTGCTAATCGCACTTAGCCGCGATTATAGTCAAATTCCTATATTATTTACCCAATTTGATAATGAGATTTTAACGTCTCGGGAGTTGTCAGGGTTACTAGAAACCTTACGTGGTGATTTGGCTAATCACTGGTATGCACTGGAGGCTCAAGCCAGTGAGGGTCAGTTATCAGTAAGCTTTAATTATGGTTTTCTGATGCCATCTCGCCGTGTGGTCGATAATGAACTGGTGCGCATATTACAAGCTGGGGAGGCATCCCGCATAAGTGAAATATCAGCTCTCAAGCCTAGCTTCTATGGTGCATTGGCCATGATTGTCGATAGGCTTAATCAGGAAGTTCAACTAAGTCACCAAGCAACGAATTCACTATTAGCCCACCAACAAGCCAGCTATGGGGCTCAGCAACACAGAACATGGATATTTGCCTTAATCGGCTTGTGTGGTTTGTTTCTTTTAAGCTGGATAACATTACGTAACCTAATTCACCCACTAAGGGCGCTGGTCAATCTCGCTTCAGGCTTAGTATCAAAAGAGGAAGTTGGGCCTACTAGGGAAGATGCCTATAAGGATTATCAAGCGGCGGTGAATAAAGTGGGGCAATATGTAGAGTTTCAAGCTGGATGGCAAGAGGAGATGAAGGTCACTATTGCTCAGTATGCCAAAGGTCAGTACGCCGAAATAAAGATGGTGCAAGGGGCCTATCATCCTAGCTATGCCGCGAATAATTTGAGTTTACCTGACGAGTATTTTGAATCTATGAAGGTTATTGAGCAGCTTAGAGGACGATTAGTGAATATGCATCAGGAGATACAGCATCTTTCTAATGCTAATCTTCAGCGGGAATATAACTATCGCTTCTCTGCCAATGAAAGTGCGTGATGAAGCCTATTTATAAAACAAAAAGCCACCTATATGGTGGCTTTTATATTATTACCGTCGTTTATTCTAAGGAGTATAAGTGGTTACACCTAATGTATCTTCCTGCTTATGCTTAGCAAGAATATCTTCTGGCCTTAGGCTGCGACGTAAGTCCATCTCATCTTCGCCGCGTACAAATTGCCCTCTGAGGGAGTTGGTGTACACATCGACGATTTCCACATCTACAAAGCCACCAATATGTTTAGGATCGGCTTCGAAGTTCACCACACGGTTGTTCTCGGTGCGGCCGCGCAGTTCCATTGGGTTCTTAATAGAAGGTCCCTCAACTAAAATACGCTGCACAGTGCCCATCATATGGCGGCTGTAGCGCATCGCTTGCTGAGTAATTCTGTCTTGCAGTATCGCTAGACGCTTTTTCTTTTCATCTAATGATACGTCATCAGGCAAATCCGCTGCCGGTGTACCAGGACGGGCGCTATAGATAAAACTAAAGCTGTGATCAAACTGCACATCTTCAATCAACTTCATGGTATCGGCAAAGTCTTGCTCGCTCTCACCCGGGAAACCAATAATAAAGTCAGAGCTTATCTGAATATCAGGACGGGCTTTGCGTAGACGGCGAATGATTGACTTGTACTCTAGCGCCATATGGCCGCGCTTCATCTGGGCTAGAATACGGTCTGAACCTGATTGTACTGGAAGGTGCAAGAAGCTCACTAGCTCAGGTGTATCTTCATACACATCGATAATGTCTTGAGTAAACTCAATCGGGTGACTAGTGGTAAAGCGAAGTCTATCTATGCCGTCGATAGCTGCGATATATCTTAATAGCTCGGCAAAGGTGCAGATATCATCATCATGGGTCGCACCGCGATAGGCGTTAACGTTTTGTCCTAGTAGGTTAACTTCACGGACCCCTTGTTCGGCAAGTTGCGCGACTTCTAGAATGATATCGTCTAGTGGGCGGCTGACCTCTTCACCGCGAGTATATGGTACTACGCAGAAAGAGCAGTATTTACTACAGCCTTCCATGATGGAAACAAATGCACTTGGCCCTTCTGCTCTAGGTTCAGGCAGACGATCGAACTTTTCAATTTCAGGGAAGGTAACATCAATAACCGCTTTTTCGCCGCGTTGAACCTGATCTAGCATGTCAGGTAGGCGATGAAGGGTTTGTGGGCCGAAAATAATGTCAACGCATTGGGCGCGTTCTTTAATTGCCTTGCCTTCCTGTGAAGCAACACAACCACCTACACCTATGACTAGGTTAGGGTTTTTATCTTTAAGCGTTTTCCAGCGACCTAGCTGATGGAACACTTTTTCCTGGGCTTTTTCACGAATTGAGCAGGTGTTAAGTAGCAGTACATCTGCTTCTTCTGCTTCATCAGTTAAGGTATAGCCCTGATATTCGTCTAATAGATCAGCCATCTTAGATGAGTCATACTCATTCATTTGACAGCCCCAAGTTTTAATATGGAGTTTTTTACTCATCAGTTTGCGCCGCTCATACAACCACAGAAAAAATAGCGCGACATTTTACCCTCTGTGGTCGTATCTGACCAGTGTTTGCTGCATATTTATCCTTGTATCATTCTGCTGCCTGTGATAACCCCACAGTTATTATGTCTTTATTGTCGGCAAGCTCAGCTAAGCTACCTTGGGTCAGTTGCGCCATATTGCTGATCGCTTCCAGTGATTGATTTCGCGCTAACTCAACAATTCCTTGCTCTACTTCAAGAGAGTGTATCGCAGACATTTCCGTGTTGTAGACATATAGGGCATAATCTATCGGCGCTCTATAGGTCACTGTGATAACTTCCATTTCAGTGTCGGTTTGAGCCATGCTCCCTGCGCTAGCCAAGGCAAGTGCGCCAGTTAATGTGAACAGTATAGGTTTAATAATCTTCATCTTGTTCTCACTTAGCCCTTTTTGGTGTACTAAGGGCGGTTGTTGATACATTAGCCTATGCATAAGAAATGCATTGCTTGATAACAGCGCTTGAGTCCAGACAGCTCTCTTGGTAGCTCAGGGTCAGTTTAGAACAGAGTCAAATGTGGATTGTTTGCAGTTTGTAACTTGATATGATCAGAAGGCCTTACTGTTACATTTGCTCACGGAACAGCTGTTTTTGACATGCTTATTCATACTTGGTTTATAAATAAAGAAGGTGCTATGAAATCTCATCAACAAGATGTAGTCATTATTGGCGGAGGTATGGTGGGAGCCGCTACTGCGATAGGTATTGCCCAGCTTGGCCTATCAGTGACTTTAGTTGAAGCCTATCAAGTTAAAGAGTATGAAGAAAATCAACCTCTTGATGTCAGAGTTTCGGCAATTAGCGTGGCATCTGAACAGCTTCTGGATAAGTTAGGTGCACTTTCTAGTCTGTTATCTATGCGTAATGTCGCCTACAAAGGTCTAGAGACTTGGGAGCTCGATGGCTTTATCACTCAATTTCATAGCGACCAGATCGGCGCAACCCATCTAGGACATATAGTTGAAAATCGCCTTGTTCAGCTCTCCCTTTGGCAAGAATTTACTAAGTATGACAACCTAAGACTCTGCTGCCCGAATAAGGTGGCGAGTTTAAATTATTGTGAGCAAGGGATAGAGGTCACTCTTGAGTCTGGCGAGCAAATATCAGCCCATTTATTGGTGGGAGCCGATGGCGCTAATTCTCAAGTGCGTCAGTGGGCTAATATTGGCATTACGGGCTGGAATTACGGCCAATCGGCGATGCTGATTAATATTGAGACCGAGTGTGATGAGCAAGATGTCACTTGGCAGCAGTTTACCCCAAAAGGTCCAAGATCCTTATTACCACTACCGGGTAAAAATGCTTCATTAGTATGGTATGACGAAGCCAGTCGAATCGCTCAGTTATCGGGCCTTAACAATCTAGCCCTAGCAGAGCAAATTAGAGCGCATTTCCCAGCAAGGTTAGATCCTAACTTCACTGTACTGGATAAGGGCAGCTTTCCTTTAACCCGTCGTCATGCCCAGCAGTACTATAAAGATAACCTAGTGATCTTAGGTGATGCGGCGCATACGATAAACCCCCTCGCTGGCCAAGGAGTCAACTTGGGGTTCAAAGATGTCGCTGCCTTAATCGAAACCATTGAAGCTGCGCTAAATCAAAAGCCAGACGAGCAGGAACAAGAGCTGCAGGAAGTCGAGCCTTGGTGGTCAAATAAGGTGCTTAAGGGTTATCAAAGTAAGCGCTATAAAGATAATCAATTGATGATGAGCACTATGGATCTGTTTTACGCCAGCTTTAGTAATGATCTGCTGCCGCTTAAGCTTATGCGTAACTGCGCCCTTAAGCTGGCAAATATCGACTCGCCGATTAAAAAGCAGGTGCTCAAGTACGCTATGGGGCTCAAGTCTTAACTCTTGCCATTTGCAATAAGTTGAAAGCTTATTTTGCCGCCACTGGCTTTGAGTGCTAAAATGCCGCGTTTTTATTGATTGGCGCTGTTGGTAACGCCAGCAGCGCGCAAATACAAGATAGCGATAATGGCTGATATAAAGTTAATTGTTGGACTGGCAAACCCTGGAGCTGAGTATGCCCGTACTCGTCATAATGCGGGCGCATGGTATGTGGAAGAGCTGGCCCGAATCTGTGGCGTGACCTTATCTCCAGACAGTAAATATTTTGGCTTAACGGCAAGAGCGACGCTGCACGGTAAAGATGTGCGCCTGCTTATTCCGACCACCTTTATGAATTTAAGTGGTAAATCCGTTGGCGCCTTGGCGAACTTTTTTCGCATTCTGCCGGAAGAGATATTAGTTGCCCATGACGAGCTGGATATGGAGCCTGGCATTGCTAAGTTTAAGCTAGGTGGTGGTCATGGCGGTCATAATGGCCTAAAAGATATCATAGCCAAGCTTGCAAACAACAAAGGCTTTTATAGGCTACGTATCGGTATTGGCCACCCTGGTGATAAGAACCGAGTCAGTGGCTATGTATTAGGTAAGGCGCCGACTAACGAGCAAGAGCGTATGGATGCCGCCGTTGATGAAGCCGTACGTTCTACCGAAGTCTTGTTTAAAGAAGATATGACTAAGGCGATGCATAGATTGCATACCTTTAAGGCGCTCTAGCGCCAGAGCGACAAAACCAATGTCGCTAAATGAATAATTCGATGCAGCTATTCATCACTTTATAATAGCTGCGATGCAATTTAGCTTAAGAGAGTGACTGTTTATCACAGTATCTCAACTAGAACATAGAGAGAAAGGTAATACTATGGGTTTTAAATGTGGCATCGTTGGACTGCCAAACGTAGGTAAATCTACCCTGTTTAATGCGTTAACTAAGGCGGGTATCGAAGCTTCAAACTTTCCGTTTTGTACGATTGAGCCAAATACTGGTGTAGTGCCTGTGCCAGATCCGCGCCTTGACGCGTTAGCGGCCATCGTTAACCCAGAGCGTGTATTGCCTACAACTATGGAGTTTGTCGATATTGCCGGTCTAGTTGCTGGTGCATCAAAAGGTGAAGGCCTAGGTAACAAATTCCTTGCCAATATCCGTGAAACCGATGCTATTGGCCATGTTGTTCGTTGCTTTGAAGATGAGAATATTGTTCACGTTGCCAATAAAGTCTCGCCAGTTGCTGATATCGAAGTGATTAACACTGAGCTTGCCCTTGCCGACTTAGATAGCTGTGAACGTGCCATTGTTCGTCAGCAAAAGCGTGCAAAAGGTGGCGATAAAGACGCTAAGTTTGAAGTAGAAGTGCTTGAGAAGATGCGTCCTATATTGGACGAAGGCAAGATGCTACGCTCAATGGAGCTGTCTAAAGAAGAGCGTGCTGCGGTAGCTTACCTTAACTTCTTAACGCTTAAGCCAACCATGTATATTGCTAACGTATCTGAAGATGGTTTTGAAAATAACCCTCATCTTGATGCGGTTCGCCAGATTGCCGAGCAAGAAAATGCAGTAGTAGTAGCGGTATGCGCTGCTATCGAATCTGAGCTTGCTGAGATGGATGCCGAAGATAGAGATGAGTTTATGGCAGATCTTGGCCTTGAAGAGCCAGGTCTTGATCGTGTTATTCGCGGCGGCTACAAGCTACTTGATCTTCATACTTACTTTACCGCAGGTGTAAAAGAGGTGCGCGCTTGGACTGTACCTGTTGGTGCAATGGCGCCACAGGCTGCGGGTGTGATCCATACTGACTTTGAACGTGGTTTTATTCGTGCTCAAGTGATGGCTTATGATGACTTTATCGAATATAACGGCGAAGCTGGTGCTAAAGAAGCTGGCAAGCTACGTGTAGAAGGCAAGACTTATGTCGTTAAAGATGGCGATGTGATGCACTTCCTGTTTAACGTTTAAGCAGTTAGCGGGTGGTAGATGGCAGAATATGCATATCTATCACCCAATTTGGTGGGTTTCTAGGCGAACAATAGCGTGTAAGCAAATTTGCAGAAAAAAGCTGTTGACCAAACTACACTGAATAAGCATAATACGCCCCGTTCCTCGCGAGAGGGGCCGAAAAAAGAAAAGTGGCTATGTAGCTCAGCTGGTTAGAGCACAGCACTCATAATGCTGGGGTCGCAGGTTCAAGTCCCGCCATAGCTACCATCTTTTCTCCAGATGTAAAACATGAGAGACAGTGCGGGAGTGGTGGAATTGGTAGACACGCCAGATTTAGGTTCTGGTGCCGCAAGGTGTGAGAGTTCAAGTCTCTCCT
>CANNEE010000004.1 GCA_947503555.1 uncultured Shewanella sp.
AACTCAGAAGTGAAACGCAGTATCGCCGATGGTAGTGTGGGGTCTCCCCATGTGAGAGTAGGTCATTTCCAGGCGCCACTTTGGTTTTTACTTTTTTGAAAAGTGAAGACAAAACAGTTAAGAAAGCCCGCTACTATGTAGCGGGCTTTCTTGCGTTTGGGATCGAGTAAAATCTTTTAGCTCAATATCTCACATGAGCCTGTATTTGTGTCAGCACCTAGATAACGAACGCCTATTCCTATTCCTATTCCCACCCATAAAAGCGGCTGCACAATCGAGATGTTCACCATCTTTGTTTGTAGCTGCCTTTTCTACGTTGAGAATGTTTATTTAGCTGTGTTAATGGAATGTCCATCAGCGACATTCAACTTTTCGAATAAGTTTTTTGCTTCCTCAAGCTTTTGTCGTTAGCATACCTTAGCTAAAGAGCTGAATGTCGAAACTCTGATAGACTGTTATATGTTTATAGTTGCTTGAGGGCCATCTTTTGCTACGACTCTCTAGGCCTATTTGGGCTTACCTATTCCCTATTACCATATTCATAATATTGACTGTGTTGGTAGTAGTCGAATATATCAATGAGCGAGATTTCCTTCAGACACAAATTGCTGAGCAAAAGGTGGAGTCTTTACAGCAACAGCTTTTTAGAATGCAGCACACGATTGAGCTTGCAACTGCAACCCATGATGTTTCTCGTATTGAGCAAGAAGTCTCATTAGCGGCGACTGATATGGGAGTGATGGTCTATGTGCTGTTGAACTCCGAGAGTGTTATTCAGTACGCAAATCATGTTGTTTGGCGTAATAGTAATGCATCCCAAGTGCTTGATGGCTACACTCAGCAAGTTCATTTAAATGTTGTACAATCTGCCAAACCTCAAATCATGATTAACTGGGATAGGCTATCTATTCAAGCTTATTACCCTGTGGTGCCTGATGGACGTTTAAGCTACTCCACTCCAATAGACCTTATTTATTTAGAGTATGATCTCTCTTCTGTTGTAGCTGTTGTTGAGCATTCGCTACAACGGCGAGCACTAAGGATGTGGCTGATTGGCTCGCTATTAGTCGTCATTTTTTCTTTTTTGATTCACATCGTGCTTATTAGGCCTTTGCGTTATTTGGTGAAGCTAGCCAAGGATGATGATCCTCAAGCCATTGAAACATATGTTCCTAGTACTTTTTATGAAGTGAATGTTCTTCAAGAATATATGGTTAAAGCAAACATAACCAAAGAGCAAAGTATTAAGCGTTTGCAAGACAGTGAGCAGAGGTGGCTGTTCGCGGTAGAAGCTTCTAGAAATGGCGTTTGGGATTGGGATATAACTACCGGCGAAGTCTATATGTCAGATCGCTGGAAAGAGATGATCGGTTATGAACCCCATGAGCTCAAAGGTGAGTATCAGACTTGGGAGTCTAGACTCCATGATGAAGATAGGGCTATGGTGCTGCAATCTCTGCAGGATTACTTAAATGGCGAAACTGAAGCCTTTGAAAGTGTACACCGCATTCGACATAGAGATGGCCATTATCTGTGGGTATTAGATAGAGGCATGCTTATCGATTGGGATGAGGATGGTCGTCCCACTCGTGTTGTCGGTATACATACAGATATCAGTGATGATATTCGTAATCAACAAACCTTAGTTCATCGTAATGCTCATGATGAATTGACCGAGCTCGCAAATAAGAAGGTATTGACTGAGCATCTATTTGATTTGATTAATTCGACCCGATCTAAAAAATGGTCGGTGTTACTGCATATTGATATTGATGACTTTAAGGCTATTAATGATGCATTAGGCCATCATCATGGGGATCGCATCTTAGTTCAGATTGCTGCGCGTTTGTCTGGCTACTTTAGTGCAAATACCTTGATCGCCAGATTAGGTGGGGACGAGTTTGCATTGTTGGCAAAAGATTTGGCAGAAGAGCATGAACTGGCGAGCCGTAGAGCATTGGCATTAGCCAGTGAAGTTCGACAGCTTATTGCGCGTAGCTTCCATATCGGTAACCAAAATTTGAATATTACCGCTAGTATCGGCGTGTGTGTTGTTGAAAATACCCATGTTATTGAGCCTTCTCTCCTAATTAAGCATGCTGAAATTGCCATGTATAACGCCAAGGAGTCTGGCAAGGATACTTGCGTCATATACAGCGATGAAATGGAGGCCAAAGCACAGCGTAGCTTAATGTTGCAAAATGAGCTTAGGCATGCGATTGAGAAGCAACAACTATCGACAGTGTTTCAACCTATTGTCGATGCGAATGGACATATCATTTCTGCAGAACTTTTATTACGCTGGCATCACCCAACGCTTGGCCATGTATCACCGGCAGAGTTTATTCCTGTTGCCGAGCAGAGTGGTTTGATATTGGATATAGGCCGTTGGGTATTGCTTCAAGCTTGTAAGTTCTTAAAACGAACCGATGAAGCTAAGCTCAATCTGCAAAGCTTGGCTATCAACATTAGCGGCAGGCAGTTTAATCAGCCTGAGTTTGTTGAAAGTCTATTGGCCTTATTAAGTAAGCAAGAGATAGATCCTAAACGTATCGAGCTAGAAATTACCGAGTATGCGCTTCTAAATAATCTCAATTTGATCAGCAATAGAATGGAGCTACTGAGAGAGCAAGGCATCAGTATAGCTGTTGATGATTTTGGAACCGGTTATAGCTCATTAAGCTATTTACAAAGTCTGCCTTTATCTAAGTTAAAAATTGATGCGAGTTTTGTACAGAAAATTGGTGAAGGTCAGGCTTCTGGAGCCATAGTTAACGCAATTATTAATATGGCCCATGAGCTGGATTTAGCTGTGGTAGCAGAGGGTGTTGAGACAAGTGCTCAGTACGACTACCTTGCAGAGCATAGCTGTAACCTTTATCAAGGTTACCTGTTTAGTAAACCTGTTTCAGGTTCTGAGCTTATTTATATCGTTCAGCGTGGTGATGAGCTTGGGCTTGCTCAAGGAAGCTAAACATTTTTGTCAGCGCTAAGCTACGTGGCCCATCTTTTTCCATGAAGATCTCATGCTTTGCATTAGGAATAATAACCTTGTGACAAGTCTCGGAGACAGACAAATCCTGAGACTTGTTATCTACCACAGTGTCTTCCTCTGCCTGCAGCATTAATAGAGGAATTGGACTGTGGGCTGCCGCCAGCATAGCTTGTTCACCTGCGGATAGCGATTCGAGTAGCCATTGATTGGTCGGTGAACCTATCTGAATCTCAGGCATAGCATGATAAAAGGCTTTATAGTTTTCATACCTTGCTCGGCAATGGGTAAGATCATTCTTCTCAAAGGGGTCTTTCTCATATCCCTTTCCACCCAATACATAATTAGGTGACTTGCCTTTGGTAAAGCTGTTTAACTGTTTCGCCAATATTATAATGAGGCGCTTGTTGGCTGGTAGCTTAATCCCAAACATAGGTGATGAAAAAGCTGCCGCTACAAAGGTTTGTGGACGGCGATTAATATACAGGGTTCCTATTGCTCCACCCATTGAGTGGCCTATTAGACTTAAGCTAGAGTGTCTATTTGGAAGCACTATCCTATCGATAAACGCTTCAAAATCGTCAATATAATGCTCGAACTTATCGATATGACCCTTTTGTGGATCGTCTGTGATTCGTTGGGATAACCCTTGACCTCTATGGTCGAGACAGTAAATACTGTATCCCTGACGATAAATATCTAAAAACAGCTCACGGTACTTGATATAGCTTTCTACTCTGCCGCTGCTGATAACTATGGCGCGGTCAGCATTTGGGTTGATAAGCTTGGCATAGGCCAAGACGGTACCATCAGTCATAGTAAGCTTATGCTGCTCTACATTCTGCCAGAGTTCGAGCTCAGCCTGGGAGTTGAGTGCGAACTCTGATGAAAAATTATAGGTCTTAGGTAGTTGGTTGGTTTGCATCTAGCTGTCTTTACGCTCTTTTATGTAATCGGCAATCTGTTGCTCAAGTATCGACATAGGGACAGAGCCATTGGCTAAGATAGCATCGTGGAAACTGCGAATATCAAACTTATCCCCTAGTTCTGTTTCTGCTTGTTGGCGTAACCGTTTTATGGTGAGTTCGCCGATTTTATATGAGAGTGCTTGTCCCGGCCATGAGATATAGCGGTCAATCTCTGTAGTGACATTATGCAGTGACAGCGCAGTATTACTGGCCATAAAGTCGATAGCTTGCTGACGACTCCAGCCTTTGGCGTGCAGACCTGTATCAACCACTAATCTTGCGGCGCGCCACATTTCATAGGTGAGGCGGCCAAAATTGCTATAGGGATCTTGGTAAAAGCCTGCTTCTAATCCTAAATACTCGGAGTAAAGTCCCCAACCTTCACCAAAAGCTGATATATAGCTATAACGGCGGAAGTTCGGCAGAGTATCTAACTCTTTGTTAAGAGATATTTGTAAATGGTGGCCAGGCACAGCCTCATGAAGTGTTAATGCCTCCATTTCATAGAGTGGGCGTTTATCAAGGGCATAAGTATTGACCCAGTAGTAGCCTGGTTGATCATCTGCGTTAGAGCCAGAGTAGCGTCCTGTAGTGTATTTCGGAGCGATTTCTGCTGGAACCTCGGCAATGCCATAAGGGGTTCTGGGTAATTTTCCAAAGTACTTTGGAAGCATGGCATCGGCCTTTTTGGCGATATAGGCTGCTTCCTTTAGCAGTTCCTCTTTGGTTTTCGGATAGAACTGTGGATCCGTACGTAGGAAGTGAAGGAAATCGGCAAAGCTTCCTTTAAAGCCTACTTGTTTAATCACCTGCTCCATCTCTGCTTTAATGCGTTTGACTTCCTGCAGGCCTAGCTGGTGAATCTCATCAGAAGTCATATCTAGCGTGGTGTAATAGGCGACTCTATTTTCGTAAAAGGCTTTACCATTAGGAAGGGAGTAAGCCGCAGTTGTTTGGCGAGCATTTGGAATATATTGCTCGACCATAAACTCATAGAAGGCTTGATATAGAGGTAATACGGTATTTTTTACTAACTCATAGCCTTGCTTAGTGAGTTGCTGTTTTTGCGCTTTCGTGAAGTGACTTGGATATTGAGTGAAAGGCTGATAATAGCTACTTTGTTCGGTCGGCACTATATAGGCGCTAATGCTTGACTCAAACCCTTTGAGTACCACTTGCGGTGGAGTGATTCCTTGCTCTAACCCCTGCTTTAACCAGTAAGTTTGCTGCGCAAAATATTTGGGTAAGGCGTTCAGTTTTGCTATGTAATTTAGATAATCTTGCTCTGTCTTAAAGCTAGCTTTTGCTATTGAGCTGATATAAGCGTGAAAACCACTTTCGGCAGTGATAGGAAGAAATTGATCGTGAAAGCGATATTGATCAACTTGGTTTTGCAGTTGTGCGGTCAGTATTTGTGCATTAACTGATTCATCTTGAGTTAGCTGGCTATCGTCTAGCTGAGCTAATTGATTGAGTAATAGGCGTGTTTGCTGATCTTGTTGATGTAAAAACTTCGGCGAAAGGTCAGTAAGCTCATCTGCTCTATCTTTATTTCCTAGGGCTGAATCGAGTTGAGGATCGGCGGCTAATCTCAGTTTCCATGCTTTATCTATTATAGTAGCAAGTTGTTTTTGCTCACTATTTTCAGCTTTTGTCTCTGGCTTATCTGTATAAGGTAAAGTTTGACATCCACAAAGAGAACAAGCGATGAAGATAGCTGCTAAGCTTTTACGCATGGAGAGGCCTTTTATTAAGTTAGTTTTTAGGAATTATGCATCATTCTACAGGTTAAGGTCACCTAACTTTCATTTCTCAATGTTTGGCTGATAAAGAATAAACAAGGAGTTAGCTTTATTTGGCATGCTACAATCTAGTTTAGCTAACTCTTAATAACTATAAATAAATAGATAATGCCGGGGTGTAACAATGATAGATACAGGGATCCCTTTAGTCGATTTACATCGTCATCTTGATGGAAATGTACGGGTAAAGACCATTTGGGAGTTGGCTCAGCAACATAATATAGCGTTACCCGTTGAGCAGCTCGAGAACTTTATACCCTATGTTCAGGTTCAAGGTGTGGAATCTGATTTGGTGTCTTTTTTAAAGAAACTAGATTGGATGGTTGAAGTGTTGGCCGATCTGGATGCGGTTAAAAGAGTCGCTTATGAGAATGTCGTCGATGCAGCCTTATCGGGCTTAGATTACACAGAGCTAAGGTTTAGCCCTTATTATATGGGGCATTCACATCATATTCCTACGGAAGCTGTAGTAGAAGCTGTTGTTGATGGCGTGAACCTTGGACTCAAGGAGCATGATATTAAGGTTAATCTTATTGGTATCATGTCGAGATCTTATGGGCAGCAATCTTGTTTTAATGAGCTTGATGCCTTGTTGGCCCATAGAGATAAACTGGTGGCAATTGATTTGGCCGGCGATGAGCTAGGTTTTCCTGGAGAGCTGTTTGTAGAGCACTTTAAACGTGTGAGAGATGCTGGTTTGTCAGTAACGGTTCATGCTGGTGAAGCCGCAGGCCCTGAAAGTATGTGGCAAGCGATTACAGAGCTTGGTGCTAAACGTATTGGTCATGGTGTGAATGGTATTAAAGATCCTAAGTTGATGGAGTATTTGGCAAAGCACAATATAGGTATTGAGTCCTGTCCTACGAGTAATCTACATACTTCAACAGTCAGTTCCTATCTTACTCATCCACTGCGCCAGTTTATGCATCAGGGAATCATGATAGGGTTAAATACAGATGATCCTGGAGTCAGTGCTATCGATATTGAACATGAATATCGAGTGGTGGCCAAGGAGATGGGACTGGATGCGAGAGAGATGGCCCGTTTACAAACTAATGGCGTAGAGATGGCTTTCTTATCAGATAGTGAACGTAAGGCGCTTTATGCTGCCAAACATCAATAGTGACTATGGGCTGTTGACCTTTGCTGATTAGTTTTTGCGCTAAGTCAATGGCATTTTATCGCGGCGAACGAGGTAAAGCTTAGCAATCTAAGTAAATTCTCGTTCACAGCCCCTAGGGTTCAATAGTAAAAAGCCGACACATAAGGTGTCGGCTTTTTTGATTCTCTATCGCTTAGATGACGCGAGAGAATTGCTGTTGGCGAGCCTTTTCTCTGTAATAAACGTCGAAACAGATACAGATATTACGGATCAGCAGTCGGCCAGTTGGCCCGATAGTGATCTTTCTATCGGTAATATCGACGAGCTTATCATCGATAAAGGTTTGCAGTAGCTTAAGATCTTCTGCGAAATACTCTTCAAATTGAATGCCTAGCTTAGATTCAATCTCTGCCATATCTAAATCGAAGTGGCAGATAAGCTGTTTAATGACAACACGACGAATTTCATCATCACGGTTTAAGCTACAGCCTTTCCAAAGTGCATGACCCGTCTTATCGATAGACTCATAGTAAGGTCGTACATCTTTCTGGTTCTGCGCATAACAGTCGCCAATCTGGCTAATAGAAGAGACACCAAGCCCTAATAGGTCACACTCTTCCTGAGTAGTATAGCCTTGGAAGTTTCTATGCAGTCGGCCTTCATTTTGTAGCTTAGATAGCTCGTCATCAGGCTTGGCGAAGTGATCCATGCCGATGAACTGATAACCTGCACCTGTTAAGGTTTCGATTGTCTGGTGTAGCATATCTAACTTCTGCTGAGGTGAAGGCAGATGCTCATCTTTAATCTTACGCTGAGCGGCAAAACGAGCTGGCAGGTGTGCATAGTTAAAGACAGATAGACGGTCTGGATCGAGATCCAATACACGCTCCATGGTCTTAGCAAAGGTTTCCGGCGTTTGATGGGGCAGACCATAAATGAGGTCGATATTGGTAGAGACAAAGCCAAGCTCTTTGGCTCTTGCCATCAAATCAAAAATAAACTGTTCATCTTGCTCGCGGTTAACGGCTTTTTGTACTTCTTTATTAAAGTCTTGCACACCAATAGAGATGCGGTTGAAGCCCGCTTCTTTAAGGGTATCTAACATTGAAAGCTCAATCTCTCTTGGATCAACTTCGATAGAGTATTCGCCTTCTTCGGCAATATTGAAGTGCTCGTTAATTAAAGCTGAGAGTTTGAGGATCTGCTCTGGCGTTAAGAAGGTCGGAGTGCCGCCACCCCAGTGCATCTGAGTCACTTTGTAACGCTTAAATAGTGGTGCACGTTTTGTTATCTCACTGGCAAGATACTCGATGTATTGATCGGCTTTATGTTGGTGACGGGTAATAACCTTATTACAGCCGCAGTAGTAGCAAAGCTTGGCACAGAAAGGGATGTGAATATATAGGGATAATCTATCACTCTTACTGGTTTCAATAGCCGTCAGTAGCTGTTGCTCTGTAAAAGAGTCGTCAAATTCTAGCGCCGTGGGATAAGAGGTATAACGGGGACCACTATAGTTATATTTTTCGATCATTGACTGATCCCAACTTATCTGTGTGGGCTTATTCAAGACGCGTCCTCCGAGGGTTATTTAGCAAAATACGAAGTATGTAACTTTAATATTAGCAATATCTACCAAAACGCCCTAATTGTCTGTTGTTTTCTTGGTGTTTTGTGCACGCACTCACGATGACAGAAAATATAGTTTTGTGGGCTAATTAAATGGATGATTTTCGATAATAATTCAGCTTGATTTAAGTTTGTTGGTGTTCGGAATTCACACGATTCTAGTGGCGTATATCCTGATACTGGCTGATAAGTTTAGCCTCTTCTAAAATCTCTGATTCATATTGATTTTCTGACTTCATTCGCTCGAGATCTAGCTTCATTCTTTGCTGTTTCTGTAGGCGTTTTCTCGCTTCTTTGATTGGGTGTTGAGCTATCACCTGGTAATGAGCAAACAGGGCAGGATAGTTAGACTTAACCTGATCGGTTAAGGAGAGCATCTCAAATAGTTTGGCGATTCTCATCACGCCTTCCGATAATTCACAACGCTCTTCTAACATGGCTTGAGCAATATAACGAATATCAGTAAGTACTTGCTGTTTCTTGGTCTCAGCTGCTAATTGCTTCTCTTGCTTAGCTGTCTCTATGGCTTGTTTTTGTTGATATAGCTTGTAAAACAAAAAGCTCGCATAGCTAGCTAGCGCGATAATAATGATAGCAGCAAGAAAAATAGCCAGTTCCATTGATGGTTCTCAGAGTGTTGAGTCTGGCAGTCGCCTGCCAGACGGAATAAACAAATTAGTTTTTATCTTGATAATCTTTAAGCATATCGGCGCCAGATTCAAATGCGGCCAATAGATCATCATCGGACTTAGCTTTAGGGGCGGGTTCGCTTTCTGGTATCTCACCATCTTCGCCAATACCGAGTCGCTTCATCAAAATTTCAATTTGATCGAGTTGAGTATCTAACCAAGTTTGATCTTCTTGGTTAAGATCTCTGCCCTCTTCAAGCATATCTAATAGCTTATTGAGTCTAGGATCTTCTTCTAGTTTTATTAGCTTCTGCTCGTCAGTCAATTTCGGCTGTTTAGGCTTAGCTTGTTTGACTTCTTTAGTTGGCAAATTAAGTGCGACCGGCTTTTTACTGCCATGGCGCGCATCATTGAGCTTTGCTTGCTTACCCTGATCGGATTGCTTGCTGATTAGCGACTCATTATGTCGACTGCCAGACCTATTGCCAGAGTCCTTTTTCTTAGCCGCAACAGTGCGGTCTGCTTTTTTGGTTCTGCCTTTATACTTGGGCGTATTCTCGTTACATTTACGAGTCTTTCTACTACGGGACATAAGCTTTCTCAAATAGGAGTCAATCAAACCATACAAGCCGATGGAGCTTGGTTTAGCTCAACTTGCATTAAGGTCGCGTGTTATAGCAGATTCTGACGTTTTTTGCATCAAAATGAGCTCATCCGTGGCAAATTTTAGCTCAAACCCATAATGTCTGGCCAAATAGCTGAATGTTTTGCTCTGGTAAAAGCAGACATGAAGATGATTGTTCTTATGATGCCATTTGGAGAAAGCATCAATATTGGTTAATAAACGGGTATTAATCCCTAACCAGCCATTGGGTTTTAATAAAACAGAAAATTGCTGCCATTCCCTTGCTGGGCGAGTGAAATGCTCTAAAGCCTGATAACAAGCGATAAAATCATAATGGTGCTTAAGGGGACGAGTATTGGTCGAGCTAACCGGGTTAAATTGCTCTATGGTGTGTCCGTGCTTAACTGTGAGTACATGCTCTTGGGGTAAAGGGCAACCGTAATTTAAGCCTGTTAATTCTGTACCTGTCTCAGCGGCCAAGGTATTGATGAAGGTATTGATGAACTGAGAGTGTTTATTGAGCTTGTGGCGTTTGTTTTGCTGGTGGCTATTTTGAATATGATGGGGAAAGTGACTTTGCGCATCGGCAAACACTAAATCGCAAGTTCCACAAAGATAGAAGCTACGCTTTTTATCTTGGAAGCTAAGTTGGGTCTGCGAAGAATGGCAAAGAGGGCACTTAGGCATTGAAGTGTTAAGCTCTGTTTTTCTTAAACTTAGTATACCTATTGTTGATTAGATGTCATTAGTTTGGGTGTTATTCTTGAGGCTGGTTTTAGTGTAAGAAAAAAGGCGACAGTATCGACTGTCGCCTTATTGATTGGTGCAAATGGCACCTTATTCTTGATTTCAAGTATCCATACTTGCTATGTGACTTTCCCGGTCAATCTCCATTTTATTTTTGTTGCTTTCCATGCGCTTTTTTTAGTTCTCGGTCTTCCAGACACTTTCTTCATTTACTGCTTTCGTCCAGATTGCAGATTCACTGTAATCAATCGTCTTCTTTGACGCTTAGTTGACCATCCGTGTCTTACAAATATCTTCCAGTGATAGCTTTGCTTCCAGCAAGAGCATTCAAAAGCATGTTAGCTTCTTATGCCACTATTCGAATCCTTCAAATAGCATCCTGTTGGTGCAAGTTCCCTGATCCCGTAAGGAGAGTGCTAAACAGCGTGGCGGTTAAATTAACCTATTCCTTACTAAATGTTACTGACCTGAATTTCACTCTGAAATCACGACCCATTATTATTTTTAGCGGGCGGTCTAAGTTATATTATTGTTATTAGTTAACTTTATTCTTATATCTTAAATGTAATGTAAGCCGAAATCTGTTCGTTGTTAATATTATTTTTGTACAAACAGTTGGGTTCATCTCGGTACGGGCACAATTAAAACCAAAATAGTGATCTATGTCAAGTATTTATGTTTTCAGTTTACGTTAACGTAAACTTTGAGGTGTAAAAAAAGAGTGACAATGCACTCTTTTTTATGTTCAAGCGTCTTATTTTAAGCTAGCGATATAGCTAGAAAGTGCTTGAATATCTTCATCATTTAACTTTTTAGCAATATCTTGCATCATGCCGTTCAAGTCGTTGTTACGTGTACCGTCACGGAATTTTGTTAATTGAATCTTGATATAGTTTGCATGTTGGCCACCAATGTTAGGGAAGCCAGCCAATTCAGAACCTTTACCATCTGGTCCATGGCAAGCCATACAAGAAGTGATACCACGAGACATATCACCACCTTTATACAACTTCTCACCTAGCTCGGGTACATTTTCAACTGGCGTAACGCTTTGGGCTTGGCTAGCGAAATAAGCAGATAGATCTTTAATATCTTGGTCTGTTAATGCTGCAGTCATGCCGCCCATAATGGGATCCATACGACCTTCTTTACCACCAGTTTGCATTGCACTACGAAAATCGTGCAATTGCTTTTCTATATAGGTAGCATGTTGTCCTGCAATTTTAGGGTACATATCGATCATGCTATTTCCGTCCACATTGTGGCAGGCGGCACATACAAGTGATTTAGCCTTTCCGGCTTCAACGTTACCTTCAGCTTGTGCAGGTGAAGATATAGCGGCAATAACAGACAGCGCAAGAGCTAACTTTTTCATGGCGTTCCAACTTCTTGTTAAGATTATTGTCCTGAGCTTACTAGGGTGACCTGCAAGCGTGGTAAAATATAAATAGTGTGATCGGGCTAATATTTTACACGAAAACGTGGAAAAGTAAGCAATTCTTCAATATTTATGGTATTGAAAGTGAAAATTTCTGGAGTTTAAACCGTGATTGAATCTCGAATTGATTTTCGTAAAGCTAAATTTTTAATCAGTGCGCCCGATATTGCGCACCTAGATGAATATCTTCCTGGTGATGTTGGAGTCGAGATTGCATTTGCTGGTCGTTCTAATGCGGGTAAGTCTAGTGCGTTAAACGCATTAACTGAGCAAAAGAGTTTAGCCCGTACGAGTAAAACTCCGGGGCGAACGCAGTTAATTAACGTATTTGCCCTAGATGATAATCGCCGTCTTGTGGATCTGCCTGGTTATGGCTTTGCTCAGGTTCCAATGGCGATGAAGAAAAAATGGCAGCAAGCATTAGGTGAATACTTACAGGTGCGCCGTTGTTTAAGCGGTGTGGTGGTATTAATGGATATTCGTCACCCGCTGAAAGATTTAGATAGACAAATGATTGAGTGGGCGGTGGAAAGTGAAATTCCAGTATTGGCACTACTCACCAAGGCGGACAAGCTTGCACAAAGCGCGCGCATGAAGACAGTTAATCAGGTACGTAAAGAGTTATCTGACATGAAAGATTGGGTGCAGGTTGAAGCCTTTTCGGCATTGAAGGGAACCAACAAGCCCAAGGTGCTGTCGATTCTGAATGAATGGTGCCATCCTGAGTGGTTGATGCAAGAGCTCGCTCAACAAGAAGATGATGCTTAGTCCTGTTTTAAACTCATTTGAACTGAAAAACCAGCAACTGATTGCTGGTTTTTTTCTGCCTAAATTTAAGTTGACGGTTGCAGAGGTATAACAAGGAATAAGAGCTTCTGGGAATAGATAAAAAAATACCGATGATAGTTATCATCGGTACTCAAATTAGCTTTTTGGGAAAGCTAAATCAACAAGACTCAAGTACTACCTAATATGCGATAGCGCTTAATAAGCAGATGATACTATTAAAAATTAAATTTTTGAAGTAAATACTCTAGTTGGCTGAAAATAAATTTAAGACGAAAAAAAGCCCCAGCAAACTAGGTTTGCTGGGGCGCCATAATTTGGCTTGTCACTATTAAGTGAAATAAAGGTCTGAAAGATAGAACATCTTAACCTCTGTACCCTACGCAGAGAATATTACTGCATTTATCAGAATATGAAAAACTGTTTTTTAATAAAAGCGACAGTAATGTGAACAAGATCTCACCTTTTGCGTAAAAAAGAATCAATTTAAAGTGATAAAGTTTCATCTTTAACCAAGATGGCGTCTGGTTTGACGTGAATTTGCAGTTATTTTCGCCTAAATGTGAAATTTTTCGTCAAAAAAGCCCCGAAGGTACGGGGCTTAGTCAAAAATGGCTGAAATAATTTAGTGAGCTTGATCCCAAGTTTCTCCTAGCCCAGCTTCAGCTAATAGCTCAACATCGAGCTCCGCTGCTGCGGCCATAAGTTCACACACTTTACTTTGTAGGGCTTCTGCTTTGCTTTTATCGACTTCAAAGACCAATTCATCATGAACTTGCATAATCATAGTGATATCCTGACTCGCTTCGGCCGCAATCCAATTATCAATATCTATCATGGCGCGTTTAATGATATCTGCTGCGGTACCTTGCATAGGGGCGTTAATGGCGGCACGCTCAGCCGCCTGACGGCGCATGGCATTTCTATCATTAATAGCAGGCAGATAGAGTCGACGGCCATTAAGGGTTGAGACATAACCTTGCTCTGCAGCGATGGCGCGAGTCTCTTCCATATACTTAAGTACACCTGGGTAACGTTTGAAGTAAGTATCTATATAGGACTGTGCTTCGTTACGAGGAATATCCAGCTGCTTGGCTAGACCAAATGCCGACATGCCGTAGATAAGACCGAAGTTAACGGCTTTGGCACGCCTTCTTTGTTCTGCAGTTACTTCATCAAAGTCGACGTCAAAGACTTCGGCTGCCGTTGCTTTATGAATATCTTTACCTTCGGCAAAGGCGGTAAGTAAACCTTGGTCTTGCGATAGGTGTGCCATGATTCTTAGCTCGATTTGCGAGTAATCCGCAGCAAGAATTAGTTTGCCTTCAGGTGCAATAAAGGCATGGCGAATACGGCGACCTTCTTCGGTACGAATTGGAATGTTTTGCAGGTTAGGTTCGCTTGATGACAATCGTCCTGTTTGAGCGTTCGCTTGATGATAGCTAGTGTGCACACGCCCTGTTTGTGGATTGACCATTAATGGTAATTTGTCGGTATAGGTGCTCTTTAGTTTACTTAGGCTGCGATGTTCAAGAATGATCTTAGGCAGCGGATAATCTAAAGCCAGCTCGACTAACACTTCCTCAGCTGTCGAAGGTGCGCCCTTGGGAGTCTTTTTGATGACCGGGTAACCAAGTTTTTCAAAGAAAAGAGCCTGTAATTGCTTTGGAGAGCCTAGATTGAATTTTTCTCCAGCTATCTCAAAGGCCTTTTGTTCTAGCTCATCGATAGTGCGCGCGAGTTCTTCACTCTGTTGACCAAGCAGCATAGAGTCGATTAATACACCGCCGCGCTCTATCTTTGAGAGCACAGAAACAAGAGGTAGTTCATAGTCGGTAAACAGCTTGGCAAGTTCAGGCTCTTTCTCTAGTCTTGGCCATAGGTGTTGGTGTAAACGCAGGGTGATATCGGCATCTTCGGCTGCATAAGGCGCAGCAACATCAAGCTCAATCTGGTTAAAGGTAAGTTGTTTAGCACCTTTGCCGGCGATCTCTTCAAAGCTGATATTTTTATGGCCTAAGTACTTCAGTGCTAGGCTATCCATATCATGACGTGATGCAACAGAATTAAACACATATGATTCCAGCATGGTATCGAAGGCGATTCCCTTAAGCTCGATACCTTGGTTGGCCAGTACGCTCATATCGTATTTAAGGTTTTGGCCGACCTTTTTGATCTCGACATTTTCTAGAATGGGTTTGAGTTTGGCTAAGACCTGTTCTTTATCTAGTTGCTCTGGCGCTCCCACATAATCGTGACCTAGCGGTAAATAGGCCGCGACTCCAGCTTCAACAGCAAAAGAGAGGCCGACTAATTCGGCTTCCATATAGTTGAGGCTGGTGGTTTCGGTATCTAAAGCAAATAGCTTGGCGTTTGAGAGTTTAGCAAGCCACTCATCTAGCGCTGCTTCTGTCAAAATTGTCTGATAGTCAGCGGTTATCTCCTTGGCTGGTTCGCTGGTTTCACCTGCCTCTTCTTTATTTGAGCTAGCTCGGCTTGAACTGTTATCCAGTACTTCGGCTAGCCAACGCTTGAACTCCATTTCACCATAGCATTTGATGAGCTCGTCTCTATTTGGCTCTTTGACGCTGAGTTGATGCCAGTCTTGCTCTAGCTCAACATCGAGCTTAATGGTGGCAAGCTCATAGGATAGCTTTAACATATCGCCGTGCTCTGCCAGTTTAGCAGGCATGGTTTTAGCGCCTCTAAATCCAAGTTCTGGCATTTTCTCTGGTGAAGCAAGTATTTGTTCAATGCCACCAACACCAGTCAGCATCGCCAATGCGGTTTTCTCGCCTACACCCGGTAGTCCTGGAATGTTATCTGCCTTATCGCCTTGCAGGGCAAGTAGGTCGATAATCAGCTCTGGCCCTACACCAAATTTTTCTGTGACTTCGGCTGGGCCCATCACTGTATTGGTCATGGTATTGATAAGAGTGATATTGTCATCAACCAGCTGCGCCATATCCTTATCACCTGTGCTAATAAGCACGGCGCGCCCTTCATCACTGGCTTGCCTAGCTATGGTGCCGATAACATCATCAGCTTCTACCCCTGGAATGCTGATAAGCGGCAAGCCAAGTGCATGAATAATGCGATGTAAAGGCTCTATTTGGCTTCTTAGGTCATCTGGCATAGGTGGACGATGGGCTTTGTAGTCGGCGTACATGTCATTACGGAAGGTTTTGCCTTTGGCATCGAACACCACAGCCATCTGCGAAGGTTGATATTGGTTTATCAGGCTTCGAAGCATATTAATCACGCCGTAAACGGCACCCGTTGCTTCACCCTTAGAATTAGTCAGGTGAGGTGGAGCATAGTAAGCGCGATATAAGTATGAAGAACCATCCACAAGAACCAGTGGGTTTTCAGCGATATTAGGCATAGTTTTTGGCATTAATGACAGTGAAATCCGGTGGCGATAGCATGACACAAAACGTTTTTCTCGGCCACGACTAATCCCATCCAAGCTTGTGGATAAGTCTGTGAGTTAAAAGAATAAAAAACGGAACAAAGAAAAAGTAGAGTCAATGCACTTTTTCTTATGGTTATGATTAAAAAAGATTTTTTTCTTTTTTATAAGTTTGCTAGCGTATCTTGCTATACGCAAAGGTTTGTGGATTCTTGTATATTTTCCAAAAACTTTCCTTGATTCTTGGTTTAAATTTCAACACTTGTTAAAGTTGATGCACTAACTTAGCATGATTTTTAATCAGATCAAGAGATTTATCTTAAGTTTGTTAAATCTAAATGACATAAGAGGCAATTTTTAATGAAGAATATTGCAGTTCTTTTGAGTGGGTGTGGTGTGTTTGATGGTGCAGAAATCCATGAGTCGGTTTTGACTCTGTTAGCGCTATCCAATGCGGGGGTTAAGTATCAGTGTTTTGCGCCTGATATTGAGCAGATGCATGTTGTGAATCACCTTTCTGGTGAAGTTGATGTAAGCCATAGCCGCAATGTATTGGTGGAGTCCGCCCGTATTGCGAGGGGGGAGATTAAAGCGGCTGATACTTTAGAGGTTAACGAGTTTGATGGCTTAATTGTACCTGGTGGTTTTGGCGCAGCTAAGAATCTCTGTAACTTTGCAGTAAATGGTAGTGAGAGCGAACTTGCTCCGGAAACAGAAGCCTTTATTAGTGAATTTGTGCTAGCCAAAAAGCCAGTGGGTTTCTTATGTATTGCGCCTGTGATGATCCCTAAGCTCTACGGCAAAGGTGCTAAAGGCACCATAGGTACAGATTCTGATACAGCTCAAGCCTTTAATTTAATGGGGGGCGATCATCAAAATGCCAATGTTGATGAGATAGTGGTGGATCTCGACAATAAACTGGTAAGTACACCTGCCTATATGCTGGCTGGCTCACTATCCGAGGTCAATGCGGGGATCACTAAGCTAGTGGCTAAAGTGATAGAGTTGTGCGATGCCAAATGATAGCTAGATCTGGTTGCTCTTTGTTGCAATAACAACTTTGAAAGACCTCTTGGTTCTTGATTCAAACCGCCAGTAAGTCACTGGCGGTTTTTGTTAGTTTATTTGGCGCCGTTGACTATCGAACCAGCCTTGAATTAAACCAATAACTAAGCCTGCGACATGAGCACCATTCGCCATAGAGGGGCCAAGTAGATCGACGAAACCTAACACTAGCCAAAGTAACATAAAGCCTATATACGCATTAGGTAACCCAACACCAGTCTCTGGCCTGCGATTACCTAACACCCAGACATAACCTACTAGCCCATAAACGACTCCTGAGAGTCCGCCGAAGTTAGGGCCAGCCACCCAATCTTGAACAACATTAGGTAAAGTACCTGCAACAATTAACAGTAGCAGTAGGGGTCTTAAACCTATGCGGTTTTCTATTTTTCCTCCCAAATACCACCACCACAGGAGGTTAAAAATAATATGTAGAGCGGAAAAGTGTAATAAGCTGGGAGTAAACACACGCCATGCTTCGGCATAGTTTACGCTAGATGTAGCACCAAAATAGGATAGTGCTGTATAGACTGACTCAGTAAAGCCAAAGTGCAAACCGACATACACAGAGATGCAAGCAAGCATCACCATTAAGGTTAGTGGCCCTGCTCCTGTTATAAATTGGCTAAAGAGTTGCAGACTTGGGGCGCCGTAATCCATTTGAGTACCTGTGCTGCCATTGTCCCAAGAGGCTTGACGATACTTAGTAGCAAAGGGATTTTGTATAAATGCATGAAACTCTCGAGTCGCTGTATCGACATCCTCTTGCCTGTCGACACTAATGATGACCCCTTGCTCAGCAGGGGTGATTCGGCAATCGACTTGCTGCCCCTTGAGGTAATCGACTAAGGCTTGTGCCGCTCTGGCATTTGGGAGTCTGCCTATTTCGATCATAAATACTTTTACCTTGTTATTGCTGTGCTTGTTGCCAAGCCTGATGACCGCCATCTAGGCTGTAGATATCATCAAAACCCTGCTCATGTAAATATTGTGCCGCACTTTGGCTACTAATACCGTGATAACAGACCACAACAAGCGGCTTATCCATATCGGCATCGGCAAGGTAATGGGCAAGATTTTCATTATTGAGGTTGAAAGCATTGGGAATATGGCTTGCTGCAAAGCTTGTGGCATCACGGATGTCGACTATTGCTAATTCAGTATCAATTGCTTGCATATGGGTAAGTTGTTGGACACTGAGGTGTTTAAAGTCAGACATAGGTTTCTCCATAACAGGCATAAATAAAAACAGAAGAGCAAGCTCTTCTGTTTATGTTACCTCAATCACATTTAGATAGGTATTGGCTTAATCCCAATTAAGAATGACTTTACCTGAAAGTCCTGAGCGCATGGCATCAAAACCTTTTTGGAAGTCATCAATACTATAGTGATGGGTGATAATCGGGGAGATATCTAATCCAGACTGAACTAAGCTGGCCATCTTATACCAGGTTTCAAACATCTCACGACCATAAATGCCTTTAATAGTGAGACCTTTAAAGATCACCTTGCTCCAGTCTATTCCCATATCTGTGCCTGGAATACCTAACATGGCAATTTTGCCGCCATGGTTCATGGTTTCCAACATAGAGTGAAATGCAGAAGGAACGCCTGACATCTCTAGGCCGACATCAAAGCCTTCAGTCATGCCTAGCTCTTTCATTACTGTCTCTAGGTTTTCCTCAGCAACATTGACAGCGCGAGTAGCGCCAAGTTTGCGAGCAAGATCGAGGCGATATTCGTTGACATCGGTAATGACCACATGACGTGCACCCACGTGTTTACATACTGCAGCTGCCATAATACCAATTGGCCCTGCACCAGTAATGAGTACATCTTCACCTACAAGATCAAAAGAGAGTGCGGTATGTACAGCGTTACCAAAGGGGTCAAAGATAGAAGCGAGATCATCAGAGATATCATCAGGGATCTTAAAGGCATTAAATGCTGGGATCACCAAATACTCGGCGAAGGCTCCATCTCGATTGACTCCGACACCAGAGGTATTGCGACATAGGTGAGTGCGACCACCACGACAGTTACGACAATGACCACAGGTAATATGGCCTTCACCTGAGACACGATCGCCGATATTAAAACCGCGCACTTCTTGGCCAATACCAACAACTTCACCTACATATTCATGGCCCACAACCATAGGGACAGGAATGGTTTTTTGAGACCATTCATCCCAGTTGTAAATATGCACATCTGTACCACAGATAGCGGTTTTACGAATTTTAATTAGCAGATCGTTATGGCCTAGTTCAGGTTCAGGCGCATCAACCATCCAGATGCCTTCTTCAGGCTTTAATTTACTCAGTGCTTTCATAAATTTATCCTAAATGATACCCATCTCTTTACCTATGCGAGTAAAGGCATCGATAGCTTTGTCTAGCTGCGCCTTGGTGTGGGCCGCAGACATTTGGGTTCTAATTCTGGCCTGTCCTTTAGGCACAACAGGGAAAGAGAAACCGATAACATAGATATTTTCTTGCAGCAGTTTGTCTGCAAAGTCACTTGCTAATTTGGCATCACCTATCATGACTGGAATGATGGCATGATCGGCGCCACCTAGATTGAAGCCTGCTGCTGTCATTTGTTCACGGAAGTAACGACTGTTTTCTTTTACGGCATCGCGTAGCGCTTGGCCTGACTTAAGCATCTCAAGCACATGAATCGAAGCTGTGACAATAGATGGTGCTAATGAGTTTGAGAAAAGATAAGGGCGTGAACGCTGACGTAACCAATCAATCACTTCTTTCTTCGCTGAAGTGAAACCGCCTGAAGCACCACCTAGTGCTTTACCTAAAGTACCTGTGATTATGTCGACTCTATCCATCACATTACAGTATTCGTGAGTACCACGACCATTGTCACCGATAAAGCCTACAGCATGGGAATCATCAACCATGACAAGCGCGCCATATTTATCGGCAAGATCACAGATGCCCTCTAGGTTGGCAATGACACCGTCCATAGAGAAAACACCGTCGGTAGCAATCAAGATATGACGAGCACCCGCTTCTTTGGCTGCTTGTAATTGTGCTTCAAGATCGGCCATATCATTATTGGCATATCTAAAGCGCTTGGCTTTACAAAGGCGCACACCATCGATGATGGATGCATGGTTCAATGCATCGGAAATAATGGCATCTTCAGCACTGAGCAGAGTTTCAAACAGACCAGCATTGGCATCGAAGCAAGATGAATAGAGTATGGTGTCTTCCATACCTAGGAATTCACTCAAGTTCTTCTCTAACTGTTTGTGTACATTTTGAGTACCACAGATAAAACGAACTGATGCCATACCAAAACCATGATTGGCTAAGCCATTTTGTGCGGCTTCAACTAGCTCTGGATGGTTGGCTAAGCCTAGGTAATTGTTTGCACAGAAATTGATAACTTCTTCGTTGTTAACTTCAATTGCAGTTTGCTGCGGAGATACTATCACACGCTCGCTTTTGTAAAGACCTTCAGCTTTTACGTCAGCAAGTTGTTGATTGATTTGCTGATAGAATGAACTTGATGCCACCTTATCTCTCCTTTGTCATGATTATTCTTGTTGTTGACTCGCCCTTGGCGTGACGGTCATTTAACGGATGCTTTTATCGAGTGTAAATACAGAGTTTAGTCAATTTGATAAAAACAAGGCTTTCAAGGTTTAAAAATGGAAACTTATCTTATCGGAAACTATCAGCCTTAGATAATCTTTCCCTGCCAAAGTGTTAACTAGATATGTAAACCTATCTCACCATTAATGACGTTTTTTTTCGCTGTAATAGTGAGCAGCTTGGGATTCTATCGCTAATAGATAGCTAGGTAACAGTGATTTTTTGGGATTTGAGGGTAAGATTAATTTGTTTAGTGCAAGTTGTAGCTTTGCATAAATAAAACTAATGAGTGAATAGATAGCGTGTAGGGTCATAGGCCATGACCCTACGTTGCTGTGCTTACCTTTAAAAATCAGCTTCCATTTCGTTCTCTGCTAATTGTTTATAGTGTTGCTCTAGGCGTACAAAGGTAAGTTTAGATGCTGGGGTAGCATAGGCTTTAAATATCATTAGCGCTCTTAGTAAGCCCTCGTAAAGTGAGGTCTTAGTAATAGTGGTGTTTGCAGAATGAGTAAGGCGATTGCTTATCCAGAAACAGGCGACCATACGCACTGTATCAGCCAGTGGCATCATTTCATCATCGGCAATGTTTATTACACCATCTTGTTTTAATTTAGCCAGGATTTTAGTCAGTCGTGTGAGTAACTCTTCTTGCCTTTGGGTGTACATCTGGTTGAGTTGGTCATCGCGACTAAGGATGACGACCAAGTTGGCGTACATAAATCTAAATTGCCAAAGAGTATAAAATAGTGCGTCACAATAGCCCATTAGTAAGGCTGCATCGACTTTTTCACCTTCGTAGGGCTGAAATCCTTTGGCTAGGTGCTCTTCATAGAGTTGAAAGATAGAGCGAATAATGTCTTCTTTGTTACGGAAGTGATAGTAAAGGTTACCCGGGCTGATACCTAGATGGGCTGCGATATGGTTGGTAGTAATATTGCGCTCACCATGCTCGTTAAATAGCATTAGGCTAGCGTGAACAATTTTGTCACGGGTTTTCATACTGATCCTAGTTGGCCTGTAGGGCTAGTTTTATGCTAACGAAATAGCTGAACTCCAATGCTAGCAGGGCTTGTTATCATGCATCTCATTGGAGTATTTACGCTATTGAGTCAATTTATTGTGAAAATGTCAATCTAAGACAAAGCCGACCAGTCTTTTGATGGAGGCTTATCAGTTGGCACTTGGCTCAGCGTATTGCAAGCTTAATGCTTCGTAGTGCTGTTCAACTTTATCGAATAGCAGCATAGATTGTTCTGTAGCGTGGGCTTTAAACAACATAATCACTCTGAGTAAACCCTCATAAAGAGAAGCTGCGGTAATTTTAATCTCTTCAGTGTGAGTCTGCTGATAACCTATCCAGAAGCAAGCTATCATCCTCATGGTGTCGGCAAGGCGAATAATTTTATTATCTGCTACGTCAAGCAACCCATCTTGCTTCAGTTGACTGAGAATATCGCAAGATCTTTGCAATGCATTGTTTTGTATAACCAAGTATCGTTTGGACAGTCCTTCATCTCGACTCAAAATATCATTGAGGTTGGTATACATGAACCTAAAGCGCCAAGGTATCTCAAACATAATATCAAAGTAGCTAATGAGTAAGTCGACTGTCACCTTATTGGCTTGGTAGGGTTGAAAGCTGGTATTAAGAAAGTGCTCATAGTTATCAAAAATTGAGCGAATAATATCCTGCTTGTTTTTAAAGTGATAATACAAGTTACCAGGACTGATACCGAGATGAGCGGCGATATGATTAGTGGTGATACTGCGCTCTCCATGCTCATTAAAGAGTTGTAGGCTGGCATGGATGATTTTCTCATTGGTTTTCATTGTGCATTTCCGTGATTCTTTGAGCCTTTAGCTCTCTGGGAAAATTATCTCTTCAAAAGTGAATATGCTAGCATTACTCGAACTTAGCTTATAAACCACTGCCAAGCGCACATATTTATGAATCGATCCCTTTATTCTGCCTGTTTGTACCTGTTTTTCCCTTTAATTCTGGTTTATTTCGCTATCAGAGCTTTTAAAAGCCCTGCCTATAGACAGAGATTTAGTGAGAGGCTGGGGCTGAAAAAACTAAAGCAAACCGATCTATTGGTACACAGTGTCTCTATGGGGGAATCGTTAGCGGCGATTCCATTAATTCGCGAGCTGATGACCAAGTACCCTCATTTGAAAGTCACGATAACGACGACCAGTCCTACTGGTAGTGCGGAAATTGTGAAGGCATTTGGCGACAAGGTACAGCATGTTTATCTGCCACTGGATCTGCCTGTATGTGTTAAGCGGTTTTTAAATCAGATACAGCCTAAGTATGCAGTGATAATGGAGACAGAGCTTTGGCCTAACCTGGTACATCAATTAACTGAGTTAGGCACTAAGGTGATGCTAGCTAATGCTAGGTTATCGGCAAAGTCTGCTGCTAAATATCAAAAGCGAATTGTGCTTGCCGCTCCTATGTTACGCAGCTTAGATATTATTGCAGTACAAACTCAGGCGGAGGCCGAGCGGTTTATTACCCTAGGTGTTGCTAAAGAGAATCTTCAGGTTTGTGGCAGCCTTAAATTTGATTTGACCATTTCAAATGAAGTGAGAGAGAAAGCCGAAAAGTTGCGCCAGCAGTGGCAAAGAATCGATTCACCTATTTGGGTTGCGGGCAGTGTTCACCCAGGTGAATTTGATGCCATGATAGAGGCTCATCAACAGCTGTTATCTGTATACCCAGATGCGTTGATGATTATGGTTCCTAGACATCCAGAGCAATTTGATGCCGCCTCTACTCGAATTCGAGCGAAGAAGTTAAATCAGGTTCGCCGCAGTAGTGGTGAGCCTATCACTGTAGAGACTCAAGTGCTTTTGGGTGACACTATGGGAGAGTTACTGGCTTTCTATGGCGCCGCAGATCAAGCCTTTGTCGGTGGCACATTGATTGAAAATGGTGGCCATAACCCACTGGAAGCTTCGGCAATGGGGTTACCAGTTTATCTTGGGCCTCATCACTGGGACTTTGCAGAAATTACCCATTTACTGCAGCAGGCGGGAGCCCTGTCATTAGTGAACTCAGGCGACGATCTTGCTAGCAAGTTGATTGAAAAATTCAACACTAAGTCGGCCTATCAAACAGCCAGTGAGGGTGGGCTTGAAGTTGTGCTAGCGAATAAAGGTGCTTTGGCTAAACAGCTAGGTTTGTTAGCTCAATTAGTCGATGACAACAACTGATTTCTTAGGTTGTTTCTTAGCTGAGTTTGAAGTGCAAAGGCGCGAGTAAAATCATTCAAACTCAGAGAGAGGTTTTCTAGCATCACTAGATCTATATCTGTCTGAGGATAATGTAGCGATAGCGACATATATCCGGGCAGATACCCCATATGGCTGTATTCTTTGAGTCCATCTGTGTGATTGATTCTCAGCCCGTAACCATAACCCATGTTTGGCCACATATATTGATAGTGTGCATGTGCTTGAGTCATTAGTGCATAGCTTGCAGGGCTAATGAGCTGGCCTGAATGCAATAGCTGTTGGAATTTTGCAAAGTTATTGCTTGAAGCGACCATGCCTCCAGCCGGCAATAGAGCTTCATCTATTTCTAGGGTTGAGGCTTGCCAAGTTTTCGTTTCATGTTGACCAAAGGCGAGCTTGGGGTGCTTAAGTTGCAACTGTTTTAACTTGCCTGTATTCGCACTAAGTGCTTTGAGCCCAAACTCTTTTGCGAACGATGCGACCTGCTCAGAAAAACTTTGCTGGTAGACCTTTTCTAAGATCTGCCCCAATAGGCTATAGCCAAGGTTGGAATATTGAAATTGGCTGCCCGGTGTAAACAGGTTGGCTTTACCAGAAGCGCTAACTCCTGATGTGTGGCTTAGCAACTGATGCACTGTGATACTTGAGTGAAAGTCTGTATTGGGTAAGTACTGATGAATTGGCGCAGAAAGTACTACCTTGCCTTCATCGACTGCCCGCAGAGTTAAGGTCGCTGTAATCTGTTTAGACAGTGAGGCTATAACAAATTCTGACTGTGAATTGATATCTTTGCCTTCGCTCACTTCAAGGATCGGTTTGCCTTGGTGCAATAAAATGAGAGTGCCGCTAAAAGGCACTGTTGAATCATTTAATGTCTGAGAGATGACTTGTTTTATTCGCGGTAAATTTGGATTGCTAGCCTTAGTGAGTCGATGGCCCGAAGTAGCACTTACTGTTTTTGCTGTTAATTGGTTTGTATAAAAAAATAAAAGGCAAAAAGTAACTATTATTGTAATTTTTGAATTCACAATAGATTCCATGTTTGTGGATTAAGCTTTAGCCTTGCTGATAACCTTGCATAAGATCTTGCCAGTTTTGCTCGTTAAAATGCAGGCTGTCCAGCTTGCCTTTTTCTTTATTAAATGAGCGTAACAACCTATCTAAGTTAGCCTGTTGCCAGCTTTTCTGTGGTGCGCGCAGCTCTCCTCGGTCGAAGTCGATTAAGTAAAACTGCTTTGGAGTAATAAGAATATTCTTAGCATTGAGATCGGCATGGTAAACACCGCGCTGGTGGAACTTGGCAATGCAAGCGCCTAATGCTTGCCATTGCTGAGCTGACATAGCTTCTCGGCTCAGTTTGGCAACTAAATCCTCGGAGTCGGCAATATGCTCAATGATGATATCGCCTCGGTACCAAAGTCCTTGGCGCTGAATATGGGCGGCAATAGGTTTAGGCACCGCAAAAGACTCTTCATATAGCGTTTCGAGTAATGCAAGTTCAGCAAAGGCACGTGTTCGCTTCAAGCCAGTATACAAGTAGGCGTCTTTGCTAAATTTTTCCATTAAGCCGCCGCGATAATAGTGGCGTAGCACCCAATTTTGACTTTCATGGGCAACAAACCAAGTAATATAACGTCCTCGAGACGATCCTGTGACGCTATCCGTCTTTTGCCAATGTTCAACCGAGAACCATTCTGGGCTGATGCTTTGAGGACAATCCTGTGTGAGGGCGATACTTGAGTTGGCGTTGTTTTCTATTTGCATGAAAGTTTTGTTAGCTAAAGCTTGGTACTGGTGAGCATTCTACCTTAATATGCGCCCATTAGGCTAAATTAAGCTAGAGACACTATGGGCGTAGATCTAAACTCCATTCAATCCCTTTGTTTACTCAGATTATCTGCTATCGGAGATGTCTGTCATGCCGTTGCCATGGTGCAGGCGATTCAGAGACAGGCTCCCCATGTCAAAATCACTTGGATTATAGGCAAGCTAGAGTATCAACTGCTTAAACATCTTCCGGGTGTTGAGTTTGTTATTTTTGATAAGTCCCAAGGTTGGCGCAGTTACTTTAATCTTAAAAACGCGCTGCAGGGGCGGCGGTTTGACGTGCTGCTGCATATGCAAGTGGCGCTGCGAGCCAGCGTTGCCTCTTTAGCCATCAAAGCCAAAGTGCGTATCGGGTTTGATCGTCAGCGCGCCAAAGAAGGTCAATGGTTGGTGACTAATCAAAGTGTAGAGCCTATCGCTGAGCCCCATGTGTTAGAGGGATTTATGGGGTTTGCTCAAGCATTAGGGGTGAAGGATTTATCGCCTAAGTGGGCCATTCCTGTTCCTCAAGCCGATACCGATTTTGCTGAGGCCAGATTGCCTGATACTCAGCAGACTATGATTATTTGCGCCGCTGCGAGTAAGGCTGAGCGTAACTGGCTGCCAGAGCGTTATGCCGCCGTTGCCGATTATGCAGTGAGCAAAGGCTTGAAAGTGGTGCTTTGCGGCGGACCTACTCAGTTAGAAAAACAGCTAGCGAGTGATATTCAGCATCATGCCAAGACTGAGCTAACTAATTGGGTGGGAGAAACCTCTTTGACTCAACTGCTTGCGTTATTAAAACGAGCTTCTTTAGTATTAGCTCCAGATACTGGACCTGCCCATATGGCGGTGACTCAAGGATCACCAGTTATCGGTTTATATGCGCACTCTAACCCGGGAAGAACAGGGCCCTATTTGAGTCAGCAATATGTGGTGAGTGTGTATGATGAGGCGATTGCCGAGCAGTTTGATACTCAGGTTGCTTGGGGAACTCGCGCCAAAGGTGAGCATCTAATGGAAAAAATCACAGTCGATGCCGTGACGGCAAAGTTAGATTCTTTATTAATGGCTCAGCAAACTCATTCATAATTGTGCTAAAGTGAGTCGGCTAATATAGATTAATTCTCAACATGATTTAGGTGAAAAAGTGGAACAGAGATCCGTAGCCCTAGTGCTAACAAGTTGTAATAGATTTGATTTACTTGAAGAGACCCTGCGTAGCTTTTTCAAATTTAATACTTACCCGCTAGCCCAGCATATTATTATCGAAGATAGCCATAATCTTGATAAGCTAAATGCCGTATTAGCCAAGTTTCCAGATATCGACTTTACCGTGCTTAATAATGTGCCCCAACTTGGGCAGATGAAGAGTATCGATAGGGCTTACAGCAAAGTCACTTCTGAATATATTTTCCATTGTGAAGATGACTGGGAGTTTTACCGTGAAGGCTTTATTGAAGATTCCTTCAAGGTATTAGACAGTGATGAAAAGATAGTGACGGTTTGGCTAAGGGAGCAGGATGATACCAATGAGCATCCAGTGGAGCCAGAGGTGTTTCAGTGTCAAGACTCATCAGGCCGTGATTATCAAATCATGAAGCGTAATCATAGACGCCGCGCCGACTCTGATGCTTGGCATGGGTTTACTTTTAATCCAGGTCTTAGACGCTTAAAAGACTATCAATTATTTGCCCCTATTGGCGAGTTAAATGGTGAGCTCAATATGAGTGAGTTATATCATGGTAAAGGGTTTAAAGGTGCCATCTTTAAAACAGGCTATGTGCGTCATATTGGTTATCACAGAGGGATTCGTTACAAAGTCGGTCAAAGTGAATTTGCCAAAGATTTCTCGGTAGCCTATAAGCGAGTTAAGGCTGGCATCTGTAAGTTGCTTGGTGTTTAATTTCTTGCGATTTGATGACTAAAAAGCCCTGCAATAGCGGGGCTTTTTAGTTTTGACGCTTACTGAGGGAAGCTATTGCTTGTTTTGATGGTGTTCAAACAGCTTAGCTTCTTTAATAAAGGCATAGTAAGCATCCATGATGGCGAGAATAAAGCCGCGGCGGCCGGAAAAAATCTTTCTCTGTAGAAAATATTCTTTTAAAAATACCAGAGGGAAAATCAATATCAGTTTAAGGTTCGATGCCTTTTTATTCTTAATAAACTTCTCATCGGCTTTAAGGGTGGAGTAGTTATTGTTTTTGGTGGTGATGGCAGCAATAGAGTCGTAACCGTAGTGATCAAATACTTGGTTGATGAAAATCTCTTTACCATCAACGGTTGCGCTCTCATGGGCAAGACGAGAGTCATCAAAGAAAGATTTAGATTTTTTATACAGTCTATGGTTGTTGGGTTTCTTGCTCCAACTTGATAGGGCTTTGCCGATAAATATATCGTTGCGCCAGAAGCGCACACTATCGGCTTTGTCCTGCTCAATGATCTCTTTAAAGGCGGCAACCAGTTGAGGGTTTATCGCTTCATCACCGTCAAGGTTGAGTACCCATTCGTTGCTACACTGCTCCATGGCATACTGTTTTTGCTTAGCGTATCCCATCCATTCATGTTCAAACACTTTGGCACCATAGCTTTTGGCTATCTCGACGGTTTTATCTGTACTACCAGAGTCGACTAAAATGACTTCGGCCATCTCCTTTACGCTTTCTAAGGTTTTGGCAATATGCTTTTCTTCATTTTTGGTAACGATAAAGACGCTGATAGGTAATGTCATGGTGAAAGTACTGTTAGGCGTAATAAGAACTGCGGCAACTATAGCATTAAATCTATAGAGAGTATTGATCTTTGGGGAAGATGTTAAAGCTGGTGTAGCAGCCTAGTTTAGAGGCAAATCGAATTAGTCTATGGTGACTTTGAAAGGCTGACATAATCTGGACAATTCAATGTGATCCATTAGAAGGAAATTTGTCTTGCCTGTGCTAGTATAGCGGCCTTGAAAATTAATCAGTTGGCTAAGTAAAAATGAATTTTAAGATCCTCGTTATTAACCTTGAATCCAGTGCTGACCGCTTGGTGAGTATGAAAGAGCAATGTGATCGCCTTGGATTGAGCTTTGAGCGTGTGGCTGCTGTCAGGGGTAGTGAGCTTTCTGCTAAGGAAAAAGGTGAGGTTTATGATCTTGATACCAATATCAGCAAATATGACAAGCTACTTAATGATGGTGAAATTGGTTGCTACATGAGTCATATGCGCTGTTGGGAAAAGATAGTTAACGATGATTTAGATTTCGCACTTGTCTTGGAAGATGATGCCATTCTCACCGATGATATGCCCAAATATTTAGAAAAACTTGCTGATTCATTTCAAGAGTGGGATTACATCAAGTTTTCCCATGGTCGTAAGCAGAAAGAAGATGTGGCTTCGGTAGATATTGGTGACGGCCTTACATTAGGTCAGTGCATAAAGCTGCCTTCCACCACTACTGGACAATTAGTATCTAAACAAGGTGCTAAAAAACTACTACAGCATGCACTTCCTATCGCCAGACCTATCGATATGGATATTCAATATTGGTATGAAAAATCACTGCGCTGCTTTGTTGCTAGACCTTTTCCTGTTCTCAATGGCGATTTTGGTAGTGAAATCAATAAAGTTACAGATAGGCGTGAAGTGGATAGGAATCGTGGGCGCAGAATTTGGCAAAAATTGAAATATGAATTTATGTTGCTGATAAATAGAGGTAACCTGCCTCCGTTTCCTAAACGTTTTAGTTAATTAAGTCATTAAGTGGATTGATAACCTATGACGACAGTACAACACACCAGAGCCATTTACCCCGGGACTTTTGATCCTATAACCAATGGGCACGCTGATCTGATTGAGCGGGCCGCTAAATTGTTTCCTAAGGTGATCATTGCCATTGCTGCCAATCCTTCTAAGCAGCCAAGATTTAGTTTAGCCGAGCGTGTCGCCTTGGTAGAGAAGGTGACGGCTCACTTAAGTAATGTTGAAGTTATAGGCTTTACCGGGCTATTGGTGGATTTGGCCAAGGAGCAGAAGGCCAGTGTATTAGTGCGTGGCTTAAGGGCTGTTTCTGATTTTGAATATGAGTTTCAGTTGGCGAATATGAATCGTCGCTTAAGCCCAGATTTGGAGAGTGTGTTTTTAACACCTGCTGAAGAAAATTCATTTATTTCTTCAACATTAGTGAAAGAAGTCGCTTTGCATGGCGGGGATGTCAGTCAATTTGTCCATGCAAGTGTTGCTAAGGCACTCGGTTCAAGTTAATGCTGTGCCTAGATTATTAGATTGAGGATAGATAGGGATATTATGAGAGTTGTTAGAGCATTATTATTTTCCTTGGTGGCCTGGTTTACTGTATCTGTGTATGCCGCACCTTGGGTTGATACTTCTGATATTTATTTAAGGGCTGATATACAAGCTTTGGCAGATGCTGGAGCGATAACCGTTCCTGTCAATACTTATCCTCTAATGTGGTCGGGAATCGGCAAGGATCTAGCCAAGGTTGAACCAGCATTGCTTAGTCCCGGGTTGGCTCAAGCCTTTGCAAGAGTCAATTACTATTATCGCAATGCGGTAGAAAATCGTGGTAATAAACGTATTAAGCTTGCTGGTGGGAGTGATGCGGCGCGTTTTCAACATTTTGGTTCTGAGTATAGAGAAAGGGGGCAAGCCACAGTTTCCTATGAAGCTATGACAGATCGTTTTGCGGTAAAGGTTTCTGCAACAGGCGCCTTAGACCCTAGCGATGATAAACCTCTGAGAGTTGATGAGTCCTATGTGGCGATGATTCTGGGTAACTGGGTGTTAAGCGCTGGGGCTGTTAATCAGTGGTGGGGACCAAGCTTTGATTCAGCTTTGCATAAATCGAATAACGCCAGACCTATGCCATCTATTATGCTCACTCGCAATGATGCCCACGGTTTTGAAACCCCTTGGTTGTCTTGGGCTGGCCCTTGGACCTTAACCACTGGCTTTAGCTTGATGGAAAATGAGCGTTATGCACCTAAGGCATTGCTATGGAATTTTCGTGGTACCGTCAGGCCATTACGCCAAATTGAAGTGGGTTTCTCTTGGACCATGCAATTTTGTGGAGAAGGCCAAGAGTGTGATTGGAAAACTTGGGCGAAAGCGATAACCGGTGAGAAAGACTGCCGCAATGATACTGGTGGTGGTTGTACTAACTATGGTAATCAGATGGCAGGATTTGATATTCGTTATGCCGATACTTGGTTCGATATTCCTGTTGGTATCTACTTAGACAGAACCTGCGAAGATTCTAACGGTAAAGAGCCTTGGAACATAGTCGATTGTGCGAGTCTTACTGGTATAGATACTCGTTTCGAGTTTGACGATCAGCAATATAAACTGTTTGCTGAGTATACTGATACCATGGTCGATTGTGGTGCCAGTAGCAGCGTGTTTAACTGCTTCTATGAGCATAGCACCTATAGAAGTGGTAATCGTTACTATAAGCGCGCCCTAGGCAGTACCTATGATAGCGATGCTAAGGTGATTGCCCTAGGTTTGATTGGCCAATTTAGTAATAGCCGAGGTTTTACTTCAATACTGAGATACGCCAAGTTAAACAAAGATGGTGTTGTCGTTGATAATGGCTGGGCACCGAAAACAGAGAAAGAAGACCTAATTGAATTAGAGTTTAGCTATCGTCAGCCCATGTGGAATGGCATGGTGACTCTAGGTGGCACTTTATCTAAATCTGAATTTGTTGACAAAGAAGATGACACTAATGCCAATATCTTTGGTAGTTATGAATATCGCTTCTAAATCATGATTGAAAAAAAGCCTGCTAAATAGCAGGCTTTTTTATGAGTTAAGCAAAATTACCTCGTTTGGCAAATGCCACAAAATACCGTAGTGCGCTGACCTAGCTTGATTTCGCTGAGCAGATTGCCGCAATGATGGCAACTCTCCCCACCGCGACCATAAACATTGAGTGTTTGAGCAAAGTAACCTGGCTTACCATCGGCATTGGTAAAGTCTTTAAGTGTGGTGCCGCCTTGCTTGATGGCTTGAGCGAGTACCTGTTTTACCTCGGCAACTAGTAGCGTCAATCTATCCTTGTCTAGTTTATTGGCAGTCGCTTGAGGATGAATTCCCGAGCTAAACAGGGCTTCGTTGGCATAGATATTCCCAACCCCTACTACAACCTGGTTATCCATCAGACAGAGCTTTATAGCTCTCTTTTTATTGCTCAGCGCTTGAATTAAGTAACTTGCATTAAAGCATTCTTCTAATGGTTCTGGTCCCAGTTTACTCAATAGTGGATGCGCTGCTTCTGGCAGTTCACACCATAGCCAAGCACCAAAGCGGCGAGGATCATTGAAGCGCAGAATGCGGCCATTGGCCAGTTCTAGATCGATATGATCGTGTTTTTCTACAGGAGTGTTGCGGGGCAAGACTCTTAGGCTGCCTGACATGCCCAAATGCACTATGGTGGTGCCAGCGTCTGTATCTATCAGTAAGTATTTGGCTCGGCGGCGTACATCGCGAATGGTTTGTCCAACAATTTGCTGAGCGATATCGGGGACTGGCCAGCGTAAAGAAGAGTTACGTACCACTAAGGCTGTAACTTGCTGTTCGACAAGATAAGGGCTGATCCCTTGGCGAGTGACTTCGACTTCTGGTAACTCTGGCATACTAGACTCTTGTTTTAATTATTGGTGTTAGTTAGCTGTTGCGGCTGCATTAATCACTGCTTGTAAGTCACTTCTCAAGCTTGGTGGTATTTCATACCAGTTGCCCGCGGGTGATTGCAGTAGGCCATACTCAGCGACATATTGCCAAGTTTGGGCTTGAGGGTGGTGGCGGATTTGGATTACCAACTCTTGGGTCGTGATATCAGAAGTCATGTCAGGTGGCGTAATGGCTGAAACTTGCAGCTGTGACCAGGCCTCGCCCCAAGTGTCACAATTGAGAACTCGCTGGTGGCATTGCCATTTGCCATTATTCTGATGATGTAACCACAAATCGCCGATTTGCAGTTGAGCTAGTGGACTCTCATTATCAAACAAAGGGTTAGCATCTTCTGGAATCGATTGTTTGCGATCTAAGAAGGTGAGGGTAGAGATCATAATTATCGAGGCTATGATAATGATGTTATTCCATTTTCTTCTCGAGAGAGCCATAGGGACGTAGAGTGTGGTTGATAGTGCTAGCTAGTGTAGCTTGACCAGAATGTGAGGGGAAGTGGTGTTGAAGCTGTTAAAGTGGCTAAGGTAGCTCCTTAGCCACATTTAGACTCTATAGTAAATCGGCGAAAGGCTGAATATAGACGCGATCACCAATATCTAAGCTGTCATCTTGCTCACCTATCACGATAAGACAATTGGCTTTGACCATGGAGCTCAGCATGCCCGAACCCTGTGCGCCTGTGGTGTTGACATGTAGCTGGCCGTCATCACCTAAATGATAAATGCCACGGCTAAATTCGGTTCGCCCTACTCGGCTACGCAAAGGCATATCACAGATAGCGGGCACTAACTGACTATGCCAGTTTTGTTCTCCTGCTAGTTTGCGCAGCGCTGGTTGTACGAATTGTAAGAAGGAGACCATCACGGCAACAGGATTACCAGGCAGGCCAAAGAATAGGCTTGAGTCTATTTGGCCAAATGCCAATGGGCGTCCTGGACGCATATTGATGCGCCAGAAGTTGATCTGCCCCACTTGTTCAAGCACTGTTTTGATATAGTCTGCATCTCCGACAGAGACCCCGCCAGAGCTAATTACCACATCGGCTTGCTTCGATGCTTGAGTTAATGCCTCAGCTAATGCACTTTCAGAGTCTTCAATGATCCCAAGATCAATGACTTCACACCCCAACTTGCGCGCCATCGATTTGATGGTGAAACGGTTGGAATCATAGATGCAGTTGGTTTTTAACGCTTCTCCAGGCTGGCAAACTTCATCGCCAGTTGAAAATACAGCCACTCTTGGCCGACGATAAACTTCAGCCTCGCCAAAACCTAAAGAGCCGAGCAGCCCTTGTTCTGCCGCATTCAAGCGAGTGGTCGCCGCAAGCGCTGTTGCACCTTGAGCTATATCTTCGCCAGCTTGGCGAACATGTTGCCCTTTAGTGACAGGTTTACAGAGGGTAAGAATGCCATTTTGCTCTTGGGTAAGCTCTCTCGCTTCGACAGTATCAGCGCCTTGAGGAACAGGTGCGCCAGTCATAATTTTTACCGCTTCACCAGGCTGCAATGAGCCTGAATACTGATATCCAGCCATGACCTCAGCTACCACAGAGAGCTTTTCTGGCATAGGTTCACTATAAGCAAAAGCATAACCGTCCATCGCTGAGTTTGTATGCTGTGGTACATTAACAGGCGAAACTGCGTCGGTGGCGAGTACGCGAGATGATAACTCATCGAGAGCTAAGGTCTCAGTTTCTGTTACAGGAGTAACATAGGAGAGAATCTTCTCAATGCCTTGGCTTACGGATAGGGTTTTAGCCGAGTCCATTTCACAGCCACAGGTGGGTGCTAACGGAATATCTGCTCTGTTGGGAGTGAACTGAGCGATATATTGCTGAACATAATCTGCAATCTGTTCAACATTATTAATATCCAATCTAGGCATAGCCGAAGGCAGTTCAGTGTCATCACAACAGGCCACCGCAAGAATATGCTCATCATGTTCATGGATAAAGGGTTTGCCATGGGCTTGTCTATGCAGTTCTATTTTAGGTAAAGCCAGCTTTTTAAATCCTTCAACCAGCACAATATCCAGTTTATCTGCTTCGATTTGACTGAGCAGATGGGGCAGTTGAGGATCCCCTTCTTGCTCATCTTCCGTCATAAGAGCCCAGCGAATATGTGAAGCGACTAACACTTGCTTGGCGCCTGCTTTTCGCATCTCAAAGCTGTCTTTACCTGGAATATCGACATCAAAATTATGGTGAGCATGTTTAATCACGCCTAGAGTGATACCACGACGGTTAAGCTCAGGGATCAGCTTGGTTAGCAGGGTCGTTTTGCCTGTACCGCTATAGGCGCAAAAACCTAATACTGGAATACTGAGGGGATTTTTAAAAGGTATGCTCACTGTGCACCTCTGTTTATGCTGTTAATGTCGCGGCTAATTGTTGTTTTTGTTCTGGCGTATTGACGTTAACAAAAGCCATTGGTTGATCGTCAAAAGGCACGACAACATATTGATGTTGGGCATACCAGAGATCAATTTTTCGCTCTCCATTATCGAGAAAAGCTTGCATCGAAGGTAAAAGTTTTGGAGATAACAAAAGCACGACGGGCTGCTCTCGCTTACCATCACTGGCGACTGCCAACTCGGCATTGTTTGTTTGTAATTGGTTAAGCATTCGGCTAACTAAATCAAGGGGTAATAAAGGACAATCACAAGGAACGACCATAAGATAGTCGGTATCGAGATGGCTTAGGCCTGTAAGCATGCCAGCAAGGGGACCTAAATAACCTGATTCTTTATCACAGATCACTTCAAAGCCAAACTGACGATAGCTGTCGTGATTACGGTTTGCATTGATGGTTAATTGCTGAACCTGGGGCTGCAGTCTATTGATTACATGTTGAATCATAGGCTGGTTATCGAGCTGAATAAGACCTTTATCTTCTCCACCCATGCGGCGAGCCATACCTCCCGCTAAGATTAGGCCATCAATTTTTAAGGCCTTAACTTGTGCAACCATAGTGGTTTTCCTCTAGGGTTTGATTGTTATTAGTTGCCATAGTGGGATGAATGCTGGTTACATTCGCTTGCTTATCCCTTGGGATGAGTAAAATATCAGATGTCTCGATTTGGCGTTGATTAATTTGCCATTTTTGCGTGCAGAGTTGAGTTAGATCACATTTGTGATGACTACTGATTAACATGCCTGTTCCAGCTTGTTTTAACTCATTAATCATAGTGAGTACTAGGCGTTGTGATTCGCGATCCATATTTGAAGTCGGTTCATCTAGCATCAGTAGCTTAGGCTGCATGAGCCAGGCTCTTGCTATGGCGAGTCGCTGTCTTTCTCCACCTGAAAGGTGGGTCGCATTTTCATTGATAAGAGAACCTAATTGAGCCATTTCAATGCTTTGGGCTATTCGTTGTTGCTGATGTTCTTTGGTTCCACCAGGCAGAGCAAAGGTTAAATTATAAATGACCGAGGCATCGAAAAGGTATGGGTGCTGATGTAAATACTGTGCTTTACCCAGTAGCTTGGTGGTGCGCCACCAGGGCAGTGGAGTAAAGCCATGTGCGCTAATTTTGCCATGTGTTGGAGTGATGAGCCCTGCAAGTAATTTCATTAGCGTGGTTTTGCCGGAGCCATTATCGCCAGCAAGGTGAATCAGTTTTCCTTGCTCAAAACAGAGATGATCGCATTGAAATAACAGCTTGTTATTAAAATGCATTTGCAGTTTATCAGCGGTGATTTTTACCATTTAGTGGCTCCTTGGCTCGGCTTTCCCTCTAAGGGCGCCAAGGGTAAAGTTTAGCACTAAGGCGAGTATCAGTAGCACGAGCCCCAGGGCTATGGCTTGGGCAAAGTCGCCTTTACTGGTTTCCAATGCTATGGCTGTTGGCATATTGCGGGTCACTCCCATAATATTTCCCCCAACCATCATAGAGCAGCCGACTTCGGTCAAAATACGGCTAAAGGCAGCAATGACCGCAAGTAGCAGTGGTACACGTAATTCTCGACATAGAATCCATATCGCTTTAATGCGCGTTACGCCTAAGGTGCGTGATGTCTCCCAAGCTCTCCGATCTATGCTGGTAAATGCTGCTTGGCTTAATGCGACTAATACAGGCGTACAAATTAGCATTTGGCCAAGTATCATACCTTGCTGAGTGAAAAGCCAACGAAGATCGCCAAAAGGGCCTGTTCGAGTGAGTAATAGATACACAAGTAAGCCAATAACAACCGTAGGTATGGATTGCATTGTGTGAATCAGGTTGGTGATAAACCAGCGGCCGGGAAAACGACTAAAGGCCAAGGTAAACCCTAATATTAACGAAGGTAGCAAGGTGATTATGATGGCGGTGACAGAAACAGAAAAAGACACGCCAATGATGGACCATACATCAGAATCGAATGAGAACAGCAGGCCTATAGCCTGCTGCGTTAGCGTTATCCAGCTTTCGATCATTCGCTGTACGTTGCCTTAAATAGTTGCTCACCTTTGACCCTAAACTGATCAATCATGGTTTGTGCTTCTTTGCTGGTTAACCAGTCACTAAGCGCTTTTGCACCTTTATGGTTTAAATCAGGGTATTTAGTGGCGCTGATTAACATTACTTGATAAGGGTTTGCCAAGGTTTTTCCACCATCAAAATCAACACCTAAGTCAATTTTTGTTTTGTAGGCTATGAAGGTGCCGCGATCAGATAGGGTATAACCTTGTAGCTCATTAGCCATTAATAGTGTCTTGCCCATGCCTTGGCCTACTTGGGTATAGCCAGTAAAGTCTGGTTTTATGTTCGCTGCTTTCCAGATAAGTAACTCTTTCATGTTAGTGCCAGAGTTGTCACCGCGAGAAATAAAAGGTTGGCCAGATTTAGCTATTTTTTCAAATGCTTCTTCTACAGACTTGGCGTTGCGAATATGAGCCGGATCCTGTTTAGGGCCTAATACCACAAAGTCGTTTTCCATAATGCCCTTTGGGCTGTGACCATGGCCTTCGGCGACAAATTTGGCTTCGGCGGCTGGCGCATGAGTCATGACGATATCAACATCACCTTGACGAGCAAGTTTAAGTGCTTTACCTGTACCCGTTGCTATCACTTGCACTTTATAACCAGACTCTTGTTCAAATTTAGGTAAAAGATGCTTTAACAAACCTGTGTTTTCAGTACTGGTTGTGGTGGCTAGCTTGATGATCTCTTCAGCTTGAGTTGGCAATCCCACAACAAGTGTTGCGGCTACAGCTAGACTAACTAAGCGTTTGATATTGAACATTGGTGCTCCTTGATATGTTTATGATGCCAAGTAAATGCTTCCTATGATCTTGGTATCGTTGCGAATCAATTTTTCTTATGGAGTTAAGCAAACTAGATGCCATTATGAGAATACAATTAGTGGTGAAATAAAGAACAAAATCTCGCGGTTGTGATATTTGAATTGTGAGCACGATCTCGATTTTTACAAAAATGCGCCAGACAAATTGTCTCAATCGCGCATTTCTATGGTTCATACTGACCTAGCCCCCGTTTTTCGGTGATAGACTTAACAGCAAATGAGTCAAAATGTCCAAAGTAGACAAGATGAGCCAATCAAATAAGTCAGAAAAGCCACTTCCCAGTGCCGTGTCGGTTTTAGTCGTAGACGACGAACCGGGTATGCGTAGTTTTTTAAAGAAAGCGTTAGCGAAGAAGTTTGCCTTAGTGGAAACTGCCGCGAGCGTTGAGGATGCTGAACAGCTCAGGAGTCGCTGTCATTTTGATCTGCTATTGGTGGACATTCGTTTACCTGGCCGCTCTGGTATTGAGTGGCATGAAGCCCTCGATGATCAAGAGCGGCGATCAGATATTATCTTCATGACGGGTTATGCCGATATGGAAGTGGCGATTAAAGCGCTTAGAGCGGGCGCCTCTGACTTTATTATGAAGCCATTTCACCTTGAGCAGATGATGAAAGCGGTGGACCGCTGTATTGAAAGGCGTCTGTTGAAGCGTGAAAACCTGATGCTACGTCGAGAGGTTTCCTTTAGTCAGTCGTCGACCATTATTGGTACCAGTGATGCCATGATGGAAGTTAAACATGTGATTGCGCGTGTTGCACCGACTAATGCGGTTGTGTTGATCCAAGGTGAGTCTGGTACGGGTAAAGAGTTAGTGGCGAGGCAGTTGCATCAATTGAGTGGTCGTCAAGGCCCCTTCGTTGCGGTTAACTGTGGCGCCATAGCGCCAGAATTGCTGGAAAGTGAACTTTTTGGTCATGCGGCAGGTTCTTTTACTGGTGCGAAAGCTAGCCGCGAAGGGCTATTTAGTTTTGCTTCTGGTGGCACCATCTTTTTAGATGAAATTGGTGAAATGCCGCTAAAAATGCAGACGGCGTTATTAAGAGTGTTAGAGCAGCGTGCTATTCGCCCCGTCGGTAGTGAGAAAGAGGTCAATATTGATGTCCGGGTGGTGGCGGCAACCAATCGTAAGTTGGCAGATGAGGTTGAGCAAGGAAACTTTAGGCGGGATCTATTTTATCGTCTTAATGTCTTGGATATTCATATTCCACCGCTAAAAGACCGTCCGGAAGATGTGGTTGAGTTAACCCACCACTTTACTCGTCAGCTTGCTAATGAGCTTGGGGTGAAGGAAGTGGTGTGGAGCCATGAAGATCTACTCAAATTACAACAGCATGACTGGCCCGGTAATATACGAGAACTGCGCAATATGATTGAGCGTTGTATCTTGTTAGGTAAACCGCCCGCAGAGTATTGGAAGCAAGGCAGTAAAGAGAAGCAAGTTGTTGGCTCTGGCTATCCTAATGATTGGACATTAAAGCAAGTGGAAAAGCACCATGTGACCCAGGTCGTCGATGCCCATGGTGGTAACAAGTCAGCTGCAGCAAGGGACTTGGGAGTGTCACGTAAAACTCTGGACAGAAAATATAAAGAGTGGGCCGATCAGGAGCCGGAGTTAGAAGAGTAATATGGCGCTGATTTCTCGCATATTTGGTGTAACTTGGCAGCAAATGCAAGCTAAGGTGCGTTATCGTATCTTGATTCTAACCTTGCTCCCTATTTTGCTGACCCTAGTCAGCCTAGTTTTCATTACCATTTATTGGAATATTAGTTACACAGGCCAGCAGCTATTTATGAAGGTTAAGGCTGACTTAACCGTTGCTCGCAATACCTTGGCTAATGTGCAAGATACGCAAGAGAAGCAACTTGCTAGGGTGATGGAGTCCTGGGAGTTTCAAGAGCAGTTTCATAAGTTAACCCTACCCGAAAGCAAAGCTATTTCTTCGCAACATATTCAAGGTCATAGAGGGGCCGGTATTGCCCTAGGCCGGATGTTGTTGCAAAAGAAACAGCAATTAGACTTAGACTTTTTGCGTTTGATTAGTGCGGCAGAAGTGAGCCGCGATAGTGATCTGCGGGTTATGTTGGCCAAGAGTAAAGGTAAAGAGCCTTATTCGGGCCTTATGGTGTTATCGTCTGAGCGTCTGCGGCAATTAGATGCTTCTCTGGTTGATAGAGCCAATATTCCAATTTTGCAGACACTTAGGGCTCAAATGCCCAAAACAAGTTCTGAGCAGAGGGGGTTGTTGAGTCGAAGTCTATTGCCAATAAAAGGTGTCGATGGTCGGGTCGATTGGTATTTAGATGGTGGCATCTTAATTAATCGAGACTCACGTATCGTCGATCATATTCGTGATTTGGTCTATGACAAAGGCACTCTGCCTGAACGTTCTATCGGTACGGTAACCATTTTCCTTGATAATGTTCGAGTTAGCACCAATGTGCCACTGAATTTCTTTGCTGAAGGTGATAAAGAACAGGGACGAGCGTTAGGTAGCTTAGTTTCTGAAGAAGTGAGGCAACAGGTACTTGAGCAAGGCCAGCTTTGGGTCGATCGTGCTTTTGTATTTAATGATTGGTTCATCTCTGCCTATGCTCCTTTGATGGATATTCAAGGCCAGAGAATAGGTATGATCTATGCTGGCTTTTCTGAGTCTCCCTTTATTCATAATTACCTACTCAATATTATCGAGTTGGGTGGCATGTTGATGATAGTGCTTTTGGTTTCTGGGTTACTCGTGTATCGCGGAGCTTATAGCTTATTGTTGCCTATTGAGAAAATTCATCATGTGGTAAAAGCGGTTCAAAGTGGTACTAACTTAAGAATTGGCTCCCTAGGGTTAGATAGAGAGAATGAACTGTCCAATCTTGCAGAGCAGTTTGATCGTATGTTGGATCTGCTTCAGCATCGTAATGCTCAAATTCAAGCTGCTGCCGAACAGTTAGAAATGAAGGTGGAAGAACGTACTAGTAGTTTGCAAGAGAAAACCCAAGAGCTAGAGCGTAATGTGGCCTTGCTAAACGAAACGCGTCAGCAGTTAGTGACCAATGAAAAACTTACTGCGCTTGGTGAGCTGACAGCGGGCATTGCCCATGAGATAAACAATCCTACCGCGGTGATTTTGGGCAATATGGAACTGCTTAAATATGAGCTTGGTGATAAGGCTGTTGATGTACAAGAAGAGATAGATATTGTCATTCAGCAGGTTGGCCGTATTAGTACTATCATTCGTAGCTTATTACAGTATAGCCGTCCTGGAGAGTTTAATGCGCCGCTAGAGATGCATCAAGTGACGCCAATTATTGAAGAGATGTTGGTATTGGTGCGCCACTCCATTAAGAAACAAGAAGTTAAACTTAACCAAGATCTTCAGGCGAGTTATCCAGTACAAGTCAATCGTCCGCAGTTATTACAGGTATTGATTAACCTAGTGGTGAATGCGACCCATGCGATTGATGAACAAGGCCAGATCTGGATAAGAACCTATGACTGGAATCAGTCTGGTGAGTTGGTGGGGGTAAAAATAGAGATAGAAGATGAAGGTGGTGGTATACCTCCAGAGCTTCTTGGGCGTATTTTTGACCCTTTCTATACGACGCGTAAGGACGGGACTGGTCTAGGACTTTCGTTAAGCTACGGCATAATTAAACGTATAGGCGGCACTATAGAGGTGAGTTCCACGTTAGGAAAAGGAACCTTGTTTACCATAGGCTTGTACCACCAAGCGAGGGAACAGGAACAAGATAGCCAATATAAGGGACTACAACTCAATTAGTGCTCAATGTCGTAAGCATTAGACAAAAAAAAGCCAGATAATAAAATTATCTGGCCACATAAGAGTGTGTGAGCAATGTCGTGCTTTGCAAACCCAGTAACACTATAGAGTTAAGAGATGAGAGATCTTAATTTCTATCTGAGTTTTGGAACGCAAGTAAACAATAACTATTCTCATTTAGATTCGCAAGCTTTTTTTGCTAAAAATTAAAAAATATTTATTCTCCTGATTTTTAACAAAAAAAAGCCAGGTAAATAAATACCTGGCCACATAAGAGTGTGTGAGCAATGTCGTGCTTGTCAAACCCATAGCCACAAAACTTAAGAGATGAGAGATCTTAAATTTTTATGAGTTTTGGAACGCATGTAAATGGTAATCATTCTCAAGTGGGTTGGCAAGCATCTTTACAATTGCTGTGTTGTCAGTACTAAATTGCCTTTTGTAAATATAAACGGTGTTGGTTACTGTCTTCAGCATGTGCTTCCATGGTTGTGATCTGATATCTATGGCCAATTAACATATTCAGCATGGCTGGGAAGCAATTACGGGTTTTCACTTCTATGGTGTTATAGCCTTGCTGTTTGGCCCAATCTTCTTGAGCTGTCAGCAGTTTTCTCGCTAAGCCAAGCTTTCTAAAATCAGGCAAAATACCACCTAACCAGCTGTAAAAGATATTGTCTGTTAGTGCATAGCCAAGCTTAAAGCCCGCGATTTCGCCTTCTACTTTGATCAGTTGTAAAAGTATCGCTTTATTTGATAAACGCTGCTCTATTTCAGCGATGCTAGCTGCTACGTCAAATTCTGGAATTTCATTCATAAGCTCAGCAATCAGCTTACAGTCAGCGTTGGTTAACTGGGTTTTTGTTGCAATTTCTACTGAGTACATCCTGGCTCTCCGTTAAATATGCCCCTAAATTGGTGTTTTTAGGGGCTATCGGCACAATAATTGGACGAATTATAACAGGTCTGGCCAGATTGTCTTGTTAGCTGTATAGCTTATGTGTGGCACCTATCAAAATTCGATCTTGTAGGCTTTTAAGTAGCAGACCGTACGCTGGAAGAAAAAGGCCTAAGCTAACAATAAGCTTGAAACCATAATCAACTGCGGCTATTTCAGGCCAGTTTGCAGCCATAAAGGCATCACTGGATGCATAAAATGCAACGCTAAAGAACACTAAGGTATCAACCAGATTGCCAACTAAGGTAGAAGCCGCAGGAGCGACCCACCAAGATTTGAGGCGACGCAGTTTGGCAAAAACACTGATATCCATAAGCTGCCCAACTAGATAGGCTGCGAAACTGGCAAAGGCAATACGGAAAACAAAGGTGTTAAAGCTAGCAAGTGCCTCGGCACCTTGAAAGTTACCTTGGTGAAATAGGACTCCTACGAGATAGGAGATCACTAGTGCTGGCATCATGGCGCGGAAAATGATTTTTCTCGCATTGGCTTGACCGAATATTCTCACGGTTAAGTCTGTGGCTAGATAAACAAAGGGAAAGCTAAATGCGCCCCAAGTGGTATGAAATTCAAAGATTTGAAATGGTAGCTGTACTAGGTAGTTGCTAGCGCAAATAATAAGGATGTGAAATCCTGCCAATAAGGCGACGGCACGACGTATCTGTGCCTGTGTAAGATTAAGCATATTGTGACCTTTTTAATGGGTTTGGCGGGGTGAGGGAACCCGCATAGTGATAAACTGCCCCTAATATTAAGAGCCCTTTTTCTGCCAATTAAGGCAGGGCGGCACATTATAGGGATTCGTTGCTCAGTTGCAAGAGGGGAAATACCTAGGGTGTGATCGCTTTGGCTGTATCGCTATTAGAGTTCAACCAAAATTGACATGATTGTTGCGAGCTTGTTTTCTAACTCTTGCCATTCGGTTTCAGGATCTGAGCCTGCAACAATACCTGCACCTGCAAAGAGGTTAATTCTGCCCGGCTCCAACAGTGCACTTCGAATTGCCACTGAAAATTCGCTATCTAACTTGTTAAAGTAACCGCAAGCGCCCGCATACCAACCTCGCATATAGCCTTCTCGTTGACGAATAAAACTCATGGCGGAATCCCTTGGTAACCCTCCTACGGCCGGAGTTGGGTGTAAGGCTTGCAGCAATTGAAAATCGCTAACGCCCTGTTTTAGTTCGGCACGAATGGACCTGTGTAGGTGCTGAATATGATTTAACTTAAAGACACTGGGGCGCTCTTCGGCGCCTACATAGTTGCTCAGAGGGTTTAGCTGATCCACGATATGCTGACGAACCAACTGATTCTCATGGCTGTTTTTACTATCATCCATCAGCTGCTGTGCCAGCAGTTCATCCTCTTCTTGATTGACGCCACGGGTCGTGGTGCCTGCGAGGGCTTCGGTAAATAGCTCTTGCTGTCGGCGGCGATAAAGGCGCTCAGGTGAGCAGGAGATAAAGGTCCTCTCTGGGCTAAATTGAAAACCAAACTGAAAACTATTGGGGTTTCTTCCTTGCCAACAAGCTAATACCATCCATGGGTCGATATTATCAGCCACTTCCAATTGGGTCACCCTAGATAGCACTACCTTTGGTGTTTGCTGATTAAACTTCTCGTTGGTAACTTGCTCAACCAATGACTTCCAGCGACTGTACTCGGGCTTATCACTGCGACTCAAAGGGGTAAGCTTATGGGGAGGAGGCAGAGGCCGTGGGCTCTGCATTTGAGCTAAGGCCTGCAGGGCATTCTGACACTCTTCAGCGAGTGAGTGCTCTTGAGTATTAAGATTAACGATCAGCTTATATCTATCGCCACTGCGTCTCAATTCTATACGGGGTAATACAAATCTTGCGCGGCCAAACTCGGGCCAACAGGGAAGTGAGCGATCGAATGCCACGCCACCATAATAACGTAGCTCTTGGTTCGTCGATAAGCCACATTGACTATGATAGATTTCGGCGAGCTCATTATCAGACGTTTCTTCGCTAAAATTAAAATCTTGGCATTGGCCAATGGCAGCGACTTCTTCTGTTTTATCTCTGCCTTGCCAATATATGCGTGGATAAACTGATTGAGCGCTTAACCATGCAATTAATGGTAGCGGTAAAATATCACAAGACACCTGAACCAAAGGCTCTTGGCTTGGTGAGAGTTTTATGTGATTGAGTTTATCGGTGACTAGCTCAATTGCCGATGATAGCGAGAGTGCAGACAAGTAACGCTCCAAACATTTTTATATTTGCACTAGTGTTATAGTAGGGTATCTAGTGCATTCTTGTTCGAATTTGGAAATAAGAATCTTTCCCACAAACTAATGTTCTCACTAGTTTCTGTCAAGCCGAAAGCCGTTAGCCTGTGAGCCGTATAGCTGAAAAATGATTTCATTATTCATCTTATGCATTTTCACTTTGTACTATATTCATAGCAGTGATATATAAGTGCTCCCCCATATTATCGCTAGATATTTGGACCTAGGTTGTTTCAAGAATATTTGTTACCTGTTTAAAACAATATGGTATGCCATAAAAATGTAATGGCTAAAATTTAATTAATTCATGCTCTTATTTGTTAAGTAGTTGCTAATTTACTCATTCTCACTCTTCATTGCCTAATTAAAGTGGTGATTTATGCACTTGAGGGATAAAATGGGTTCTTTGCTCTAGACATTTTCTTGATAACAATTTAAGGAAGACGTCTAATCGCTTGGAAAGATAGGCAAGTTAATAAAACTTGAAGGTGTACAATAGCTAATGGCTGAATCGCAGAAGTCACAAGACTTAATTAAACTCCCAGTGTCTAAATTAGGCATAGGTATGTTTGTGACTGCGATAGATAAAAATGGCCGCGTCAATATTGCCAGTGCAGGTCAAATCAAACAGCGAGAAGCGATAGAGAAGCTAAAGGCAAATGGCATTCAGTCGGTATGGGTTGATGTTGAGCGCTCTGCTGACAATTGTGGTCTAAAGAAAGCTCAAAAACCATTAGCTAAAAAGCCAAGTAATAACAGAGCATTGAGGCAGAAAAAAGCCAGCGCACTAGTCGGTGAAGCTAAAGGTTTGGTTCGTAAAGTGTTGAGTGAAACTTTTGAAGGCAAGGCGATAGAAGTCGAGCCTTTTGAAGACCTAGCCGACAATATGATTGAGTCTGTGCTGCTGGACGATGATGCTTTTCGTTGTGTATCTGCGCTGAGAACCAAAGATGCTTATTTGCTTGAGCATTCGGTTAACGTCTCTTTTCTGCTTGTGACCTTTGGTAAGCACTTAGGAATGGAGAAAAACATTCTTCGTCAGCTTGCTGTGGGTGGCATTTTGCACGACATAGGCAAGGTTAAGGTGAATAATCAGATTCTGCATAAACCTGGGCGCCTTACACCCGAAGAATTTGAGCATATGAAACTACATCAGGTGTACGCTCAACAAATTCTAGAAGATGTAGAAGGTTTGTCTCAGATAAGTCGTGATGTATGCTTAATGCACCATGAGAAGCTGGATGGTAATGGTTATCCCAACGGGCTTAAAGGTGATGATATTCCGCGCCATGGGCGTATGAGTTGTATTGTCGATATCTATGATGCCTTAACGGCGACTCGTTGTTATAAAGAGGCGATGAGCCCAGCAGCCGCTTTTAAAATTCTTTTGAGTCTGACTCCATTCCATCTAGATACAAACCTAGTTTATGAATTTATTCGTTGTGTTGGTGTTTATCCTGCGGGTTCATTAGTGGAGCTCAGTGATGGCCGAGTCGGTGTGGTTTGGGACTCTAAAGGTAGAGATGCATTACACCCAATTGTGAAGTGCTTTTATTCACTCAAACATAAACACTTTACCGATGTAGTTATGCTGGATATGAAAAAGACGGATTTGCATATTGAGCGCGGCATTTCACCAAGTAGTTTAGATGTTGATCCTACACCTTTCTATTCTTAAAAGCCTTTTGCTAATTAGGGTAAAGAGATTTTTCTCTTTACCCTAAAAATCATTACCTCATAGTAACCACTTACCAACACAGGTTGATTCTAAAATAAATCTGGAAAGGTTTGTCTATTAAGGCTTTTTAGCCGTTTCCAGAAAAATAGTGATCCTTCGCTATTTTTTTACATTTTGGCCTTTGATATTCTCATTTTCCAGAAAGAGTAGCACGATATTAACAGATATTTTAAGATGCCCTCTGAGTTCGCTTAGATTGTATGTGTGAACAATGGTAATACATGTTTACAGACTAACTTTAACTAGTTTAGGTACAACTCTTCTGCGAGGTATGCTGTTCTTTCAAAAGAAGTGCCGTACTTGTCAGACATCGTGGCTAGAACACTTTCGAAATCATGAACTTCCCCTACGGTGTATCGGTTGATTACCTTAAATGTTATTGTTTCCGGTAGATTGTCGTCATTATTTTTGAGTTTATTCTTGAAAATAGAAGTTGAAATCTTAGATAAAAAAGACTGCTCTATGGGTTTTCGCTTGTAGTGTATTTCACTGAGACAGTTCTCACCAGATTTCTCTGTATCTACACACCAACTATTAAAGCACCATGGTAGTGTATACTCTAGAGCAAGTTTAGATGACTCTTCACCTGCGAGAGAGCGTCTTGAAATACTGTTGAGTGATAAAGATGGGTGGGCACAATCGTCAGATTCCACAATGGTTTTTTCAATGGCATTAGTTACTTCGAAGATGTGTGCTTCCGATGCTACATATTTTTCGCGATTTTTCATGTAAGCTTCTATTTCACCGTTCATGTCTTGAAGTTTTAGTATGGTCCAATCATCCTCTGCTAATTCGCTAAAGATAGTAGTTGGGTAATCCGTGTGAATAATAAAGTCGATCCCTTTCTTTATACAGCATATACGGCGAATGAGTTCTTTGGGATCGGATTGCTCTTTTTTTTGGTTGAACCTCTTGATTATGTATGGCTTATCAGGGTTATGATAGAGCTCAAGAGCTTGCGATTCGTCAATGTATTCTGACAATCCATACAAGTTGCTATTATCTGGTTCAGTAAGCTTTCTATCCCTTTGTTGATTTAATTCTGTACTATCATTATGTTTCTCGAGTTCCTCTAAAGGTATTTCTCCAGAGATAATCTCGTCAAGAACATTATGTACCGACTGTATGAATGATTCTGAGCTCTCTAGCTCTAGGTAGAGTATTCGAAAAGTATTGTAGAAGTTAGTCATGAAGCGGCTATATGTTTCTAGACCGAGCCCATAGTTGTTGAGCTTAATTTCCTCCATGCAACTGATTAGATCCGAATTTGTATTTAATACACCTTCGTTGCAATAGAGCAGAAAATCAGCTAGAACATGATAGAGTGATAAGCCCAGTTTAGTTGGTAGTGCCGCACCATCGACTAGATATGCATACTTGTTATCGTGGAGTTTTTTTAATTGTCCATAACGTGTTGTATGTGTTCCTACGCCCATCTCTTTACATGCATTTAACCAGTCAGCTTGACTTACAGCTATCGGTTCTTCTGTTATTAATAGGTCTAAGTAGTTGCCTTTGTTTTTTTCTTGGATTAGCTTTTCTGCAGATAGCTTTCCTGGATAGATCTCGTACATGGAAACTTGGGCTTCAGTGTGGTCAATCAAGTGTAAGTATCTTTGGATAAGTACATGCAATGCTAATGATTGTACTCTTCCGAAACTGAAAAAATTATAGGGTTTTCTGATTTTTTCTCTTTTCGAAAAATGATTGGTGAACCAGTCAGAGTATGTCGGATGGGACTGTTGAGCATTGAAAAAAAGTTGTCTCGCAAGTCCGTACAATGTGTCAACGTTACTTCTCAACTTACCTGCTAATGCACGAGTTTTGTCGTAAGCAGTAGGGTTTTCTATTGCTTTTCTGATTGAATCAGTATCAGAGTTTGATAAATCTAGACTCAAAAGTTGATTGTCTTGAACCCTGTTTGCTTCTGGCAATTTTTGGTTACAGTAATCAATAACACATTGAAAGATAAACTGCCCAGCAATATCGTAATCTGTTGCACAGATGACCCCTTGTAGTTGTAGTTCTTTTCCTGGTTGATAGTTCTTATATTTGCAAGGTAGCTTTCTTTCGGTAATAACACTGTCAAACCAAGCTGTTCTGAACAAAGTTGACTCTTTAGCTCTTTGTTTGCCAGCGGGAGATTCAGGGCCTAGTTTAATGAGCGATGATGCTCTTTCCCAAGTCGTGTTCTTTTCGAGCAGTTTTTTTCTGAATTGGAAAGGGATATTTTCACTTATCAGTACCCCGTTGGTGTCACAAATTAAATAAAGAGCCCCGTTATATGGAACTGCGTAATAAATGATGTTTTCTTGCAAATCTATAGGACGATTTTCAAGTGTTTCTTCTAACGTCGATGTTCTTCGTCTTCCTAAAACTGGTCCAGTTGCAGAGTCTTTTTGTTGAATTTGAATACTATAATTGTTTAGGCGTTTGTCGTTGTAGCGTGTAGCTAAATCATCATAATACATTTGCTTAGCGTTCTTTCGAGAAGCTTTTTTAGGAAGCGGTTTTTCTCTATTCGAGCCAAATAGTCTGAACTTGTCGTTATAACGGTATGCTGCAATGTCGTCATCTATGCCAGTCAAAGCATTCGCAATGAGTGCTGATTGTTTTGGCTTCTCACAGATTATTAGAAACGTTTTCATGTACTAAACTCCGTTAAAGGTTTCCCGATGGCGTAATAGTTTTGACTTTAATACAGCTGTTGAGATTCTCCTTAATTTCGAGATTTCGATCTATTTTCATATTATTGAGTTGTTCTTGATTTCTGATTTCCATTTCAATGGCTTCATGTGCCTCTTGTTGAGAAAATCCTCCTGTGTTTACGAGTGCATCCTTAGCAAGCTGTATATACTCACCGATGGTTTCAGGGCTCTTGAATGCCTCATCAACAGTGATGTTGTGAGCTTTATAATGCTGGCTAGCTCGCTTTTGACCCCGAGTGGATTTTCCTGCTTGGTGTGGTGCTCCAGCAGAAAGTTGGACAGTTAAAGCTTTGCCGGAATGATATTTGAAACCTGGTATTGCATTCTCTATGGCTTTTCCTACTTGCTGTGGTAGTTGATGGTGACCTTGAAGGCTTTTAGCTAAAGATTCGGCTCTTCTGTCGTTGGCTAGGTGTTTAATTATATTATCCTTGACTACTTTTTGGTTATCGTACGTAGCGTAGTTATTCAGCTTACCTATTACGGAGTTTTCAGTGTTAGATGCAGATGCATTGCTTGCGGATTTTAACGCAGGTAATTCGCTTGGTGTCGGGCCCGAGCCTCTAGCTTTAAGTTGCCCCAAAAAACTTGACTTGATGCTGTTTGCTGATGGACTTTTATCTTGAGTAACGGTTTGTCTTGAGTTTGATATTTTGTCGATAGCATCCCTTTGCTTGAGCATAGAGTCTGACTTGTTCGTATCAAAGGATTTATTGTCAGTTCTTGAATAACTTCCACTGCCCATGGTTTACCTCCAAAAGTCTTTAATCTGCTGAACCATTTCATCAAGAGATATGAAATCATGTTCTACAACTTCCTTAGTGCTACTTAGACCTTTTATGTGTTTTTGTAGTCGAGATTTCTTTGCACCAGTTTCTTCAAGAACTATGTTCCGATCAATAACTTGTAACGGGCGAGGAAGTAGCTGGAGATTCTTTCTTGAGTTTTTTATGCTTAAGAGCTCGTAATTGCCAACACCATTATTTTTTATTCCCATAAGGCGTTCGTCAATGAAAAGAATTACAGCGCGATCTTTTGTGCTTCGATGTGCTCTACCTGCGGATTGAGTTAATTTGCGAAACGCATCGTGTTTATAGGAAAAGTCATCAGCTTTTCCTAGGTCTTCCTCAAAGTACCCAGCCCAGTAATCACGCTTTATACTTGAAACTAGAACCTCATTTGGAGAACCAGGGTAAGGGAGGCCTACACAAATTACCATTTCCATCTTAGTCCCGCTGTAATCTATGCCTTCAGCTAATTTGCCTCCTTGAACTCCTAATAATAAAGTTGTGTTTGGTTTATCACCAAGCTCCATGAAAAGATCTGCGACATGTTCAGATGGATCTAACTTATTGCTATTTATGTTATTTTCCTTTATTGCATAATCAAACTGTTCCACCAAGTAGCGCTCTGATTTTGACCACTTTTCTTTTCTATTTCCTACTTGCCCAAGAGTTATTGTATTTTTAGGGAGGAATTTTGAACCCTCAAGCTTTATGAGGTTGGCCATCCATTCAACAAGATCTAGGTTGTTGAAAAATATCCCAATATTCTTTCCTTTGGCCGCATGGGTAGCCCTCGATATGGCCTCTACTACACGTTTTTGTTCTTGATTTGAATAACAGATGCGACTTTGCTCGTTGAGCAGAGGTTTAGAACTTGAGTTTGTTCCACAAACATAGAAGTGTTTGTAATTTTCATTTCTAAAAAGGTGACCAATTTTTATTGCAATGGGGTCGGGTCTCCCTAGAAGGAATGCAAAATCATTAACAGGTGAAATTGTCGCGCTAGTAAATACGCCACATCTAACTCTATCCATAGCACGATTGATAATGTGCTTGGGATGGATTGCTGTTGCTGCGAATACACGACGCTCTATATTATAATTGATATAAAATTCGAAGGGATGCTCTAGGATCAATGACAAACCATTTAAGAATTGCTTCGCGGTTACAAACTGTCTTCTGAAATAATGGTTAAGTTCCGATATTTCGTTATTCGATTGAGCCCTTTCAAGTATTTTGATGGCTTCAAAATAGATCTTTTCGAATCCAAGCTGAACAAATAGTTCTTGGAAGTGGCAGGCATCTTCTAACAACATGTCTGTGCTAGGTGGAGAAACTTTTGCGGTAACTGGTAAGTTCGCCGTCACTTCGCCCACCGCTTCTAGCAATTCCCCCGTTAGTTCTAGTAGTCGTTTAAGCACCGTGTGAAGGGTATTGTTATCCCACCACTTACATCCTTTAAATCCTTTCTTGACGTCCTTTTCACTAAACTTGTTCGTTCGAAGATCTGTTTTGTAAACGTTGGACTCTAAAAAGCTAGTAGCATCATTTTTTTGCTTGGTGCCGGTTACTGTCATATAGTAGTCATTGCATATATCGGTGATAAAGTTGTGAGCCTCATCCATTAAAACAATAGTTTTATCCGGTACAAAACCTGAACTAGTCAACCAAGTATCATCAAGAATGCAACCATGTGGTGCGACAACTATGCGCTTAACACTAGATGCCTTCTTAATGAGGTCGAATGGACAATTACCATAGGTTGCTTCCCTCTGTATCTGAGCAAAACTAAGTACACCTGACGTAGTTGGGTGAGATGACTCACCGAGGTTTGCATTTGAAGTAACACCAGAAACATTTCTTATTGCATCTCTGCCCATATATGGAGTTGCGCTAAGGGCAAATTGCTTAGAAATAGAAAGCATGCTTATCTCAGACAACTCACTAATTATATTCTGTACTTGTGTTTTAGTTCGAGTTAGATACAAAACTCTTAAGTTATGGTCTTCCTCCAATGCTGGAAATACAGTAGCAAGAAGTGACCGGGTTTTTCCTAAACCCGTTGGTCCCTCAATTACGACATCCCTTCCAGATTTTATGCCCTCATAAGCGGAGTAGATAAACTGATGTTGTTGTGCTCTAAACTCTAGCTTTCCGCTGTCTTTGAACTTAAAAATGGTATCCATACCTTTCCTTGCAGGAGAAAGGTCTACTTCATGTAAAAACTCAAACTCCGTTTCAATCTCTGTCATTTGTCATCCTCGGTTTGACTTGAGCCACTGCGTAGCAGTTTGTGCGTTTAATAAAGCACATATGCATCTTATTTGCTCAGTAGGGATATGATCAAATGGTGTCAATGAATAATGTGATTCGTATTTACTTGGTAGATTTTTACTATGGATGTCAGAGCATTTTGAGTTACCTGAGATGCTTGCTGTGTAAATAAGTGGTATGATTTATAACGGTTTTATTTTTTGGTGATGCATATGTCAATACCACTTCAGAAAGTCATGGGTAATGGTGTCGTCTACCAAAGACGCGCAGAAATCGATTCTATTATTGATAAATTAGAAGCTCTCCCAGCGGAAGAGTTGGGTGAAAGCTGCTTGGACAGCGAAAGCTTATTGCCTATGGAAGTGGTATTGTACTTCTTACGGCACAAAGCCACTTCCATGCATCCCTTACTGTACAAAAAATTGTTCTTGTTTTTTGTTAAAAGAATCCAAGGGAGCTTGGTCAAGTCGATTTCAAATCAGCAGTTTAAAAATGCAGAAGATTTGCGACAAGAAGTCGTCGATCGCTTTATGGATTTGTTAGTGAAGGATAGGGATGAAGGCTGTTCGAGGCTAGATTACTTTGAAGTTAACTTTAATGGAGCGTTCCACAAGCTTCGCATAGATGTTCTTCGTCAGCTAGGACCTACGAAAAAGAAAGACCCTTTGTCTAATGCTAAGTCTATAGAAAGTGAGTTGACCTCAGAAGTTAGGACAGATGTTGAAATAAGTGTTTTAGAATTAAGTGAACTGAATGAGTCAATATTAAATGACTCGTCTTTCCGGATTCAATTTCAGAGCGCGATTAACGAATTACCAGATAATGAGCGACGAGTTATTGGACTTTATCTTCAAGGATTACCTATAGAGTCAAAAGATGTTGATAGAGAGACGATTTCTAGCACACTAGGCTGCACTGATAGAACTGTAAGGAATCGATTAAGTCGTGCTTATTGTATACTCAGGGAAAAGTTGCTTCTGGAGGAAGAACTATGAACACAAATTCTGATGAGATGAGAGATGAAGTGTTATATGCATTTTCTGTAGAGTCAAATAAGGACTCTGTAACATTAGAAAAGTACCTTCGTGAGTACCCTCAATATAGGGAAGAATTGATTGACCTCTCAATTGAGATTTTTGCTACCCCAAATCAAGATTTCAGTCTAATAAGTGAAGGTGATAGCAAAGAAGCTGAGTTGGTTTGGGAAAGGTTTCAATCCTCTCTCGCAGCGACAACTACTATTTCCGGTTCTAGCAGTGTAAAAAACCCGCTATTGAATCTCGATAGAAGCCGATTTAGGGCATTAGCCAAAAAGTTAGGTGTTAACTCATTTTTTTTGACAATGCTTCGAGACAGAGAAATCAAAGTATCAACCATACCTATTCAATTAATAGGGATCTTAGCAAAAGAATTGGATGTTAGTAGTGATGTGATGAGAAATGCATTGGTGGGAGAACCTACGGTGTCTTCTGCTGTTCGGTTTAAGGCTGAAGGGAAACCTTCTGCGACGAAACAGGTGTCCTTTGATGAAGCTTTGGACAGTTGTGGTTTGTCTGATTCTCAAAAAGAAAAATTAAGGGAGATGAAGGATTAACTAATGGATGGAATCGAAATCGCTCGTCAAATAGCCGAGCAATTACATATAGACCTTATTCATTCAGGTTTAGATGTTCGTCACCCCTTGCAGCTTGTTTTGAAGGAAATTGAAGAAAATAGAGACCTAGAGGTTATTCCTGTTGCAAAAGGAAGTGTCCAGTTAAAAGGCGGCCGAGCGATTTTTGATAGCCAAGCAGGATTGGTTCTGTACGAAAATTGTGGTAGTGATTTTGATAAGGCTTTTTTGTTAGCTCATGAACTAGGCCATATTGTCTTAGAGGGAACTAGTGAAGATTTCATCACAGACAATGTGGATACATCAGTAAGTGAAGATGTAACATCTTCGGCTTTGGATAAGGTTCTTGATTATGGCAGAAGCGAGCGTAAAGAAATAACAATGGATGCATTTGCTCGCGAGTTTCTACTTCCTCGTTCTCTTGTCGTCAAGTTGCATATAGAAGAAGATATGACATCAGAGTCAATAGCTCTGAATTTGAGTGCTCCTATATCTATTGTTCAGCAACAATTGCTTGATGCTTTGCTCTTGCCTGCTGTTAAAGCATGTAAGGAGCAGGAAGAGAAAAAAATACACAAACCGGATTTGTCTCAAACAAATGCAGTGAGACACAGTGGCTCTCCTTATCAGCTTCAAGCTGGTCCAGGTACGGGAAAAACTAGTACATTAGTTAGACGTATTACCCATCTTTTGGAAAGTGGTATAGACCCATCAGAGATTTTAGTTCTGACCTTTTCAAACAAGGCCGCTGGTGAGCTACGAGAGCGTGTTGCGGAAAAAGCGCCAGATTCATTAGCTACGTTATGGATAGGAACATTTCATGCTTTTGGTTTAGATATTGTCCATCGATTTCATCAACTCCTCGGTCTTTCGGAAAAACCTAAAGTTGTTAGTCGTTTTGAAGCTATTGAATGGCTTGAAGGAGAGTTAGCTCGATTGGATCTTAAGCATTATAGAAATTACTATGATCCCACACTAACTCTCAGCGATATGCTTGCGGCAATTTCTAGAGCGAAAGATGAAGTAATTAATGCGCAATCTTATACTGCATTATCAGAAGAAATGTTTGCTAAAGCTCAGGATGAGGATGGGCGAGTGCAAGCAGAAAAGTGCCTTGAGGTATCTTCTGTTTATAAGTCTTATGAGCGTTTACTGAAAGAAAAAGATGCGGTTGATTTCGGTGATTTAGTAAAACTACCGGTTGAGTTAGTTGAATCTAATGAAGATGTTAGAAGCGCTTTATCCAAAAGACATAAACATATACTGGTTGATGAGTATCAAGATGTAAACAGAGCATCTGTACGATTAATTAAGGCTATTGCAGGGGCTGGTAAAAGTTTGTGGGTTGTGGGCGACTCGCGTCAATCCATATACCGCTTTAGAGGTGCCTCCTCTACAAACATGAAGCGGTTTTCTGATGATTTTCCAGGTGCTAAATCTGAACAATTGTCGGTAAATTACCGTTCAGCAAGTGAAGTTGTTGATTTGTTCTCTACTTTTTCTCGAACAATGAAAGCATCAGATGGTGTATTGCCATTGAAGCTCGTGGCAAATAGTGAGCAAATAGGTTCTAAGCCAATTTTCACTGTTGCAAGTAAGCCTAAAGATGAACTGGCAGCTATAGCTGCTAGTATTGCAGACATGAAAATGCAAGGATTCTCTTATAAGCAGCAGGCTGTGCTTTGTGCATCTAATGCCCGACTTGATGATGTTGCTGCACACCTAGAGGCACAGGGCATTCCGGTGCTTTATTTGGGAAGTTTGTTTGAACGTCCAGAAATTAGAGATTTACTCTCATTGCTTTCATTGTTAACTGAAAATCGAGCTCAAGGGTTACTCAGGGCGGCGAGTTTATCTGGAGCACCATTATCACCTGATGATGTTAAGTTAGTTGCAAAATATATTAAGGAACACGACCTCAAAGCATTAGAATGGAGGGATCATATAAATAAGATGGAGGGGTTGTCGGCGGAGGCAATCCGTTCACTAAATGCTGTAACGGAGCTGATTGTTGGTTTTACTCCTAAAGATTATCCTTGGGAGGTTCTAGCAACAATAGTCTTGGACCGCTTGGAACTTGGTAAGCTCATTTATAAGTCGACTGATATAAGAGAGCAGATTAAAGGCATCGCAATATGGCAGGTTTTAAACTTCAGTAGAAACTTGGCACAAGGACAAGGCATGCCTTCAGAAAAATTGCTTAGAAGAATCCGTAGGATTGTTCAATTATCTGAGGATAGAGACGTTCGACAGCTGCCTGCAGTAGCCAATCATCTTGATGGGGTAAGGTTGTTGACGATTCATGCAAGTAAAGGTTTAGAATTCGATATTGTACACTTACCAGGCATGGTTGCTGGAGGTCTCCCGAGCTCTAATAGGCCGCCGAACTGTATACCGCCAGACTTTATGATAGAAGGGTACTCTGGAAAAGAAACAGTAAAGTTAGGTCATGAGGAAGAAGAAGAGTGTAAATTTTTTGTAGCGACCTCAAGAGCTAAGAAGCGCCTATTTCTATATGCGAATTCACAACAGCAAAATAATAGCCGTCGTAATCCATCGAAGTTTATAGAAAGAATTGATAGTCACATTTCTCATAACAGATATCTTGATAGCACCGGAGTTGAAGTAGTTTACGACGACATAGAGTTTCCCTCCCGCGAACAGTTGATATTGACTGACCGAGAACTAGAGCTTTACGAGCGTTGTCCACGAAGGTACTTTTATACGCACGATTTAAGTTTGGGTGCTAAGAAAATAGATAATGCTTTCAGGCAGATGCACAACGTGGTTTATGATGTCTTAGCGTGGCTTAAATCAGATTTTTTCGAGTCCACCCCGAGTAAAGACGAACTATTTAATAAGTATGAAAACTCTTGGGTCGTAAATGGTCCAGTAGATAATGGCTATTCAGAAGATTATAAGCGAATTGGTAAACGACTAATTGAATACTTGTGGGAGACGCGACAAGGAAAGACGCTAGTCGTCCCTGAAGAAATAAAGGTCTCATTTTCTGGGGGAGAGATATCTATAACACCAGATGAAGTAGTGATAGACGATAACGGTATTCATACAATTAGGACGATTAAATCGGGTAAGAAGCTTTCTAGCGAATTTGATAATACAAGCTATACATTGTTACTTAGAGCCGCAGAGCAACATTATGGGAAAGGTTCTAAGGTGGAAGCGATTCACTTGACCAGTGAGACTCATGAGGTTGTATCTGTTACTGAAAGAAAGCAAACGGCGCGTATAGATAAGTGTCAGAGCGCTATATCATCAATTGCTGGCGGAGAATTCCCCACCTCACCTAATCAGCGTACTTGCCCAACGTGTCCAAGCTTTTTCTTATGTGGAAGCCTGCCATTAGAAAAAATTTAAAAAAATTCATTTAATCTTTCCGGTTTAGATGGTTTCAAACGATTAACTGTGTGAAAGGGAAGGAATCGCATGTTGTGGTTCCCCCTAGAACTAGTAAGAGGTTAATTGTAATGAAACCAGAAAATACACCACCAGAGCTTTCAGTAGAAGACATCTCCGAGTGCTTAATGGAGAGCAGAGAGCCTCGGTTCGCGAAACAATATCAAATACGTGTCGCTGATAAGAACCTTGAACAGAAAAAGGTTCTTGTTTCTGACCCGACGCCAACAGGTCAACAAATATTGGAGGCCGCGAACTATTTCCCTTCGAACGATTACATCCTGTTGATGAAGCAGAGCACAGGTATGCTTGAAGAGGTTAACCTGTCAGAAGTCGTTGATGTTTATCATCGAGGCGTAGAACAGTTCATTGCGTTTGAAAGTGATCGCATTTTCTATTTTGAGCTGAATGGTAGACGGTATCCATGGGGAGCATCCACTATCAGTGAGAAAGAGCTGAGAGTTGTAGGCAATATTTCTAGTGATCAGGTGCTTTGGTTGGAGCAGAAACAATCGGCAGATATACAGCTAACTGCTGAGAGTAATCTTGACCTATCTGCATCTGGATTAGAGAAAGTGTATTCTGCCAAGGTTAGCTGGAAGCTAAATGTCCAAGGTGTACTAATTGAATCGGATGAGCCAACTATAGTGGCTTCCGATGCGATGGTTGCTGCTGGTTTTAATCCATCAGATGGGTGGATGCTTTTCCTCAAAGTTAAAGGAGAACCCAAAAAGCCTATTATTGTTGAGGATGTTATTGATTTAACAACCCCTGGCATTGAGAAACTCAGAATGACACCCGCTGAAATAATTAACGGTGAACAAATGCTTTGCGTGAAATCAGACTTTTCACTGTTAGAGAAAGATACTGACTACCTAAACAAGTTAGGTTTCGAATGGGAAACTTTAATGGATGGTGGTGGACGTTGGCTTATAATTCGTAATTACACGCTTCCGAATGGATATAACCATGAAAAAGTGGATATGGCGATAGATATCCCTGCAGCTTATCCTGGGGCTGCTCTTGATATGTTTTATTGTTTTCCTTCATTGCAACTTGATTCAGGTGCAGTTATTGCGCAGACGTCTTGTCATAAGCTCATTGCGGGTAAAAGCTATCAAAGATGGAGCCGACACTTAAATGGCAAGACCAGATGGAATCCTCTAACTGATAGTGTGATGACTCAGATGGCTGTTATAGAAGAGAGTGTTCTGCGTGAGGTGGCGAAATGAGTTGTAGTCACTATAAGCTAGTTATTTCCAGCATGCACCATCAGCAGCTGCGAGAGCATTTGTTTCCCGGGGATGGGCTGGAGGCGGCTGCTATTTTACTTTGTTCTAAGAGTAGCAAGCGTCGTTTGCTCGTAAGTATGCTAATACTAATTGAACATCATGCTTGTGCGTTGAGGCTGCCTGATAAAATCACTTGGCCTGGAAAATTTGTTGAAGAGGCCATTGATATTGCAGATTCAGAGGGTTTATCTGTCATTCTTATGCACTCGCACCCTGGAGGGCAATTTAACTTTTCAGAATGTGATGATCAAAGTGACCTGCAGGTAATTCCAAGTCTTTTTGAAGGTATATCTTCACCAAATGTGTGCCATGGCTCAGCCATAATGACTCCAGATGGTGCAGTAAAGGCAAGAATCTACAAAAAAGATTTAGATTTTGAGTATGTAGCGTCAGTTAGTTGTGCATCGGAGGACTTCTCTATTTGGCGAGCAGGTGAGGGCTTACCTGCACATCCTTTGGCATTCTCTTCAGATATGGGAAAAGACCTGAGCTTTTTAACTGCCTGTGTAGTAGGTGTTTCAGGTACTGGCTCTATCATAGCCGAGCAATTAGCCCGAATGGGAATTGGGGGGCTAGTGTTGATTGACTTTGATCGTACAGAGATAAAGAACCTTAATCGAATTCTCAATTCCACAAGGGAAGATGCGAGTAATGGGCGTTACAAGACAAGAATGTTTGCCGATAGAGTGAGGCTTTATCGTGAAGATATTCGCATAGAGTGTGTAGAAAGTAGCATTAATAGCCGTGAGGCGGTTGAAGCCGCGGGAAAAGCGGACGTACTATTCTGCTGCGTTGATAGCTCAGAAGGGCGATATGTATGTGACATGATATCGTCAGCATTTCTAATGCCTCTTTTTGATGTCGGTGTCACTATTCCTACTCGTAAGACTCCGGGTGGCGGTACAGCAATTGCCGATGTATATGGGCGTTTAGACTACGTTTTTCCTGGCGCTCCCTCCTTGTACGATCGGCAAGTGTATACGCCTGAATCTTTACGTAAGGAGTACATAAATGCTGTAGATCCTGATGATCATAATAAGCAAGTTGCTGAAGGGTATTTAAAAGGTGTAGTAGAAGAAGCGCCCGATGTAATTGCTCTAAATATGCGTGCTGCTAGTGCGTGTGTGATGGAGTTTATTATGAGACGCTATCCATTTAGGCATGAGCCTAACACCATGTTCAGTAGAACTGTTTTTTCTTTAGCTTCATGCGAGGAAGAGTACGAAAGAGATAGTTCATTTGAATGTACTCAAAGTCCTCACATGGGTATTGGCCTTAAAGAGCCGCTCCTCGGAATTCCTGGGCTTGCAAAGAGTCCTACAAGCCTGAGGAGGAAAGAATGAGAAAGCCTATGTGGTTGTTAAGGCTGGCGGAGTATGTTCTTCCAGCACGTAAAGTTAATGTCATCGAGAGTGATACACCTCCCGATCAATTGCCTATACGTAATATCGTTCTTGCTAAGGAAGATGGTGAAGAGTGGGCTGTGGGGTTTAAGTGCCCATGTGGGTGTGGAAAGCATTTGGAGCTTTTACTGATAACGGAAGCGAAACCTAATTGGAAGCTAACCGTTGATGAAAAAAACCGTCCAACGCTACACCCATCTATTTGGCTTAAGAAAGGTTGTCGTTCCCACTTCTGGCTAAGGAAAGGAAAGGTTGTGTGGTGTTAAGTCACAATAATAATTGGATTGGATGTAGTATGTCGAAAAAAATACAACTAACGTTATTAATAATCATTTTTGGGCTCCTGGTGTTTTGTGTTCAAACGTATACTTGGGTCGATGCTGGAAAGTCAGTAGCGAACAAATCGTACGCCTTCTCGTTCCAAATGAACTTTTGGAATGAGAAGGTTATGGAAAAGTTTAACCGTCTAAGGGAGAGTGGAGTTACTTCAAGAATAATGCTGTCAAGGGAAGACAAGACTGTTGATGGACGTTATTTACGGGACTTGGCGGAATATCGCCACCACTTACAAGAGATCTTGAGAGCATTGGAGTTCAACAATAATGTTTCTTTTCAGGTTCTTAGTGAGGTAGTACAATTGAGCCGTAAAGGTTTCAGGCATGTCGATAGTAGTGAAGACATAGTAAAAGACATTGAAAAATTTCAGAGGCTGTTAGAAGCGTATAATAAGAGAGTTGATAGAGTTGGGACGTTTCTTCCTGAGCTTACTGCAACATTTGAATATGATGATGAAATGACCGATTCAGAACGGGTCAACCTGACAGTAAAACAACTGAACTTATTGAATGAGCTATATTCGAGTGATGAGCTTTTTTTGAAGCACGATGCTGACCCATTTGAGTTTGTTCGAGATATGGGTGCTAGCGCTTATACGATGCTTGAAAATTATGAAAAAGTGTTAGTTGGTTACAACCATCAGGTATCAATGGAGGAAAGCTATAAAAAGATAACTCTTCTTTTATTGACGCTTATCTCTGTGTATCTATCTATTCGGGTAGCACTTATCCCTGAATAGCAAAGTTAAAGCAGGTACGGGAGTTAAGGTGGATTCATCGGTTGGACATTAAGGTGTATTAGTTCAGGCTAGAGCTGACACTCGAAGTTGATTTGTGTTTAATTAGGACACAATTGGTTAGAGAAAATATTCAAAATATGAATAGGGCTGGGTTATCATGGTGGGTCGACTCTTCATACACATTAACATTTCTAGCTTTGTATCTGTGTTACGATATTAAAGCTCGTATCCTTCGGCTGAAGGAGTAATCTCCTTAATGTTGCAACACAGTATCGTTGACAAAGCCATTGTTCATAAATCTTGAAAAAGTGGTGTCACTATGCTTTGTTATGAGAGCTTAAAACGGTGAGCTAAAAGTTGAAACTACTTTTTCCCTGAAACCGCCGAGTAACTCAAATGACAATGTTGCCGCAGGGCATGAACGTTCTATCGATACCAACTCTGTCAGATGTGATGGAATTTGCTCATCTAGGTAGGTGCTACCTAATTGAAGTTCATTTATTTTCGTTGGTGAAATGTCTTTCGATAGCAAAGTAAGGGGCTTGACAGAGTCTTGTGTAATTTCTGCTTCTATAGATTGCCTCAATATCACTGGAATGTCAGGTACCTCTTCTGCTAAGCGGTTTGCAAATTCGACAAGTTTTGGCGCAGCGAAGGTGTATAGCCAGGCTTCTTGGTTTCCGCTTCTGCTTTTACGTAATACTCTACCTAGAACTTGCCTAAAATGAAGCTCAGTTTTGACTCTGCTTAGGTGACAACATACTTGGAGACGTGGGATGTCAGTCCCCTCGCTTATCATACCAACACTAACAATCCAGTTTGTTGTGCCGTTGCTGAACCCATCGATTTTTAATGACGGTTGTTGTTCTTTGTAGGTAACAATTTCAGTGGGTTGTGAAAACTCCTTTCTGAGAATGTTCAGAATATGTGTGGCATGTTCTACTGAAGATGCAACAACAAGCCCTGCAGCATTAGTATTGTGCAGTCTAATGCTATTGAGCTTGTTGACCGCCAGATTTAGCACATGTCGAATTGCCAAATTATTTTTGATGACTGATTGGTAAGAAACCGATGAACCTTTGAATAGATCATCCAGACAATTAAACGTCTTCGTTTCATTCTCTTCATCAGTAACTGAAATTTTTTCGTTATCGATAAGGACAATTTTGGGATTTCTGCATACTCCGTCGGTTACAGCTTTCCTTAAACCGTAAATGTAGTCGCATTGAATTTGGTTGTTCGGATCTATGTAACGAGATAGAGCTATAGGTGCTTGATCTGAGCGCCATGGAGTGCCAGTTAAAGCTAGAGTGTATTCAGCTTGGTTTTGAATATTCAGTAAGATCTCTTCCCCCCAAGCATTCGCATTTTCTAGCGAACTACCCGAGCAATGGTGGATCTCGTCAAAAACGACGAGTACGCGATTTCGTTTTAGTAGTTGCCAAAAATCTTTGTTGAATGACAACATACTTTGATATGTGTAAGAGCAACCAATAGCACCGATCACTCCATCGAAACGGCAGTCCAATCGTTTTGAGAATGTAGATTTGATCCCATGAGATATATTGATGGAAGGTGAAAAGCAAAGCACAAAGTCGATTAGGCCTTTTTCGAGTAGTTGAGCTGCCACCTCGGCCGCCATAATCGTCTTACCGGCTCCAGGAGTTGCTAAACAAAGGAAATGTCTGTGTTTGGCATTAAAGTGTTTTAGAGCGCGATTGACGCACTCTGATTGCCATTGTCTTAGTTGCATGAAGATTATTTACGTTGATGAGAGAGGACAGATTTAATTGCCTTGATTTGCCCAAGTAGTTTTGAGCTTTTTTCTCTGGCTTGTAGGTACTGGGATTCGAGATGTGCCTTCATTTCGGGGAAGGACTGATACAACCGCATATACTCTTCTGACTCACCAATGCTAGTGAGTAGATCTACTTCAGATTCTTTCAAACGCTCTTCAAGTTGCCTAATAGCATCATTAGTTGTCGAGGGGACTGATGTGATCTGGTTTGCTGTGGTCGCTGTTGTATTTTGCACGATAAACTTGGTCTCAATAAACAATTCAGACTTCTGGTACACAATCCTTTTAGAGTTTTTTGTTCCCTTCTTAAGCAGTAAGCCTTCCTTAACCAGTTTATGGATTTGTCTGTAAACATACTTGCGAGCTTCAATCGGCTCTTTGGTCGTTGAAGATATTGCCAAGTATGCGTCACGTAACCGCGTCACACTGAAGTTGTCAAAGTTCTCATCCTGGAGAATTGAATTTAGTTGAGCGTTAATCTTGATGGATGGTTTTGACATTAAATTTCTCGCAAAGAGACTCTTTATCGCCAACTCTCTGGGCCAAGAGAACTTGTTATTAGTTAATGCGGATTATAATCCGTGGCTTTATAAGCCGCAACTTTGGATAGTCTTTATCTTTAACGAGATGAAAAATGAAAGACTTAGCAACCCAATTTGGCTTGAAATTACGAAGCAAACGCAAAGAGTTGGGGATATCTCAAGATAAATTGGCACTTTTAGCGGAGATCGACCGAAGCTATGCTGGGAGAATCGAGCGTGGAGAAGTCAATATCACGCTCGAAAAGGCATACCAATTGGCAGAAGTATTAGGATGTAACATAAGGGAGTTGCTGCCTTAGGTTTCTTCCAAACTGATATGGCCTTGTGGTTGAGTTAGATACTGAGATATCTAAATGAATTTAGCTGGTTGAGCTGTGCAGAACAAACGGGACTGCACAGTTGAATTCTTCTTTTTTCCAAAGAATAAATTTCTTGAAAAAGTTATTACTAATATCTCATTGTTTGTTATCAGATGATGAGTATTGGTCCTCTCCGACAGATTGGTTTGCATAATCGGCGACTTTAACTTCATAGTCTACGTAACAATCTAGCTGATGAGGCTCTACTTGATCTGAGGTTGGCAACTCGTAACTAATAACCTCTCCTTGATTATTCTTACGATCCTTTTTGTAGATGAAGAACTCCGCGTATCTATTTGGGGATACGCCTTCAAAGTTCTTTAATATGAGTTTTTGATTGTTGGGGGTGTCTTCTTGGCAGATTGCGTCACTGTGCAAATCGAGAGCTAAACTTTTTTCATACGGCTCAATGTATACAACACTTGTAATGCCAGCTGCTACGATATGTCTAGCACAGTTGTGGCAAGGAAACGTTGTGCAATATAAGGTTTTTTCCATTGTACTCGAGCCACTATTACGAGCCAGAGATATAATGGCATCCATTTCAGCATGTATAGCTCTTGAATATTCGATGAGCGATTTCGCTTTGGAGTTATTGAAGATTTTGTCTGCTACTTTTTCTGGCTCAGCAACGCCCTCATCAGCTAAGATTTGTCTGATTTGACCTTTCAGTTGTAACTTGTGCTTATCGTTTTGACACCCTGCTTTGTTATAGCAACGTAGATCTTTTTCACTTTCAACATCATATAGACCCCCTCTAAATTGAGGAACATCATTACGTCCAGTAGCAATGATGTTGCCTTTGTTGTCCATAATTGCTGCTCCTACTTGTCTCGATAAGCAAGCTGAAGCCAATGATGCAGAATGTGCTGAGTAGATTCCTTTCTCGTCTCTTGTAGGTGTATAGTTACCCACACCATGAATGAGATTAATGAACCTTCTAATTGATCCACTAAGCTGTGTAGCATCATCCAAGTTTCTAATAAAATAGTCTGACATTTGAATAGCTTTTTCCACATGTTGACCAAATTTATCATTACTGTTCCGGTCTCTCTCTATGAGCTTCATAGCTTCTGCACTATCTGTTATGCCTTCGTCTTTAAGATTTTGAAGCCTTTGGTCCTTTGTTCTTAAAAGCCCAATCAGATAAAAGTTTTTCCTGTAAACTTCTTGGAATAAAGCTACTTCGTCATGGTGCTTGATCTGATCAATAACATAGGCAACTTTTTTTGTGACCTTTACTGCATTACCACTATTACCGCCGTCACCAAACATTGAATTGCGTATTAGGTGAATTCTCCGAATTCCCATATCAGCGACGGTAGTGTTTGAATGGTCCTTCCTAAGCTCATCTCCAAGGTTTTGTAACGTATCGTAGCGAGGGAAGCCGATTAAATTAAGAATGGTCTCTGGATCAGGCTGTGTAGCCGCAATCAGGTCACTTAATCTTATGTGTTCTACATGGTAATTAGCAGATTTAAGCTCTTTAATTACTGAGTCTTTGAGTCGCTTGATGCCAGCGCCAACCGCACCACAAAGACCTATGACAAGCTCTTGTGAGTGTCGTGAGCGTATTGCTTCGAGGGAGTTTTTGTAGCTGCTGTTAGCCGCTAAAGCAGGTTGAGAAGGATTTATGCTTGGAATTGTTTGTGCTGGCATTGTGTGTCCCTATGAAATGCATATAGGGTCATAGTATCAGCTATGAAAATCTTACCAATCAAGCTTACTTGCAGCGATCTTCAAGTTTTTCTTTGCATTTTCGAAAGCGATCATCTTTTTCTTCTGATTAATAGAAGTTACTGTAGCGTTCTTTGAGGCCGACGTACGATTGATTGCCTTCTCTATGGTACGGGTTTCAGGTACTGCTATCTCAACAACGTTCATTGTATTTCGCCTTGAAAAAATTCGCGCAAATTATACACAAGCCATCGATGCTTTCAATTAAATTATTGCAATATTCAGTTTGAAGGTAACATGTTAACGATAGTAAAAAAAATAGTTTTAACAACTTTATTTAGGTTGTGTGAGTGCTGCTCAAACTCGAATAAATTGCCCTAAATCAAAAACAAATTGAAGAAACAACTAGTTAAGACCTTGTTTTTAATTGGGGTGATTATTCGAACTAGATGTAGTGACATAGCAGTCCACAAGAGATTCGTCTCTTGTGGATAGATAAATACAGCACTATTTTAACGACACTACTTGACTTCTTTTTATCTTGGCAAGCTCTTCTTTAAGCTCCGCATTCTCATACTCCAACTCATCGATACGAGCTAACGACTGAAGCATTTTATCATTCAGATGGTGCTGCGCAGCTGCAAATAGGGCTAACTTTTTTCGCTCTGCTTCATACTTGGCCTTAAAGTTATCCTTGATACGTTTTTGCTCTTTGAGCTTGGTGCGCACGTTTTGGATTTCTGGTTGGACTATTTCACCTTTGCATGCCGCAATTTCAGCTTTGGTTTGTTTAACCTTTTCCACAAAATCAGGGTAGTAATAACCGCTACCATTACCTAGATTTGCTTCTTCCTCGACAGCTCTTACACTAAGTTTACGGTGAGTGGTAATACGTTTAGGTTTACCCTGTTTAATGCGCTCTAGAGCAGCTTCTAATGCCAATAGTGTGTTTTTACTCTTACTCATAAGTTCGTTACCTTCAAATCTGGTTCGAAAGGGGTGAAGGGCATATCAAAGTCAGTCATGACTTTCTCTGCGGCTCTGACTTGAGTGATATAGTGGCTTAGCTCACTTACCGAAATTTCTTCTCCAGACTCCATATAATCAACCAAGCTTCGATGCTTTCTCTGCCACCATTTGGCCTGCTGTTCATCAATGATGCTGCTTCCAGAGCCACAATCCACGCAAAACTGTGGCGCAACAACACCATCCATATCGCATTTGTAGCCATTTTTACAATAACTATGCAGTGAACCATGAAGTGTAAGCTTACCTTTTTTCACGGCTTGATAGATAACCTCCCAAGAGCTGTAAATAGTGGGGATATCCCCCCTCATTTGCATAATGGCTTTGCCATGAGAGCCTGATAGCGTTTTATCTAAGTGCCAATGTTTAAAGATTTTATTCGCGGTGGTTTCTGCATTGATTTCATCTAGTGCGTTTTGCACTTGCGTATCTACTTTCAGGTTTCGCAGGCTCGCCAGCTTCCCACCATTGGTGTACCACTCTGTCATCGAGAGGTATAAGTGCTTGAACTGTTGTTTGAGTGCTACTAATGTGCCTAGGCGGTTCTTAATGCAGTAAAAGGCCAAAGTGCGCCTAAATTGGTGTGTTCCCAGCGGCCAAGGTCGTCCCACCTTGATGCACTTTTTTATTTTCTCTTGTGATTGTGGGTTTGATTCCTTGCATTCTTGATAATCAGTTTCGCTGACAACAAAACCAAACTGCTGACAAAAGCGCTTCAAACGATTGTTCCATTCGCTAATCAATACAGGTGCTTTGGAGCGATACATTTGATTGACCCAGAGTGAGTTTGAGTATCTTTCATCGGGATAAGTCACTTCTGTTCGCCAGCGTTCCGTGAGCGTACTCATTAGCTCGATAGCCGTTTGGGATGAAGCTGCTGTTATCCAGGTTGCTCGTTTTTCACCGATCTTAAAGGTGTGGGATTGCAGCATATGATAATCACGTCCTTCGAAAGTATCTTTGAAATAACTGGTTGGCGTAAGCTTTTCCAATTCTGATTCTCGCATCCCACTAAATCCGCCGCATACAATGTAACTACTGGTAATCAGCTGCCCCAAAAAGCGTTGAAAGTCGTCTCCATTTCTCAAGGTAATTTGTGGTAGCTTTTGGGCTAGAGGAGCAATAATATGTGCAGCGGTTTGCGGTAGATAGTCTTGGATAGCAACTGTGTATTTCCGCATATTCACACGACCGTTCACTTCCATGAAGGTGAACTTTTGTCCGTTTTCAATCTTTTTGTTTAGAATGCGTTTGCCCTCCAGATAATTTGCTTGTAATGCATTCTCTGTTTGAGCAATTAACTCCCGGTGTGGCCATGCTGCTTCAACAAGCGTGATAGCTTGACCATATATCGCATGACACAAACGTTCAGGAATGACCAATGTTTGCTGTGTTTGGGCAGCACCGAGTTTACGTGCTTCATGCTTTGATTGAATCGGTGCGTTAAAACCCAGTTCTATTTTGTGCAATGATTTATATTCAATAGCTTTATTGATGCACAAAAAGCACTGTTCTATTGAAGAATTCGAATATGCGCAATCACTAAGATAATCTTCAAAAGCTTTCCAGACTTGAGGCTTTGAAAGAGCTTGCAGTGATGGATAATGGTTTTGGCTTAGAAAGCGATAGACAATTTTGAAATGTGTTAATAGTGTTCTTACCGTCCCGTAACGAACAGCTTTTCTTTGTTTGGGATTTCTTTTGAATAACCAACAGTAAATGAGCAACTTTAATTCGCGTTGTAGCTCTGGCGAACTATCAAGCAATTCGAATGTGAGATTATGTACATTCTTTTTTCGTGAAAAAGGTAGGCAAATCCACTTGCTTTGACCAAATGTAGCAGTGATATTTCCATCTAGATCTTTACAGACAATGACAGCGTTCAATTCTTCATATTGCTTATCGTGATACAGCGTGACCAAATCCACATCGTCGATACCATGTTGTGATGGAACTTCTGCTGGAGAAAGGTGCCCAGTTTGCATTATTTTACCTCTTGATAAATTCCAGGAATCAGACTCAGGATGGATTCTGCTTCATTCCAAGCGGGGTGTAGTCCTTCGTCATCTAGCTTCATCTCCGCCTGTTTTAGTAGCTTAGGTTGAAGATTAGGTAGTATCTTTTGGGTGATGAATTCAATGATCTTCTCGAAATTTTTGCGGTAATGGCTCGCATCCAAGTGTAGATATAAGGACTCTTCAATGCACGATTTGAAGGAGAGTAAACACCAGATGTCAGTCGCCGATTGAACGATTACTTGTTCAGGGCAACCAAAACAGCTTAACAGGTCAGCACAAGCTAATCGCTCTCCCTCTTTAGCGAGCCCTCGGGCCTGTGCTTTTTTGGTGTATTTTTCTGATTGTTTACTGAATGGGTTTTCGCAACTTCCACCGTTTGATGTGCGACTGAGATTTGGGTAATTAACCATGTTCTCCTGATCAATCACTAACACATCAAGCGCAAGATTCATTCGAGCTTGCAAAGGGCTACATCCGTTCTTTATTTGCTCTTCTCGAATTGCCATAGTATCTTGCATCATGCCCTGATTGGCGACTTTATTACCTTCGCTGTAATGTTCCCTCCGGGTATTGGGTGTGTTGTTGAGCATGATATCGTTTGCCATAGTCCCTTGGTGATAAGCTGTTATCTGCGCACCTGTTTCACGGAATCGGCTGATGACCGGGCGAAGGCGTCGCCCTGTTTGGTCGGTAAAGGTGAAGTATTTTTCCATCCAGCGTTTTAAAAAACTCTGAAGCATAGCTGCTTTCACGGGTTGCACCTTTCCGTGAGCAATCGTTTGCAATAGCGTCGCATTTTCACCTGTGTTAATACACTTTGATGCTGCGAGTAACCTGTCAAAGAAATCCAAAGAATACTTGGGAATATTCAGCTCATGCCCACCCATTTCCACTTGAATGTTTTTGAATGCTCTGCGTTTGAATGTAGGCATGGTATACCAAACATTCCCTATTGTTGTCGAAGCGTTCTCAGGCTGCTTTAATCGAAACAAATCACTTGTGTTGGAGTATGTGTAATAAGCCAGCAGATACGTCCCTGCGCACATCATTTTGGTGATACCACTGCATAATGGGTACTCCTTTCCCTGCCAAACGAAAGTCATGGTTGGAATGCTTTTTGAAGCGTTGATATGCACTTCAGGCTGTGCCATAAACTGGATGTGGGTTTGCTTAAATAACTGCCGTAAAAATGGTAACAACTGATTTAAGTCACTACGAGTGTAACTCTCGAATGGTTCCTGGTCATGTCCACTTCTTATGATTACACGATCGAAGTAGTGATGCGGGAGGTCAAGATATCGTGTAAATAGAATCTTCATCTGAGAATGCGCTCCCTTGTAGGTGGTGCTTTTAATTAAGCCCTGCATCACTTGCTCATTCAAATACGACATGTAACCCTCAAGAGAGCTTTGAGTTAATGCAGTTTCGTCATGAATATCACACCATCGGACGTATTGAGAGAAAACTTTAAAATAAGCGTAAATCGAGGATTGACTCACTCCTTCTGCCAGTTTTTCATTAACTCGGTTTTTGAATTGAAAAATGAAGTGGTCACGGTTCTTAGCTTCAAATTGTTCACCTTCTTGCAATCGTTTTGTACTGGGCACGTGTTTGAAGCGAAGACGATTGAAGTCAGCCTTACAGTTGCATGATGTATCTAGCAGAATGCACAGTTCTGGATTCCAGCCATTTAGGTAAGCGATATCACTCATGATTATCTTTAAGCGCCTCATGCATGATATTGTCTAACAGACCGAATTTTGTCTTGAATATCTCTTTGTGCTTCAAGAAACGAAGATATTTCCATGTAGTTGATTCACTGTTGTGCCCCATCCAATCCATAAGAAGTTCCATACATTCCATTGAAGATAATCCAGCCTCAAGTAAATCATTTAAGCGATATGTTCCATAGGTTGAACGTAAGTCATGAAAACGATGCGTAAATGAAGGACTGGTCTTTTTAATTAACGTTCGTAGTTCTACCCATCTTGCCTCTATAGATTTACCTGTAACAGGATTTCCTTGTTCGCTGACAAAAAGCGGTTCGTGACGCTCGCATAACTGAAGCTTTTCAACAGCAGCTTGCTTTAGATTGGCTGCAGTAACAGGTAAGCCCTTAAGTTTTAGATTGAGCTTATTGATCCGCTTGAGTCTTCGTTCTGAGGTACGATATTCATTGAGCTTGTTGAGAAGAACTGAAGAAATTTCAACTCGCCTTTGTTTTAGGTATTTGGTTTGTACACCCGTTGATTGTGGCGATAAAACTATCTCGTAACGATGCTCACTTTCAGCTAATGATGTAGCTGTATCGATAGCATCAAGGGAGAGTGTTGCTACCTCTTGAATGCGCATACCTGTATCAGTGGAAATCAATGTCTGTAGGCGTAACTCTTCTGAGGCATTGGGTAGGTGTTGAGTTAGAATACTAAGAGACTCTTGGCTGAGTGGTGATAGAGGGCGTATGCTTTTACTACTTGCGTCCTTTGGCACTTTAATTCTCAAGTCGCTTGTTGTGACAGTGAAGGTTGGTGAGATGTGGGCAAGCATTCCCTGGTTTTGAACTGAAATGAACTCCAGCTTAAATGGAGCTTCTTTCTCATTCTTTATTCTCAAATACCCATTGTGCATTAACCATTTGTAGAAATTAACGATTTGGTTCATTCGGACACTAGCAGTACTGTGTGCAAGCTCTCCTCTCTTTATTCGTTTTAATAAATGAGAACGGAAAAGATAAGTTGGTTTGAGCCTTTTGATTGGAGGGAATTTATCCCACTCAAGCCCTTTATCCTCAAGGAACTGATAATAGGCGTGTAAGGCTTGAGCGCAAGGGGATAGGTCTTTAGCATCCTTTACCGATTTCTGGTAGAAAAGGTAGCTATTAGCTTCATGATTGAATGAGCCATTTTGATGAAAAAGAGTTGGGAGGGTGCCAATGTTACCGTTAACAGGGGCGCAGTGACATTCGTTATGATTGATTGATAACTCTGTGTTTTTATAGACATCGTTTGATTGAATTATAAATGACATATTTTCACCTAGAAAAAATCACTGGCTATACATACCATATAGCCAGAAATTAGTTATTTTCCAGATTCAATTATGTGTGCAAGATGCTTTTCCTACACTAACCTGTCATAGTAACGAACTCTTCAGCGCCCGTAGGGTGAATGGCTACAACAGCATCAAAGTCTGCCTTGGTTGCGCCCATTTTCATGGCAACACCAAAGCCTTGCAGAATTTCATCCATACCAAAACCTATACCGTGAATACCGACAACGGTTTGTTCTTCACCAGCACAGATAAGTTTCATCTTGCATGGCTGTCTGTGGGCTGTCACAGCGGTATACATGGAGGTAAAAGTTGACTTGTAGACAGTGATTTTGTCTTCACCAAATTTCGCTTTAGCTTCTGGCTCGGTGAGTCCCATGGTGCCGATAACCGGATGACTAAATACTACGGTTGGGATCAGGTCATAGTCCATCTTAGCATTCGACATGCCATTAAATAGACGCTCAGAAAGCAAGCGGCCTGCTTTTACCGCGACAGGAGTCAATTCAACACCACCAGCCATGATATCGCCAACACAATAGATACCTGGCGCTTTAGTATTTTGCTGCTCGTCGGTTATCACATAGCCTTTAGCATCTAGCTCTACCTGAGTATTCTCTAGGCCGATATTGTCTGTAGATGGTGAACGCCCAATTGCCCAAATCAAAGTATCGACTTCATAACTTTCACCGCTTTCTAGGGTCAGGGTTAGGCTGCCATCGGCATTTTTCACCACAGATTGAGGAATACTGTGGGTGTGAAGTGTTGGCCCTTCTGTTTCCATGGACTCCATTAATGTTTCATAGAGGATTGGGTCGAAGTTTCTCAATGGAGCATGTTTACGTACAAACAGGTGGGTTTCACTACCAAGAGCGTGTAATACGCCTGCTAACTCAACTGCAATATAACCTGCGCCAATTACGGCGACACGCTTAGGTTGCTCGGTTAGAGCGAAAAAGCCGTCTGAGTCTATGCCGTACTCGGCACCGGGAATATTCGGAATGACAGGCGCACCGCCTGTGGCGATAAGAATATGATCGGCTGTATAGTGCTCGCCATTCACTTCAATGGTTTTGCCGTCTACAAAACGGCCATAGCCATTGACTAGCGTCACGCCATTATTTGCAAGCCCTTTGTCGTAGGAAGCGTGAATACGTTTGATATAGGCTTCGCGACTATCGACAAGGGTTTGCCAGTTAAATTTGTTAACCGACACATCAAAGCCATAATCTTTGGCGTATAAATGAAGCGCTTCGGCCACATGGGCGCCATACCACATCACCTTTTTCGGTACACAGCCTACGTTGACGCAAGTGCCACCAACATGTTTGGCTTCGATGAGTAGCACTTTGGCGCCTCTCATTGCCGCTCGGTTTGCCGAGGCGATACCGCCGCTGCCTGCACCTAAGCAGATATAATCAAAATGTTGGGCCATCTTGTTCTCCAGTAAATTATCTGTGATTCCATTTATATTGGGTCATTGTAGGAAGATTCAATTCGAGTTACTAGAATCAATCGTTATTCGCTTTCATATGACCGTATAGTGGGCAACATTGTCACAGAATTAATAGAGTGTCATCGTCTATGTTGGCATCGAGCATAGTCCTCTTGTTTTGGACCTTCGGCGCTGCATTTCATACATTTCCATTCTTTTTCTCTTATTGTGAGCTCCTGATTTTGATAGCCCTTAGTGCTGCTCTTATGTTTTTTAAGTTGTTTTATTCTTTGTGCTAACCAGCGGCAGTTTGGGTCATTTGCCACCTTAGCTTGGCGGGTAAGTTGTTTTTTACGATTAAGAATATTCTTGGATTTGTTATTGCTTTTTTGTTGCAGAGGGCTTTTCATTGCTTTGGGTTGAGCTGTCTTAAACTCCAAACTGCTCTCGATAGTTGTTGGTAACTTAATCGGATTGCCTTGGCTATCTAACACGGTTCCCAAAGGTAGCTTTTCTGGTGGTTTGGGGTCATTGGCGGCTGAAACTGAAGCGCTCAGCAGGCAAAATATAAGCAACTGGCTTTTTTTAGGTAACATTCCTTGTTACTCCTATATTTTGGGGTGGGAATACAGCAAACGAAGCGAACTTACTTCATTGAAAGGTTAGTGTGTACAGACTGACTTTGCAGTCTAACCTGTGTCTGATTTTAGCGCTGTCACTAGAAGATCCAGGTGAGGTGGCCACCGAAGAAGGTCTTGTTTAAGCCAGAAGTATTAGGGCTTTCTTGTTTAATATCTTGCTGAGCAAAGCTGTGGCTAAGATGAGCAGATATGAGCATGAACTCTGTGATTGGGTACTCGACTTCTACGCCAAGCTGCAGGTGATTTTTACCGTTGTGTTGTTCCGTCGCATATTGATAATCTAGTGATTGAGTGATGTAAGGTGAAAGAGTTAATTTATCCGTGACATTCCAATGGCTATGTAAATTCAGCTCAATAAAGTATCCCTTAGCTTGGGTTGCATAGGTGTAGTTAATGGATGGCGTTAACCAGGTTAACCCTGTGTAGGCAAGGGTACTAAAAAGCTCATTATCATGGCTGCGTTCCTCTCCATAGAACTCAAGCCTTTGATAGCCTAAACTGGCTTGGAGCTGGTCATTAAGCTGAGCCGTATACTCTAGACCTAGATTCCATTCGATATAATGAGCCTGTGTGCCACGCCCCATAGTGGCGTATAAGGTTAGTGCATCTTTTTGCAGTGCCGCAGTGGTCCAAATTATTGCGCCATCTTCTAAGTTATTACGCCCTTCAGAGATATATTTTGAATCAAATCCTAAATCCAATAGCAGTTGAAAACTCTCGCCCTTTGCAGCTTCTAGTGTGCTAAGTAAATGTTGCTCGTCATGAGTGATTGACTCTGTTGGCTGCTCTCCATAACAAGGAGTCGTTAGCAGTAGGTGTATCGCTATTACATTGACTTGCTTGAGGGGGCGCATGGGAGTTCCTTTAGGTGTTAATACCTGCACTTTCTATAGGGTTAAATGTGATTTTATGGGCTATGTAAATTTTGTAAAAGATAACGAATGGCATTTGTGGTCGAGTTATCAATCATTTATTCCTATCTTGAGTTTCATAGTAAGTGTTGATTGTAATCAATGATTTATATTTGGCTGCCTTGTTAGGTATGTGACACATACTTTGCCATTTAAAGTGGCGCTAGCGCTTGAATCTTACTGAGTTCACCCCTATTTATATGAAAGTAGCTAATCATTTAGAGGCCAGATATGACCAATCCTTTGCTAACTCATCCTGTTTTGCCGCCGTTTGCCGATATCAAACCAGAGCACATTCAACCTGCGGTGGAGCAGGCAATCAGTCATTGTCGAGAAACGATAGATAAGGTGTTGGCTCAAAAGGAAGAGGCGTCTTGGGACAATCTTGTGGCGCCTCTAGAGCAAGCGGATGACCAATTGAGTCAGGTTTGGTCGCCAATCTCACATATGAATTCGGTATTGAGTACCGATGAGTGGCGTGAGGCTCACGATGCTTGTTTGCCGCTATTATCTGAATATGGCACCTATGTTGGTCAGCACCAAGGCTTATATCAAGCCTATAAGTCTCTGCGAGCTTCAAAGGAGTTCGATGGATTGTCTCAAGCTCAGAAGACAGTGATAGAGCATAGCTTACGTGATTTTGAGCTCTCGGGAATTGGCTTAGATGATAAACAAAAAGAGCGATACGGTGAGATTGTAAAGCGTATGTCTGAGCTCACCAGTGGTTTCTCTAATCAGTTATTAGATGCCACTCAGGCTTGGACCAAGTTGATTACTGATGAGGCTGAGCTTGAAGGCTTGCCTGAATCTGCCATTGATGCTGCAAAAGCTATGGCTGACGCTAAAGGTGAAACGGGTTGGTTATTCACATTGGACTTCCCTTCATATCTGCCGGTCATGACCTATAGCAGTAACCGCCAGTTAAGAGAAGAGTGTTATCGTGCCTTTGTCACTCGCGCATCGGATCAAGGTCCTAATGCAGGCGAGTTTGATAACGGTCCTTTAATGGATGAGATCCTGACTCTGCGCCATGAATTAGCGCAACTACTGGGCTTTGATAGTTTTGCGCATAAATCTCTTGCTACTAAGATGGCAGAAAGCCCAGAGCAAGTTTTGGCTTTCTTAAATGAGTTAGCGACTCGCTCTAAATCACAGGGTGAAGCTGAGTTAGCTGAGCTTAAGGCTTTCGCTAAACAAGAGTTTGATGTTGATGGAATGCAAGCCTGGGACTTGAGTTTCTATGGCGAGAAGCTGAAGCAACATAAGTATCAAGTCTCTCAAGAGGAACTGCGCCCTTATTTCCCTGAAAATAAAGTCTTGTCGGGTTTATTCTATACTGTCTCACGTTTGTTTGGCTTAACGATCAGTGAAGTCAATGAGTTCAATACTTGGCATAAAGATGTACGCCTGTTTGATATTTATGATGCCAACAAGGTGCACAGAGGAAGTTTCTATTTAGATCTCTACGCTAGAGAAGGTAAGCGTGGTGGAGCTTGGATGGATGATTGCCGTGTTAGACGTCAAACAGCCTATGGTTTGCAAAAGCCAGTGGCTTACTTGACCTGTAACTTTAATGCTCCAGTTGGCGATAAGCCTGCCCTGTTTACCCATGATGAAGTGACAACCCTATTCCATGAGTTTGGTCATGGGATTCACCATATGCTGACACAAATTGAGGTGGCAGGCGTATCAGGTATTAATGGTGTGCCGTGGGATGCGGTAGAGCTGCCAAGTCAATTTATGGAAAACTGGTGCTGGCAAGAGGAAGCGTTAGCTGAGATCTCCGGTCACTATGAAACTGGCGAGCCTTTGCCTAAAGCTATGCTAGATAAGATGTTAGCGGCGAAGAACTTTCAATCAGGCATGATGATGTTGCGCCAGCTTGAATTCTCCTTATTTGACTTCCGTCTGCATAAAGAATTTAACCCAGAGCTTGGTCCTAAGGTACAGGCCACTTTGAATGATGTTCGTCGTCAAACTGCGGTAGTGATTGCCCCTGAATTTAACCGTTTTCAACATGGCTTTGCCCATATCTTCGCTGGTGGCTATGCCGCTGGTTATTACAGTTACAAGTGGGCTGAAGTATTATCGGCAGATGCTTTTTCTCGTTTTGAAGATGAAGGTATTTTCAATGCCACTACGGGACAAGACTTCCTGCATAATATTCTCGAGATGGGTGGCAGTGAAGAGCCCATGACCTTGTTTAAACGCTTTATGGGAAGAGAGCCGAGCATAGATGCGTTACTGCGTCATTCAGGTATTGCGGCCTAACATGAGTGAGTCGTGAGAATACACCAATAAAAAAGGAGGCTTTCGCCTCCTTTTTGTTATCCACTTAATCTATGTCAGTTTTATAAACTTGCAATAGTCGCCGTTTGTGGCTCGCACAAAAGTGGTTTGAGTTTCGTCTCCTTAGTCAAACCTCGATAGTACTTACGATAACGACCTTGTTCGTCTGTCACTAGCATGATTGGGGTCGCAGGAATGCCACCCATGGCCTTAACTAATGATTTTGATGCTCTATAAGCGGGAAGTTTAACCCCTAAGTCAAACAAGGCTCGCTTCAATGCCACAAAATTCCCATGTACACCTAACATAACAGGGGTGAAGCTCTGATTGCACTGTTCTTGTAGTTGGTTTAACACTCTGGCTTGTTTGATGCACCAGCTACATTCGGGCTCAAAGAACATTATGGCGACAGGCTTTCCTTTAAGCTGCTTAAGATCTGTCACTTGGCCTGAACGTAGATTTTTATGTTCAAATCCTAGTAACTGAGGTTTGTCATCGCTATTGGCAAAACCCAAACTCGAGACAAGTAGCAGTACAGAAGTGATGCCCAATCGCCATATTTGTTTCATTAGAATACAGCCTTAATTCCAACGTATGCTTCGCGACCACGAAGTGGGCCATAGATGTAACCTACGTCAAAGGCTCCTGAGGCATCGAAGAACAATGGTGTATCTTCATCGCCAGCTTGGGTGTAATCAAATAGGTTTGCTACACCAATATAGGCTGAGAAGTTTTCATTGATTTCGTAGTTAGCACGCATATCAAAGGTGAAGTAAGACGGTGCATCTGTGCTCTTCTTAGAACTCGTAATTACTGCGCCATTGCTATCAACTTGGTTGTAACCTTCATAGCCATACTTGCTTAAGTCACGGCTGCCATACCAAACTAGGTTAGTGAAGATTTCCCAGCGGTCGATATCCCAATCAGTGCTGATGGTGATTCGATCTTCTACTGGCGCGATAGCATATGAAGAACGGAATACCGAGTCATACTCGAAATGCTCAGCTGTGACGTTTAGAGTAAAGTCGTCGGTAAAGCTGTAACCGAATGCGATATCTGTTGCGATAACACTGGCTTTTTCTTCAAGTTGAGTCAGCTTAGGAACACCATCGGCTGTCTCTGTTAGGGTTGCCATATTTTCGACCTCAGTCCACGCAATAGATGCTGTGGTGGTGAGGCGGTCGCCTGCATAGCTCAAGGCATAGTTAACAGAGTTAGAGCGCTCTAGTGAGTCGATATCAATGATAAAGCCTAAAGACGCATCAAGAATACCGTGGTCTGTTTCAAAGAATGCCAGTGGTGCGCGGAAACCTCGACCTGCTGAGAAGCGCGATGTCCACTCATCGTTATGGCGATAACGCATATCTAAACGTGGTGATAGGATAGATTCATCTAGTTCGGTACCTGGTTTTTTCGGATCAACAAAGTCGGCTTCGACTTGATCGAACCTTAAAGCCAGAGACACTTCAAGCTCATCGGTTGCTTGCCAAGTATCTTGTAGGTACATGCCTAGCACATCATAGTCAAATGAGTCAGAGACATATTTAGTGTTGCTACTACCAGCATTTGAGTGTGAACGCATCTCTTCGGTGCGGAAATCGGCACCAAAGGTCAATAGGTGATCATCATTTAGCACATAGTTAAAGCGAGCATCATAGAACATCATGGTATCTTCGGCGGCATAGTCAAAGCCTTCGTAGAAAGAGTCTTGTTCATGATCGGCATAGCTCATGGCTAAGGTCATGTTTAAGTCATCATCGAAGTCATGTAACCAACTTAGTGATGCTTCGTTGCGGATGGTTTCGATCCACTCAGTGGTTTCCCATGCCTTGCCAATGAAGTCTTTGCGTACATCGCCGTCTTTGAATAGTTGGTCAGATGCTTTGCCATCATAGGCACCGAGTACACCACCTTTGCTTTGTGCGACACCATCTGCAAAGGTACTGCCTAGCATTGGGCCGCCAAAGATTTCAGAACGAATGTTAGATACGCGCAGTACTAGGTTGTCGTAGTCACCAATATCATGGGAAATTCGAGCTGTCATGCTGCGGTTTTCTTGAGAAGGTGCTTCGTTTACCTTGTTGTTGTCGTTATCAACTTGATCTCTATCATCATATTGAGCAATCAGTGTGGCTCGTGTCATACCATCTTCGCTGACACCATAGCCTAGGAAGCTCATTTTCTTATAACCTTCTTGACCGACAGATAGATCAACTTCGACGCCGTTTTCAACTGGCTCTGAGGTGATAATATTGATTGTGCCGCCGATAGCTTCTGGAGCGATCAATGATGCGCCAGCACCACGGGCAACTTCAATTTGTGATACTCCAGTGGTTGGAATGGCATCAACGGCATAGTAACCAGAGATCATGGTGTGAACAGGTAGGCCATCTACTAGAATGGTAGTTTGTTCACCCTTCATACCGTTAAGCATGATGCGCTTAACACCACACATAGAACATTCGTTGGAAACCTTAACCCCAGGTGAGCTGTCGATGGCCTCTGTTAAATTGACAGCATTCTTGCTCTCGATTAAATCGGCACCAATGACTTCAGTCTTAGTAATGGTATTAGCTAAGGCACCAGCCTGTTGTAAGCGTTGACGAACACCGGTAACACTGATGCGTTCGATATTCTCGGCTTGATTCTCTTTGGTTTCTTCAGCAAAAGCGGTAGTAGCTGCTGTAGGGGCCAGTAGCGCAATAATTAGACTGGCAATTTGGGTCTTTTTCACAACAAACATCCTTTCTGGGTTTGGATTACGACTCTATGTGAGTGTCGCTATGATAAGGTTAATGAGAATGATTTCTATTGTCTGGATCAATTTTTTCACTGTTTGAGTGTAAAAAATGTAAATTTTGTGGAACTTTGTCACACTATTAGTTTGCTGTATGGTGTTCTGTTAATTGCTTGAGTTTATGAAGATTTATATAAAAGGTTCGCTAGGGGACTGATACTGAAATTACGCGTTATAACCTATTTATAAAGGTAATAGTTTTAGATGTGAAACTTTGAGTCAGGTACCAAGGTGGCCGCCATAGAGACCTATTCTATAGCTAAACTTGTTGTCTGGTTTGACCTCTGATAGCCTATGGCGCTTGTTATCAGAGGGACTGGATCATGAATCTTTATTTTCGTTTATTTTGGCTATTTATTTGGCGTGTACGCCACTGTCGCTCTATTGGCTTTTTAGGGACGAGTAAGATCAGCTATAGGGCTTTACCTAGTGACTGCGATATCAATTTTCACCTGACCAACTCTCGCTATCCGGCTTTTATGGATCTTGCTCGAACATACATGTTGGCTGAAATGGGACTGCTACGCCGCTTTTTGAAGCAGAAGTGGATGCCGATAGTCAATGCGACAGAATTTACTTATATTCGTGATATTAAGCCGTTTTGTAAGTTTGATATTGTCTCTAAAGTAGTGGGGTGGGACGACAAGTACTTCTATATTGAACAAAGGTTTGAGAGTGACCAAGGTCTACATTGTATTGTTCATGTGCGTGGCGTCTTTGTTTGTAAGCGTAAGCAAGTGCCTATTAGTGAGTTGATTGAGGCGGCGAACTTCCAAGAAGCTGCACCTGAACTCCCGCCGGAAGTACAAAAGTGGAAAGCTTTTCTACAGCTTAAGAAAGAGCGTAATTTACAGCCTGCATAATGGTATTAGGGCTAAGGAATACTTCTTAGCCCAGATGATAACTCTGTTTCTCTTATCTCAATTTCTTCTTTGACTAGCATCCATGAACCTCTGAGTTCGGCTTGTTGCCAATAACGGTTGAGGTTATCAAATTCAAATAACTCTAGTGTTTGCCTCGCATAGGCGATACATGGAATTAAAGCGCAATCGGCTAGTGTGAAGCTATCGCCACACACCCAAAAATGCTCACTAAGCCGAGTATCAAGCTGAGCCAGAAACTTTACACAGGCATTTTGCATCTTTTTTAGTTCGAGTTGGTTAATTGTATGATTGTTTTGACTGGCTTGCTCAATTTGCTCTATCTCATATAAGGGGTTATTGAGATGATTATCGATCAACCTATCGTATAGCCTGACTTCAAGTTTGAGCTGTTCATCCTTAGGTAATAACTGGCTACCTTGAGAGGTCAGTTGATCTAGGTACTCTATGATGATGCTAGATTCGGGAAGGTAGTTATTTTGCTGGCACTTTAATATGGGCAAGCTCTGCGCTTGGGCTTCTCGATAGATTTCTCGCCTTGCAATAGGGTCATGTAGATTGACGACTCTTGGATAAAAGTTAATTTGTTTCTCATAACAAGCGATCAATACTTTTTGTGAATAGCGTGATAATGGGTAGTAATACAGCTCCATCGACGATACTCCTGCCTGGCTCATGCTTTAACTTTAGTTGCATTTATTGCCGTACGGCATACTTTTGTTCCTCTTTTGTTTGAAAGTGAGAGATGAGGAAATCGATCAGTATTTTCACTCTTGGGGGAACATCGTCTTGATAAGAATGACACGCGTAAATTATGCCGTCTTGAAGGTGATAGTCGGGTAGCAGTCGAATGAGCTCTTGATTATCCAGTTGGCTTTGAATCAGGCAGTTGGGCAAGATGGCTAGCCCCATATCTTGGTTGAGTAGTTTGATAAGCGCCTTAGTACTATTGCAACTTACAAAAGGGGTAACCCTGATTTTGAATTCATCATTATGACTGTTTTTAATGAGATAATTTCGGGGTAGATGATTCGATGCTTTTGCTAACCATTGATGATTGGATAGATTGTCAGGATGGAGTGGCGCGCCATGTCGATTGACATATTCCGGACTTGCCACCAAATATTCACTAAATGGCATGAGCTGAATGCAAGATATTTGAGCATCGTCAGTGGACTCAGTGCGTATGGCCACATCTATATGTTGTTCATTGAGGTTAAGGCTATTGTCATCCAATATCAGTGTCAGTCTTAATTTGGGGTAGGCTTGATGGAACTTACCTATCAATGGCAGTAACATTTGCTCCCCAATGCCGACAGGAGCGCATAATTTAAGGCTGCCACGCAATTCCTTATCCTGTGGTGCGATAGCTTGCTGGGCTTGTTTGGCGAGTAACAGCAGTTCGGCGCAGTAACGAAAGAAAGCTTGTCCTTCTTGGGTTAAGGCTATTTTTCTGGTAGTGCGGTTGAGCAATTTGCAGTTGAGCCTAGTTTCCAGCTTTTTTAGATGTTGGCTCACCATTGAGCGACTGATATCGAGTTCTACCGCTGCGGCAGTGAGTGAGCCTTGCTCCACTACGGTAGCAAATACCAACATACGGTAGAGTTGTGCCGAGTCCATACTGTCTCCCGCTGTTTATTATTGCTAATCAAAGTTATTAAATGATCGCTTATTGTCATCTAAATGTAGGAGCTAGATAGCGAACTGTCGACTGTCGCAATTATAAAGTCGGTGGGACTAAAACCTTTCTTAGTGCAATCGAGTTTTTTCGATTAAAGGTAATCGTTTTTAATTTAGGTGTTTTTTATGGCACAAAAAACTAGCAAGCGTATGATATATACCTAAGCTTTTTTGTGGCGATACAAGATGACATCACTTGAATCTTTCGACTGTATCTATGCTCGAGCCTGTGAGCGTAAAGGCGGGGAAGCTCAGCTAAACGCTTTATTACCTGAAAGTTTAACTTCAGCTGAAATTACCCAATACCAAGATAGCGAGCTTTTGTCTGCTATGAGTAAACAAGTCTTTCAAAGTGGCTTTGTTTGGCGAGTGGTTGAGAATAAATGGTCTGCCTATGAACAGGCATTTTTTGGCTTTGAGCCCCATAAAGTACTGATGTTATCGCCTGAACAGATACAGCAAAGGGCGAGCGATCCTAAACTTATTCGTCATCAAAAGAAAACCCAGGCGATAGTAGATAACGCCCTAATGACGCTAGATATTGCCAAGGAGCACGGCAGCTTAGCTCAATATATTGCGAATTGGCCAGGGGAAGAGATTACTGGGCTCTGGCAAGTACTTAAAAAGCGTGGTGCTCGGCTCGGAGGAAATACTGGCCCCTATTTTCTGCGGGGTATAGGTAAGGATACTTTCCTATTAACCAATGATATTCAAGGCTATTTCAAGGCTCATAATTTGCTTGATGCCGGGATTAACTCACAGACAGGATTACGCCAAGTTCAGGCCATTTTTAATACTTGGCAGCAGGAATCGGGTAGAAGCCTTGCAGAGATAAGTCGCATTTTAGCCTGTAGCGTAGGTGACAACCGTTTGTAGATAAACGTATTGGAACTGCTCATTTCGTTGTGAGCGGTAACCTGAATTTAACCCTTTACTCGTTAAACTTTCGACTTAATAGTCAAAAATCCCAACTAACCATAGCGTTGGTTCATTCAAGGTAATATTTGCTTTGTTTATTGATGGTAACCAATTTCAATAATTTAAGTTTATTTTTAATTAATCGAATAAAGATTATTCGAGGTAACAAACACAGGAGTGCTCATGGGGCATTTAACAAAGGTATCTGCAGCATTAGCGGCAGTATTGTGGATGACAGCGTGTGGACAAGCACCGCAGCAGCAAGGTGGAGCTTCGGGAGGTGGTTTTCCGCCTACTCAGGTGGAAGTACTTGAGGTGACAACGCATTCGCAGATGCTACAGGTTGAATTACCTGGCCGTAGTCGAGCATTTTTACAAGCGGAAGTTCGTCCTCAGGTCAGTGGCATTGTCATGGAGCGCTCTTTTGTTGAAGGTCGTGATGTAAAAGAGGGAGACTCTCTGTACCAAATCGATCCTGCTACCTATGAAGCAGCACTCGTTAAAGCCAAAGCCGATCTAGTCAAAGCTGAGGCTGCACTTGCTACAGCTAAGGCCAAAGCCGAACGTTCTAAGTCCCTATTGCGCACGAAGGCGATTAGTGAGCAGGATTATGATGATGCGATAGCCGTATTTAAGGAAGCGAAAGCCAGTGTCGATGTGGCCAAGGCGGCTATCAATACTGCTGAAATTAACTTGCGCTATACCGAAGTACTGGCACCTATTTCTGGCAGAATCGGTATCTCTAATGTGACTCCTGGCGCTTTGGTGACGGCCAACCAAGGTCAGACTCTGGCGACTATTCAGCAACTTGACCCTATTTATGTGGATGTCAATCAATCCAGTGCTGCTTTGCTCCGTCTAAAAGCGCAATTAAGCCGTAGTGAACTACAAGCGACCGATGATAAGCGTGTCGAGTTAATACTGGAAGATGGTTCGACTTACCCGCTTAAAGGGAAATTACAGTTTGCTGAAGTGACAGTAAATGAGAGTACAGGCTCGGTATTGTTACGTGCTGAGTTCCCTAACCCTGATGGTACCTTGATGCCTGGCATGTTTGTGCGAGCACGAGTTAATACCGCGGTCGATCCACAGGCGATTTTGGTGCCACAAAAAGCCATTACCCGTAATACCAAAGGTGAAGCCGTTGCCATGGTGGTCAACAAGGATAATGTGATTGAGGCTCGCAATGTGGTAACCGCAGAAGCGATTGATAATCAGTGGCGTATTACTTCTGGTCTAAAGGCTGGCGACAAGCTAGTTGTCGCAGGTTTACAGAAGATTCGTCCAGGTGCGCCTGTAGTGATTGCTGGTGAACAAGCACCATCTGCAGCTCAACCTAAAGCTTAAGGGATAAAATATGGCTCGCTTTTTTATCGATCGCCCCATCTTTGCTTGGGTGATCGCCATTATCGTGATGTTGGCAGGGGTGATTGCGATTGGCAATTTGCCCGTATCCCAATATCCAAGTATTGCTCCACCGACAGTGGTGATTAATGCAAACTATCCTGGTGCATCGGCTGAAACCGTTGAAAATGCGGTGACTCAGGTGATTGAACAGCGTATGACTGGGCTTGATCATCTCCGTTATATCTCGGCTGGTAGTGACAGCTTTGGTAATGCCAGCATTACCCTGACCTTTAATGCTGAAGCTGACCCAGATATTGCTCAGGTTCAGGTGCAGAATAAGTTGCAATTGGCCATGCCTTTGCTTCCTCAGGAAGTACAGAACCAAGGTGTGACAGTGACTAAGTCCAGTGCTGGCTTCTTAATGGTATTAGGCTTTGTATCTGAAGATGGCTCTTTAAATAAGAACGATATCGCTGACTATATTGGCTCAAGCATTCAAGAGCCGTTAAGTCGTGTGCCTGGTGTGGGCAATATTGAGTTGTTTGGCTCTCAATATGCGATGCGAATTTGGCTTGACCCTTTTAAGCTTAATGCCTTTAACCTGACGAGTATCGACGTTGTTAATGCTGTGAAAGAGCAAAATGCTCAAGTATCGGCGGGTCAATTAGGTGGTACACCATCAGTTAAAGGTCAGGAGCTTAATGCGACAGTCTCGGCTCAAAGCCGTTTACAAACTGCCGAAGAGTTTGAGCAAATTATTCTTAAGTCAGATCCATCGGGTGCCAATGTTTACCTTAAAGATGTGGCTAAGGTTGAGCTGGGTGCTCAAAGCTATGCGATTACATCCTACTATAATGGTCACCCTGCAGCAGGTATCGCAATCAATTTGGCAACAGGCGCCAATGCGCTACAAACTTCCGATGCGGTGCGCCAAAAAATCGAAGAGATGAAGCCTTTCTTCCCTCAAGGTTTGGAAGTGGTTTACCCTTTTGATACTACGCCATTTGTTGAGAAGTCGATTCAAGGTGTGGTGCAGACACTGGTAGAAGCCATTATTTTGGTTTTCTTAATCATGTATCTATTCCTGCAGAACTTCCGTGCGACTTTGATCCCGACGATTGCGGTTCCCGTTGTCTTGCTCGGTACTTTCGCTATCTTGTCGTTTGCAGGTTACTCCATTAACACCTTAACCATGTTTGCTATGGTACTGGCCATTGGTTTGTTGGTGGATGATGCCATTGTTGTGGTGGAAAACGTTGAGCGTGTAATGTCGGAAGAAGGCTTAAGTCCTTTGGAAGCGACTCGTAAGTCAATGGATCAGATCACCAGTGCGCTAGTGGGGATTGGTTTAACCTTGTCTGCCGTATTTATTCCTATGGCCTTTATGTCAGGTTCAACCGGAGTGATTTATCGTCAGTTCTCGATCACTATCGTGTCGGCGATGGCGTTATCTGTGCTTGTGGCTATCATTTTGACTCCAGCGCTATGTGCCACCATGTTAAAGCCAATTGCTAAAGGGCATGCGATTACTGATACCGGCTTCTTTGGCTGGTTCAACCGTATGTTTGACAAGATGACTGCGCGCTATGAAGCGGGCGTGGCTTCTATGATTAAGCGTACTATGCGCATGATGCTGGTTTATCTTGGTATCGCTGTAGCAGTGGGCTGGCTGTTTATGAGAATGCCAACGTCTTTCTTACCCGATGAAGACCAAGGCTCACTATTTACTATGGCTATGCTGCCTCCTAACTCAACTCAGGAGCAGACAGAGGCGGTACTAGAGAAAATGACCAATCACTTCCTTGAAAATGAAGATAAGTTGGTTAATTCAGTCTTTAGTGTTGCAGGCTTTAGTTTCGCGGGTAATGGTCAGAATATGGGAATGGCCTTCGTTCAGCTAAATGATTGGGCGGAACGAGAAGCGCCGGGCGAAGATGTCCAGTCTATTGCCGGTCGAGCCATGGGTGCCTTTATGCAAATTAAAGAAGCCTTTGTGTTTGCCTTTGTGCCGCCAGCAGTGATGGAACTGGGAACTGCAAATGGTTTTGACTTCTATCTGGTTGATAGAAATGGTCAAGGTCATGAAGCGCTATTAAATGCTCGTAATCAGCTATTAGGAATGGCATCGCAAGACCCGAATCTCGTTGGGGTGCGCCCTAATGGACAGGAAGATGCGCCTGAGTTCCAGCTAGATATAGATCATGCCAAGCTAAGAGCCTTAAGTGTTGATATTAACAGTGTTAATGCCTCATTGGCGACGGCCTGGGGTGGTAACTATGTTAATGATTTCATCGATAGAGGCCGTGTTAAGCGTGTGTATGTTCAAGGTGAAGCTGCGTATCGCATGCAGCCAAGTGATCTTGATGTTTGGTATGTGCGTAATGCTAAAGGTGAAATGGTCCCCTTCTCTGCCTTTGCTACAGGTCGTTGGGAATATGGCTCGCCTAGTCTAAAACGCTTTAATGGTGTTTCTGCTATGAATATTCAAGGTGCAGCTGCGCCTGGATTTAGCACTGGTGCCGCGATGGAAATTATTGAGAATTTGGCGTCTCAATTACCTCCAGGCTTCGGTGTTGAATGGAATGGCCTTTCTTATGAAGAGCGTCTTTCAGGTAACCAAGCGCCAGCGCTATATGTCTTGTCTATCTTGGTGGTGTTCTTAGTATTGGCGGCGCTGTATGAGAGCTGGTCTGTACCTTTTGCCGTTATTCTTGTGGTGCCGCTAGGTGTGATTGGCGCTGTTTTGGCTGTTAGCGGAAGAGGTTTAGCAAATGACGTCTTCTTCCAAGTCGGCCTGCTAACGACAGTAGGTTTGGCAACCAAAAATGCTATTTTGATTGTGGAGTTTGCCAAGGAATATTATGAAAAAGGAGCAGGCTTAGCCGAAGCGACCTTGCATGCGGTGCGTGTACGTTTGCGTCCAATTTTGATGACCTCACTTGCTTTCGGCTTTGGTGTTTTGCCACTAGCTATAAGCACAGGTGTCGGTTCTGGAGCTAAGAATGCGATTGGTACAGGTGTATTAGGTGGCATGGTGAGCTCTACCTTCTTAGGTATCTTCTTTGTCCCTGTATTTTTTGTGATAGTCGAGCGAATATTTAGTGCTCGTGAGCGTAAAAAATAAAAGCTAACTAAATGTGATAAAGGCCAGTTCTGCATATGAGTAGAGCTGGCTTTTTTATTGGATGTAGAGTTTGTTGCGGACAAAAAAATGGAGCCAAATTAGGCTCCCAAAAATATAAATCACTTTCCCAGGAAGGGGATAGGGCAAGTCTACTTGGCTTCTCCTGTATTGAAACTGAATGTGATGTGATTGATTTGTTAGATTTTGTAAAATTAAATACATTTTAGTGATAAGACAGGCTTTTTGCGGAGTAAACTTTGTACAGTGGCGCAATAATCGATGTTTTTGCGAAAAAATGCACAAAATGTACCTAATGCTTTTTAGTGTCAAGATCATGAAAAGTAAGGGCTTAAATTTGGGTTGTTTGATTATTGTTCGTGATTTGTGATGGTTTTAAAAGCTAAATATGTAAAGCCGTGATTAAGTCGTGAAATAACAAGCTAAATTGATAAATAGATATCTATAGCTATAGATAAAATGAAAACAGATGATAAAAAGCACATATTTTCAATGGCTTGATTAGACAATGGTGAACTTGCTAAGGTGAAATTTTTTTAAAAGTGTGTTTAGCTATGGGCGATAAAAACAACAATAGAAGTAGAAAAGTTCATGGAAGCATTATTATTTTGTTTAGCCTTAAGTGTCATATTGGCTTATCTCTGGTATGTCAGCCTTATCAAGAAGCGCAATACCTGTAAGGAAGCATTATCAGGTATCGATGTACAACTGACTAAACGTGCGAGCCTCATTCCCAATATCCTGAAAATAGCCCAGCGGTATATGGAGCATGAAAAGTCATTGTTGACAGAAATTACCGCTTTAAGAAGCCAGCTGAAGCAAAGCTATAATCAAGGAGATGCCCAGCAAATTTCAGCTCATCTCCAACAAGCTGAATTACTCGACTCCAAAATGGGGCAGCTTATGCTGAGTATAGAGAACTATCCGGATTTGAAAGCGGATGCAACGTTACAGCAGGCCATGCTGAGTTATAACGAGGTTGAAGCCCATATTTCAGCAGCAAGACGCTTTTACAATGCCGCGGTGACTGAGCTAAACAATGCAGTAGAGGTTTTTCCTGGTTCAATCATAGCTTCAATTGCCAAGGTGCGGGTCCAACCTTTTTTTGAGGCCAGCACAAAAGCTAAAGCAGAGATTGATGCGAGCGATTACCTAAAATAATGAATTGGCTTAGCTACCTGTTGGGGGCAAAAGTAAAACCTCAGCGGCATACTATCGGTATTTCAGCTGAAGAAAGCGCGCGAGATGTTATGACTTGCTACTATCAGCAGCATATTGCTCCGCTTGCAAGAAGGTTTGAAAACCTTAGGGTAGCGAAATTGAAACGTGCTCGTAGCCGCTTTTATTTAGCATTGTTTATTTGTACTTTGCTCTTTTTTGTCTATTGGCTTTTTAGTGCTTATATCTTTACTTCCCAAACTTTACTGCTCACTTTAGGGCCATTTCTACTGCTAGCTTTAGGCTTGGCATGGTGGAGTTTTCGTCCTGTGCTTCAGTTTAAGTCAGAGGTGAAGGCTAAGGTATTTCCTAAGATTTTTGGTTATTTTGGCGATGATTTTATTTACAGCCAAACACATCATATGAGTTTAACTCATCTAAAACGCTCTAAAATATTACCCTCCTATGACACAGCGAAATTTGACGAGTATGTACAAGGTAGCTTTCAAGGTGTCAGTATTGCGTTAAATGAGTTAGAACTGTTTTCTAGAGTGAAGAGCAAGAAGCGCTCTTCACTTAAGGTGCAGTTTAAAGGTATTGCCATTGAGCTTGGATGCCAGAAAAGGTTTAAAGGGCATACCATAGTCGTCAGCCGCCGTATGGACTTACAGAGTCTGATCTTTGATAGATTCAAAGGACTAGAGCGAGTTAAGTTAGAAGATCCTCGCTTTGAGAAACGTTTCGATGCGTTTTCAAATGATCAGGTTGAAGCAAGATACTTGCTTACCTTAGGGTTTATGGAGAGATTGCAGAGTTTAGCTAATCGATTCTCTGGAAAGCTTGAGTGTGCATTTTACCAAGACAAACTACTGATCCTGTTAGAAAGCAACCATAATAGATTTGAATTAGGATCTATCTTTAGTGGTGCCAGTTTTGAATATGAATTTAGTCAGATACATAAAGAGATGCAGCAAGTTTTTGCTATGATTGAAATACTTAAACTCAATGAGTACACAGGGCTTTGATAAGACTATTTTGTTCGGCATGGATAAACAAACTTAAGCTTAATATGTTTATTCGTTTGTTTTGTTGCTGGCTTTTATTCGGTGTAGCTGTTCAAGCTTGGGCTCAAGGGGAGTCTAGTGCTTCAGCTGTCAGTGTTAGCGATAAGGGCAAACCTCATATCGTCGCCAGTTATTCCAAACATGGGCTCAATAACGCTAAGAAAACCACGAAAGTGCCTGTATACCAGTATCGGCAAGCCAATGGTGTGATGGCGTTTAGTGATAGGCCCCCAGAAGATAGTCATTACCAAGTGTATCTCTTTGATTGCTTTGCTTGTCAGCTGGACTCTGAAATTGATTGGCAGTCTATCGCGTTGTATTTAACTGAGTATGATCACACCATTAAGCAGGCTGCTAAAAAACATGCCTTAGAGGGAGCCTTGATCCGTGCAGTTATCCATGCTGAGTCCTCATTTGATGTCAAAGCCCTGTCTAAAACCGGCGCCATGGGTTTGATGCAGTTGATGCCAGGAACAGCAAGAGATATGGGGGTTCAGGATGCCTATAACCCTAGGCAAAATATCATGGGGGGAAGCCGTTATCTTGCAAAAATGTTAGCGCACTTTAATGGTGATATTTCGTTAGCTTGTGCTGCTTACAACGCTGGCCCTTCTAGAGTTAAGCAATACCAAGGGATCCCTCCCTTTCCTGAAACCCAAGCTTATGTGCAGCGAGTGAAAATTTTGCTTAAGCGCTATCGTCGTGCGGAAAGAAGTTAGGGGCTGTTGATCTTTCAAGGTCGTTATTGCTCGGCAGTGACGTGAAAGTTGACTGGCCTAGCCTATACTCACTCGGTAAACACAACGTAAATCATCTTTCAATAAGTGTTGCTCTCGCGTGACTTTAGCGGGGGCAAGCAGATCCTCAAATAGCTTTAATTCGCTTTGGCAGAAGCCTTGGCAGGTTTTGGCGGCAGCGCAGATAGGGCAGTGATTTTCCCAAAATAGCCAGCTTGTGCTTGAGAGCGCTTGCCAATCGGCCATATAGCCCTCTTGGGTACGGATTTCGGTAAGCTTAGTTAGTTTATCTTCAATAGCGCTCAAGCCAGCCATTTGCTGTTGGTAATAACGGCTAGTGTCTTGTTCTCGTTGAGAGATGATTTGTTGTAGCCCTGATTCACCAAATAGTTGCTTGATGTTATCTATTAGCTGCACTGTGAGTTCACTATGGGTATCGGGAAAGCGAGACCAAGCTTTGTCGGTGAGTTTCCAGAGGCGACTAGGACGACCTCGGCCTCGTACCTCTTCAAACCAGCTTACCCAACCTTCAGTTTCTAATTGTTGTAAATGCTGCCTTGCCCCCATGGATGTCATGCCTAGGCTATCGCCTATGGTTTTAGCTCCTTGAGGGCCTTTGGTTTTTAATAAGAATAGAATCTTATCTATGCTGGCATGCATCTGTTATTCGCCTACTTCCCACTTAACAGTCACATTTCCACCTTGTTGATTGAGTAGCTCATGTAAACAATCAAGGGTTTCTTCGGCGATATCGTCTAGCTGCCATGGTGGGTTAATGATCCATAGGCCTGCTGCTGTCATGCCGTATTCATTGCTATCGGGAGCGATTGCTTGTTCGACTCTCAGCTGGCGACGTATGCCAGACTGTTTTAGCTGCTCAAGCATCGCCTCTGTCATCTGTCTATCGACAACTGGGTACCAAAGCATATACACGCCTGTGGCAAACTTCTTGTGAGCTTTGATAAGAGTCGCTGCGGCTTCTTGATAATCACTTTTTATCTCATAACTAGGATCGACAAGAATCACACCGCGGCGTTCAAGGGGAGGAACAGCGGCGATTAAGCCTTGATAACCATCGCCTTTGATGACCTTAATTTGTTTATCGCCTTTAAACTGTTCTGCCAATAACTGATGATCTGTGCCATGCAGTTCATGCAATACCATGCGGTCTTTGTCGCGCATGTTCATATCCACAAAGGCGGGTGAACCTGGGTAGAAAGCAAGCTGCTTATCACCTTGATTAAAGTGTTTCACATCAGCGATATAATCTTGCAAAGCCGCTGGCAATTCATCCTGATCCCAGAGTTTAGCTACCCCTTCTAAGTACTCGCCTGTTTTCTGTGCAAACTCATCTTCCAACGCATATCCGCCCGCACCTGCATGGGTATCGATATAAACCATAGGTTTATTCTTTTTATGCATGAGTTTGAGGACTTGCAATAGCATGCTGTGTTTGAGCACATCTGCATAATTGCCCGCATGGAAGCCGTGGCGATAACTTAACATGAATGTTCCTAAGGGAATGAATTGACGGGCTGATTATACCTGTTATGGATAAAAGTTCAGCTTTTGTTATTTAGACAATGGCAAGAGAGGCATAGCCCTGCGCTTTTTGGCATAATAGCCCCATCATTTTACTATCCTGTTGTGTGGGCACCTATTATATGGACGCTGGGTCAGTTCAAGTCTTTTTCAATCGTCATTATCCTAGCTTAGAGGCTATTTGTGAGCGTTGGCAACTAAGGTTCGCCAATGATGCAGCCTTTGAACTGAGATTTGAAAATAATATCCTGAGCCTACATAAGCGTGATGAACCTAAATTAGCAGGGATTAGTGTGGATTTTGTGTCTGGCGCAGTGGCTCATAGGCGCAAGTTTGGCGGTGGTCGTGGTCAGGCGATAGCTAAAGCTGTTGGTCTAAAACAAGGAAATACTCCGAGTGTTGTTGACGGCACAGCGGGTCTTGGGCGAGATGCCTTTGTCTTAGCAAGCCTTGGCTGTAAGGTAACCTTGGTTGAAAGGCATCCAGTGGTCGCGGCTTTACTTGAGGATGGGCTGAGAAGAGCCTATGAAGATGCTGAAATCGGTGAGTGGATGCGAGAACGTATGCACTTGGTACATGGTTCTAGCTTGAATACCCTTGCCGAGTTAGGTGAGCAAGCCGATGTGGTGTATTTAGATCCCATGTATCCGCACAGAGAAAAGTCAGCCTTAGTGAAAAAAGAGATGCGAGTGTTTCAGTCTCTAGTTGGCGCCGATAGCGATGCCGATGGTTTGTTAGCGCCTGCATTGGCTCTAGCGATTAAAAGAGTCGTGGTGAAACGCCCTGATTATGCAGAAGATCTCGATGGAATGAAACCAAGCACTGTGATCAGTCAAAAGAAAAACCGTTTCGATATCTATGTGAAAGCGGCTATGACAAGTTAATTTTTGCTATCTTAGTGATCTTCCCCCGATGATGTAGACACCTAGCTTGCTGACAAATACTGTAATTCAAATTCATCAGGGGATTGATGACCAAGATGGCTATGCAATCGGGTACGATTGTAAAACATCTCTATATAATCAAACAAATCGGCTCTGGCTTCGTTCCTTGTAGCGTAGATCTTTCGCTTAACGCGTTCAGTCTTTAATGAATGGAAGAAGCTTTCTGCTACAGCATTATCTAAACAATGACCTCTGCGGCTCATACTACTGATCAGATGATGGTCTTTTAAGAACAGTTGATAATCATCACTGGTGTATTGGCTACCTTGATCACTATGTACGATAACTGATTGCTTAGGCTGCCTTCGTCACAAGGCCATTAACATGGCTCGGATAACCAAATCCTTGGTCATAGTTTCCTGCATTGACCAGCCAACAATTTTGCGTGAGAACAAATCAACAACGACAGCTAAATAAAGCCATCCTTCATAGGTTTTGATATAAGTGATGTCAGTTACCCATGTATGGTCTGGCTGAGCCACTACAAACTGTTGCTGAACATGATTATCTGATATAGCCGATGGTACAGATGATTTGAAATAACGACGCTTGTAACCAATGCGAGCTTTTAATTTGGCGTTTTGCATCAGCCTTGCCACGCGATTTTCACTAACTTTAACGCCATCACGATTTAGTCTCGCTGTGATGCGAGGACTACCATAAACACCGCCAGACTCTATGTAAGCCGACTTGATTTGCTTAACTAGCGCTTGATTTTCAATTGCTCTTGGTGACTCTGGTTGTTTCAACCAAGCGTAAAAGCCACTGCGATGGACATTCAGAGCGTGACACATCGTTTTAACTTGCCATTTATCGAGCCGTGACTTTATGAACGCGTACCTTTCCTTGACTCGCTGGCAAAGTACGCGGCGGCCTCCTTTAAAATATCACGCTCCTCTGTGACTCTTTTAAGCTCGGCTTTAAGGCGCTTAATTTCTGCTAATTCATCATTTTTATCTGGACTAACTTTAGCCTTTGCCACCCAGTTATAAAGTGATTTATCTGTGATACCTAAACGTTTGGCTACGTCACCAACCGAATAGCCTTTTTCAATAACTTGACGAACTGCTTCGTCTCTAAATTCTTGGGGGTATTTATTTCTCATAACACCTTCTATCTTACTTCAAATTGAAAATAAAAGATGTCTACTAGTTCAGGGGAAGATCACTCTGTTGAGAAGCATATAGAAAGGACTATAGATGATCATACTAATAGGTATAATTATACAAACTTCTCTAATTTCCTGTAGGCTAGAAAAATGAAATTATTCTTGAAATTTTACATGTCTTTTTTGAGTGGAACGCATCTTAGGTATCAAGAAAGATGGGGGGAAAAAAGCGCGATATTTTTTACAGAATTTTCAGCATCCATTTTCATTTGTATATTGCTTTCTCCATTGGTTATATACTGCTCGCATTTGTTTGATTTATTTGATTATGTTCCGTTTCTGTTTTTATTTGTAGGAAGTGGGTTGATGTTTTTAATTAAAAAAATGCTCTTAAGCAATAACATGAAGCTTCCAGATATTAACAGCTTGAATAGGGATGAAATCAAGAAAAAAAAGTTTGTATCAGAGGTGGTATTTTATTTAACATTGGGGGCGAGTGGTTTTTTATCTTATGTACTCTTAAAGTCAACTGAAGTTTAAAGAGAAAAACAAGTAATGGGACAGCCACAATGAATATTTTCAACCAGCCCCGTATTATCGGGGCTGTTTGTTATCTGTTGTTAGCCGCTTTGGCCAGCAGTGTGAGCAGTGCTCACCAGTAGAAGCTGTCAGTGTTGAACAGCGGTGCGTGCAATTTTTGGCAGCGCCACTAGTGAGCTGAACACCGTGCTTCAGACATAATAAAAATACGAGAACTATAGGTTCTCAATGCATGCTCTAATTTGTCAGTGTATGCTTATATTTTATGTCAGAGTATGGTTGTATTTTGCTACTAAGTGACTGAAAGCTCGAAGTGAACTATGTCAGCCTTTGCTTATAGCGACATTAAATGGACTTAACCTAGGAGCAGTATGATGAGAACGGATTCTTTTGCGCTAATAGCGAGCCTTTTTCCTGAGAGTGATAACCTTTTTCGAGAGTTTGAGTCTATATCAGGCTCTTCATGGCTTTCCCACGTTAATCAAGATGACTACCAAGGTGATTGGGGTGTGTTGCCATTAAGGTGTGCAGCCCAGCATGAAGCCGCTCACCCTATTTTGCAGGCATTTTCGATTACCCAAGCCGATGACTGGTGTGATCTACCTATAGTCCAGTCCAATTCTGTTTGGCACACCTTAACTCAATTTCTTCAATGCCCCATAAAATCTGCAAGACTAATGCGTTTAGCGCCAGGGGCTAAAATCGCGCCCCATGTGGATAATGGGCTCTCGTTAGAAAGCGGTGAAGTGCGCTTACACTTGCCGTTGCAAACAGATAAAAACTTACACTTCTTCGTTAATCAGCAAGCTGTTCCTATGAAGGTGGGGCAGCTTTGGTATATCAACGCTGAACAGGAGCATTGGGTAGAAAATCTAGGCTCACAACCTAGAGTGAATCTAGTACTCGATTGTGAGGTTAATGCTTGGTTAAAACAGAAAATTGCAGGTAACTGCTGAGCATAAGCTAGCTCCTACCTATAACTCATCGTATTTAAAAGTCTCTAAATGTAAAATCAGATTTTTCTAATGGAAATTGTTTTGATATGTAATAAGGGTCTGATTTCATTGCTATTCTCCTTCTGTTTTTTTTGGTTTGCATCAAACGGTGTGGCATTCTGTAAAAGTTTGATGAGTATCAATTTATTGTACCTCTAACTGGGTATTCTTGGGCTTTCCATCTCATATGAAATAAGGACGCGTCATGAATATTGTTAGGGTAGCTATGATAGGTTTTTCTGCTTGGTTATTGGCTGGTTGTGGAGGAAGTTCGAGTTCTGAACCTGAGGCAACTCCAGCTGTGGGAAGTTTTTCTCTTGCGGTTTCTGACGCACCTATGAATGGCGTATCCCATGTAGGCATGGTCTTAAATGAACTTGTTATGACAGATCAAAATGGAGTAATTCATCGACATGACTTAGAGGGTGTGAGCTTCAACTTACTGGATTATCAGGGAATGGATAGTCATTTAGTTGTTGAGAATATCAATTTACCAGTAGGGCAATATCATGGTGCTTACATTAGTGTTGAACCTGGTAACGGTAACCAAGGGTGTTATATTGAAAATGGTCAGGGTCGGCATGGTTTAGCTGTGGCAGAAGGAAGATTACCTGTTGCAGATTTTGAGATAGTAGCCAATCAAGAGGTAGATATAACGCTAGAAATAGACTTATACCGAGGTATTTCAAATGAAAACGGGCAATTCAGGTTAAATCACAGGGGTATGTGGTCCGTTAATAATCGCACCATGGGGCATCTGTTAGGTGAAGTAGACCCTCAATGGATAGCAGATTGTGAAACTACCTATGCTGAACAAGTCTCAGATGAAGGATACTTTTATCATCTTGCTTATTTATACCCTGCAGATGTGACTGGTATTCAACAGATGGGGGATATGAATCCGAATCCAGAGGCGGGTATCACTTCTCCGATAGCTATTACGCGTATGAAGCAGGATAGTGAAGGCCATTGGTTTTTTACTATGGGATTTTTACCAGAAGGGAATTATAGAGTCGGTTATACCTGTTTAGGCCATTTAGATAATCCACAAGATAATGATATTAAAGACGGCGTATTTAAAATCTTTAAGGACTCAGGAGAAGTCGCTATTGAGGCTGGAAGTGTAGGTGGTAGACAAACAACTCATCAATGCGGAAGAGGAAACGGTGGGCATCACGGTAGACGTGGAGGTTAAAGCTTAGTATTTGAGCTCTTTGAACTAGAAGTTTAAAGAGCTCAAAAAATGTTTGATGCACTATGTAAATACGAGGTGTATTTGATTAAGGCATTGCGAAAAAAATTCACTCAGTAGCTTTGAAAAACTCATTTAAGTCACGGCGAGGCTATCTTCTATTTCTCTGACATTTACCTCTATCTCACTTGCAATAAATGCGCTTTGTTCACCTGCTTGTTTGCTATGTACTAGTAGTTGATCCATTGCACTGGCGAGACAGTCGAGTTGTTCTGCTTGTCTTAGGGCGCTGGTGGCCCCTTCATCGGCTTCTGTTGCCATACTTTGAGAGGCTTGCTGAACTTGATTGGTCAAATTCAACAGGCTGTCGGCTTGAGCTTGCTGAGCTTGTGTCGCTTCGTTGATGGATTGCATATTGTTGCCCAAGTCGCTGTTTGCCTCAGTTAATTGCGTGAGGATTTGGGTGATCTCATGTAACGAAGACTGAGTTCTTAGGGAGAGATTTCTCACTTCATCGGCAACCACTGCAAATCCTCGTCCTGCCTCGCCCGCTCTTGCAGCTTCAATCGCAGCATTGAGTGCTAGCAGATTTGTTTGCTCAGCAATATTACCAATAACATCAAGTATATTGCTTACTTGTGAGACTGAACTATTGAGTGAGTTTAATGATTGATTACATTCAGAAACCTTAGTTTGAGTCTGTGCTGTGGCCGAGAGTAAGCCGCTAACCTGCTCTTGGCTAGCATGCATATGTGTCATGGTGGCGTCTGAGCTAGTTTTTATCTGATGAGAAAGCTCGCTCACTCCTTGGGTTAGATTTCTTAAGGTGTTGGTTTGGCTTTGAGTTTCCTCAACCACGCTCTGGGTTGTTTTAGTGCTGGCGGCCAAGTAATGAATACGTTCTACAAGATCGGCAAGAGATTGAGATATATCAAATATCTGCTTCTTCTGTTTTTCATCTTCATTCTCAAATTTATCGAGTAGATTATTAAAATGATTAGCAATTTGTCCTGTTTCACAGCGTCGTTCTATAGTGAGCCTCTCTCTGGTATTGGATTGTGTCAGCGAGGCGAAGGCGGCATTGAGTTGTTTTAATGGGGTGACAACCCTACGCTGCTGTAACACTAAATAAATGATGGAGAATAGCGCGAGTAGAATGACTAAGGAGAAAATGAACCAACGTCTATCAGACTTGAGTAATAAGTTTTGCTCCTCTTGCCATTTCACCATGGCTAATAACTGGCTCTCTATTGCCGCTACATCTTGAATGAGTGATTGTTTTACCTTGAGATTGGTGTTTATGTTCGCGCTTGTATTGGTGATCTCTTTGCTATATCGATTGGCTAGGCTTTCCAGCTCTGCTTTATTATCCTCACCTATTTCGAGTGCTTCTTCATCATCACCCAGTGCAAATTCGTCGACTTCTTGTGCTTGATAAAGGCCTATCAAAGGCAGAGCGACTAGCTGTTCACGCCATCTTTGTAGATCTGCTAAATGGGTATCTAAAAGCGGTTTTACCTTGGTTTCTTGATTGATAAGGTAATCATGGGTGAGCTGTGACAGTCGATAAATCAGACTAGGCAGTTGGTTTGTTAGAGCTTGATACTGAGCAGAGAGCGCTGGGTTGGTCTGATAACCTTGGCTCGCATAACGGCTAAGTGCTTTGTTGTAGTCAAGCATCTCTTGCTCTGAGTGGCTCAGTAGCTGCCTTGGGTTGGCAGCAAGCTTGCCCGCTGAACGATACTTTTTATCTAATTGTGATAGAAACTCATTTAAGCTGATTTGTAGTGCGAGCGCCTGTTCGCTTTTAAACTCATTGGTTTTATTCGCGATCGTCTCTAGTTGGCTTTGTGCTAGCGCTAACTGACTCGAGTCACCGCTAGTCAAATAAAGGTCCAGATTACGTCTTACCTGAATCAGAAAGTCTTGTTGAATATTTTGTAGTGAGTCAGAGTGCATTTGTAGTTTGTTGTCTAGGTTATCGCTCCACACTATGACGCCAGCAAGCGTGATGGCAAAAGCGAGTAATAACCCAGATGCGCCGAGGGAGAGTGTTGATATTTTCATGGACTGCGAACTCACATTAACTCTAGACGGCGCTAGGATATGAAGCTTCGATGACAGTGAGATGACATCCGTAAAGGGAAAATAAAATTGTTTGTCTTCTGTGCATCACCTCTCACACAAATGTGAGAGGTGTACAAAGAGTTAAAGCGTTAAGCTGAGAGCTGAGCTTCAGGGGGTTGTGGCTTGGTGAGTATCTAGAATGTCTAGCAATTCTCTAGAGACTTCTGCCTTTTGGCCAGTTTTGAAGTTAAACATCACTACATTAGAACTGCCTGTGGTCACTATTTTTTGCTGAGCATGGCTAAAAGCTTGGTAGTGCATGATGAATCTGTCTTTTTCGATATTACTGATCTTAATTCCTATGGATAAAGTATCTGGAAACACCACAGGCTTAATATATTTTGCTTGGTTTTCACTGATAACAGGGCCTATGCCTGAGGCTTGGGCTTGCTCCAATAGGCCGAGTTGGGCGAAGAAATCGATGCGTGCGGTTTCAAAATAGCGAAAGTAAGCCACATTGTTAACGTGTTGCAGTGCATCCATATCTCCCCATGGCACCTGTATTTGGGTGTGTATAGGGTATTGCTTTAGAAATTTCTCCATTTTCAAACACTCGTTTACATTCGGTGCTCCAGCTTAGCAGTCTTGATTTGAATTGAGCAAGTTTTATTCAACTTTTGACTATACTCCGAGAATAAGAAATTGGCGGAAAAGATTATGTGGCGAGTCTTGTTATTGGTTTTCATGTTGGGATTGAGTCATGGTGTGTCCGCTGGGGCGATACAGTTGGCGGTGGGCCAGTCATCCCCGAAATGGGAAGGTTATAAGGATAATAGGGCATATCGCTTCGCCTATGTTACACCGCTAGAGTGGGGGCGAGCGTGGTTGGACGATTATGATATTCGACTACATATGGAATTGGCCTACCTCAATTGGCAAGATGCACTGCTAAGTGACAAGCATGGTATATCAATAACTCCTATGCTCCGTTATCAGTGGAATGGGTTTGGGCTACACTGGTTTGTTGAAGGTGGGGTTGGGGCTACTTATGTTAATGGTGAAATCTGGACTGATAGACATCTAGGTTCTCGGTGGATGTTTGAAGATAAGATTGCCTTGGGATTGGCGATAGACAAGCACAATGAAATAGCGCTATCTGCCGTGCATTATTCAAATGCCGACTTAGCCGATATTAATGATGGTGCCGATGTATTTAGTATCAGTTACAGCTACATTTGGTAATAAAAAAGAAGGCTTAAGCCTTCTTTTTTATTGGGAACTCGAAAGTTGAAACCTAGTCAATGATAAGCTCATCGAAGCTGCTGACCTGTTTGAAATCACCTGTGCGTTGATTTTCGTCACGTACCATTTGGCAAGTCATCATGCCTGCGGCTTCAGCTGCCTTTAGCTCTTCAACTACGTCTGAAACAAATAGAATCTGTCTTGGCGTTAGGCTCACAGTGTTGAGAATATTGCTATAGGCCTGTTTATCTAATTTGTTACCGGTTCGGGTATCAAAATGGCCGTTAAACAGGTCGGTTAAGTCGCCGCCATCGCTATGACCAAAAAGCAGTTTTTGTGCATCTACTGAGCCAGAAGAGAAGCTGTAGATACGCAGATTTTGCCCATGGAAGCGTTTGATCGCTTCAATAAAGTCAGGGTAAATATGACCTTTAAATTCGCCATTGGCATAGCCTTGCTTCCAAATAAGACCCTGCAGGGTTTTCAGTGGTGTGGCTTTACGATCTTCAGCTACCCATTGCTGTAGAATTTCGGTGACTCTTTCTAGACTTGCATCTGGCTCTAGCGCGATATCTCGTACATCACTGATGCAGTTGTCGACTAAGATATTGTCTTGGTTTTGCTGCAAGAATTCAGGCAGTACCTTTGCCGAATAGGGAAAAAGTACGTCTTGAATAAAGTTAAGATCCGTTGTGGTGCCGGCTGTGTCTACGACTATGGCTCTGATACCCATAATTTGCGGATTCTCCAATGTACTGGACAGCAAGCGAGTTAGTCGCTTGCGCCATGATGATTTATTAAGGTGATCCTAAGCTGAATTATGGGTTTTGACTAGTCTTTAGCTGCTGATTTGTTAAATATTTGCCACAACGACTCCGGCTTTGACTACTTCTTTACAAGGATTGAGGCCATAGCTATAGGCAAGTGCTGCTGGTGTATCTATATTCCACAGGCAGAAATCGGCTTGCATATTTGGTGCTAATATTCCGACTTTTTTCTCTAGGCCTAGGGCTTTTGCGGCATTGGCTGTCATCCCTCTTAGGGCTTCTTCTGGTGTGAGTCGCATTAGGGTGCAGGCCATGTTGAGCATGAGCAGGCTTGAGCACAGAGGCGATGAACCTGGATTGTAATCACTCGCAACCACCATAGGCACTTGGTATTGCCTTAACAGGTCTATCGGTGGCAGTTGGGTTTCTCGCAAAAAGTAAAATGCACCGGGTAGCAGGGTGGCGCAGGTGCCACTTTGACTGAGCGCTTTAACTCCTGCTTCATCTAGGTATTCGATATGATCGACCGATTTTGCACCTAACTTTGCTGCAAGGGCGCTACCGCCCATGTTCGATAGCTGTTCAGCATGGAGCTTTATCATCAGACCTGCATTTTTGGCTGCTTGTAGTACTTTTTCGGTTTGGCTTAGGTCAAAGGCGATATTTTCACAAAATACATCCACGGCATCGGCTAAGTTTTCTTCAATGACAGCGGGAAGCATCTCATCGACAATTAGGCTGACATAGTCATCCTGTTCGTCTTTATATTCAGGTGGAAATGCGTGGGCACCAAGAAAAGTGGTTTGTACGGAGACGTGGTGGTGTTTATCTAGTTCTCGTGCCACTCGCAGTAACTTAAGCTCGGTTTCAGTGTCCAGCCCATAGCCAGATTTGATCTCAACGGTTGTCACTCCTTCTCGAGCAAGGGCATTGAGTCTATCTTTTGCGAGCTCAAATAACTCTGCTTCACTGGCTTCTCGACATGCTTTGACCGTAGAGATAATGCCGCCGCCAGCTTTGGCTATCTCTTCATAGCTAGCGCCCTTTAATCTTAATTCAAACTCATTGGCGCGGCTGCCAGCAAACACAAGATGGGTATGGGCATCGATAAGGCCTGGAGTAATCCAGCCGCCCTTACCTCGATAAACCGGAGTGGAGAGTACGTCGAATTCAGGGAGATCTGCTTGCTTACCTATCCAAGCAATCTTACCGTCTTTGACCGCGATAGCCCCTTGGGTGATAGCGCCATAATCCCCTGAAATACTTGGATCCATAGTGGCAATATTGACATCTATCCAAACCTGATCCCATGACATACTCGATACTCCGTTGTTACATCTTATTAAACTTATTTTGCAAACTAGCTTGTATTTACTTGTATATACAAGCTAGGATTATAGCCGTGTTTTTAATCAAATCACAATAGAGTAGGTTAGCCAGTGACGCCCAAATTTGCCCAAATTAAGCAATATATTCGTAATCAAATAGAGACAGGAGCTTGGCAGCCCCACTCGCGTTTGCCTTCTGAAAATCAGCTGGCGGCCGAATTTAGTTGCAGCAGAATGACGGCAAGAAGAGCTTTAACCGAACTGACTGATGCCGGCGTATTAGCTCGCACTCAAGGGCTAGGTACCTTTGTGGCTGAATTAAAGTCTCAATCTTCTATGATGGCGATTCGTAATATTGCCGATGAGATTGCGATGCGTGGACATGAACATAGAGTTGAGCAGTTAGTGTTGCAGGAAATCACCGCCGACGCCCCAACCGCTATTGCGCTTGGATTAGAGCAAGAAAGCCGAGTGTTTCACTCTGTGCTAGTGCATTTTGAGCAGGATGTACCGCTGCAAATCGAGGAGCGTTTCGTTAATCCCGCATTAGTGCCTGATTATTTGAATCAAGACTTTCAAATTCGTACGCCCCATGAATATCTGTCTCAGGCAGCGCCGCTCACCCAAGCTCAGCACACCATTGAAGCTATAGTGGCAACTCCCGAGGTGCAGCATCATCTTCAGCTTGGTAGTGCAGAACCCTGCTTACAAATTTCACGCCGCACCTGGTCAAGCCAAGGTGTGGTGAGTTTTGCCAGATTGACCCACCCAGGTAGTCGATTCCGTCTGGGAGGACACCTGACATTTTAAATTGGTGATATGCGGGCCTAAATGGTCAGCATTCATAACAAAACAAATTAGAGAGCCGCAAAGGCCAATTAATCAATGAGGTAATATTTATGGATAAGAGACACGATCCTAGTCGCCGTATCATAGCGCCACACGGTAGCGAATTAAGCTGTAAGAGCTGGTTAACCGAAGCGCCTATGCGTATGTTGATGAATAACCTGCACCCAGATGTTGCCGAGCGTCCAGAAGATCTTGTGGTTTATGGCGGTATCGGCCGTGCAGCAAGAGATTGGCAATGCTACGACAAAATCATAGAGACATTGCAGCGCCTTGAGGATGATGAAACCCTACTTGTGCAGTCTGGTAAGCCTGTTGGCGTATTTAGAACCCATGAAAATGCACCAAGAGTATTGATTGCTAACTCAAACCTAGTGCCTCATTGGGCAAACTGGGAACACTTTAACGAGCTAGATAAGCAAGGTTTGGCCATGTACGGTCAGATGACAGCGGGTTCTTGGATCTACATTGGTACTCAAGGCATAGTGCAAGGGACCTACGAGACCTTTGCTGCCGTGGCACGTAAGCACTTTGATGGTGTAGCCGATGGTAAGTGGATTCTCACCGGTGGCTTAGGTGGCATGGGCGGTGCTCAGTCGCTTGCTGGTACTATGGCTGGTTTCTCTGTGTTGGTTTGTGAGGTGGATGAGACCCGTATCGATTTCCGTCTGCGTACCCGTTATGTGGATAAGAAGGCCAAGAGTCTAGATGAAGCACTGCAAATGATGGAAGAGGCTAAGGCGAGCGGTAAACCTGTTTCTATCGGCTTGCTTGCAAATGCTGCGGATATTTTTGCCGAGTTGGTTGAACGTGGTATCACTCCGGATGTGGTGACAGATCAAACCTCAGCCCATGATCCCCTCAATGGATACTTACCTCAAGGCTGGACTCTAGAGCATGCTGCTAGTATGCGTCAGCAAGATGAGGCTGCAGTGGTGAAAGCGGCGAAAGCTTCTATGGCGGTACAAGTTCAAGCTATGTTGACGCTACAGGAAAGAGGCGCTGCCACCTTAGATTATGGTAACAATATTCGTCAGATGGCCTTTGAGGAAGGGGTTGAAAACGCCTTTGATTTCCCAGGTTTCGTCCCTGCCTATATTCGTCCACTTTTCTGTGAGGGCATAGGCCCATTCCGCTGGGCTGCACTTTCTGGCGACCCTGAAGATATCTATAAGACAGATCAGAAGGTGAAAGAGCTGATCCCAGACAACCCTCAGCTACATAACTGGCTGGATATGGCCAAAGAGCGTATTGCATTCCAAGGTCTACCTGCTCGTATTTGTTGGGTGGGATTAAAAGATAGAGCTCGCTTGGCACTTGCCTTTAACGAGATGGTAAAAAATGGTGAGCTAAAAGCACCTGTGGTGATTGGCCGTGATCATCTAGATTCAGGCTCTGTTGCCAGTCCTAACCGTGAGACTGAGTCTATGATGGATGGCTCAGATGCGGTATCAGATTGGCCGCTTCTAAATGCGCTACTTAACACTGCTAGCGGCGCGACTTGGGTATCGCTTCACCATGGTGGTGGTGTTGGCATGGGCTTTAGTCAGCACTCAGGTATCGTTATTGTGTGTGATGGTACCGATGAGGCTGCGACTCGTGTTGGCCGTGTGCTGTGGAATGACCCAGCAACGGGTGTGATGCGTCACGCCGATGCGGGTTATGATATCGCTAAAAAATGTGCCAAAGAGCAAGGCCTAGACCTGCCTATGCTGGAGGACTAATCATGGCTGCTACTCAAAAAATAGTCCTTAAGCCGGGCAGTTTGACCTTGTCTCAGCTTAGAGAGATTAGCCGTCGTGGTGTTACTCTTGAGTTAGACTCTAGTGCGATTGCGGATATTGATCGTAGCGCGGCCATGGTGCAGCAGGTGCTAGATGAAGGTCGTACCGTTTATGGCATCAATACCGGGTTTGGTCTGTTGGCCAATACCAAGATTGCGCCCAATGACCTACAGCTGCTACAACGCTCTATTGTGTTATCTCACGCTGCGGGTACTGGCCAATATATGCAAGATGCCACAGTGCGCTTGATGATGGTGTTGAAGATCAACTCTTTGAGCCGTGGTTTTTCAGGTATTCGCCTTGAGGTGATCAACTTTCTTATCAAGCTAGTGAATGCCGGAGTCTATCCTTGTGTGCCAGAAAAAGGCTCAGTGGGTGCATCGGGTGATTTGGCGCCCCTATCTCATATGTGTTTGCCGCTGCTGGGCGAAGGTGAGATGAGTTATAAAGGCCAGATTCTATCGGCAAAAGAGGGCTTGAAGATCGCGGGTCTTGAGCCAATGGAGCTAGCGGCGAAAGAAGGCTTAGCACTGCTTAACGGTACTCAAGCATCAACGGCATTGGCACTCGAAGGCTTATTTAATGCCGAAGATCTATTTGCTGCCAGCAGTGTGATAGGTGCCATGAGTGTTGAAGCGGCCATGGGCAGCCGTAGTCCATTTGATCCGCGTATTCATCAAGTGCGTGGTCAGAAAGGCCAGATCGACTCGGCAGCGATTTTCCGTCACCTACTAGGTGATGAGTCTGAAATCAGCTTAAGTCATGCCGATTGTGAAAAGGTGCAAGACCCATACTCATTGCGCTGTCAGCCGCAGGTGCTAGGTGCGTGTTTGACGCAAATAAGACACGCTGCTGAAGTGTTAGAGGTTGAAGCGAATGGTGTGACCGATAATCCGCTGGTGTTTATCGATAATGGCGACATTATCTCTGGCGGTAACTTCCATGCCGAACCAGTGGCGATGGCGGCTGATAACCTAGCGATTGCCATTGCTGAGTTAGGCTCGATTGCCGAGCGCCGTATTGCCCTGCTGATTGACTCAAGCTTGTCTAAGTTGCCTCCTTTCTTGGTGGAAAATGGTGGAGTTAATTCAGGCTTTATGATTGCTCAGGTTACTGCGGCAGCTCTGGCTTCTGAGAACAAGACCTATGCTCATCCAGCTTCGGTAGATAGCTTACCTACCTCTGCTAACCAGGAAGATCATGTCTCTATGGCAACCTTCGCTGCCAGACGTCTGCGAGATATGTCAGAAAATACTCGTGGTGTATTAGCAGTTGAGCTGTTAGCCGCAGCCCAAGGACTCGATTTTCGAGCGCCACTAAAGCCAAGTGAGGCGGTGGCTAGCGCCAAGACCGAGCTGCGTGAGCGTGTGGCTTACTACGATAAAGACAGATACTTTGGCCCTGATATTGAGCAGGCAACCGAGCTGTTATTAACATCTAGCTTTAATCGTTATTTGCCAAAGGGCATGTTAGTGAGCTTTTAGTATCGATGATGGATGCTAACAGATTGAAAAGAGACCTTCGGGTCTCTTTTTTGTTATATGGTGATTCACTATTTTAGCGCTTGATGATGATCAAAAAAAACTCAAATATGTCTGTCGGATCGCATTTTAAGGCCGATAAATTGGAGAAAATGGTACTAATACCGTTAATTAAGGTATTGATACATAAGTTGTTGCTGAATTTAATTTTAAATCGAGTTCGTAACAGATGAACTATAGTTTTAGTTCATTCCAATTATAAGTGTTAGTTGAAAGGATATATCGATGAAGCTTACCTATACCCTTACTGCGTTATTACTACTCATAGCTGTTTCTCTATTTAATGTTAGCCATGCTTATGCGGAGCCTTCTGCTGCCGACTATGGCGTGGTGCTGAACTTGTCTGGTAAGCAGCGAATGCTATCGCAAAAGATGACGAAGGAGGTCACTCTTATTGCGCTTAAGCATGATGCCGCTGCTAATCTAGATAACCTGCAAAAAACCTCTGCACTTTTTGATAAAACCCTAAGGGGGTTACGCAATGGTGATGCGTCTTTAGGCTTGCCAGCGACGGAAAGTAAGCGCGTGCTGCGCCAACTGGATAAAGTCGAGAAAATTTGGCAAGAGTTTTATCCAGCAGTGCAAGAAATTATTCAGGCGAAATCGGTTTCACCAGAGCAATTATCCCTGATTGCCAGTAAAAACCTTCCCTTGTTAAAACAGATGAATAAAGCCGTTGGCTTATATGAAAAAGAAGCCAAAAAGAGTGGTTTAAAGGCGGCTCCAGGCCTTGCGGCGACATTGAACCTTTCAGGTAAGCAGAGGATGCTATCTCAAAAGATGAGTAAAGAGTTCTTCTTGATAGCATTGGGCCATGAGGTTGAACAGAACAAGCTGAACTTGTTGGAAACCTATTCTTTGTTTGATCGCACGTTAAAAGGGCTTAAGGATGGCGATGAAGTCTTGGGCTTACCTGCAACTGAGCAACAGCACATAAGAGATCAACTCGATGTTGTCGCAGGCCTGTGGGCTAAGTTTATGCCTTTGGTTGTCCATGGTGCCGATTATAAAACCAAAAATATCACTCCAGATGAGATAGCTAAAGTCGCCTCTTCCAACTTACCTTTACTTAAGCAGATGAATGCTGCAGTAAAACTGTACGAGAAAGAAGCGGCTAAATAACCTAAGTTTACCTGTTCACAATGGTGAGCAGGTTTTGTCAGCAGGGATGGGTTATGTTAATAAAAACAAAGCTATATGCTAGTGGTCTGTTACTTTGTGGTCTGCTAATTGGTATCAGTATTGGTGCCTCTTGGTCGTTGAGTGGACTGTCTTCACAGTTTGATGAGATGGTTGATAAGGCTGGCATCAGTGCTCAAAGCGCTGAAGAAACTGCCAAAGGCTCGGCTAAGGGTAGCGAACAATTAGCTGTGATTAACGCCGATATGCTCAATGTGGTCGACGGCATTAAACGTGCTAATCAGAGAACCAAACTGATCAGTAAAAAGGTGGATGACATTAATGCCACTATCACAGAACTCACTGAGACCATTGAGGAGCTATCTGAGGATGTTACAGATGAAGATGCCCTAGCGATTCTTGAAGAGATCAGCGATGAGATAGGAGATATCAGTGAGCGCTTGCGTCGAGAAGCTTTGATTAACATTGTTGAGTCGGCCAAGAAAATGGATGAATTTAGCTTGGAAATCTCTAAGGAAGCGACCAGAGTATCTGAATTAAATAGCTTTTTAAGTCAGCAAGCGAACTTGAGTCAATCCACTACCCAAGCCAGCGCCGAAATTCAAAAACAAGCTGCAGCCGCCAATGAAGAGCTGGCATGGCTAAGTGGCATGCTGGTGACGGCACTTGTGGTGTTGGCAATCGGTTCTATAGTTGCTGTTATCTTAATGGTCAGGCTAATCATTCATCCAATTAATCAGACAGTTGAACTGATGCAAGATGTGGCTGATGGCGAGGGAGATTTAACCCAGAGGCTGGACGCTAATGGCGATGATGAGATGGCGTTAATTGCTGGCGCATTTAATCGCTTTGTCGAGAAGATTCAAACTGTGTTGGTTGAGGTCACTGAGTCTATGTCTGCGTTAGGACAAGCTTCTCATCAGACGCTAAGTGCAATGAATGAGGGTAACTCAGCGATGCATAAGCAGCAGGCTGAGGTCGAGCAGATAGCAACGGCCATTAACCAGATGAGTGTTACGGCACAGGATGTGGCGCAAAACGCGATTGGTGCAGAAGATGCCGCTGTTGAAGTGAATAACCATGCCGATACCGGTAAACAGGTGGTCAATAATGCACTGAATTCGGTGGCTAGGCTTGCCGATGAAGTACAAAAAGCAGTGGCCGTGATAGCCAGCTTAGATCAGAAATCTACCGCTATCTATTCTGTGGTGAATGTAATTCACTCTGTGTCAGAGCAAACTAACCTGTTGGCGCTCAATGCTGCTATTGAAGCAGCTCGAGCCGGAGAGCAGGGGCGTGGTTTTGCCGTAGTGGCTGATGAAGTCAGAGCGCTGGCCGCTAAGGCAGAAACCAGTACTAGCGATATCCGCAATATTATCGATGAAATTCAAGCGCTCACTAAGGATGCTGTAGCGAGTATGGAGTCGAGTCAGGCTGCGAGTAATAGCACGCTAGAAGATGCTCAGTCGGCTAGTGGTGCCCTAGACTCGATTACGGGCTCTATGCATAAAGTGACTGAGATGAATACTCAGATAGCCCATGCTGCTAAGGAACAGACTGGGGTCACCGATGAGTTAAACCAAAGGATTCTGCAGGTTAGCGAGTTGGCTCATCATACTTCGACTCAAGTGGCGAGTACGGTAGAAGTGTGTGAATCCCTTAATCAAATAAGTGACAAGGTGGCTAAGCAGCTGTCTCAATTTAAAGTGTGATAACCAAAGGTAGAGCACTAATATCAGACTATCGTCTGTGTTGTACTTAGACGATGTCTGATTTAGGTTGGAAATCCTTTTTATATTTGTACAAGGAAAGGCAGATGGATTCCCTAGCATTTCAAGATTGCTACCCCGATGAGCTTAGCCATTGCTTTGGCTGCGGTAAAAATAATACTAGTGGTCACCAGTTAAAGAGTTACTGGGATGGTGAGCAAACTGTGGCAAGGTTTCAGCCAGACGAGCGTCATACTGCAATTCCAGGCTTTGTATATGGTGGCCTGTTAGCATCGCTGATTGATTGCCACGGCACTGGTAGTGCTTGCGCTGCGGCTTATCGAGCTGAAGGTCGTCCGTTAGGAAGTTTGCCTGCTCTTAGGTTTGTCACTGCCGCGCTCCATGTCGACTACCTTGCTCCCACTCCTCTTGGACCTGAACTTGAGCTAAGGGGAGAAATCATAGAGGTAAAGCCGAAAAAGGTGGTGATAGATATAAGTCTATTGGCAGAAGGAGTGGTTTGCGCTAAAGGTCAGGTTATCGCGGTTAAAATGCCAGATACCATGGTGCTTTAAGTGAGCAAAGATTAAAGACAGTTAAAAAGCCCAAACATGAGTTTGGGCTTTATTATTGTTGAGCCAGCTTTGTTCTTATTATCGAGTCTCTACTTCTAGGATTCTTATGCTTAGCATCTGCTTGCTCCAGCGGGATTTATCTATGCCTTCAACCCAGATGGTGCGACTAGGACGGGTTTGACCTTTTCTCAGATAGGTATCCGCAATGCGGTAGCTGGCAATCCAAGGTTTAATGATTTGGGTATCCATTTCACGTCCATTGTCACCATAGAAAGTCACTTGAGCCTCAACTATGACTACACCCTGTGAGTTCTTACTGCTTAGCTCAAAGTCTAGTCCAAGCTCATCACCGCGCCACTTGGCGTTTTTAAAGCTGACCTTTACACCATCTTTAGCCGCTGAGCTTAGTAGGCCAGCTTGAATAAGGTTGGCGCTGGTCATTACCTTAGGTGTATTTGGTGGCTGAGGTGCTGCAGCTTGAGGAGCTTGAACCTGAGGCGTTTGCACAGTGGAATTTTCAGCTATTGGAGTGGGCTGAGATGGGGCCTGGTCAATTAATACGTACTCCCAAGTAAAATCATCCTTGAGAACAACTTTGGCGCCATTTTCCAATGTTACTGTGGCAACATCATCGGCTAGGCTAGGAAAAGCCAATGCTAGACAGCCAATAATTGAAGTGCGTATTAGTGTTTTTAACATAATCATTTTACCTTAAGCGTATCGACTGGACTAAGATAACCACAGTGGTCGCTTGAAGTCATCATTTATTTAGTTTATTCAATTGATTGGAAATCAGGGTAAACTAGCAGCGTAAAATATTTATACCTATGAGGTGAATTGTGGATCAAGAGTTGAGAAGTCAGATTGCAGTGTGGCTCAAGGATTTTGGTGTAGAAAGCCAAGCCTCTGGCTGGTTATCTCTATCTACGAGTGTGTTGATCTCCCTCGTTATCGCTTTAGTGAGCTATATCGTGGTACGAAGGGTCGTGGTTAAAGCCATGAATATCGTCATTCAAAAGTCAAAGGTGACTTGGGATGATGTGTTTATGCGCCATAAGGTATTGGAGAAATTTGCGCTCTTGATACCTGTGATAGTGTTGAACTTGCTGTTACCCATAGCCTTAACGACCCATCCTGTTATTGCTTCCTTGGTTGATCGTCTCTTAAGTGTCAGCATCGTGGTGTTGATGATCTCTAGCATTTATGTGGTGTTGGATGCCTTTAATGAGATTGCCGATGTTAAGCTTATTAGTCGCCGCTTACCCATCAAAAGTTTTGTGCAACTGTTTAAGTTGTTCCTATTTATCGTCGGCATCATTTTGGTGGTGTCTGTTATCGCCGAGCAGTCTCCACTTTACTTTCTAAGTGGTTTAGGTGTCTTAACAGGTTTAATCATGTTGGTGTTCCGAGACACCATTTTAGGCTTTGTTGCAGGCATTCAGCTGGCAGCTAACCGTATGGTGAGTCCAGGGGACTGGATCGAAATGCCTAAATATGGCGCCGATGGTGTAGTAGAGGAAGTCTCTTTAACCACAGTGAAAGTGAGAAACTGGGATAACACTATTACCATGATCCCAGCCTATGCGCTGGTATCCGATGCTTTTAAGAACTGGCGAGGCATGTCAGAGTCTGGTGGACGTCGAATTAAGCGTTCAGTGTCCCTCGATGTACAAAGTGTACGATTTTTGAAACCTGATGACTTACAACGCCTCAAGCGTTTCAAACTATTGCAGGGCTATTTAGAGGAGAAAGCTGCAGAGCTTGAGCTGGTGAATGCACAATTTACCGAGGAAGACTTAACCCTTAATGGTCGCTGGTTTACCAATATTGGCACCTTTAGAGCCTATCTTGTGGCTTATCTAAAGCAGCATGAGCAGATCCATCAGAATATGACCTTATTAGTGCGTCAGTTGGCGCCTACGAGCCAAGGCGTTGGCATAGAGATCTATATCTTTTCAAAAGATACTCGCTGGGTGCAGTATGAAGATATTCAGGCGGATATCTTTGATCATATCTTTGCTATATTGCCTGAATTTGATTTGCGCATGTATCAGCAGCCAAGCGGCGCCGATATGCGTCAGTGGCTAGAAAAAAGCTAGTGCCAAGCCAAGATCAGCTTGCTTGAACTAATGTGGCTTTATGGACTAATCAATCCTGTGAATATTGAGGGATGACTTTAGGGAATCGGCCTTCAACAGAGCGGAAAAAGTCCAGCAGCTGGTTCATCTCTTGCGTGATATCGCCAGTCGCTTGAAGTGGCTGGCGAATGACCACTTGGCGCCTACCAAAATCAAACCCCACGGCAATAATTGGCACTTGAGCTTTAACGGCAATATGATAAAAACCTGTTTTCCAGCGCCTAACAGCGCTACGGGTACCTTCAGGAGCAAGGGCGAGTTTAAAATCAGGATGTTGCTGGAAAATATCAGCAACAGCGTCGACAAGGTTATTGTTTTTTCTTCTATCAACTGGGTGACCACCTAGCGCCTTAAAGAACCAGCCCCAAAGAGGATGAAACAGTTGATGTTTAGCAAGAAAATTAACCTTGATGGCGAGCGCCCCTCTGGCAACAACACCTAATACAAAGTCCCAATTACTGGTGTGTGGGCCAACTATCATAATGTATTGCTTGCTATTGGGAAGCTGACCGTTAATTTTCCAACCAAAGATGTTTAGTAGCCAAAGGCAAATTGCTTGTATCATGGTGATTGTCATTTGTTTTACTTATTATTGATTATTGTATTGTAAAACCTGTCTCTTGGCTTAGTTGAGAAGGCATATTTATCCAAGGAAAGTGTGACTATGATAAAAAAAGTACTCTTCATTTTGATGGCTTTAGCTTTTTATCATGATGCCCATGGGAGCTCTGTTGTTCAACCCATAGTGAATAGTGAGATTCAAACACAGATTACGAATGTCATTAAGTCACAGGAAGCGGCGTGGAATCGAGGAGATCTTGATGCTTATATGCAAGGTTATTGGCAGGATGAAAAAATGCGCTTTGTCACTAACTCTCGATTTAGGTTTGGTTGGCATGACACTTTAGCCTTGTATAAAAAGCATTATCCTGATGCAGAGGCTTTGGGTAAGTTACGCTTTACTATCCATGATATTCAGGTATTAAGTGAAAAGGCTGCTATGGTCGTTGGACGTTGGGAGCTAGACCGCACCAAAGATAATCCGAAAGGCGTGTTCACTTTGTTAGTTGAAAATAAGCAGGGGAGTTGGGTCATCACCCATGACCACACCTCTGAATAGACTAAAGTGCAATAATCTATGACTTGCCTTTACCATTAGTTTTTTCTAATATCTTGTGGGATTAGAAAAAACTAATGGATTGGTGAGCCCCTATGAAAAAACTACCCTCAGAACAGCTCAAATTGCTATTAATTATTAGTTCTGGTCTAGTTGTCAGCTCGAGTGTGATCGCAAAACCAAGTGCAGATAGGTTAGAACAGGAAGCTAAGACGATCGTGAAGCAATTCGCTAGTCAGCTGAAACCTAAGTTGAAACAAGCCATGATGCAAGGAGGACCGATGCAGGCCGTTGAGGTTTGCGCTGAGCAGGCCCCAAAAATTGCGCAATCGTTATCTTTGCAGACAGGTTGGCAGGTGCGCAGAGTGAGCTTAAACAATCGTAATTCAGAGGCTGTGCCAAATAGTTGGGAGCGACAAGTGTTATCTGATTATGAGAGTCAATTATTGTCGGACTCGACAGTGAAACTATCAGCCTATTCAAACCTAGTGGATGGTGAGTATCGTTTTATGAAACCACAACTTGTCGAGCCGCTGTGTTTAACTTGCCATGGCACTAAGATTGAAGGGGCTCTACAGGATAAAATTCATCTTCACTATCCAAATGATAAGGCCATGGGTTACCAGTTAGGCCAAATTCGAGGTGCTTTTAGTTTATCGAAGAAGCTAGCTGAGTAAGGTTATAGGCTAAAGTCTTGGCGGCCGAGTTGCCGGCCTTTGCCATCGTATCTGACTTCAGTGAAGTGATACTGACCTAGTTTATTCAAGGTGATGATGCTGGTGGAGCGGGTGCCGTACTCATTATGGTGAATATAGATGGACGAAAGACGTCGTTCCCATTCTAGGGCGATGCCTGTTTCCGGCAACAGTTCATCGGATGCTTGAGTCTCATCTTTCATTAGCTCGATTAATTCATCGATACACAGTGTTTTTTGTTGTGTAATCAAGGCTTCTAGGGCTTGTTCTCCCTTTGCCATTTTAGGCCATATATCGTCCATCGCACCGTTACTCACGCTGTGGAAACCCTGGGTTAAATGCACGAGTGCTTGGCTTGCACTATTAAAACAGTAATATCCATCATTGTGAGTAAAGACAAGGTTAAAAGGGTTGTAATTGTGGGCGTGATTTTGCAGCCAGTTAAGAAAGTTTGCCCCATGATTGGACTCAAGCGCCTTGATGACGAGCTCACCACGGCTCTTCATATCATTCGATTGTGTAGCATTTCTTAGATTGGTTAAGGCGGCAATTTGTCCTTGCCGATTTATGCCTAGCCATGAGCCTCCAGCTTGAAGATCTTTTCCTGCCAGTATCTGCTCACTTGGCGGCCAAAAGTGTGCTGGGGCAGTCGGTCTATGGTGAAACTCGTCTCGATTAGCACAGAGAATTAAGGGGTAATCAGGATGAGTGTCTATTGCTAAAAATAAGATACACATATCGATTCCTTGCCCCTTAATGGCTGTTAGCTAGCTATGGCCTGGTCAGTGCTAGCAATTCCTTTCAACTAAGAAAAAATATTCCTTAATGAGAATGATGATGTTTATTTAGCTTAAACACAAATAGTCTGCTTAGGAATTTTCTGGGCCCTAATCTGAGTAAGCTTGCAGCGAACAGTAACGTAATAATTGTAAGACAAATTACCTGTAAGGTGTATGGCAGGTGTAGCAAACTCTCCCAAGCTCCTAGTAGTTGAGAGGCTAAGGTAAGCAGTATAAATAACAGTCCAACTAATAGCCCTTTTTGTTTCCAGCTCATCATTTTACATTGTGCTAAGTTAAACCAAGGTGCAGCAACGAGAGGTAGTAATACCGCAATTGGCGACCATCCACTAAAGGCTAAAGATAACGCCAATACGCTTGCCCCTAGATTACAAAAACGCATAGGTAAAAATACGAATAGCAGCACGACCACTTGGGCCCAAGGGTTAGATAGTGGCATAGATGGATGACCGATAAGACTAGCTAGAATTAAGCTTAGTAATATCCAGGGAGCGCTTCGATCGACTAAGTGAGCTAAGCCAAATTGCCATGGTGAATTGGGTAAGTCTTTGTGCGGATCGACAGGTTCGATGTTACAGAAAATAAAGTAACCGCCCATAAGCAAAGCAAAAACTAATTGCAGCAGAGCATAACTAGGGCCTAATAGAATAAAACTGATAACCAGAGCTTCAGGGCCAAGCAACCTTTGTACCCAGAGTGATTTTAGATTTTTTACATTAGGAGATAAGCCAAATTTGAATCGAGCACATGCTAGCAAATAACTCAGTAATAAAGCTGGTGCTATGGTGAGCATCCAATGGATCAGTTGTTCGCTGCCTGGCTCATGATGGTGGGCATGATCGTGGCCGCCAGAGTCCATTAACAGCAGTATAAAGAGCAGCCCTAAACCTAACAGACTACCTACCCCAGCCTCATATTCATACTTGTCATCTTTAACCTGGTGATGATCAACATGGGGTTGATGTAAAACAACATGAAGAATTGAACCCGTGACAAAAGCTTGTAAATAGACAGTGTTATCTAAGCTCAATTGGTTTACGAGTTGATCTCCTGCAAAATAGCCTATGCTTGTGAGTATGATCATGCCTGTTAATACTATGCTGGCCCACCGGGTACCCACTTGGGGCTTTAGTAGCCACCAGATAGCGACCCCTACGGGTAGTCGATGCAGAATGATCCCTAATGCCAGCAGGCTAGAATTGCCTTCTTGTTGTGCAAGCACCATAGCGCCGCCATCGGTTAGGGTGTGAAGTAGTAAACCTGTGACTCCTAACCCTAGTGTTAGGTTATGGGTGACTTCACTATACTGGTGAAATAGCTTTTCGCTGGCAGTCGGTCCCCAAAGGCCTAAAATGACAAATAAAATGGCTGTCAGTCCGCCATGTTGTAGCAGTTCTGGAAGAATATGGATAAGAACTAAGCCGCCAAGGGATACAAAGATAAAACCATCCAATCCTTTATGAAGGCCGCTACCTGAAGAAAAATAGCGATAAAAAACTGGGCCTAGTAATAGTGCAATACAGCTAGCAATAAGATAAAGCATGAATTCCAGAGCAGAGTGTCGCAGATAAAGAAAGACAGTATATCAGCTGATATAGAAATGAGCAGTTCCAGCGTGAAAATTTACACAGATAAATGCTTGTTTTTCTTTCTTTGCTAGGTGATAAAGATCCCGTTTTAGTCGAAATCGCAGTAAATCTCTCTCTTGCTTCACGAAAAGACGATACAATATGAGCATATTGTTCACTATTTCTGAAGCACTCCCTCAATGGATATATTGTCTGCAGCGCTCATGTTGTTCCTCATTATGGATCCACTGGGCAACTTACCTGTTTTTGCCTCAATTTTGCGTCACATTGATGCCAAAAAGCGCCGTAAAGTTTTAATCAGAGAGCTGATTATCTCGCTCATTATTATGCTGTTATTTCTTTATACGGGCGAGGCAATGCTCAACGTATTGAGCTTAAGATCTGAGTCTGTCAGTATCGCTGGGGGCATTATTCTGTTTCTGATTGCTATTAGAATGATTTTTCCTCAGCCAGGTGGTGTCGTTGGCTTGGCCGCAGGTGAAGAACCTTTCATTGTACCTTTAGCGGTTCCCTTAATGGCTGGGCCATCTATTTTGGCGGCGCTGATTTTGTTAGCTCATACTGATGGAACTCGTATGATGGACTGGACCATAGCTTTGATAATAGCTTGGTCGTTGAGCTCCATTATTCTAATGTTCTATAAACTCTTTAGTCGTTTACTTGGTGAAAAGGGATTGACTGCTGTAGAACGATTAATGGGTATGGTGCTGGTGATGATTTCAGTACAGATGTTACTCGATGGCATTACCAGCTATATGGCTCAAATTGGATAATTGCCACGTACCAAGGTTGAGTTATGAATGTAAACTTGGCCTAAAGCTGACCTTTTCTACCAATAACCATCATATTCTTGATGGTTTTTTATTCTTTTACTGAACCTTAGCTGAACCTAGCGCAAGTTTAGAACTTCTTTGTTAGAAATTGGTCTAACCAAAGGTTAGCCTTATGTTTTCAATTTGTGAATGGAGGTGGGTGTTGAGTCGATTAAGTTCCCTCATTTTATTGTTATTGACGTTTGTTTTATCGGCTTGTAGTGCTACATATACTGAAGCAGATACAGAAGCCTCCCCCCCAACGAAGTTGATTAAGCCTCAACCTTGCCATGCCATGCCTCCGATTCAAGATACAACAAAACTTGAAGCCAGCTTACGAGCGAGGGGGATCATCACTAGTGATATGGATGAAGAGCAAGCGAAAGCCAAGGTTGCAGAATATATAAGTAAAAGGCGTAAAGCCTATGATGCTTGTCGTAAAGGAAGTTGATATGGATAGAGTGATAAAAAATACTCTCGGAGTGGGATTCGGTTTATGTGTCGCACTTGCAAGCGCAAATGTATTGGCTGAATCCCATAGCCACGCGCCAGGTGATGCCGGTGTTGTTAATGAGCAACAGATCCTTTACTGGATGGTGAAGCGAGGTGAGTTAGCCAAGGATGCAACAGAAGCAGAAAAGCGAGCTGCATTAAAAGGTTACCTTAGCAAAGTGGGCACCGCTAAGGCTAAACCTGCACTATTAGAAGTTCAAGCTGAGAAAGCTAGGCTTGCCAAATTAGATAATAAGAGCTTATTGCAACGAGTAAGCGCTAAAGCGAGTGATGCAGAAGTAACCAAAACAGTTAAGGTTTTAGGTGTTCTTATCGATTTTCCTGATCTGCCCTACAACAATAATCGTCTTACTGCGAATGATACTGGCATGTATTACGATGATTATAATGTTGCGCACTATAAAGACCTGCTCTTTTCTAAAACTGGCTTTGCTGGCCCCCAAGGACAGAATTTAATATCCGGGTATCAATATTTCCAAGAAGCATCGGGCCAAACTTTTTTCTTTGAAGGTGATGTGAAGGGCTGGTATAGAGCTGCAAATAATGCGGCCTATTATGGTGGAAATGACCCAGAGAGTAATGATAGTGACAAAGCTGTACCTGAATTAGTTAAAGAAGCTGTGACTCAAGCCGTTGCCGATATGTCGGCGGAAGAACTGGCTAGTTATGATGTCGAAGATCCTTATGATCTTAACAATAATGGTAATTTGAATGAGCCTGATGGCATCATAGACCATGTTATGTTGTTCCATTCAAGTATCGGTGAAGAAGCCGGTGGTGGCGTGCTAGGGAATAACGGTGCCGATGCTATCTGGTCCCATAGATATTTTGTTGATCAAAATACCAATGGTTACACCATTCCTGGTTCGGGGAAGAAAGTATTTGGCTACACGGTTCAGCCAATTGATGCGGCGGCAGGTGTCTGCGTACATGAATTTGGTCATGATTTAGGTTTGCCCGATGAATATGACACAGGTCCTGAGAAAGGGGATGGTTCCCCTGTGGGGAATTGGTCGTTAATGTCTGGAGGAAGCTGGGTTGGCCGAATTCCTGGTTCGCAGCCTAGTGGATTTAGTCCTTATGCCGCTTCTTATTTGCAAAATAAATATAAAGGAAATTGGATTAGCGAACAGGAAGTCAAATTAGAAGATGTCACTAACAATGCCACTGACTTTGTCTTAAAGGCTGCGGTAGATCACAGCGGGGTGAACCAGCTATCTGTGCCATTGCCTTCAGCTTCGTTGGCATTTAAACAACCTTATCAAGGCAAATATCAGTATTATTCAGGTCAAGGGAATTTGCTCAATCATGCTATGTCCTTTGATTTAGTGTTGCCTGAGGCTGATGTGTTAATTCTGAAAATGAAAGCACATTGGGATATTGAAGTTGATTACGATTATATGCAGCTGTTGGTAGAGGGCGTTGCTCTTGCTGGTAATCATACTAAATTAAGTAATCGTGTAAATAATGCTCGTAACATTATTACTGGTAAATCTTCTACTATTCCTGGAGCTGAAGGCGAAAATAGCTGGGTAGACTTAGAGTATGATCTAAGCGCCTATAAAGGCCGCACAGTTTCCGTCGCGATTAATTATGTAACGGATCAATATGCTGGTGGTTATGGTATTGCAATTGATCAGATCCAATTGTTGCAGGCTAGCGAGGTGATTTATAGCGATGATGCGGAAACCGCTGACAAGGCGGCGTTGAATGGCTACATTAGAACCGATAGCACGCGCCCGGGAGAAAAACGCCGTTATATTGTTCAGTTGAGAAACCATCAAGGTATAGATGCTGGACTTGGGGGGCGTGGCTATGATCCAGGCGTACTAATTTGGATGGAAGATTTCAATAATTCCGATAATAATGTGTCAGAGCATCCTGGTAAGAACTTGATAGGGGTGATTGATGCAGACCAAAACCTTATCGGAACTAGCGGTACAAGTGTTCAAATTAGAGACGCAGCATTCAGCTTAAATGGCCAAAGTGCTTATCCTAATGATACGAATTTGGCTGCAATAGCTAAGTTTGATGATAGCTTGGACTATAGCGCGCCAGAGAAGCCACAAGCCGGTATGATACTGCCTAAGTTAGGTATCACTATGGAAGTGGTGGAGTTAGCACCTGATGCGACAAGTGCCACAATACGTATCAACCGTGCTTCTGGTGATAATCCGCCAGAGCCTCAGCCTGATCCTCTGGCAACGACGATTAGTGCAAGTGTCGAGTTAAATCGCGTAACCTTTAGTGCAAATACGACTGGTGGTGATGCGAGTTACACCTATGCTTGGAGCTTTGGTGATGGGCAGACGAGCGCTGACGCTGCTCCAGTCCATACCTATCAAGCAGCAGGCACTTATACTGTTAATCTAACAGTGACAGATGGTGCTGGTGCTCAAGCGTCTGCAAGTACACAGGTGTCGGTGGTTTTACCTGTGAATGGTGGCTTTACAGTGGCAACTGATGGATTAACTGTGAGCTTTACTAATACAACAAGTGGTGGCTCGGGGCAGTTTACCTATAGTTGGAACTTTGGCGACGGTAACTCAAGTTCACTTGCTTCGCCATCACATACCTATGCTCAAGCAGGAACCTATACTGTGGCAATGGTTGCGACTGATACCCAAAACAATCGTTCAACTATCTCGCAGACAGTTACTGTGACGGCGCCGACTACTCCAACAACGCCCACAACACCACCGAGTGGTGACTCAGGTGGATCCGGTGGTGGTAGTGTTGGTTGGCTAACCATGTTGATCTTAGCTGGGCTAGGTATCAGAAGAAGATGTTAGATTAGAATGATCTACCTCTTTGTCAAAAAACGCCTCATTATGAGGCGTTTTTTAATGAGGGGTGAGAGATAATTGAGCGATATGCTGTTGAGCCTGAGGTAAAAAGCTTTCAATAACGAGCATTTGTTGATTTTGAAATCTGAACTGACGTCGACGGCCCCATAATGACTCTTTAGTGCCTTGGTCGAGTTCTTTCGCAAGTTGCATTAAGCGGGTGTGCTGGCTGAATTGAGCCAATTCAATCTTTCCTTGTTGGAACTCGTTATTGCTATAGAGCAGCTCACCTAATGACCTGGTTCCTAGGTTAATAAATTCTTTCTTTTTATAGCTGAAAAGGCTGGAAGGGATCAGTGTTCTGGCAAAAACCCAAGGTACGCCGTCTACACACAGTAAGACTTCTCTGACCCAGACTTGTTCCTGCTCAGGGTACTCCCCCTCTAAAGGAGCAAGTAAGTCTTCTCCAAGTACCTTTACTTCAAATCGTTCGCCGCAGCCCTTAAGTCTTTTTGTTAGACTACCATTAGCCAGTAGCCACTCTTTTAGTGGTGAAGCTGGCAGTTGTGGAATTTTGTCTGGTGAAAACCATGAAATTGATTCACCATAAGGAAAGCTTAAGCTGGTCAGATTCATCGATTACTCGGTACAATACAGATAAACGAAGGCAGTTTAGCATGTTTGCGGGTCTACCAGATAGCATCTTGGTTATCTAGGGTGAAGCCAAACGACTACTAAGGGTGAGTATTATGATTAAAAAACTAGTCGCGATGCTTTTTATTGTAATGGCGTCAATGACCAATGTGTACGCTGAAGATGAAGAGCAACTAGAGGAATACGCCTATTATGGTTTTGAGCCAGATATAGTCACTAACTATATCTCTAATCGTAAGAAGCTCGGCTTTGTGCGTTTAAGTGTCGAATTAATGGTTAAAGACCCCGATGAGCTGCTGAAATTGGAACATCATGACCCGTTATTAAGGGCGGCGATTGTAGAAATCTTAGGAAATCAAACCGAAGAGAAGGTCAAGTCACTCACCGGACGTGAAGAGATCCGTCGTGAAGTCTACGATACCCTAAATCGTTTATTAGAAAGAGAAACGGGCAAACCCTTTGTTGTTAATCTGCTATTTACCAAATACCTTTACGATTAATTTTCTTTATAAGCCAAGGTGACGCTAAAGTGCCTTGGCTTTGCTGTGAGTCAAATGAAAAAACCATCCGTTACCTCTTCTAAGTCGAAACATAGCTCTCGTCATATAGATAAACCAAATGCGAATAGGGCAAAGCAGAATAAGCCGAGCGGGCAAAAAACGGCTCAAAAGGGTAAGGGATTGCATCCAAGAAACCGTCACAAAGCAGGGTATGACTTTCCAATACTGACAGCGAACTGCCCTAAACTTAAACCGCTAGTATCTAAAAATGCCTATGGTAATTTATCGATCGATTTTGCAGACCCACAGGCGGTCAAATTGCTAAATGCCGCGCTGCTTAGCCATGACTATCAGATTGTGGATTGGGATATTCCCCAAGGCTTTCTTTGCCCACCAGTGCCAGGTAGAGTCGACTACTTACACTATCTTGCAGATCTATTAGCAAGTAATACTGGTAAAGTGCCAAAGGGAGCCAAAGTACGAGTGTTAGATATAGGTACAGGCGCTAACGGCATATATCCTCTATTGGGCAGTAGTGAATATGGTTGGCAGTTTGTTGCCAGTGATATCGACCCTGATTCTCTTGCTAACCTTGCTAAGGTACTTTCTCACAATCCTAAACAGCAGCAGTTAATTGAACTCAGGCAGCAAGGACTGGCTAAACACATCTTCACAGGTATTATTTCAAAGGGTGAAAGCTTTGACTTAACCATGTGTAACCCCCCTTTTCATGCTTCTTTAGCGGAAGCTTTGCAAGGTAATCAAAAAAAGGTAACGAACCTTGCTGCCAATCAAGCTAAGCGTTCAGGTAAACAGCTGCAAAGCGTGACCACCAAGCTTAACTTTGGTGGCCAGAAAGCCGAACTTTGGTGTGATGGTGGAGAAAAGCGGTTTTTACAAACCATGATAGTCGAGAGTAAAGATTTTGCCCATCAATGCTTGTGGTTTACTAGCCTAATTTCTAAGAAAGAAAACCTTAAGCCTTGCCTCAACTGGTTAAAGCAAGTTAAGGCTGAGCAAGTCAAAGTAATAGAAATGGCCCAAGGGAATAAGAAGACTCGAGTACTCGCTTGGAGCTACTTAAATGAGCAACAAAGAGAGCTATGGCAAAAGTATCGTAATTAATCCAGCGGTTTATGGGCGTTAGTTTGGACTCCAAACAAGCTGTCCGCAGGACTCTAGGTTATAGCCACCTAACATGTTAGCCATTTCTTGGCACTGGGTACTACTGAGTAGCTTAAATAACGCTTGAACCTGACGTCGAAAATAGATGCTTTGTGGCATGACAAAGTCAAAGGACTCTGTTGTTAGAGGGACAAAGCCTAAGCCACTTTCTTTAGCGACAGATAGGCAGCCAAAGCCGATATCTGCATCACCGCGGGAGATGTAACCCGCGAGCTCACGTTCACTATAGGCAGTGACTACTGTGTTTAACTGTTCAAGCTGGCAGGTTTGCTTAGTAAGCCAATGCTCAAGTTGCTGTTGGCTGCCTGCACCAGGTTGACGTTGTACCCAGCGCCAAGGAAGCAAAGGTAGCTTATCCTCTTCTTGGCAGCGGCTTAGCATGTCAGGTCTGACGATGAGCCCCTGTTGGCGTGAGTAGCCATGGACCAGAATCCATTGTTGATGGTTGTTATAACCTTTGATCAGTGCTGGGTGGCGAGTATTACGCTCTTCAATATTGCCCCAGTGGACAGTACAGATATCGGCGTAACCTTTAGAGAGCAGTTCAAGACCCAGCCTAGAGCCTGTGGCGCTATAGCTAATTAGCTCCTGACTTCCTACTTGAGACATAAGCCTTGCCACAAGCATAGAGAGTAGCGGGTCATCACTGCCTGTGATCAATAATCTATCGGACAAAATGCCGCTATGGCATGAATCCATTATCCATCTATCGATTAGAATCTTTGGAAATAGCCATTTACCTGTAACCTTAGTCGCAGGTAACACTCTATCGTTGGCTAGGGCATAGACCTTCTTTTCATTGAGATCTAAATACTCAGCGACTTGTTTAGCGCTGAAGTAGACGATGTCACTCGCTTGGGTCATTTTGTCTCTCTATTGTTGTGCTGGTCTAATTGCAGTTTTTGCTGGCACATCAAATTCTAGGTTCTCAGCGCCGTGATAGACTAAAAAGTGGCGTCCTTTTGCTCTAGCTATAATAGTGATGCCTAGCTTTTGTGCGAGCTCTAAACCCATTTGTGTGACACCACTGCGTGACAACAGCACAGGTATCCCCATCTTGGCCACTTTAATCACCATTTCTGAGGTGAGGCGACCTGTGGTATAGAAGATTTTATTGTGGCCAGAGCTTTGATCTAACCACATTTCTCCTGCTAGGGTATCGACGGCATTATGCCTGCCAACATCTTCAACAAAAGAGAGTATCTGCTCTTGTTCACAGAGCCCGCAGCCATGAACGGCGCCTGCATTTTTATAAGTCTCGTTATAGGCACTAATGTTTTTCAAAAGAGCATATAAAGTGCTTTGCTTTAAACTTGGTGAAGCCAACTTGATATCATCTAGCCCTTGCATAAAACCACCAAAAACAGTGCCTTGCCCACAACCTGTCGTCACTGTCTTCTCAGCAAGTTGGGAGTCTAAATCTTCGATGGTTTCTTGGGTAACAATGGCGGCCGAGTTAACTTCCCAGTCGACAATGACTGACTCAAGCTTGTCTACGTCGCTGATAAAGCCTTGATTTTTTAGGTAACCTAGAGCCAGTGACTCTGCTCGTGCGCCCAGTGTCATCAAAGTTACTATGGGACGCCAATTCAAATAAAGGGTCAATGGCCGTTCACAGGCGATAGACTTCTCTATCACTTCACCAAGCTCATTGACCGCTGTCACACCTATGGTCAATGGCACTTGGGTTTTAGTCTTTATCAGGCTGATTTTGTTTTTATCTAATGTCATTGGCTCAGTAATTCTGTCGATAAGGGCGGTATTCAGCATAGCAAGTTTTGTTCCCTAAGGTGCTTTGGTCACTTAAATGCGTGATCTATCCCAATTTTGTGATCTTGGTTCGGCTTATCTGTCCTATTCTTGGTTGCGACTCGGACAAAATGTCCTAGTCTTAAGCTTGATTTGATGATCTAGTTCAAAATTATTTGCTAAAACTCGGTTGGCATTAAATTTGCTGTTAAGGGATATGAGTAGCCGTCACCTGAGTAAAGTCGTTAATACACGCTTTATATCAGCTTGCTTGGAGGCAAGATGCAACATAGTGAAAGTCAATGGCCCATGTACGCGTCGTTAAAGCGTATTGAGAAACAGGTTGGGCGTTGGACAGCTGTCGATTGGGAGCTAGATCAACTACTTCCTGCAACCCATCAGGCCCCAGAAGGCGCCAGCTTGGTTCTGTTAGAGCTGCATAAAGATGAGCGTGGCAGTTATCGCATTAATTTAGATATGGAGAACACCATGCTCTATCTAGTGTGTGACGAGCTAGAAGATGAAACCTGGGTGCCTAAATTATTATCAGCGGATCAAAATGTCGCAGCAGGCTGCTTAGAAGCAGATACTCCGGTGATCAGTATTCCTATGCCAGAAGCTATTGCCTGTTGGATAGAGTCTTATATCACTCGTCATGGCGAAGTCGAAATATCTGCTAAACGTCGTAAACATGTGAATCGTCGTAAAGATGAAGGGCCTAGCAGTAGCCAATTTGTAGGGCGGACCAACTAATGAGCGACGCTAAGTTGGGACTATTTGCTCGCTGGAGCCAGAGACGCCAGCAAGTTGAAGAGGCAAATGAGCAGGAGCTCGCGAAAGAGGAAGAGTTAGCTTTAACTGAGGTTAGCCCTGTTGAAGATGAAGAAGTTGGTGAAGCTTCGATAGAGCAAGAAATGCCTCTTTTAACTTCAGAAGATTTACCCGACCCAGACAAGATTGAGGTGGGTGGTAGCTTTGCCGAATTTATGGGAAATAATGTCGACCCTCAGGCGAAAACCGACGCTTTACGAGCATTATGGAAACAGCCGCACTTTAACGAGCTAGATGGTCTAGTGGAGTATGGTTTGGATTACAGCAATCAGCCTAAGCTCAGTCCTCAAGTCTCTGCTGAATTAGCTCAAAAGGTATTTCGCCACATTCTTAATGATGAAGAAGAGCAAGAATCACAGGAGCTCGCTGAAAGTGGTGCGGTTTCGAATGAGTTAGAAACCCCTGCGGATGAGATCCCGAAATTAGCTGAGAATGCTGGTGATGTCACTCTGGACAATTTGGCGAGTGTGACTGAGGCGGTGTCCCAAAATGAACCAGAGCAGGTCTAATGTTCGACTCGAGATGGTGTTTAGAGTCATTTTTAAGGTGTTTAAAGTCCATATTTTTGGTACGTGAATTGCCTGTATTAGGCTGAAATTGATAGTTGTAATGAGCTTAGTTGGCATAACTAGCTGAAAGAATTAAAGAGATTAAATAAGAGATGAGAGGCTTGTTTAATCCAATGGCTAAGAAGAGCGACATAAGCCGAATAGCCAAGCAAAAGATAGAAAAGATAGAACAAGAATATAGGTAAGGCACAGAGGGGATAGATGCCGCAAGAGTATAAGCCCCTTGCTGATAATAAGTGCCACCGTGATGACCCGAACTTGGTAGCAATGTCGTGCTGCACCAAGGGGCAACAAGCAAAATTAGAGTACTCAGTGCCGCAGCTTGTTGTCAGATGGACTAACTAACTGTTCAGGAACGCAAAGTGAGCAACAATTTTACCAATGATCTTTCTCGGGTTGAGCTGGGACAGGTAAAAGAGCGAGTGATGGCAAATAACCAGATCTTGCAAAACCTGATTCCACCGACCGTGAGTTATACCACGCAAGGCAATGTTCTGGTCATAGGGCCTGAAGACCTTGCCAGACTAGCGGCTGATAAGTTAGCAGGTATGGCTTCTTGTACTGTGTTGGCCAATGAAGCTATTACTAGTCAAGACCAAGACCACCTTGAAAAGGTGATGCAAGCAGCCATAGATGTAGAAAGTTTTTATAGTCCTTTAATTTCGATTAAAGGTTTTCTGGGCCAATTTCAAGTGATCGTAGATCATGAAGATGGCGCAGCAGAGTTAAGCCTGGTGGCAATCCGTAAACCCCACTTTGATATCATTCTGGATTTGAGCACATCGCCCTGCTTGAACTTAGAAATGCTGCCACCGGGCTACTTCTTTGTCGGTCAAGATCAACAAAAGTTGGTCGATGCACTGGCTCAAATTCCCGATCTTGTAGGTGAATTCGATAAGCCGCGTTACGTCAAAGTTAACGCCAATATCTGTGCCCATAATCGTAACGGTATCGATGGCTGTAATCGTTGTCTTAACTTCTGTCCTGCCGATGCGATTTCTAGCCAAGATAATAAAATTGAAATCGACCCATACCTTTGCCATGGTGCAGGTAGCTGCTCAAATGCTTGCCCTACAGGCGCTTTGAGTTTTGATCTACCGACGCCTGAGGCCTTAAGTCGCTATCTTAAAAAGCTGATATCTCAATATCGCAGTCAGACTAATTTAGCGCCTGTTATCCTATTTCATGATAACGCTCTCGGTGCTCAAAGCATTGCAGATATGCTGCCTGCCGATGTATTACCTGTCTCCCTTGAAGAAATTACCGTTGCTAGCATCGAGCATTGGTTATCGGCATTAGCTTGGGGAGCACGCCAAGTGTTAGTGCTCAATACTGAGGTAACGCCTGCGACCTTAACTCAAATGTTAGAAGGTGAGTTGGCTTTAGTTAGAAGAGTATTTGAAGAGATAGGTCAGCCACAAAGAGTTGAATTGCTTAATGCCGAAGACTTAGCTCATATCACTCCTTTACTAAGTATAAGCCAAGATTGGCCTGTGATGACTCAGGCACAATTCGAGCCCGAGGTGAAGCGAGCGAATATTTTCTATGCCTTAGATCATCTCAATGCTCAGGTTGCAGAGACTCAACAGGCGCTGCAGATCAGCAATATTCCCTACGGTAAAGTCAGTGTTAATGCTCAAAGCTGTACCTTATGCATGTCTTGTGTGGCCATCTGTCCAACGCAAGCATTAACCGATGGTGGTGAGTCACCAGCCCTACGTTTTGTCGAGCAAGATTGTGTGCAATGTGGCCTATGTGCCAGTGCTTGCCCTGAAACAATCATTAGCCTGACACCTCAAATCAATTTTAACCAAACTGAACGTCAACAAGTTCAGACCCTACATGAAGAAAAGCCTTTTGAATGTATCGAGTGCGGTAAGCCTTTTGCGACCCAATCTATGGTGCATAAGATGCTGGCTGATTTGGCTGGTCACAGCGCATTTTCCAATAACATAGAAAGATTGAAAATGTGTGGTGATTGCCGTGTTAAAGATCTGTTTGAGGACATACTCGAACAGCCTGAAAAACAACTGGATTAAGAGATTGGTTATGACACAAGAAGCAAGACAAGTATCAGAAAATGATCAATTAAGAGCCGATATCTACCAGTTGTTGGCAGCGCTATTGCGTCGTCATCCTAGCCCCGAGTTGCTGCAGTTTTTGAGTGAACTTGAGCTGGATGAAGCCGACGAGTGCAAGATGGCAAAAGCTTGGCAAGCGCTTAAACGTGCAGCGAGCCAATTCGACCAAGCTCAGCTGGAAGAAGAGTATTTCAACATCTTCCTTGGTGTGGGGAGTGGCGAAATTCTTCCCTACGGCAGCTGGTATCAAGCGGGCTCGCTAATGGATAAACCGCTGGCGCTACTGCGTCAAGACTTAGCTCAACTTGGCTTTGCCCGCCAAGAAGAGGTGAAAGAGCCAGAAGACCATATCGCTGCCCTATGTGAAGTGATGAGTGTTCTGCTACTGGAAGCCCCAAGTTATCGCCAACTGGCCTTCTATCAGCGTCATCTAGCGAGCTGGGTAGACAGATTCTGTGATGAGTTAGGCAGAGCGCCTAGTGCAGCTTTCTATGTATGGGTTGCACAACTTGCTAAGGCATTTTTTGCGGCAGAAGCCAATGAGTTTGAACAACTCGATATGGAAATTCCAGTGAACTGTCCTGGAAACGAAGAGATTCAACCTAAGGCGAGTTAATCGCCTTTGGTGAACGGAATAGATGCAGGGACAAGCCTGTATCGACACCAAAAAAGTGGGGAATCATCCCCGAGTAATAAGGAGACACTATGAAGAAGCAAGCTTCCGACATGGGTCGTCGTCAACTGCTTAAAGCATTGGCGCTCGGCAGTGCGGCAGGTGCAGTAGCCACAGTCAGTGGTCAAGCTGCAGCGGCTACACCAGAAGTTGCCCCAAGTGCTAAAGATGATGGCTATCGTGAGACAGACCATATCCGCAGCTATTACGCCACCCTACGTGGTCAGTAATCAAAGGAGAAAGAGATGCGATTAACCCGCAAATCAGACCAAGTAGTTCAGGCGGAAAAGCCGGGCTTAGGTCTTAATCGTCGCCAATTCCTCAAGTCAGCAGGGATTGCAACTGGGGGCATAGCAGCTGCCTCTATGTTAGGTACAGGCATGATCCGTCGTGTTGAAGCCAAAGATGTACCACATGATGCACCAACAGAAATTAAGCGTACTATCTGTTCTCACTGCTCTGTGGGCTGTGGTATTTACGCTGAAGTACAAAATGGTGTATGGACTGGACAAGAGCCTGCGTTCGATCACCCATTTAACGCTGGTGGCCATTGTGCTAAAGGTGCTGCACTGCGTGAACATGGCCATGGTGCTAAGCGCTTGAAGTATCCAATGAAGCTGGAAGGCGGTAAGTGGAAGCGTATTTCTTGGGATCAAGCCATCGATGAAGTTGGCGATCAAATGCTTAAGATCCGTAAAGAAGCAAGCTCTGACTCTATCTTCTTTATGGGCAGTGCCAAGTTCTCTAACGAACAAGCTTATATGTACCGTAAGCTAGCCGCTATGTGGGGCACTAACAACGTTGACCACTCGGCGCGTATTTGTCACTCTACCACTGTAGCCGGTGTTGCAAACACTTGGGGCTATGGTGCGCAAACTAACTCATTCAACGATATCCGTAATGCCAAGGCTATGATGTTTATCGGCTCTAACCCGAGTGAAGCTCACCCGGTTGCCATGCAGCATATTCTTGAGGGTAAAGAACGCGGTTCTAAGATTATCGTTGTTGATCCAAGATTTACTCGTACTGCGGCTAAAGCCGACGAGTATGTGCATATTCGCCCAGGTACAGATATTCCTTATATCTATGGTCTACTGTGGCATATTTTTGAAAATGGTTGGGAAGATAAGACCTTCATTCAGCAGCGCGTCTATGGCCTAGAGCGTATTCGTGAAGAAGTGAAGAAGTATGACCCTGCCGAAGTTGAAAATGTTGTCGGTGTGCCAAAAGAGCAGATGTATCGCGTGGCTAAAATGTTAGCCGAGCACAGACCTGGCACTATTGTTTGGTGTATGGGTGGTACTCAGCACCACGTAGGTAATGCTAATACTCGTGCTTACTGTATCCTACAGCTTGCCCTAGGTAACATGGGTAAAGTAGGTGGTGGTACTAACATTTTCCGTGGTCACGATAACGTACAGGGTGCTACTGACTTTGGTCTACTGTTTGACACCCTTCCTGGCTACTATGGTCTGAAAACTGGCTCTTGGAAGCACTGGTGTAACGTTTGGGATCTTGATTATGAGTGGGTTAAGAACCGCTTTGACCAAGAGAAGCGTCTTGGCCAAGATCCAATGACTTCAACTGGTATTCCATGTTCTCGCTGGCATGACGGTGTACTAGAAGATAAAGAGAAGATTGCTCAGAAAGACAATATTCGTATGGCTTTCTTCTGGGGACAGTCAGTAAACACTGAAACCCGTGGCCGTGAAGTGCGTGAAGCATTGAACAAGATGGATACGGTAGTGGTTGTGGACCCATTCCCAACTATGGCGGGTGTAATGCACACGCGTAAAGACGGTGTGTATCTATTACCAGCAGCAACACAGTTTGAAACCTATGGTTCTGTGTCGGCTTCTAACCGTTCTCTACAGTGGCGTACTCAGGTTATCGAGCCGCTATTCGAATCTAAGCCTGATCATGAAATCATGTACCGCATCGCTAAGAAGGTGGGTATTGCTGATCAGTTCTGTAAGCATATTAAAGTCAACGGCAATGAGCCTCTGATTGAAGATATGACCCGCGAATATAACCGTGGTATGTGGACAATCGGTTACACAGGTCAAAGCCCAGAGCGTCTGAAGATGCACCAAGAAAACTGGGGCACTTTCGATATCAACTCACTAGAAGCACCTGGTGGCCCTGCTAAAGGTGAAACCTATGGTTTACCTTGGCCTTGTTGGGGCACGCCAGAGATGAAGCACCCAGGTACACAGATTCTGTATCGTACTGACCGTGAAGTGAAAAACGGTGGTGGTAACTTCCGTGCTCGTTATGGTGTAGAGCACAACGGTAACAACATTCTTGCCGAAGGTTCTTACTCTGTAGGTAGTGAAATTCAAGACGGTTATCCAGAGTTTACCCATACCATGCTTAAGCAGCTTGGTTGGTGGGATGAGCTAACCGCTGAAGAGAAGAAACACGCAGAAGGTAAGAACTGGAAGACAGATATCTCAGGTGGTATCCAGCGTGTGGCTATTAAGCATGGCTGTATTCCTTATGGTAATGCTAAGGCGCGCTGTATCGTTTGGAACTTCCCAGATGATATTCCACGTCACCGTGAGCCGCTTTACACACCACGTCGTGACCTTGTTGCTAAGTACCCAACCTATGAAGACCGTATGGTGGCACGTCTACCTACGCTTTATAAGTCGATTCAGGAACAGGATTTTGCTAAAGACTTCCCGCTTGCAGTGACCACAGGTCGTCTTGTTGAGTATGAAGGTGGTGGTGAAGAGACACGTTCTAACCCATGGCTTGCAGAGCTTCAGCAAGAGATGTTTATCGAGATCAACCCTGCTGATGCAGCCGATCGCGGTCTACGTGATGGTGATGACGTTCTCGTTCACAGCCCAGAAGGTGCCAAGATCACTGTTAAGGCTATGGTGACTCCACGAGTTATTGCTGGTGAGTGCTTTATGCCATACCACTTCGCGGGTGTATTTGAAGGTAAGAGCTTAGAGAAGCACTACCCAGAAGGCACTGTACCTTATGTGATTGGTGAGTCTGCCAACACTGTCATGACCTATGGCTATGACGTAGTGACACAGATGCAAGAGACTAAGTCTAGCTTGTGTCAAATTACTAAAGCCTAACCGAACTTGATGAGGAGATAAGCCATTATGGCAGTCATGAAATTTTTGTGTGACACCAAGCGCTGCATCGAGTGTAACGGTTGCGTCACAGCTTGTAAGAACGAAAACGACGCTGCGTTAGAGTGGGGCATTCAGCGCCGCCGCGTAGTGACGATTAAAGATGGTCAACCGGGTGAAGCATCGATCTCAGTAGCATGTATGCACTGTACTGATGCGCCTTGTATGGCTGTGTGTCCAGCAGATTGTTTCTATCGCACTGAAGACGGCATAGTGCTGCATAACAAAGATACTTGTATCGGTTGTGGTTATTGCTTCTATGCTTGTCCATTTGGTGCACCACAGTTCCCGCAAAAGAGCGCCTTTGGTAGCCGCGGCAAGATGGATAAGTGTACCTTCTGTGCTGGTGGCCCTGAGAAGAACCATAGTGATGCTGAGCGTCAGAAGTATGGTGCAAACCGTATTGCTGAAGGCAAGCTACCTATGTGTGCTGAACTGTGTGCAACGAAAGCCTTGTTGGCCGGTGATGCGGGCGTCGTGTCTAACATCTACCGTGAACGTGTTGCTAAGCGTGGTAATCCGAATGTCATTTGGGGCTACAACCCTAAGACAGGCGAAATAAACTAAGCGACGGGGACTAGGGGCTAGCCCCTAGTCCAACAAGGAGTGATTATGTTGACTAAATCGCTGCGTAGTTTGTTTACCCTACTAGTGTTAATCACTGGTATGGGACTAGCAACAACAGCATTGGCAGTCGATGAGCAAACCAGTAAGCAGCAAAACACGGCTAAAATGAGTGATGCCGATCTTTGGCGCGCGGTTAAAGCGGGTGAATCCGGTTATACCACAGCGAAAGGAGTTGAGCGTGGCACGTTAGTAAGCATGGTGGGCAGCGAAGGTAAAGATATCAAGAATCAATACCTGAGCCCTGCGATGTCGGTTGCTGTTTTAGGTGTGTTTGGCGCCTTTATGGTGTTCTATTTCGTTAATGGTCCATCTAAGTTGAGCAAAGGTTTTTCCGGTCGCTTGATTGCACGTTGGTCTAAAAACGATGTCTGGCTGCACTGGGTATTAGCCATCTCTTGCTTAGTCTTAATTGGCACAGGATTGGTAATTATGCTGGGTAAGCATATATTGCAGCCCTATGTCGGCGAAGGATTATGGTCATCACTGATCATGTTTAGCAAAACTGTGCATGATTGGGTTGGCCCACTATTCTTTATCTCTTGGGTATTGTGTGTAGTGAAGTGGATGCCGCTGCAAACATTCAAGTTGTATGATCTTAAGTGGTTCCTTGTGGTTGGTGGCTACATCAATTTCGGCCCATTTAAAGGTAAACACCCAGATAGCGGTTTCGCTAACGCCGGTGAAAAGATGTGGTTCTGGACTTTGACCGTTTTCGGCCTGTTTATCTGTGTGTCTGGAGCGCTTTTAGTGTTACCTGGATTGGATATTCCTAGAGAAGCCTCTATGGCGGCACTGCTTATTCATGCGGTAAGCGCAATTATCATCATTGCCTTTACTATCGTACATATCTGGATGGCGACAGTATTGAGTGAAGGTGGTATGGAGTGCATGGTGTCTGGTTATTGTGATGAAAACTGGGCAATTCAACACCATAATCTTTGGTATGACGAAATCAAAGAAAATGGCACGCTACGCTATAAAGATTAAGTAGTATAAATATCAAGTGTAACAGCTTGTTGTAACGATTCTTGTGTGAAGCAAAAACACCCGTCGGTGCTAGTTCCTTTGGAACGTTTGTGGCGGGTGTTTTTTTATGCTTGTGTTATATCTATGCTGTAAAGATTAAATTTCATTCATTATTTCCAGAGTGATACCTCACCGACAGTTCCACCATTTCTAGCTAAATTTATTTGAAGAAGCTAACAAATTTCACTTTGTATCCCTGACCTTATATTGACCATTTCGTTATGATTGCGCCCCATGATCTCACCTACAGCTAGTATCTCTCACAGTCTCACCTGTGCTTTTTATTAGTGAAGATCAAAAATATTCCCAATTTTTTGTGATCTGTAGTCGTTTAGCTAAAGCTAAAGTATGACTTGCTTAACGAAAGTGGCATTCACTTATTCAATAATGCGTAACTTCTAACCAGTTCACGTTTTAAAAAAATGATTGCAGTTAGTCTGCAATCTCTGTTAGGGCAAAATTCTACATGGTCGTTTTGCTCAAATAGAACAACAATAACCTCTGATAGGAACCCTTATGTCATCAATTATCCAAACATTAGACACTAAGTTTAGCAGCGGGTATCAGGCTAATATTACAGTGCCGACTTGGATGTTGAGCTCGATGGAACGGGTGATGCAGTATTATGTCGACAAAAATCTTAGACTAGATACGATTTCGGCTGATGTTATGCCGGCCCCTGTTGAAGGCAAAAAATATATGCTTTATGCACATATTCCTTTTTGCCATACCCTTTGCTCATACTGCACCTTCCATCGTTTTATCTTTAAAGAAGACAAAGCGAGAGCTTATTTTGTCGCATTGCGTAAAGAGATGGATATGGTCAAAGCCCTAGGCTATGACTTTGAGTCCATGTATATAGGTGGCGGCACAACCACAGTATTGGAAGATGAGCTAGCGCGTACCATTGAATATGCCAAGAAGCTATTTCCAAGCATCAAAGAAGTCTCTTGTGAGTCAGATCCTCAGCACCTTGATAGCCCTGAATTTAAGCAGCTTGAAGGCTTAGTGGATCGTATGTCTGTCGGTGTTCAAAGTTTTGATGACGGCATTCTTAAGATGACAGACCGTCTTGAGAAGTTTGGTAGCGGTCAGCAGACCTTTGATAAAATTATGGCGGCTAAAGAGCTGTTCCCTATTATCAATGTTGATCTTATTTTTGGCTTTAGAGGCCAAACCGAAGAGATCATTCAGCATGATTTGGATATGGCATCGCGACTCGACCCTCGTCAAATTACGACTTATCCTTTGATGATTACGCACCAAACCCGTAAGAGTGTGAAAGGTAAGCTGGCAGCCGATCAGGCTGATATGGCAAATCAATATCGTCAGATTTTAAATAGCTTAAATGGTCAGTATAACCAGCTATCAGCCTGGGCCTTTGGTAAGGCTAACAATGAAGGCTTTGATGAGTATGTTATCGATTATGATGAGTATCTGGGTGTTGGTTCAGGTTCATTTAGCTTTTTAAATAACACCTTGCATGTTAATACTTTTTCGCTACGTAAATACCATGAGCGAATCGCAGCAGGTAAGATGGGCGTCGAGCAGCAGAAGAACTACAGTAAGAAAGATGTGATGCAATATCGCTTCTTACTGGGTATGTTCTCGGGCCGTCTATCGCGCAGATACTTCCGCGAAACCTTTGGCGTGAATCTAGATACAGCGCTCTTTAAAGAGATGACGTCAATGAAGGCGATTGGTGCTCTTAAAAATGATCCAACTGATCCTGATAACCTGATTGTTACCGATAACGGTAAGATGATGGGTCTGTTGATGATGAAAGAGTTTTACGCTGGAATGGATAATGTTCGTGCCCAGTTGCGTAAGCCTCTAAAGCCTTGTGATATGTAATTTTGGCTTTGACTAAGTATTGAATAAAGAGACCGACGCTAGTTGCACTAGTGTCGGTCTTTTTACAAGAGAGCATATCAATATAAGTGTTTTCTATAACGCAATTACTTCCTTTTATTTGGGGAGTAATCCTTGTTGGGTTATCGAATTATAAATACTGATTCAACTCTAAATGGGATTGTTTCTAAGCCCCAATCTGAGAACATGACATCTCGAATGCGCTCACCATCTCCTTCGCTGCTACAAGCCCATAGCTTGGCGCAGGTTTGTCCAGCTATATTACTGCCTGTGCCTCGAGATGTATCTGGAGTGGTGTGATTGAGTATTTTAATGTGATTTTGGAAGACCTCTGCGAAGGTGCTTTGGCTGACTTCGATGGTTTCCATTTCATCAACTGGAAAGTCCACTTGCTTAGCTTGGCTGTTTGATGCTTTGCCTAGGGGGACTTCAGCAACTTTTTGCTTCACTAGTGCATATAGTTTAGGTAGCGGAAGAGACTCAGTCTCTGGATGCATATAAAGATCATGAGCGTACTTTAGCGCTGCACTATCATTTTGCTCATAAGCTTTGGTGAGATATTCATCGGCTTTGGCCATATCCTGCTCGACTATTTCACTACCTAGATACAGTTTGCCTAGTAGGAAGGAAGAGCGAGAGTGATGACGTCGAGATGCGTAGCTGAGGAACTCGATTCCTTCATCAAAATCTTTGAGATTGGTATCCTGAAGATAAAGCACACCTGCTTTATATTTAGCATCTAAGTTGCCATATTTGCCTGCTCGCTTATACCACTTGAGCGCTTTCTTAAGATTCTTGTCTGTGCCATAGCCTGCATAATAAAGCTCGCCTAGCATGGCCATAGCGGAGGAGTGACCGCGCTTAGTGAGAATTCGATAAGCTTTAAAGTATTCCTTACATTCTGCAGTATTACATTCAGGAAGAAGGTTAGCTTTTGCGTCAAAAGAGGTGATTAAGCAGCTGCTAATTAAAAGAGGTAGTATAGTGATGATTTTTTTCATACCTAAAGTCCTTTTTGGGGTGGGAAACATATATTTATCATCTTGATTACTTTTTGTCTACATGTGGGGGGGGTAGCTTTAGCCTTTTAAATAAATGGGTTGCTCATCTAGTGAATCTATTTCACTTAAAGCTTGCGGCGTGCTTTTGCTTGTAAGTCGCTTGTCATAATCCCGTGTTAGCATTTGCTAATTTGCCCACTTTGGTTTGTTATTTGGTATTAACTTAGTCGCTGTTCGACACTTCCTTCACCTATATTCGAATAGAGTTGTGTCAATCTGGCCAATTTTTGTTTTGTAATTATTAGGAATCATTAAATGCTTGATATAAAAACGCAGCAAAACCAAAGCCGGATAATGGAAGTGCTGCGAACTTTCTTAAAGCTAGGGTTGACTTCTTTTGGTGGCCCAGTGGCCCATATTGGTTATTTTCGTAAAGAGCTAGTAGAGCGAAGAGCTTGGGTCTGCGAGGCACAATTTAGTCAACTATTGGCCATATGTCAGTTTCTTCCCGGCCCTGCCAGTAGTCAACTTGGGTTTGCTTTAGGCTTGCTAAGAGGCGGATGGCTTGGCGCATTAATCGCATTTTTAGCTTTTACCCTGCCATCAGCAGTTCTGTTAATGGGGTTTGCTGCCATATTACCTCTGTTATCTGGTGAGTTAGCCCAAGGAGCGATTCATGGGGTGAAACTGGTCGCCTGCGTGGTGGTGGCCGATGCTGTCATTGGCATGGCAACTAAGCTTTGCCCTGATTTGCAGCGGCGTGTGCTTGCCATACTCTCAGCGATTGCTTTATTGCTAGTAGGTAGCGTCTGGATGCAGATTGGACTTGTGTTGTTGGGGGCTATGGCTGGACTTGTTCTCTGTAAGCAACCCGCTATTGGGGGACAGAGCATGATTCGAGTGAACTATGGTAAAAGGTTCGCTGTTATTTTGTTGGGGATTTTTGCCTTGCTATTGGCATTAGCCTTGCTGTTACCTAGTACTCAGGGAGTAACTGGTATCGCTCAGGTCTTTTATCAAGCGGGAGCACTGGTTTTTGGTGGTGGTCATGTAGTATTGCCATTGCTGGAAGAGTCTGTGGTGGCAGCGGGTTGGTTATCAGGCGACACTTTTCTTGCTGGTTATGGCGCTTCACAAGCTATTCCCGGTCCTATGTTTGCCTTTGCTGCCTACCTTGGAGCCTTACTCCCGACTGAGCATGCCCCTTGGGTCGGTGCCAGTATTGCGCTGGTGTTTATGTTTTTACCAGGATTCTTGCTCATTGCTGCCATTTTGCCTTTATGGCAACAGCTTGTATCTCGGCCTAGGGCTGTGAATGCGATAGCGGGTGTCAATGCTGTGGTTGTTGGTATTTTAGCGGCGGCGCTTTATGACCCTATCTTGACGTCGGGGCTGGCCTCTTGGTCTGATTGGATCATTGTCATCATAGGCTTTGCTCTGTTGTTTCGCTTTAAATGTTCGGCGCTGATAGTGGTTGCTTGGTGTGTTATTACTGGTATGGCCATGAGTATGCTTGCTTAGTTACTAGGCTAAAGCGAGTTTGAGGCTGTACCAAATGTATCAATTTGTGCTTAACTAGCCTAAAGGAATGGGTGATTAGGGTGGTTGAGAGTGTTGATTGGCTTGGAACGGCTTCGAAGTGGCTTACGGGCACACCTACTATTTGTTTCGCTAATTCTGCTATTAACGGGAATTTCCTTTGCCGCTCAGGCACAAAAAGTGGCATTTAATCAATTTTGTGATGCACTCGCTGGCCATTGGCAAGGCTCATCTGCTCGTTCTGGTCAGTCACCAAAACAGATTTCAATCTCTAGCGTCTGCTCGGCCGATAAGCGTCAGTTGATGTTGTCGGTAAGCCAAGGGGCTAATCATGTATTTAGTGAGACTTGGTGGTTTAGAGAGCGCGGTGAAGATGTGCTTTTAACTTATTATGATGGGGTGGATGAGGACAAACAGCAGTCCTTTACCCTTTATTTAAATGATGAAAGTTTCTCTTTGTTAGGACGAGGGGAGTTACAGAAGCGTCCAGCATTGATCCAGCTAAAGTTTGAGAAGCAAGAGCTAGGTTGGCTTTGGTTGCAAAACGCCCAGTTTCTCGATGATGATGCTGAGCGTTATATCTTCTTTCGCGGTATCGAGATGTTACCTGTAGGGCGAGATTAGCTTGCGCCTTGGTGGCCTAACTGACGCCAAGCTTCATAGCTGATGATGGCAACAGCGTTAGAGAGGTTAAGGCTGCGGCTATCCGGCATCATAGGAATACGTAAACGTTGCTCTGTCGGTATTGATTCGATAATTTCCATCGGCAGGCCGCGGGTTTCCGGGCCAAACAAGAGCACATCATCGGCGGCATATTTTAGCTCTGTATGGGGGCGACTACCTTTAGTGGTGCAGGCCATGATTCGCTTTCCTGCCATCGCTTTCAGGAAAGCGTCAAAGTCTTTATGACGAGTCACGCGGGTTAAGTCTTTATAATCCAATCCAGCACGACGCAGCTTTTTCTCTTCTAGATCAAAACCTAATGGCTCGATCAGATGTAGCTGACAGCCATTGTTAGCGGCAAGACGAATAATGTTTCCCGTATTTGGCGCGATTTCTGGCTCATAGAGTGCGATATGGAACATAAGAACTACCTATAAAAACTGGATGGCGAATTATACGGGATATTCGCCAGCTCTCGCCACAGATTTTGGCCTGTATAGTCGTTTCTTGGTCGTGCTATCTGTTCTGGCTTGCCTCAAACATTTGTCGGTAAGATTGAGTCTGTCTTTGTTCTGTGGTCAACCCCAGCTTGCTGGCAAGCTGAAAGAGTTCTTGTTCATACTGGGCTAACCGCTGTTCATTGTCTGTCATGATGGCGAGCTCGGCAAAGTCGCCTAGGCCTTCGAGATGATCGACCGTAATATGAAATTGCTCCATAAAATAGATGCTGCGAGTTTTTCGCATCTTTAATACAGGCTCAAATCCAATAGTGGTTAACATGCTGTTCGCTTTGGCAACATCACTGATATTCACTGCTTCACAGCGATCTTCTTCAGGGCCTTTGACAATCCAAAGTTTGATACCCGAGGGCTGCATCTCTCGAATACAGATGCTTTTGTTTTGTTGTTTAAGTGACACGCCCAATTGAGGCGGGTAATCGAAATAGCAGTCAAATTCTTGATTATTCTCTAGCATCACCTCATGGGGCAATGATTTTAGTCTGTTTAAAAATTCGGTCTTATTAGTGAGGCGATACTTAAGTTCAACTTCGTACTTGCCCTGAAAGTGTTGTTGCATTCCAATCAGCCTATAGAAAAAACTACTGATACTTTAGCTTTGCTGTTGTAAAGATTCTATAAAAAGCCTGTATCAATAATCGATTACATGACTTTGTCATGGCTTGCTTATTTAGGCATACATTCTAAGACAAACTTCTGCTTATCTCTTGTCTGAGAAGGCGGCAAGCTAAGGTGATATACAGTTGAAAGGAGCTTGAGTATGTCCAAGTCATTTGTTATTTCATGTTTAGCATCTGTTTGTCTATTGTCAGCAGGTCTTGCTCAAGCTGAAGTGGTGATTATCGAAAATAGGCCTAAGGTTGTGGTGGTTGAGAAGCAGCCTGAGCCAGAAGAGTTAAGTGTGGGTGAAGCGCTAGTGGTCGGTGCAATTATTGGCGTCGCGATAGCCGATGATGAACCTGAGCCTAGAGAGCAAGTGATCTATATTGATGATGGTTATAGTGAAGCCGTCATCATTGAAGATGGCCGTGGAGAGACCATGATTATAGAGGATGATGGCTATCGAGAAACGACTATTATTGAGAATGAGTATGGTGAAACCATCATAGTCGAAGATGATGGGTATCGTGAAACCCATATTATTGAGAACGCTTATGGCGAGACTATCATAGTGGAAGATGATGGGTATCGTGAGACCCATATTATTGAGAATGATTATGGCGATACTGTCATTATCGAGACTGACGATGATCGTGAAATAAGATTAATCAGTGACGAGCCTGATGTACTGGTTATTGATAATGGCGATGAAGTGGTGATCATAGAAGATTAATTGGCCTGCTTACAGAGGCATTACACGACTCTTTACAAATAAATAGCCCAGCAATTAGCTGGGCTATTTTGTTTTGCCTAGGAACAGATTAAAGTGGGCTGTTTAGTAAAAATAATAATGATTAAATATTGACGGGGAAGACAATGTTTAGGAAACACAAATTACTTTCGGCCATGCTAGTTTCTGGTCTACTACTTGGCTGTGCCAGTGAATCAACTCAACCTGAGGCGAAAGCCACTAAAGCTGTAGCCAGTGTCGAACAATTATCACCTGAAGTGCAGCAAGCTAAAGAGCAGCTATTAGCTGAGTGGACAGGCCCATATCAGGGGGTTCCAGCTTTCGATAAAGTACAACTTATCGGTCTAAAGCCTGCTGTTCGCGAAGCTATGGCGGCTAACCTTGCCGAAATTGAGGTCATTGCGAACAATCCTGCACCAGCTACCTTTGACAATACTATTGTTGCCATGGAGCGTGCCGGTAAGTTGCTGGATCGTATTTTCAGCTACTGGGGTATCTGGAGCGCCAATAAGTCTTCGGCTGAATTTAGAAAAATTCAAGGCGAGGTGATCCCTGAATATTCGGCATTCTCATCTAAGATCAGCCAGAATCAAAAGTTGTTTGATCGCATTAGTGCAGTATACAACAGTGATGAAATGAAGACGTTACGCCCTGATCAGCAGCGACTCGTCAAACTCACCTATGATGGTTTTGCCCGTAATGGTGCATTACTTGATGAAGCGGGTAAAAAACGCTTTGCTGAGATTAATAAGCGTCTTGCCGAACTGCATACCAAGTTTGGTAACAATGTGTTGGCCGATGAAGAAAACTATGTACTTTATCTTAGCAAAGATCAGTTAGGTGGATTGCCTGAATCTGTTATTAGTGCGGCGGCTGCTGCGGCGAATGATAGAGATCATAAGGGTGAGTATGCCATTACTAACACTCGCTCTTCTATGGACCCATTCTTAACTTACTCGACCGAGCGCGAGTTACGTAAGAAGGTATGGGAAACCTATTATAATCGTGGTGACAATGGCGATGAATTTGATAACAACGCTATTATTGCTGAGATCCTAAAGTTACGTCATGAGCGTGTGGGTCTATTGGGTTACAAAAACTATGCTTCGTGGCGTCTTGAAGATCGCATGGCGAAAAAGCCTGAAAACGCCATTAACTTGATGGAGTCAGTTTGGCCAGCAGCGATTGCCCGTGTGGATGAAGAAGTGGCGGATATGCTAGTGCTTGGTAAGAAGTTAGATGGTATCAAGGAGATTAAGCCTTGGGACTACCGTTACTATGCCGAAAAGGTGCGTAAGCAAAAGTATGACCTAGACTCGAACGAGGTGAAAGAGTACCTGCAGTTAGATAAGCTGCGCGAAGCTATGTTCTATGTAGCGGGTCGTCTATTTAACTTTGACTTTACCCCAGTGGCTGAAGGTTCTGTGCCTGTATTCCATGAAGATGTCAAAGTATGGGAAGTGACAGACAAGACTACGGGTGAGCATATTGGTCTTTGGTATCTAGACCCATTTGCTCGTAAAGGTAAGCGCTCAGGTGCTTGGGCGACCGGTTATCGTAGCCACACCACGTTTGATGGAAAGACTAATGTGTTGTCTTCAAACAATTCAAACTTCAGTAAAGGCGCACCAGGTGAGCCAACACTGATCTCCTTCGATGATGCCGAGACTTATTTCCATGAGTTTGGTCATGCCCTTCATGCTCTATCATCTAAAGTGGCTTACCCAACACTAAATGGCGGTGTGCGTGATTACACTGAGTTCCAATCTCAGTTATTAGAGCGCTGGTTAACTACAGATGAAGTGATTAACAAATACTTGGTTCACTATAAGACTGGCAAGCCTATGCCTGCTGAACTTGTGAAGAAAATCAAGCAAGCCGCAACCTTTAATGAAGGCTTTAAGACTACCGAGTATCTGGCGTCAGCACTTATTGACATGAAGTTGCATACTGTTGATCCAACCGATATCGATCCAGACAAGTTTGAGCGTGAAACTCTCAGTAAACTGGGTATGCCTTCTTCAATCGTAATGCGTCACCGTACGCCACACTTTGGTCATGTGTTTAGTGGCGAAGGTTACTCGGCGGCATACTATGGTTATATGTGGGCTGAGGTACTCACTTCAGATGCGGCAGAAGCTTTTGCTCAAGCTCCTGATGGTTACTATGATAAGGACTTGGCTGACAAGCTAGTTAAGCATCTATTTAGTGTGCGTAATGCGGTCGATCCAGCCGAAGCTTATCGTGCTTTCCGTGGTCGCGATGCAAGTGTTGATGCACTAATGCGTGATCGTGGTTTCCCAGTTAAGAAGTAACGATTAAATAACTGATTAGCCAAAGCCTAGCCTAATGAGCTAGGCTTTTTTATTTGAGGAAATATGATGGATTTTAATGACTACCAAGCTAGCGATTTAGCGGCATGTTTAGCACTATTTGATCAAAACTGTCCTAAATACTTTGCCGAAAATGAGCGTCAGGGTTATCAGCAATACCTAGCTTCAACCCAGGATATTTATAAAGTTGGGAGTATAGGTGGAGAGTTAGTTGCGGCATTTGGTATCAATATCGATAGCAGCCGAAAGACAGGCCGAGTGACTTGGATTATGGTGAGCCCGAACATGCAAGGACGAGGTGTCGGCGAGGCCATGATGAATGATGCTTTGGAGTGTCTACGTCATGAGGGATTAGATACTATGTTGATTGCTGCAAGTCACCTGTCAGCACCTTTTTTTGCTAAGTTTGGTGCTCAGGAGCTAGAAACAATAGCCCATGGTTGGGGGCCGAATATGCACAGAGTTGATATGAAAATTTCCTTAAAGTAACTGACTGTTACATGTTTCTATGGGGTAGCTTATTAAGAGTAGTGTTTTTCTTAAGTTGATAACCCTGTCATTTTTTACATAATTCACCAGATTTATTGGTGGTTAGGCAGGTTATTTTATCTCGGTGTTTATTATCACTTGCTACAAGTAATTCGATGCCTTCTTTAGCAAGATCTAATCTATCTTGGTTAAATGCTTCTAATATGATTTTGTGCTTTTTCATTTGATATAAAATATCGTTGGCCATAGAGTGAATTGTCAATCTAGCTCCGTCTTCTGTGCCTCTCATGTAACCTGCATAGTATGATGCTGCTGAGCATCCAGTTAGTGCCAATATAAATCCGACAGTTTGTGCTTTTATCATGAGTAATAAGTGTCTATTGGTTTTAAGGTTATATTTATCAAAATGATACAGCCAAATTTTGGAGTTGATAATAATTTTTGGATTAATAACTAGAAGTTTATATTCGAATAAATGTTTAAATTATTGTGGCGCTCCAGATGAGCTTGAAAAATGTGAAGATAGCATCGTCAGCTTAACAAAAAATACTTGTAATGGTTCATTCTGGCTTACTTTTAATAGCCATATATAAAGCAATTTAGAAGCATTGCTTGATAAAGCCTTAACCCAAGTGATGGGTGTTTGTTAAACTAGCTCCACACTTATATTTTTTGCTTTGATTTGTATGTCTAACAGCCCATCCTTTAGCACCTTACTCACCCATAAATCTCTGCTTGATCAGTTAGCTCAGCTTAACTATCTGACGCCGACGCCGATTCAAGTAGAAGCCATACCTTTGGTCTTAGCGGGCGATGATTTAATGGCTGGCGCCCAAACCGGTTCAGGAAAAACCGCCGCCTTTTGCCTGCCTATGTTGCAAAAGCTGGCAGAACAGGAGAAAAGTGGTCAGGTTCGCGCCTTGATATTAACGCCGACACGAGAATTAGCGCAGCAAGTCTATGCTAGCGTCGAAAAATATGGTGCTCAGACTCAGCTGAAACAGGCGCTGGTTTATGGTGGCGTCAGTATTGCGGCGCAAGTGGAGGCCTTGTCCCAAGGTGTGGATATTCTTGTGGCGACGCCCGGGCGTTTACTGGAGCATCTTAAGCAAGGGGCTGTGTCTATCGAGAGTCTTAGATTGCTGGTATTTGATGAAGCCGACCGTATGCTAGATATGGGCTTTATCGATGAGATAAAACAGATTCTAAAGTTTGCCCCTTCATCCAATAGACAGACGTTAATGTTTTCCGCGACCTTTGATGATGCTGTTTTTGCGCTAAGTAAAAGCTTGCTTAATGATCCTAAGCTGATTGAGGTCAATCAGCGTAATGCGGCTGCCAAAGAGGTAGATCAGAAACTCTATGCTGTCGATAGTGAGAGAAAGAGAGAATTGCTTTGTCATCTAGTGACGCAGCAAGACTGGCACAGAGTGCTCATTTTTTCACGCACCAAAGACGCAGCGGCAAAACTGGCCAAACAGATGACTCAAGCAGGTGTTGTCAGCGAAGCTTTTCATGGCGATTTAAGTCAAGGTGTGCGCGAGCAGGTACTTAAGGATTTTAAGGCTGGCAATATTCGCGTGCTAGTGGCTACAGATGTGGCCGCTCGTGGGCTCGACATTGTTGAGCTCGATATTGTGGTCAACTATCAGCTTCCCCATAAAGCCGAAGACTATGTACATCGTATTGGCCGAACAGGTCGAGCAGGCAGTTTAGGTTTGGCAATCTCTTTGGTCAGTCCTGAAGAGGAGTCTTTACTCGAAGCGATTGAGCAGTTACTCGATAAGCGCCTCGCTCAACAGTGGCTCCCCGGCTTTGAGCCTGATTTGACGCGTAGCGTGCCGACTAGCCGTAAGAATAGTAAAGGAGCGCAAAAGCAAAGAGCAAGAAAGCGTGCACTAAATAAAGGTGGTCGCAATAGAAGATAGTCACTTGTGAATAAGGAGAAGCCATGAAGCTTACGTCAATCAAGCAGTATTTGGCTGGGAAGCCTGAAACAGCATTAGATTTTCCCTTTGGTGCCGATGTTAGTGTATATAAGGTGAAGGGCAAGATGTTTGCTTTGGTGAGCCATAGAGAAGGTGAAGACTTTATTAACCTTAAATGCGATCCCGATGAGGCTTTGGCCTTAAGGGATATCTTCTCCAATGTCACTGCGGGCTATCATATGGACAAGAAGCATTGGATTAGTATCTATTTGCGCCAAGGTGAGAGTGTGACACCTCAAGGTGAGGTTGAGCGACTCATCGATAACTCATTTAAGCTAGTAGTTAGCAAAATGAGTAAGAAAGATCAGCAGTCAATTTTGATCCATTTGTGATGTGACTTTCTATGGTGAGTGAAAGTATGGGATTGGTTTCTTAATGAGTTCGCTAGCGCGAGTTGATCTTTGCTGATTAGTTTTGCGCTAAAAATTGCGGCAAAAACAACCTTGAAAGATCAACACGCTCTAGAGCCATCAGATTTAGAAGAAACCTAATGGATTAGCATCATAACTCACTAGCAAGTTCTTGGTATTTTGATAGTGATCTAGCACCATCTTATGGGTTTCACGGCCAATTCCTGACTTCTTATAGCCACCAAATGCAGCATGGGCCGGATAGGCATGGTAGCAGTTAATCCAGACTCGGCCCGCTTGAATACCACGTCCCATACGCTGGGCCGTATTCATATCACGGGTCCAGACTCCTGCGCCTAGGCCATATTCGGTATCGTTGGCTATCTCTAACGCTTCTGCTTCATCTTTAAAGGTGGTGACCGAGATTACCGGGCCAAAGATCTCCTCTTGGAAGATGCGCATATCATTGGTGCCCTTGAGTATGGTGGGCTCGATATAGTAGCCAGCAGCATTTTCACCGGGCAGCTTGCAGGCGTCACCACCCATAAGCACCTCGGCGCCTTCTTCACGGCCAATAGCCATATAACTCATGATCTTATCAAACTGCTCTTGGGATGCCTGCGCACCTACTTGGCAGTCGGTATCAAGTGGGTTGGCTTGTTTGATGGTTTTCGCACGCTCAACCACCTTAGCCATAAACTTGTCATAGATAGATTCATGGATCAGGGCGCGAGAAGGGCAGGTGCAGACTTCACCTTGGTTAAAGAAGGCCAGCAGCATACCTTCAATCGCTTTATCGAGATACTCATCTTCATGATCCATAATGTCGGCAAAGTAGATGTTCGGCGATTTGCCCCCAAGTTCAACAGTTGATGGGATCAGATTATCGGCGGCACATTTTAGAATATGCTGACCGACTGGAGTCGAGCCAGTAAAGGCCAGCTTGGCAATGCGAGTGCTGGTGGCTAGAGCCTGACCCGCTTCAGCGCCAAAGCCGTTGACGATGTTGACTGTACCTGGAGGGAGAAGATCGCCAATCAGCTCCATGAGCACCAACACTGATGTGGGGGTCTGCTCGGCAGGTTTAAGTACTATGCAGTTACCGGCAGCCAGTGCTGGGGCGAGCTTCCATGCTGCCATTAGCAGTGGGAAGTTCCAAGGAATAATCTGGCCAACAACGCCTAGTGGCTCAGGGAAATGATAGCTGACCGTGTTGGCATCAAGATCGGCTGCGCTGCCCTCTTGAGCGCGAATACAACCGGCGAAATAGCGAAAATGATCAACAAAGAGTGGTAAGTCAGCGGCTAAGGTTTCACGCACTGCTTTACCGTTTTCCCAAGTTTCGACTACGGCGAGCATCTCTATGTTCTGCTCTACTCTATCGGCAATGCGCAGTAGTGTATTTGCGCGCTCTGTAACAGAGGTCTTGCCCCAGGCCTCTTTGGCGGCATGGGCGGCATCGAGTGCGAGTTCGATATCGGCTGCACCGGAGCGAGCAACTTTACAATAGGCTTGGCCATTGACCGGAGAGATATTATCAAAGTATTGGCCTTCCACTGGGGCGACCCATTTACCACCAATATAGTTGTCATATTGAGGCTTAAAATTAACGATAGCGCCTTCAGTACCTGGTTGTGCGTAGATCATAGTTTGTCCTTGTCTTTATTTGTCTCGTTGATTTAGTGAGCTACTGAACTTTGGAAAGTGACCCCTTCAGTGCTCAATAGCTATATGTTCAATTGTTACACCAGTGACAATTACCAAGATGACAATGGCAAGGAGCAGGCCAAATATAAGCTGTTTGTTATTTAGCCTTGCTAAATGTATGATGAAAAACTGTTTTTTATTTAGCCTATTTACTTGTGATTGACGGTTAGGCCAAGTTTTACTGTAGCGGGTGTAACGAACTGGTGCAGTGTGATTGTTCCAAAGTGGCACACAGTTATTAGCGCTAAAGAGGAAGAGTACAAAGGGAGGGGGAGATGGATGTAAAGGTAGCAAAAACTTGGCTAGATGAATCTTGGCGCCGTAGTCAGGGAGCTGGCCTGAGTGAGACTAAAAATCCACAAGAGTATCGCCTCAATCGAGCTGGTTTGCAGCATAAACGCCATTTAAACAAAATGTTGATCCGCTTGGTGCAATCCCATGCTCTTCCCCTTTTTAATCAACTTATGGCTCAAACTCAAAGTAGGTTAATCCTGTCTGATAGCGATGGCTTCGTGCTGAAGTTTTGGGGAGTCGATCAGTATGCCGATAAGCTCGCGAGCGTAGCACTCGAAGTGGGAGTTAATTGGCAAGAGCAATATAAAGGCACCAATGCTATAGGCACAGCGCTAACCGAGCGCCAGGCTGTGAGCGTGGTTGGTGAGCAGCACTTTCTACGCCAACATAGGTTTATGAGCTGCAGCGCTTGCCCCATATTATCACCAGACGGTGAATTACTCGGTGCTCTAGATATTTCGAGTGAGCAATATCGGCATACTCAAGATACTCAGCTATTAGTGGTGAGCTTGGCGCAGCAGGTCGAAACCGCTCTTTTATGCCATCTACCAAATAGTCACTTTAGAGTCGATGTTGCCGCAGAGAAGAGCCTATTAAACTCTGGCTGGCAAGGAATTCTAGTGGCCGATAGCGATGGCAAAGTGCTAGGTGCAAACTCTATGGCCAAACAGCTACTCAAGGAGTTAAAGCTGGGCACTAATTTACATGAGCATTTAGGGCGAGACTGGGCGAGTGATTCGAGTTTAAAGAGCTTGCAGGGACTTCATCTTAAAACCTCTGAACTCACGGCCAGCAAGACCTATGTTCAAGGTGCTAAAGTGAGTGTAAAGCCTGATATGCCTAAGTCAGACCCGGCGTCACTATCTTCTTCAAAGCCTTCTAAAATCTCCCAGTTAGGGGTTAAATTCCATGATGCTAAGTTAGAGCGAGCATGGCAGCAGGCGAATAAGGTGGTGAGTCGCAATATTCCACTGCTGATAGAAGGTGAAACGGGTGTTGGCAAGGAGCAGTTTGTTAAGCAATTACATAGTCAGAGTCGAAGAGACAAACAACCTCTTGTTGCGGTTAATTGTGCTGCTTTACCTGCAGAACTAGTAGAGTCTGAGCTATTTGGGTATCAGCCCGGTGCATTTACTGGCGCGAGTCGAAGTGGATTTGTCGGAAAGGTACGTCAGGCCCATGGTGGATTTCTATTTCTCGATGAAATAGGTGAAATGCCACTTGCCGCTCAAGGGCGCCTGTTAAGGGTGTTGCAGGAAAGAGAAGTTGTGCCCATAGGCAGCAATGATAGCCACAAGGTGAATATTCAAGTTGTCGCCGCGACACATATGGATTTAGAGGCTTTGATCGCAAAGGGTCTGTTTAGACAAGATCTCTACTATAGATTAAACGGCTTACAAGTCACTCTACCACCACTGAGGTTGCGGCAGGATAAAGAGCGGATTTTAAATAAACTCCATGCTAAGTATCGTGTGGCATCGCAAACTATCGCTCCGGATTTGCGTTTAGCACTGCTGAGTTATAGTTGGCCGGGTAATCTGCGAGAGCTGGATAATCTGATTCAAGTGAGTAGCTTAATGGCTGAGGGAGAGACCGAGCTTGGCTGGCAACATCTGCCAGAAAAGCTAGCAAAGAAGTTGCATCAAATTAGTGAGAGCCCGTTAACTGAGCATTTAGATACAGTAAGCCAAGGTGATTATCACAGGCAAAATCCTGCGCCTGTGATCCAGAGTCATGGCCCAAACGTAGAGTCTACTAGTACACCCATAGCGCAAACGCTAGAGGCCGAAATCATCGCCAGTTTTGAATATCACAAAGGTAATGTCAGCCAGTGTGCTAAGGCCTTGGGAGTTAGCCGTAATACCCTTTATCGTAAGTTACGAAAACTGGGGATAAAGTGATAGTATTTAGTGATATTGATCACATCAGTTACAGCAAGGATACAGAATTATGATGAAAATAATCATGGCTAAGTTGTTAGTTTTAACATGTTTGATGTCGAGTGCTGCTTTGGCGACAGATCTTAAGGTGGGAGATATGGCGCCTAACTTCAGGTTACAAGCAACCGATGGCCACTTTTATCAGCTTAAAGATTATCTGGGTAAACAAGCTCTCGTTTTGGCTTGGTACCCCATGGCTAACACTCGAGGCTGTACCTTAGAGTGCAAATCATTAGTGCAAAAGGGACACCTTATTCGCAAGTTTAATGCGGTATATATGATGGCGAGTGTGGATGATCTTGAAGATAACCAAAAGTTTGCCAAGGAGCAGAAAGCTGATTTTCCTATGCTTAGCGACCCGACCAAGGAAGTGGCCAAAGCTTATGATGTGCTGAATTTTGTCCGTGTTGCTAGCCGAGTGACTTTTTATATCGGCAAAAACGGTAAGATTCTAAAAATAGACGAAGATATAAATCCTGAATCGGCAGCTGAAGATATTGCTCTTACTTTATCTGAATTGAAGGTTGAACCAGCAAATGAATCATAATTGAAAGCATCGAGCCCCGTTTAATTTGGTACCAGTCTATAACGGGGTTTATGTTGATTTTGAATGTATGTTCACGCTTTGGAATTCGTTATTTTAGGGGTGAATCACAGGCTTGAGGATTGTTCTCTTGTTAGCTAAAAGTCGGCTTGTTCTCTCTTCTTGGCGCTATTAACCTAGCTTAAGTTTTTGCTTATCTGCATCTGTATCTAGATAGGTGCCACTCCGCCAATTGATTTAGGAATCAACTATGTTTAACGCACTGGTATTAACCCAAGAAGAGAAGAAAACCCTATCCGAGGTTCGTCAAATTAGTGAGGCCGATTTACCTGAAGGAGAGGTGTTGGTCGATGTCGATTACTCATCCCTTAACTATAAAGATGGTTTAGCGGTAACAGGTACAGGTCGTATTATTCGTAATTTCCCTATGGTGCCAGGAATTGACTTTGCGGGCACAGTCGTTGAGTCGAGCGATGCGCGTTACCAAGCGGGTGATAAAGTGATTTTGACTGGCTGGGGAGTTGGTGAAAATCATTGGGGTGGCATGGCACAAAAGGCCAGAGTCAAGGCTGACTGGCTTGTACCTATGCCAGCAGGAATCGATGGCCGCAGGGCTATGATGGTAGGTACGGCTGGCCTTACCGCTATGTTATGTGTACAAGCGCTGCAAAACGCTGGCGTGACACCAGAATCTGGCGATATTTTGGTGACAGGTGCTAGTGGTGGTGTTGGTTCAGTTGCAGTAACCTTACTGGCTCAATCAGGTTATCGTGTGGTGGCAGGAACTGGCCGCGTGGAAGAGAATGGCCCGCTGCTAAAGAAGTTAGGCGCGGCTGAGATTATCGATAGAGAAAGTCTTGCCGCCGATGCTCGTCCATTAGAGAAGCAGCGCTGGGCAGGTGTGGTTGATACTGTTGGGGATAAGGTTTTAGCTCGCGCTTTGGCTGAGATGCATTATGGCGGCAGTGTGGCAGCCTGTGGTTTAGCTGGCGGTTTTGCTCTACCAACCACAGTCATGCCGTTTATTCTGCGTGGAGTAAATTTATTAGGCATAGATTCTGTTGCTTGCCCTTATGAGAAACGCGTGGCGGCATGGGATGCCATTATTGAGCAGTTACCTGAGAGTTATTATGAGCAGGCTTGCCAAAGTGTGTCACTAGAAGCTGTGCCTGAGTATGCTGCAAAAATTGTTAAAGGTCAGGTCACAGGCCGTGTGATTGTTGAGCTATAACTAAGCTCTTTTCCATACTGACTAAATAAAGCGCCCTGATATGATTCAGGGCGCTTTTGTTTATACTATTGCTCTAGTCTTAGCACCGGGTATTTCTGGTATGCATCATCATAGTATGGGCTACGTTGATAGAACCAGCGCAATCTGGCTTTAGGATCGGCGGCAAAGTCCTTATCTTTTAGGGCTTGTTCGAACTCTTTTGCAAGCTTTGGGTTTTCTGCAAGCATCTTCGCTGCTAAAGGCTCAATAGCATACTCTTCAATATATTCGGTGCGAGTAAAGATAGGGTTAAAGAAGCCCCACTGTAGCAATGAATCTCGTGATGCGGGCTCTAATAACAAAATGGCTAAGTCGCCAAGGGGCTGCTCAGTACTAATTTTGACTGTGCCCGCTGGTAACTCTTTAGTTATCTTGTGTAATTGAGGTGTGGTCTCGACTCTTTGACGGCCTTCGTAGTCTTTTTTACCGAACTTAGGCTCAGTGAGTTGGTACTCACCTAATGTCAATGTTACAGGCTTCTCGAGTCGTGTCATACGAATACCATGGGTGCCAAGGCGCTCTATGACTTCTTGCCATTGTGGCTCAATATAATAAGCCTTAGGCCTTTGGGTAGTGATATCTGGGACAGTGTTACTCATTACTGGCAGATTGGAATAGAGTTTTGGTTTGCCAGTCCAGCGCACAACGGTATCGCCACTGATTGGGCTTTGCTCAAGCTCGTATTCTATGCCCTTAAAGTCACGGCCTTTAGCTTGTTGCTCTTCTTTCCAGCTAAGTGTCACAGTGTTTGGGTAACGATACTTATCTTGCTCGACGGCGGCTTTAAGCTTGGTAGCTTGCTCGCCGATCGTTTTAAGAGTTTGTTCTAACATCACATAGGTGGCTAAGACCCGTTGTTCGTAGGGCTTGAGACTATGGTTTTCTACAAGAATTGTAGGTAGATGGCGTGCATCTCCGTAGCCATTAGAGAATCTTGGGCTTGGATTCCACAGCGAGACTCCTTGGCTCATGTCGCGATTATCTCTAGCAAAGACGAGTTCACCTGGAATATGGTCTTGTGCTTCTAGAGCCTGATAAAGTGCAGGCTTTAACTGACTGTCTAACCAGTTAAATGATGCTGGGCTCAGTCCTTGAGCTAGGTTGTAGCCAAAAGTGAGATCATATTGATAGTCAATGCCATCGGTAACATGGACATCAATATAGAGGCTAGGCTGCCAAGTATTGATGGCTTTGAGCATATGCTGCATCTCTGGGCTATCAGCCTTGGCATAGTCTCGGTTGAGATTGAGGTTGGTGGCTGTGGTACGCCAACCCATATCCACAGGACCTCTTTGATTGACTCGATTATATTGACCACTGCGCTCATGGCCATCGACGCTAAAGATAGGTACGAAGAGTAAATTGGCCCCATCGAGTAGCTCGGCTTTATCGCCAAAGACAATATCTCTGAGCAGCATCATGCCAGCATCTTTACCATCGATTTCACCCGAGTGAATGCCTGCCTGTACCAAGACGCTAGGCTTGCCTTCTTTTACTAGCGCAGCTGGATCATGAATGCCTGACTGAGATGCGATGATCATCCAAATATCCCGCCCTTGCGGACTCTTGCCTAGGCTGACCTTATTTAACATGGGACTTTGAGCAACTAACTTATCCAGCCAAGCCATAGTGTCTTCATAATTTGGGCTGGTTTTAAGGCCGTTACGCTCAAAAGGGGTCGCCCATTTGGCGTCTGGCGATAACAATAGCGCTTGGCTTTTACCTTGCCATTGAATGATTGGCGGCAAAATGGCGTCATTGACAAAGTCACTTGCCACTACGGGAGTTTGCGCTGTTTCATTAGCGGTTTGAGCTAATGCAGGATAAGTTGTGAGTAGTGCCCCCAGTATTGCGGGAGCTAGGTGCCATGTTCGCATTGAAAAGAGTCCAGTGGATTATTGTTATAGGCCGAGTATATTCGAGCAAATGTAGATGAATTGCAATGAGTTAGAACTTGTCATTGCACAAATAGCTTGGGGCTGTGATGCGTTATCCTGTCAGCTCATTTACTTTGTTTAATTAAGATGTCTGTGTTAGCTCTGATAGCTTCAGCGCTCAAATAATTTGGGATTCATCGGCCTCGAAAATGGCTTCTATGGGCAGTTCAAATAGCTTGGCGAGCTTAAATGCCAAGGGCAAGCTAGGATCATACTTACCCTTTTCAATGGCATTAACTGTTTGTCTGGATACATCGAGCAGTTGAGCAAGATCGGCTTGGGTCAGATTTTTTTGGGCTCGTAGCACTTTTATTTGGTTCTTCATCGGTATTTTAATCTCCCTACAACGATAGCAATCATGTAAACAACTGCCATAAGGGCAACCAGGTAACTTGCTTTTAGCTCAGGAAAGTAATGACTCTTTTCAAATATGGAGTAGCAAGAAAAGCCGATGATAGTTATCCCAACGCTGGTTGCCAAGGCATTAAGTTGGATCTGCTTCTCCATTTCATCAAGTTCGCGTAAAAAGCGTCTAAAGCTGAACAGTAAGCCCATACTGAAACTGAGGTGTAGTAGGAATAGAGCACCAATAATTGCTGCTGAGGTAACTTCTTGGCTTTTAATGAGATAGCTGGCTAACATCAACGATGCTGCCCAGGCTAGCGCGAGTAAATTAACTCGGTTGGCATTGAGCAGATCTCTTCTAGGTAATCCTTTTGCGCAAATGGCATCAATGACATTTTTCATTTTCGACTCCTTTTCAATGTATGTAAAGTGTGCTTGACTTTTAACTTAGCAGGATTACTTGTTGTGTCAAGCTTGTTTTACTTTTTGTTTGGTTGTTTTTACACACGTCGAGGCAAAAAGTTGAATTGAGAGGTAAGGAGCAGTTTCAAGTAACAAAAATCCCAGCACTTGGCTGGGATTTTGATTATCACGAATTATATTATGCGATTACTTGGCTTTAGGGCCCGCATTTTTGATTGAGTCTGGCACCTGATACTTAGCGAAGTTCTCGTTAAACTCTTTGGCAAGTTGGTCTGCATATTCAGCGTACTGAGCTTTATCTTCCCAAGTGTTAATTGGGTTGAGTAGCGTGTCATCTACACCGTCAATTGAGATTGGAACATGCAGGTTTAGCTGTTCTAAGTGCTGAGTTTCCACCTCTTTCAAGTCGCCGCTAACGATAGCATCAATGATGGCGCGCGTTGTTGGAATGTCAAAACGCTTACCAACACCGTAAGGGCCGCCCGTCCAACCTGTATTCACTAGATAGACTTGGCTACCGAATGACTCGATACGTTTCATCAGTAGTTCGGCATAAACGCCGGCTGGGCGCGGGAAGAAAGGTGCGCCGAAACAGGTAGAGAAGGTTGACTGAATGGCCGATGTTGAGCCCATTTCTGTTGAGCCAACTTTTGCAGTATAGCCTGATAGGAAGTGGTATGCCGCTTGCTCTTTAGTGAGCTTAGATACAGGCGGTAATACACCTGAAACATCACAAGTCAAAAAGACAACCGCATTAGGCTCGGCGCCGCGATTCTCTTTTTTACGCTGTGCAATATGCTCTAACGGATATGCTGCACGGCTATTTTCAGTCAGTGTTGAATCGCTGTAGTCTGGTACGCGTTTGTCGTCCATTACCACATTTTCAAGCACAGTGCCGAAGCGAATTGCATTCCAGATAACCGGCTCGTTCTTTTGGCTTAAATCGATACACTTGGCGTAGCAGCCACCTTCGATATTAAATACGCCGCCTGGTGCCCAACCATGCTCATCATCACCAATCAAGAAACGCTTAGGATCGGCTGATAGAGTAGTCTTTCCTGTACCAGAAAGTCCAAAGAAAAGGGTGGTATCACCGTTCTGGCCAACATTTGCAGAGCAGTGCATAGGTAGCACGCCTTTTGCAGGGAGCAGGAAGTTTTGCACCGAGAACATGGATTTTTTCATCTCGCCAGCGTATTTGAGGCCGGCTAATAGCACTTTGCGTTCGGCAAAGTTGATAATGACAGTAGCCTCTGAATTAGTGCCATCTTGCTCGGGAGAGCAGACAAAGCCTGGCGCATTCATGATTTGCCAGACAGGCTTATCTGCAGCATTGAAAGTCTCTGGTTCGATAAATAGGTTACGGGCAAAGAGCTGATGCCAAGCATATTCAGTGGTGACCTTGATAGGAAGGTAATGCTCAGGATCGGCACCTACCTCTAGGTCAGAAACAAATTGCTCCTTATCACTCAGGTAAGCTTCAACTTTATCCCATAAGGCTTGAAATGCTTCAGGTTCAAAAGGTTTGTTGACGCTGCCCCATTCGATATCATTTTCGCTACCAGCTTCTTTCACGATGAAGCGATCATTGGGAGAGCGGCCAGTACGGGCTCCAGTTTTGGCCACTAGGGCACCGTTTGCGGTTAATTCACCTTCACCACGTAGTAGTGAGAGCTCGATGAGTTGTGCATGGGTTAGGTTGTGATGCACGCGGTTTACTCCTTCCGCCATAGGTCAAATCTCCGTGTAGTACGAGGTTATATTGTTGTTGGTCTATTTAAACGCCAACTTCACAATAGGTTGTTACAGTAAATTCAGCACACCTTTGCCGTTTACCGATTAGTTGTTATCAATTGCTCTGTCCCTAAACTGATGCCAAAAATTAATTTGAATCGTTAAAAGTTAACTTTCATTGATTTAAATTTACCTGCAATTGAGTGCATCTTGATGTGCACTGATTTATCGCGGCTCTAGTGTAAATACACTAAATTTTTTAAGCACCTGTTGATTGTAACTTAACCCAGAGCTAATGTGTGAGCTAGATTGCAAAAAAAAGGCAAAAAAAGAAGGCGGTCACGGCCGCCTTCTTTGGAGAGTTATTGATTTGGAAAGTGATGCTGTTATTGATCACTCGCTGATGCTGGAGCGTTAGCAAAAAGTGCTTCGATATCGATAGAGTCAAAACGATAGTGGCTGTTACAGAATTCACAGCCCATTTCAATCACACCTTTTTCAGCAAGAATGCTGTCGATTTCAGCTTTGGCAACAGTGCGAATGGCAGCGGCGCTACGCTCTTTTGAACAAGTGCATTTAAAGCTGACATCGATTGGATCGAATAGACGTACCTGCTCTTGGTGATAAAGACGGTGTAATACTTCTTTCGCTTCTAAGCCAAATAGCTCTTCCTGTTTTACTGTCGCGGTAAGCTGAGAGAGGTGTTCGAAATCTTCTAAATGATCGGCTTCACTTGGAAGGACTTGTAATAACATACCCGCCGCTTGTTGTTTGTCGGCAAACAGCCAAATGCCAGTAGGCAATTGCTCAGATTGATTAAAATACTCTTCTAAGCATTGAGCGATATTTTCTTTATCCAATGAAACCACACCTTGGTAACGTTCGCCGTCATCTGGGGTCAGTGTGATTACCATATAACCTTTACCAAATAGGTCACCCAACTTGGTTGATGCAGGCACTTGGTCATTGAATCTTGCAACACCTCGCATCTCTTGGTTGTTGTTGCCGTTGATGACGGCTAGGGAAACTGGGCCATCACCCTGTAGTTGGACACTAATATCGCCACTAAACTTTAGTGTGGCCGTTAACAGAGAAGTTGCCGCCAATAGTTGACCTAGAATCTGTTCAACTACTTCTGGGTAGTTATGGGCCTTAATGATGTCTTGGTAGCTTTTCTCTAGTTGAACCATTTCACCACGTACATCTGCATTATCAAATAGATAGCGGTGTAGAATATCTTTACTCATGTGTTTTCTCTTCGATTAGTATTCTTTAATACGTATTAACTGGCGTCTTTGCTTTTTGTCTGGCTTACTTTCCGGAGCAGGATTGTTCGCTATATTAAGCCTTCTGGCCTCAGCATAGGCTTGGCGCTTAGCAATGCTTTGTGCTGTCTCTTCATAAAGGGTTTGCGCTATGGCGGCTTTTTGCCTCTGTTCAGAAAGCTTAACCACAATGACTTCTTTATCATCAAACCCCTGTCTGAGTTTAATATTGGCTCCTACTTCGACATTCTTGCTCGATTTAGTACGTTGGCCATTGTAGTGAACCTTACCACCGTTGATCATCTCTTTCGCTATGGCGCGAGTCTTATAGAAACGTGCGGCCCATAGCCATTTGTCGAGGCGAACGGGAGATTGATTCTCGTTCGAATCTTGCATAGTTTGCTTCCACTGGTATAAAACTGGGCTTGGTTCACAAGCTGGACAAGAATATGTGTTAGCCTGAGTCCGATTTATAGTAAAAAGTGGTGTGCTTCACACCCTTTTAAAGCCCGCTAAGGTAGCATATTTGGCTTATTTTGGCCAATTTAGATACGCCCTTGGGCTTGTTGCATAAGTCGTGCTGGGTTAGCATGGGTCAGGAATTCCTAAAATATCATAATCAGAACAGAGGCCTGTTAAAGTAAGGCCCAGGTTAATATGGATCTATTAGATAAGTTTTTAGCCAAGGCTTCGGGGATACCCCATAAGCCCTTAAGTATGGCAAGCTTTTGGTTGGGGTTAGTAGTCGTTATCTATCTGGCTGCAGACATTACATGGAAGTTAGTGCCTACAGATGATGAAACAGCGCAATGGCGACCTACAGTGTCGGGGGCGAAGAGTGCTTCTCGAGTCAATGTAGCTGGCATTAAACAGCTTTCTCTTTTTGGCGAACTAGGTGCGGTTGTTGAGACTAAGCCAGAAGTGGTCGAGATGATCACAGATGCGCCAAAAACCTCCCTTTCTATTCAATTAACGGGTGTTGTAGCGTCAACGGCTGAGCAAAAAGGCTTGGCGGTTATCGAGTCCCGTGGTAGCCAAGAAACCTATAGTCTTGGTGATAAGATCAAGGGTACATCGGCTTCTCTTAAGGAAGTGTATGCCGATCGTATCATTATTACTAACGGTGGCCGCTATGAGACCTTGATGTTAGATGGGCTTAAGTACACCACTCAGAGTAGTGCAAATCAGCAGTTGCAACAGGCTAAGAGTCAAAGCAAAGTACAGCGTTTAGATAATCGCAATAATAAAAAGGTTGGCCAGCAAATTAGCCAATCCCGTGATGCTTTGATCGCCGATCCTAGTAAAATTACCGACTACCTAGCAATTTCTCCTGTGAAGCGCAGCGGGCAAATTTTAGGTTATCGACTCAATCCAGGCAAAGACACCGCCTTATTCAAGCAAGCCGGATTAAAAGCTAATGATTTAGCTAAATCCATTAATGGCTATGACCTGACCAATATGGGCCAGGCGTTAGAAGTGATGGCCCAATTACCCGAACTAACAGAGATATCGCTTATGGTAGAGCGTCAGGGTCAATTGGTAGAAATTATGTTTAGTTTGCCGCAATAAATTAGGCTTTAGGGGAAGTAATACAATGAATAACAAAAGGATTAGACGCTCGCTAATTGCTGGAGTTGTGGCCAGTGCTGCAATGCTTGCACCTCAGCTAGCTTGGTCCGAGCAATATGCGGCCAACTTTAAAGGAACAGACATTCAAGAGTTCATCAATATTGTGGGTAAAAACCTCAATAGAACCATCATAGTTGACCCAACTGTCCGCGGTAAAATCAATGTCCGTAGCTATGATTTGCTCAATGATGAGCAGTACTATCAGTTCTTCCAAAATGTCCTGCAAGTGTACGGTTATGCTGTTGTTGAAATGGATAACAACATCATCAAGGTCATTAAGGACAAGGATGCTAAAACCGCTTCTATTCGTGTTGCCGATGACAATCGCCCTGGCCTAGGCGATGAGATGGTGACCCGCATTGTTGCTCTCTATAACACAGAAGCGAAACAACTTGCGCCACTGCTACGTCAGCTTAATGATAATGCTGGCGGCGGTAATGTAGTAAATTACGACCCTTCAAATGTTTTGATGATCACGGGTCGTGCCGCTGTTGTTGAAAAGTTAGTTGAGATAGTACATCGCGTCGATAAGCAAGGTGATACCGCAGTCGAAGTCGTAACGCTCGAATATGCCTCAGCATCAGAGATGGTACGTATTATTGATACTCTGTATCGCGCTTCTGCCAATCAAGCACAATTTGCGGGCAAGGCGCCAAAAGTGGTGGCCGATGAGCGTATGAACGCGGTTGTCGTGAGTGGTGATGAGAAAGGCCGCCAGCGCGTGGTTGAATTGGTAAAACGTCTCGATGCTGAGCAAGCCAGCACAGGTAACACTAAGGTGCGTTATCTGCGTTATGCCAAAGCAGAAGATCTTGTTGAAGTGCTTACTGGTTTTGCCCAGAAATTAGATGGAGCCGGTGGCCAAGGTCAACAGCAAGCGGGCAAAAAGCGTCGCAACGATGTGAATATCATGGCTCATCCTGATACCAATGCCCTAGTGATTAGCGCTGAGCCTGATCAGATGCGCACGTTAGAGAGTGTGATCAACCAGCTAGATATTCGCCGTGCTCAAGTATTAGTCGAAGCCATTATTGTGGAAGTCGCAGAAGGCGATAATGTTGGCTTTGGTGTGCAGTGGGGAACCACAGCTGGTGCGGCAACTCAATTTAATAACCTAGGTGTGACCATAGGTGAGGTGGCAGCGGCAGTTAAAGCAGCAGAGACAGAGAAAGGTACCACGGTTACCACTACGGCTAATGGTGTGACTACGACTACTCAAAACCCAGACAAAGACGGTGATTACACCCTAGCAGCTCAAGCGTTAGGCAAAGTGAATGGCATGGCCTTTGGTATTGCTTCCGGTAACTGGGGTGCATTGGTTCAAGCCGTATCGAGTGATACCGATTCAAACGTATTGGCAACACCTTCTATCACCACTCTAGATAACCAAGAAGCTTCATTCATTGTGGGTGATGAAGTGCCTGTGATTACCGGTTCTACTTCTAGCTCAAACAATGATAACCCTTTCCAAACCGTTGAGCGTAAAGAGGTGGGGGTTAAGCTTAAAGTTGTGCCTCAAATTAACGAAGGCTCCTCTATTAAGCTGACTATCGAGCAGGAAGTCTCTGGCGTTAACGGTAATACAGGTGTGGATATCAGCTTCTCTACCCGTAGATTGACCACTACCGTGATGGCTGACTCAGGTCAAATTGTTGTCCTAGGTGGCTTGATTAATGAAAACGTACAAGAGAGTGTACAAAAGGTGCCACTACTGGGTGATATTCCTTGGTTAGGTCATCTGTTTAAGTCCTCCTCTAGTAAAGTGACCAAGCGTAATCTAATGGTGTTTATCAAGCCAACGATTGTACGTGATGGACCTACTATGGAAGGTATTGCTGGCCGTAAGTATAACTACTTCAGAGCGCTGCAGCTTGAACAGCGTGAGCGCGGTGTAAACTTGATGCCTAATACCGATGTACCAGTACTCGATGAGTGGAATGGTCAGCAAGGTATGACGCCAGAGATGAGAGAATTGATAGAAAACTATCAAGGCGGCAAAGGTTTAGATACACCTATGCGCGATACTGATGCAGCGCTCAAGCATATCGCTGAAAGCATGAATAAAGATGCCAAAGAGTAAGCACGCATGCCAGAGACGACTAAATCAGAAAATGCAATGGATGAGAATCAAGAGCTAGCAGGGCTAGCTCAAGTATCCACTGACTTAGGCATGGCTGAAGAGGCCGATGCTGATGAAGTGTTTCACTCAGATAGTAAGGAAAAGCTACCTTTTGCTTTCGCTCATCGTCATAGTCTAGTGTTAGCCCATGATGAGGCGGACGTGTTAACTCTGTATTACACAGATACGACACCGCTAGACGCCATGTTAGAAGTCAGACGTTACTGTGGTGAAGCCTTAGCGCTCGTTCAATTAGAAAACGCTAGTTTTGAGGTCAAACTGACTCAGGTTTATCAAGCCAACTCTTCTGAAGCTCAGCAGCTGATGGAAGATATTGGTAACGAGATGGACCTCTTTACTCTTGCCGAAGAGCTGCCACAGACTGAAGATCTGCTCGAGGGCGATGATGATGCGCCTATTATTAAGCTGATTAACGCGCTGCTTTCTGAAGCGATTAAAGAAGAAGCGTCGGATATTCACATTGAGACCTATGAGAAGCAACTGGTTGTTCGCTTCCGTGTCGATGGTGTGCTTAAAGAGGTGTTAAAGCCTAACCGTAAGTTATCTTCGCTGTTAGTCTCTCGTATTAAAGTGATGGCAAGGCTAGATATTGCCGAGAAACGTGTGCCTCAAGATGGTCGTATCTCACTGCGCATCGGTGGTCGTGCGGTTGATGTGCGTGTATCGACCATGCCATCAAGCCATGGTGAGCGTGTAGTATTACGTCTACTCGATAAGAATGCCGGTAATCTCGATCTCGCTCAGCTAGGTATGACGCCGCAAATCCAAGATCAGTTTGACCAGCTGATCCGTAAACCCCACGGCATTATTCTAGTCACAGGCCCAACAGGCTCGGGTAAGAGTACGACCCTGTATGCTGGCTTGACCGAGATTAACTCGAAAGACACCAACATTCTTACCGTTGAAGACCCGATTGAATATGAACTTGAAGGCATAGGTCAAACTCAGGTTAATACCAAGGTGGATATGACCTTTGCCCGTGGTTTAAGGGCGATTCTACGTCAAGACCCTGATGTAGTAATGATAGGTGAGATCCGTGACTTAGAAACGGCACAAATTGCGGTTCAAGCGTCATTGACTGGTCATATGGTGATTTCGACTCTGCATACCAATACCGCCTCGGGTGCAATTACCCGTTTGCAAGATATGGGAGTTGAACCTTTCCTTGTTTCTTCTAGTTTATTAGGTGTACTAGCTCAGCGCTTAGTTCGAACCCTATGTAATGACTGTAAGACTGAGCATGTTGCCGATGACAGAGAGCGTGAGCTACTTGGACTAGAGGCTGGACAAAACCCTGTTATCTATCGAGCTAATGGCTGTAAGAAATGTGGCCACAATGGTTATCGAGGCAGAACGGGTATCCATGAGTTGTTGCTGGTTGATGATAATGTGCGTGAGCTTATCCATGGTGGCAAAGGTGAATTGGCGATTGAGAAATATATACGTCAGGTCAGCCCAAGTATTCGTCACGATGGTATGACTAAAGTGCTTGCAGGTATCACGACCCTTGAAGAAGTGCTGCGTGTGACTCGCGAGGAATAACCATGCCAGCATTTGAATATAAAGCGCTGAACACCCAAGGTAAGCAATTAAAAGGTGTGATTGAGGCCGATACGGCTCGCCATGCTCGAGGCTTATTAAGGGATCAAAAGCTGATGCCTTTAGAAATTGATCCTGTTGTAGAGAAGGAAGCACGCTCAAAAGGCGGTGGTTTCTCTTTTCGCCGAGGGATTTCTGTTGCTGAATTAGCGCTCATTACTCGCCAAATCGCCACCTTAGTTGCTGCTGGCTTACCCCTTGAGGAAGCCCTCAAGGCCGTTGGTCAACAATGTGAAAAGGACAGACTCGCTAGCATGGTGATGGCGGTACGTTCTCGCGTTGTTGAAGGTTACAGTCTAGCGGATTCTATGGCGGAATTTCCCCATGTATTCGATGAGTTGTATCGCGCCATGGTGGCATCGGGTGAAAAATCCGGTCACTTAGATGTGGTACTTAATCGTTTGGCTGATTATACCGAGCGTAAGCAGCAGCTTAAAAGCAAGATGACCCAAGCGATGATCTACCCTATGGTGCTGACAACCGTGGCCATTGGCGTGATAGCCATTTTGCTGGCGGCTGTTGTGCCTAAAGTGGTGGAACAGTTTGAGCATATGGGGCAAACCTTGCCTGGAACTACCCAGTTTTTGATCGCATCATCTGACTTTGTACAGAACTATGGCCTAGTACTATTGGGTGTGATTATCCTTGCTATTGTCGGTTTTAAGCAGGCATTACGTAACCAAGATTTTAAAATGAAATATCACAGTGCGCTGCTGAATATGCCAGTGATAGGTAAGGTGAGCCGAGGCCTGAATACCGCACGTTTTGCTCGCACTTTAAGTATTTTATCGGCTAGCTCAGTGCCATTGCTTGACGGTATGCGTATCGCCAGCGAGGTCTTGCTGAATGTAAGAGTGAAAAGCGCCGTCGAAGAAGCGACTACGCGGGTAAGAGAAGGTACCAGTCTCGCGGCAGCCTTAACCAACACTAAACTTTTTCCGCCTATGATGCTCTATATGATTACCTCAGGCGAGAAAAGTGGTCAGCTTGAGCAGATGTTAGAGCGAGCTGCAGATAACCAAGACAGGGAATTTGAATCCAACGTCAATATTGCTCTTGGTATTTTTGAGCCTGCGCTTATCGTGACTATGGCGGGTGTGGTGCTATTTATTGTGATGGCGATTTTACAGCCGATTCTAGCCCTGAATAACTTAGTCACGGGTTAATGTTTTTGTGGTACTAGCTTAAAGGATATGAGCTGGGATCAGGATTTTTAAGAGGATGTTATTAGATGCAAATGAATAGAAAACAGCAAGGTTTTACCATTTTAGAAGTCATGGTGGTGATAGTGATCTTAGGGATTCTCGCCTCTATGGTGGTGCCTAATATTATGGGCAACAAGGATCAAGCGGATATTCAAAAAGCGGTTTCAGATGTCGTGTCCCTTGAGACAACTTTGGACATGTACAAATTAGATAATGGTGTTTATCCAACGACTGAACAAGGGCTAAACGCACTTGTTGAAAAGCCAACTATGTCGCCAGAGCCAAGAAACTATCGTGAAGATGGTTATGTTAAGCGTTTACCATTGGACCCATGGCGCAATGACTACCTGCTATTAAGCCCTGGTGAGAATGGCAAGATTGATATATTCAGCCCAGGCCCTGATGGTCAGCCTGGTACTGAAGATGATATTGGTAACTGGAACTTACAAGATTATCAATAAGACATTGTTTAGTTAGTCGAACTTGAACGCCAATATGAGACAAGTGCGCCATCAAGGTTTTACTTTGCTTGAGGTCCTATTAGTCGTGTTACTAATGGGGCTCGCTGCGTCTGCGGTGACCTTTACCTTAGGTAACACGGACAAAAAGCAGGAATTAACCCGAGTGGCACAGAAGTTTATGGCTACCACTGAACTGGTGCTAGACGAGACTGTGCTCAGTGGCCACTTTATTGGGATTATCGTTGAGGACAATAGCTATCGCTATGTGATTTACACCGAGGACAAGTGGCAGGCCCTTGAAAGTGATCGCATGCTATCTGAAGTGCAACTTGAAGATGGCCTGAGTTTAGCTTTAGTGCTAGATGGCTTGCCTTTAGTGCAAGAAGATGAAGACGATGAATCTTGGTTCGATGATCCCTTTATTGGTGAAACTGACGCGAGTAAGAGCAAGAACCCAGAGCCGCAAATTATGCTATTTCCAAGTGGCGAAATGACAGGGTTTGAATTGGCTTTCATTACTCGAGATGAGAATAACCAAAATATTGAGGTGCAGGTCGTGGGCACTGCACTGGGTCGATTAAGCATAGGGCAGCCAGATGCGTAAAGTAAAAGGCATGACTCTATTTGAGGTTCTTGTGGCATTGATGGTGTTTTCCATTGCTGCTGTGGCTGTGACTAAGAGCCTAGGTGAGCAGATGGCGAATATGCCAGTGCTAGAAGATAGAACCCTAGCCCAGTGGGTAGCCGACAACGAAATGGTGAATGCCAGACTTGAGAAAGCCTTTCCTGCCATAGGTAAGAAAGAGGGGAGAACTCAACTTGCTGGAAGAGATTGGTACTGGCGTAAAGAGGTAGTTAAGACCTCGGATGATGATTTTCGCATGATACGGATTAGTGTCAGCGATGATGATAGATATAACCGAATTATTGCTCAGGTGAATAGCTATGTCCTTAAGCAAGATTAAGGCTTCAGGCTTTTCCCTATTAGAGATGCTAATCGCAATCGCGATTTTTAGCCTTATTGGCTTAGCGTCTAACTATGTGCTGAGCACAGTGTTAAAAAGTGAAGAAACGACTAAGGATTTCGCCGTTAGACTGAAATCTTTGCAGCAAGGCTTTGGGGCTTTAGAGCGAGACTTTGGACAGATGGTGGCGCGTACACCCAGATCCTTAGATAGTGGAAGAGGTTCCAGTGTCATTCAGTTTGGCGACAACCTGTTGGGCTCTGAGTCTCAAGCCATAGTGTTTTATCGTCTAGGCTGGTTGAATCCTCAAGGTTTACTCCCTAGGGGAAGCATTCAGTCTGTCGCCTATGTGGTGATAGAAGGAAAGCTGGAACGTTGGCATTTTCCTTATCCTGAGCCTGAACTGGGTGCCGAACCTGTTAAGTCCTTGGTGATTGATAAGGTGTTATCCGTTGAATACTCCTTTTTTGCCGAAGATAAATGGGTAAAGCAGTATGACGCTAAGGTGTTACCTAAAGCGATCGCGATGGAGATAGAAGTAGAAGGCTTAGGTAAAATACAACGACGCTTTTTACTGCCTAAAGGCCAGCTTAAGTCGAATACTAATAACTCTGGTCAAGGGAATAGTGGTCAAAATAACAGTGGCCAAGGTAACTCAGGTCAGGGAGGCTCTGGTCAAAATAACAATGGCCAAGGCGGAGGTAATAATCAGGGAGGCGGAAGTGGTAAGCCGGATTAATGGAGTGGTCAATGCCGATTAGACGTCAGCGTGGCGTGGCCATGATAGTGGTACTCTTGATTATTGCCATGATAGCCATTATTGCGACCAATATTACTTCTCGAAACCAGTTGTCAGTGCGCCGAACTCTTAATTTGGCTCAGTATGATCAAGCCTATTGGTATGCGCTATCGGCAGAAGAATTGGCCAAAAAGATATTAAAGCAAGATCTTGAGGACGCAACCGATGGCGTTATTCATCGGCAGCAGTATTGGGCTCAAGCAAATGTGGTGTTGCCCGTCGAGGGCGGAGAAATCGCAGGTGAAATCTCAGATATGCGCGCCTGCTTTAATTTAAATGGTTTGACCGCTGATATGGATAAAAATCCCAATGGTCAACCTGTTTTACCCCTAGCTGCGCAGCAGTTTCAAGGCTTGCTAGTCGCGTTGGGGATGGATGATTTTGCGGCTGAACGCTTAGCCTATACATTGAAAGACTATGTTGATGCCGATACAAAATCCGGTGCTTTTGGTGCCGAAGATGCCGAGTATGAGTCTCGCAATGTGCCATATCGCGCGGCTAATACCTTGCTTAACCACAGGAGTGAATTGAGGGCGATATTAGGGTTTAATCAGGATATTTATTTGAAGATAGCGCCCTATGTGTGTGCCATTCCTGGTGATGAAAAGCAGCTGTTGAATGTGAACACAGTTGAAGTAGAACATGCCGCTCTGCTGGCGGGCATGTTGAAAAATGCCATTTCTGTGAGTGAAGCTGAGAGCATTATTAATCAGCGGCCAGGTGATGGTTATGAAAAAATTGAAGACTTTTTTAGCGCTAGCTCTATAGCATCCTTGGCACTAGATGCCAAAGTAAAGTCTAGCTTTGTTGTAAAGAGTGACTACTTTTACTTGAAAGCCGGAGCTAAAGTCGACAGTGCAATATTTAAGCTTGATAGCATATTGAAAGTAGGCGAGAAAAAGCAGTTTGAAGTACTAAGTCGTCAATATGGCGGCCAACAATAGCTATAGAGCAGCATAAAGAATAAAGATATTGCCGAATAATAATGGCAATAGTGGAAGATTTGATACTCGACTTGATTGTTAACAAGTCGAACTGGTGGAGAAATACAGTGAGTGAACGGCTATTTATTCGCTTAGGTAAGACCCGAGAGTCAGCATCTAGTTGGCTAGTCTGGTCTGAGCAGGAGCAAGAGATCATTGCCTCCGGCGAATTGAAAGATGCATCAGAACTCAAGAGTTTGAGCGAGCGAGCGGCTAACAAATTAGTAGACGTGTTAGTGCCGGCCGATAGCGTAACATTAACTTCAGTCACTCTACCCGAGAAAGGGCAAAGTAAAGCACTGAAGGCGTTGCCTTTTATGCTTGAAGAAACCTTAGTGACTAATGTCGATGATATGCACTTTGTCACAGGCCCTAGGGAAGGTGAAGAGTTGAGTGTCGCTGCTGTCAGTAATGAACAGATGCAGCAATGGCTTGAGTGGCTAGGTGATGCTCAAATTAAGCCAAGATGCTTAGTCCCAGATTGCCTTGCGTTGCCACTAGAAGAGTGTGATTGGGCCGCTCTAGAGTTTGGTCGTGATACCATTTTGCGAACTGGGTTAGGTAAAGGTCAAAACTACTCGGCTCCTTGGCTTGAGTTGGCGCTACCTAAACTTGTGGCTGGTCAAGAAGGCTTGAGTGTCGCTACCTACAGTGAATTAGCTTTAGCGGGTGTCGAAGCTAAACCACAACCCTTAGAAATGCCGATGCTAGTGTTGGCTAAAGGTGTGCTACAGGCGCCGTTGAACTTGCTTACAGGGGCGTTTAAACCTAAGAAAGAGTACAGCAAGTATGTGATGTTATGGCGCAATACTGCCATAGTGTTTGCCCTTGCCTTTATCTTAGCCTTAGTCAATAAGGGGCTAACCATTTATAAGGCAGAAGCCGAGATAGCCTCTTTGCAGCAACAAGTGCAAAAGGTGTATCAGCAGCTTCAGCCCGGTAGCACGCTGCATGCTAACCTTGTGCGTAAACAGCTTGATGGTGAATTAAAACGTCTGCAAGGCGGGGGCAATAGTGCCGCTTTCTTTAGTATGTTGGCATCTTTAAAACCAGCCTTTGAACAAGTGAGTGAGCTGAAACCAAATAGCCTAAGATTTGATGCCAGCCGTGGTGAGCTTCGAATGCAAGTTACGGCTAAGAGCTATGCTCAGATTGAGCGCTTTAAAGAGTTAGTTGCCAAAGATTTAAATGTGAATACAGGCGCCATGAATAGTAGTGATAATCAGGTAACGGGCACCCTAACCGTGAGGAGCAAATAAGATGGAAAATTTGCGAGCATGGTGGGCAGGTCTAGAACCAAGAGAGAGACAACTCGTCAGTGTTGCTGGCGTATTTGTGGTGATAGGTATTTTATACTGGGGTATCTGGACTCCTGTTGCTGACGCTGAGGCGAATGCGTTAAACAAGCTAAAGGGGCAAGAGCAAACCTTGAGCTATGTGAAACAAAAGACCAATCAACTAATCAGCATTAAACGTGCTGGAGGTCAGTCGAGCTATTCAGGTAGCCTTAGTTCTTTAGTGAATAGCACTGCCAGTCGATACAGCCTTGTGATTACCCGCATGCAGCCACAAGGAGATAAGGTACAGATCTGGATGGATGAAGTGCCTTTTGAGTCCTTGTTAGGATATCTAAATGAGTTGGTTCAGCAAAAAGGATTATCTCTCGATACCTTAGATCTTGCGGAAACGGAAGATCCAGGCATGGTGAAAGTGCGACGTATTCAGTTGTCCCGTTAGGATAGAGTTATTGTGATTAAAAAAATTATTTTAGGGTTGCTCATTTACCTAGTGTTTATGCTGGTGTTATTTCCAGCCAAAGTGGCCGTTTCATTGGCACCACTACCTAAGTTTGTGAAGCTATCTGAAGTCTCTGGTACCATCTGGAATGCCAATATTGCCAGTGTCAGCTTACCCCAAAGAACACTAGAGCAAGTTCAGCTGTCGATTAAGCCATTAGCATTGTTGACTGGAAAGTTAGAAGCCGATGTCACTTTGGGCTCGCGCAGTACACCAGTAACTGGTAAGGCGCATATTATCGCCTCAACTTCACACATCAAGGTGACAAACCTCAGTTTTGATGCGCCAGATAGTTTTGTTTTAGGCAATACCCGCTTACCTTTTAAAACCAAGGTCGATGGTGAGGTAAGTCTAGTGGTTTCCCTTGCTGAGCAAGGGAAGCCTTGGTGCAGTGCACTTAATGGTAAAGTGTTTTTGAATCAAACTCAGGTGGAAAATCAGTTTGGCCATTACCCCTTAGGCAATATCGAGCTAGGTTTAAGTTGTCTCGACGGTAAGGTGAAACTATCGACCGATGAGAAGCGTAACGATCTCGGGCTCAACGGTGATATTTTGTTAGATGCTGGTAATAGAGTGAAAGTTACCGCCAAGATTCGCCCTACTGCTAAACAACCTGAAGATTTGACTCGTGCCCTTAGCTTCCTTGGCCGCCAAGATAGTCAAGGCTATTACCCTATTACTTACCAAGGCCGTATTCCCGGTATGTAATTGAGCCTAGAATGGTATTGTTAATGAAAGCCAGCACTGAGTTGCTGGCTTTTTTATTGCTCGAACTTGTATACACATAACTATTCAGAATTAGTTATAGCGATTTGTAGTCTTGAACTAGCTTCTCGGATACTGGAGCGTAATTAACCATGATAATTAAGTCGAATGCTATAGTTTTTATAAGTAAATGGTTTTTATTTTAATTTAGAGCTAATTAGTGTTTTGCTATCGGGGTATTTTCATGCCATTAAGGGTTATTAGCGTCATATAAATAAGGCGTGTTACATAATTTACGGATTATTTATTCTGGTTTCTGTACGGATTATTTATTCTGGTTTCTGTGCGGATTATTTTATTCTGGTTTGTGTACGGATTGTTTATTTAGCTTGATGCATGGATTGTTTTTTATATTGTTCGGTTTTTCTGTTTGCGAGTGATTATATGGAATGCTGAATGGTATATTTTTATTTTATCTCGTCAATATTGCTGTGTTTGTCACATTTTCTTGTAAATATGCAATTAAAAATTAAGTTGGCTTAATTAAATTTTTTATAAGGTGTATAAGTAGGGTTGATTTTGCTCTGTATGTATATGGAAGTATAAGTATGTATCGGATTTTGAAGTTTGCCTTTGTTGCGTTATTTGCTTTACAAGTATTATCAGCTTTTGCTAGGCCATTTTCATTTTTAGGGGGGCCGATACTGGGGCCTATTAACCCTAGTGCTGAACAACTCCCAGATATACCTCTAGAAGGCATGAAAGAGGGAGACCAAGTAGTACTATATTGGAATAAAGTATTTACTGGTTATACCCAAGTCTTCTCAAACTATAAGGGAACTTACCCTCAGTACTATATATTTGAGTCCTCTGATGGCGTGAACTGGGATGAAGTCTATCAAGAGATTGATAGGTCAGATTGCTTTGGTGGTTACTGTCCCAAACACGTAACTCTCTCCAATCGACAAGGTTCTCGTTATGAATATCGTTTAGTTCAATGCCTAGTTTCTGAAGGATGGGGTAATATTCAAAGAGAATGTAGCAGCGGAGAAATACCATTAATAGTCGGCTCTAATGCTATTTCCCCTCCTTCAAATATTACGGTGCCCAGAGTGAGTCATGATGGTGTTATTAAGGTGTCATGGCCGTTTAATGTGGGGGCAAACGGATATGAGATTGAAGAGAAGTATAACCAAGGAAGTTGGAAGTCCCTTGATCCAAGTAAAATTGATGGGGACGTCGCTAAGCGGATAGTTTTTTACATTAGAACGGGCTTAGTACCGGGACAATATGTATATCGTGTGAAGGCTTGTAATGACAACACGTGTAGCGATTGGGCGAACTCTAGTGTGGTTACAGTTGATGATAACCCAGAGGCTAATGAGAGGCCTAATTTTGTATCTAACCCTTTAGCTGGAACTGATTATGGTGAAGTCGTTGGTTCTATAGAAGGTGAGTTAAAGGTGACTCCTATGGGGTCTGCTACCTATTCAATGGCCATCGAGCAGGCGCCTGGTACTGCTGGTTTAACACCTAACTTGGGGTTAAGTTATGACAGTAGCCAAGGAAACGGTTGGTTAGGTGTTGGTTGGAGTATTAATGGTATTTCGGTTATTAGCCGTTGTGCGCAAACAAAAGAACAAGATGGAAAGTCTGCCGCAATAAGCTTTTCATCCAGCGATCGATTTTGTTTAGATGGGAAAAAACTGCTGGTTCAAGGTGATGCTCGTCATTATGGCAGATATGGCACCAGGTACCTTTTTGAGAACAAGGAGCCTATGCATATCGAAATCACTGCAACTGATTCCTATGGGCCGAGTGAGTTTACGATTAAGAGTATTGATGGCTCCAAGCTTATTTATAAAGCTTTATATACAAATCGCATTGATGGTGATGCTAGCAGGCCAGCAATTGCTTGGCCATTAGCTAAGAAGATTGATGTTTCAGGCAATGAAATAACCTATGAATATGAATTCAGTTCAAATGCCACCCTTAGCTACCGATTAAAAAGGGTGAGCTATGCACAAGGGTTAAATAAAATTGAATTTGATTACGAAGATAGACCCGATAAAGTGATGGGCTACTCTGGTGGTTATCAGTTTAATGTCAATAAGCGTTTGAAGTCTGTCACCTCTTATTCTGGCTATGCAGAGCTGAGAAAATATGAACTGGAATACATTAAAGCTGTGGTATCGGGCCGAAGCTTAGTCAGGTCAATTCAAGCAAGCAGAGGCTCTAGCTATTTACCTAAAACGGTATTTGATTGGCAGCAAGGAAATCAAGAGTTTTCTTCTATTATAAAGCTAGATAGAGGAACTGCTTATCATGATACCCGAATTCAAAGGGTGCTACCTTACTTACTATTAGACATGAATGGTGACGGAAAACTGGATTATTGGAAAGTGAGAAACCGCTCTAACGATAGTACCGATGATGTGTTATTTATTACAGGTGGTGATAAGTTTGAAGAAATTCAATACCATAGCAACCTAGCCTCTCTAGAGTTTAGAACCAGTGCAAAGGTTATGGATGTTGATAATGATGGTCGTGATGATGTGTTGTTTTCAAAAAATGGACAGTGGCATATCTATCGTTCTATTCTAAATCCCTCAAATCCTAATGATGTTTTATATCAGTTGGATAGTCCTATTAACCTTGGGATTAGTTCGTTAAATCATTCCGTTAAAATTGCAGATTTCAATAGTGATGGATTTCCAGATATATCATATTTATATAATAAAGAAATTTACATCAGTTATAATATAAAAAAAGGTAACTATAGAGGATTTTTAGAGCCTGTCCGTTTTGTTGTTCCTGAATTAGAAAGCTTCTTTAATTCGATGAGTAATGATCGTTTTTCGAGTCTTACTCATGCAGGTGCTTATTTTCGTAATGCTACTACATTAACTGAATATTATGATAATTTTTTTAAAATTATTGATATGGATGGTGATGGTAAAAATGAACTGCTGATTGGTATACCAACTAAGAAAATTGTAGTACATGGTTTTCAAGATAGTGACAATGTGTCGACCGAGGGGAAGTGGACTGTATATAGTATTGGAGATTCACTTGAAAAACTATACGAACTAGGAACTCTAAATCTAGTAAATTATAGCTATCTTGAAGTTGCCGGAATAGAACATGGTGCTTGGCATAGTGAACATAATGTTCGTCAGTATATGGGTATCATGGATTTTAATGGTGATGGATTGAAAGATGCTTACTATTTTAAAAGAAGTGATGCAGGAGATCCTGGTGGAAGAGGTATACATAAAAATTTGTATGTATCCCTTAATTTGGGGAATGGTGCGTTTGGTAAAGAAATAGATTTTGGAAGAGTGTCACTTCAAGGTATAGAAGCAAACGTTGTAGATTATTTGCTTAATGACTATAACTCTGATGGCTATATTGACTTAGTTTTATATGAAAATTGGAATCAGAATGAAAAATTGTCTGTTAGATACTTTAATGGTGAAAAGGTGGCCTCTAGTGTACAAACAGAAATTCAGTATGATCCAGGAATAATTAATAAGCTTGTTGATGTAAATGGTGATGGCAATTTAGATTATCTTATGCTTAGAGGACGTCTACATCAATGGCTATCCACCAGTCCTATTCGCGATGTGATGACCAAGGTGACAGATGGCTTTGAGCATGCTACTCAGATTAACTATGGTACTATAACAGAAGCCAAAGCAGCTGATTATTATGTTAAGGAAACTGATGGTCACACTAAGGTATGGGGTAATGGAGGCCTTGTTGTTGATGTTAATCAGCCATATAAGGTGGTGACATCTGTTCAAAGCCAAGACAGTTATCTTGTATATCAATATAAGGGCTTAAAAGCACAGTTTGGTCGAGGCATGCTCGGCTTTTCTCAAGTGTCCAACTATGAGCGTTTAACATCGACAAAACGAATAGCTACATACCGTCAAGACTTTCCTTATTCGGGGAAAGTGGTCAAAGAGCAAACATCGTATATTGACAATCTAAGTATTGTTAGCCCAGGGAGTATTACTTGCTCCCCAAGTACGACCTGCAGAGAGTTTTATGCTGGGCTCTATACAACTAGGGTAAAACCATTAGAGATAACTAATAGGACGTATAAGCGCTATAAAGGCAATGGCTACCTCTATCCAGAGCGAGTAGATGAACACAAATTTGATGTTAATTCTGGGCGACAGCTATCGCTGACAACTACATTGAGACAGCAACCAGATGATTGGGGACATTTTGGTCGAGTAACCAAAACAATATCTGGTGATGGTTGGCATAAAGTCGTTCAAGACAAAGTGTATGACGATTACGGCTCTTACCTTGGGGGACGTTTAAAGCATCAAACACAAACCTATAGTCGTAGTGATGTAGGTTCTTCTGTGGTCGTCAAAAAGCATTTTGGCTATGACACTCTAGGGCGTTTAGAGTATGAAGAAATTGATGGTAGTGAGGGAAGTGGTAACGCTGTTAATGACCCCAGCGGGGCCAATTATTACTCTAAGCAGAGCTATACCCGCAATCAGTTTGGTAATGTTACTCTAACTAAGGTAGAGGGTGATGGCTTTGTTACTCGTGTCACCGAAAATCGTTATGACTCTTATGGTCGCTATGTCACAAAAGAGATCAAACACAGAGGGTTTCCTAGTGATGATTTTACTTTAGAGACGACAACGCAATACCATTCAGTATTTGGTACTCCGCAGAAAATTACATCCGCAAATGGTCAAGTGAGCCGACTGGGCTACAGTCAGCTGGGACGCCTAAATTACAAATGGGCGCCTGATGGTAGTTATTCAACGATTGACCAGAAAAGGTGTACTGGAAATTGTGTCGCTGGCGCATGGTATTACCAGAAAACGACACAGAGTCATGGTGAAGATACCATAGAGTATTTTGATAATCGCCATAGAAAGTTGGCTGAGAAGACGCTAGTGGTACGCGCTTATAATGGTAGCACTACCAGTAAAGCTTGGCGTTGGACTCGCTTTCGTTACGATGCCTTAGGTCGTATTACTGCAACCTCTATTCCACATTTCAGTGATATGGGACTCAGTCAGCTATCTCAAGGTACTAGCATAAGTGATTTACCTCAAGGGTATTTAGGGGTGGGTTATGATGCAATCGGACGTAAAGTGCAAACAACCGATGCCAAGGGTAACCTCTGGACGATAGGTTATAACGATAAAACGGAAACTTCTACCGATCCCGATGGCCGAACTTCCACTAAAGTGGTCAATATGGCGGGCGAGCTATTAGCCTCTATTGATGTAGACGGTAATCGTTTAAGTTACACCTATAGTGCAGATGGCAAATTAGAGAAGGTAATCAGGCAAGGGCAAGAGGGACAGGTTGTTACTCAGAACTTTTACGATCATCTAGGTCGTAAAGTGAAAATGATCGACCCAGATAAAGGGACGTTAGAATACAGATATGACGGTTTAGGGAACTTGATTTGGCAGCGAGACAATAAAGGCCAAGTCACCACTCAGGCGTTTGATGGATTAAATCGCATGCTTTGGCGAAAGCGGGCTTATAGTAATGGCCGCTTAGATCAACATACCAGCTGGCATTATGACACTAAGCAGTACGGTAAAGGCTTAGTTGCCAGCATAGAAGATCATACTAACCAGTTGACCCAAGAGTTTGACTATCACTGGTTGTCTAAACCTAAGCGTAAAACGATTAAGTTAGGCAGTGGCGCATCACAGCAGACCTTTGTCGAACGAACTCTATTCTTAGGCCCTGAGGACGCCTTTGCTCCAAAAGTGGAAATCGACGCCACGGGTTATGGTATTGGCTATACCTATGCATCTAATGTGGTAGTGAAAAAGCATAATCTTAGAGACAACAAACTCTTGTGGCAGTTTGGTGAGCAAACTGCATTTGGCAAAGCTAAATCCTATCGCTTAGGCAATGGTTTAACCACGACTCAAGGTTATGATGAACTTTCGGGCAATTTAATTAGCATTCAGACGGGGCGATATGCCTCTGTGCAGAACTTAAGTTATCGCTTTGATCGCTATGGGGATTTAGAGTTTAGAGAAGATTTGCTAAACAATGTCAGAGAAGACTTTACCTACGATAATCTGCATCGCTTAACCGATGTGACCTTAGTTAATAGCAGTGGTCGCCATCAGTATAGTGTGAGTTATGATGCGTTGGGTAATATTCGCAGTAAAACGGGTGTGGGCACTTACCATTATGATTTATCAAGGCCACATGCGGTTAGCCGTATTACCGGTGGTGATTTAGCTGGAAGCTTTAGCTATGACGCAAATGGCAATATGACCCAAGGTGGTGGGCGTAGTCGAGTCGATTACAATACCCTTGATAAGCCAACCTATATTGCTGCGGCAAGCAATAGCACAGCATTTAGCTATGGCTTTGACGGCGTGCGCTTTAAGCGGGTCGATAATTATAACGGTAGCCGCAAGCAGACCCTGTACATAGGCAATGTCGAATTTGTGAGTAAAAATGGTATCACCAGTTTAGTGCAGCGTCATCTTGCTGGGGTGGCAGTAGAGATGGAGTACTTTGGCAACAATAGTCGCCGTGAGTTGAACTTCCTCTATCGCGACCATTTAGGCTCTGTGACTGTGATGACCAATGCCTCTGGTGCCATCATCAACGAGAGTAGTTTTGATGTTTGGGGGCAGCGTCGCCCTATGGATACGGGTATGGCGCATCCACTCAAACAGTTGAATAAGGCGGCTATTTCCGCCCATGCAGATTATAACCGTGGTTATACGGGCCATGAACATATCGATGAGTTAGGCATTATTCATATGAATGGCCGAGTCTATGACCCTAGGCTAGCGCGTTTCTTATCGGTAGACCCTATTGTTGCCGATGGTACTAACCTACAGACTTATAATCGTTATAGTTATGTTCGCAATAACCCGCTTAATGCAACCGATCCGAGTGGATACAACCCGTTATTTATTGTTAATGTTATTGTTAGTGCGCTTGTTGCTGATGGTGTAATTACAGGGGTTTTAGCCGTCGCGTATTATATTTATACTGCGTATTCGATAGTTGATTCACTGTATAATGTGGTGCAGGCTTTCAAGTATGGTGGAGGAGATGCTGGCCTGATTATTTCTGCTGCTCAGTCGATATATTCAGCCTATGGCATGGTGGCAGGATTAGCGAAAGCGTCTACGTCGAGTAATGTGACGGAAGGGGTTGAGGGGAGTTCGAAGCGCACGAATAAGGTTGTAGATTATTCCGAACCAGACTTTTCAAAATTCGACTTATCGAAAACGGATGCAAAAATTGCTGAGGCTTTATATGGTGATTTACATGGAAATGATTTTGGTGTAACAGCTGGAATTAATTGGGCTGAAATGCCTGTTCCACCGCAATATGTTATGGATGGTGTAGTTGGCTTTGGAGATGGTGCTTTTAATGCTATAACATTCGGTTTGGGTGATTTAGATGAAATCCGTAAGGCAATGGGTATAGATGGTGGAGTGAATTTAAATTCTGATGCTTACAATAATAGCTATATAGTGGGAGCTATTAATGGAGGGGGCGCAGTTGGTGGAGCTCTGGGCCTTGTTGGTAAAGGTGTAAAGGGATTTGAATATTCTCATTTTATTCCTCAACGTTATTTGAAAAACTATGGTATAACTAGATCATGGAGACCTGCAATAAATGGAACTTATGTTCCTAAATTGTATCACGCATTAACGGATAAGTTCCGATATAGGTTTCTTCCTAGAACCTTTAAAATCCAGTATGGTTTACAATCTCCAATACCACAGGGGGTTCAGCAACTTCTTAGAACCCCTCCTGTTATAGTAGGTTCAGGCTTAGGTGCAACTAGTGATAGGTAAGCATGTTATGTGGATAATCAAATTTTTTTCAGGATTAAAATTGCTATTTGTTCACCCTTGTATTGTTATTGGGGGGAGGAAGTCAGTAGCGATGCTACCACTTGAAAAATTATTAATGGAAGAATTTAGATCAAGACTTTCTAGAGAGGAAGTTGATATTCTTAATTCCCAACTTGATGAAATTAATCTTGTAGAAAGACTTTATGAAGATAAATCAATCGTTACTTTTAATAAAGTGAAAGGGGCCGGTTTTAGTTTGAAAAGAGAACGTAAATTTGAATCTGATGCTGATGAGTATAAAATGATGAGGGTTGCATTTGAAATTGAAGGTTTACAGTTGTATGCGGATTTTTATATTGTCTTTGGGAACTTTTTCTCAATAGAAATTAACTCTGATATAAGTAGTTATGTTAACTTAGAAAGTATAAAAGTAATGTAGGGGTATCAAGACATATATGGACGCTCCAGTTGAGTCAAGACAATAATGTGCCTGCGAAGGGCAGGGCGTCCGCAAAATTTATCAAGACACCCATAATAAATGGCGCATTGATTCAGCTCTGACTAAACTTAAGCAACTTACGTTTGGTTTGAAGCTGATTATGCCTCGTCCTCGTAGAACTCAAATCATTCTCTCAGAGGCCTAAATGTCACTATTACGTGGTTTGTCAAATAAGTTAGTGGCTAGGTATCCCTAGGTTGAGCAAGAGCACTGATCGAACACAAACTCAGTGCTTACTGATTAGTTAATGCAATAAAGCCAGCACTGAGTTGCTGGCTTTTTTATTTTCTTCCCTGCAGTAAAAGCTCGTCGAGTAATAAGTGGTAGTCATGGATGGCGGGAAAGTCGTTAAACTGCTTGTGGGGCTGCTGACTGTCTGGGTTAGTGATGCCAAGTTGGTGTTTGACCCCTGCATTCTTTGCCGCAGCGAGTATGGTTTCATTGTCATCGATGAATAAGCAGCGCTGGGGTTGCAGATTGAACTGTTTAAATAGATGTTCCCAAAACTCGGGTGCTTCTTTGGGATAACCCATATCATGGCTTGAGACGACGGCATCTAATTCCTGCTCTAGCCCTGTGTGGCTGAGTTTTAAGTGTAACCCCTTGGGGTGGGCATTAGTCACTAATAACCTGTGCTTACTCTGACTCTTGAGTGCTTTTAAAAAAGGTAGGCTATCTTGTCGTATCTGGATCCTGTCAATTAGTAATTGGTGCAGTGCCATGATGTCGAGATTGAATTTATTCTGCCAGTAATCGAGGCAATACCAGTCCAGTGTTCCGGCGACATTTTGATAGGCTTGTTTAACGATTTGTGTCGCTTGCTGTTCACTGATACCTTGCTGTTTGGCGAGCTCTTGAGGAATGAGATTGAGCCAAAAATGGTTATCGAAATGCAAGTCAAGCAGGGTGCCATCCATATCGAGTAATACGGTATCTATCTTCTGCCATGGAAACATATTTTCTCCTTTAGGCTTTATGGTCGCCTCTTAAGGAATCATCTAATATTTTACCTTAAAGGTATACCCAAACTGGTTGTATATTATATAGTTTGTATCTTAGTTACAGATTTAGGGAATATTATGAGCTCTCGGCCAGAAAAGCCGACCATACTTGATACCAAGGTTGTCGCTAAGAGTCGTCTATTTCAGATTGAGCAGGTACATTTAAAGTTTAGCAATCAGGCTGAACGCTATTATGAACGCATGGCGGGCAACAATCGCGGTGCCGTGATGGTGGTTCCTGTGCTTAATGATCAATTGTTATTAGCGCGAGAGTATGCGGCGGGTACCCATAATTATGAGTTAGGTTTTCCTAAGGGCTTGGTTGACCCTGGAGAAACACCGGAGCAAGCAGCAAATAGAGAGCTTCAGGAAGAGATAGGTTTTAAAGCGAGTAAGTTAACTTTATTGAAAGAATTAAGCCTAGCGCCCGGTTATTTCTCTAGCAAGATGCAGATATTTTTAGCGCAGGGGTTAACTGAAAGTTGGTTGGAAGGTGATGAGCCTGAACCTATAGGTGTGGAACCTTGGCCATTACAAGAGTGGCAAGCTTTGCTTGAACAAGAAGATTTTAGTGAGTCTCGCAGTGTGAGCGCCTTGTTTTTGGCACAGAAGCATCTAAACCTAAAGTAGTGGTTAATTTATTTTTGATGAGTTTGACAGAATGGATCTTAGCTAAGGAGTAGTAAACTAGTGGTAGTGGGAGCCGTTATGAAGCCAGAACAGTTAATAGATGCCGCCATTGATATTGCGATTCAGGCGGGTAAAGCAGTACGTGAGATTTATGAAGAAGGCTGTTTTGAGCGTGAAATAAAACAAGACAATACTCCGGTCACTTCTGCCGATCTGGCATCACACCATATTATCTGTGAGAGTTTAAAAGCACTCACTCCAAATATTCCCATTTTATCTGAAGAAGATGCCGACATTGCTTTTGAGCAGCGTAGCCAATGGAGCCAATATTGGTTGGTGGATCCTTTAGATGGCACTGGCGAATTTATTGCTGGCAGCGGTGATTTTTCGGTGATCATCGCCTTAGTCGAGAACAACACTCCTACCCTAGGCATAGTTTATGCGCCTATGTCGCGGGTTTGTTATTACGGCATTCGAGGCCAAGGCGCCTTTAAGCGTGACGCCTATGGTGAAACCCGCTTGGCGAGTACTCACTTACCGGTATCAGCAGACAATAAGCTAAGATTGGCAGTGAGTCGTCGTCAAGATCCTGAATCTATTTTGAAACTGTTTAAGCAGCCTGAAAATTGTGAGTTAAGAGTTTTAGGTGGCGCAGCATTGAAGAGCTGTTTAGTTGCCGAAGGTGAAGCCGATTGTTATGTGAGAATCGGGCCAACTGGAGAATGGGATACTGGCGCTGCACAAGTGATAGTCGATGAAGCTGGCGGCGCAATCATGGATTTAACGTTAGCGCCACTGAGTTATAACCAGCGCGATACCCTAGAAAACCCTAATTTTATGGTCGTGGGCTCTCCCAGCTTAGATTGGCAGCAACTGATGAAATAGCCAAATCAAGGCATGTTAAGTTTTATGAAAAGGCTAAGTGATCACTTAGCCTTTTTTGTTGGTGGGCATATCTAGCCCTGAAATTTGGCTGTTAGAATGGAATGCTGAGCTGCTCAAATTCACTCGGACTGACCTGAGAGGGGCTGACATTCCACTTCTGATAAAGCCTGTCAAACTTGCCCTCTCGCTTGAGCTTAAATAGCAGTTGATTGAACTGTTTTATTTGGCTTTTATCATTGCTCTCTTTCTTAAAGGCTAAAAAGTAGCGAATGGTTTCTGAAGCCGGAAGGTAGGCGAGATCTTTATACCCTAGCTGCTGCGCATAATAGGCGCCTACTGCCTTATTCACATAGTAAGCATCAAATCGTTCCCTTATCAGCATCTTTAGTGGTTGACTATTACCTGCAGTAAAGGGGCGTATTTTTAATGGTGACAAGCCTTGGTTTATCAGTTTTTGCTCAAGTGCCTTTAAGGCGTAATAAGTGTTAGAAGGCATAAATACAGCTATGGTTTTTCCTGCTGCCTGTTCGACTTGGCTAAGTTTAAATTCCGGCAGTGTATAAAAGCCGTATTCAGTGTCTATGAGAGGTACAGAGAACCACATCTCCTGTGCTCTTTGTGGATTCCACCCAAGAAAGTGGCCGTTGGCCTTTCCACTATGAAAAAGCTGCTTGGCTCGGCGATTAGGCAGTAAATCTATTTCACAGCCTTCAGGCCACTCTTTGCAAGCAGTGCGTATCATCTCAACCAGCACGCCTGTGGTTTTGCCCTCGGCATTGATAAAACTGAAAGGAGCAAATTCATGGCAGACTATTTTAAGGGGGGCCGCTAGGCTTCCTGAACTGATCAATAAGCTCAAAGTGAAGCAACAGGCGAGAATACGATTAATCATGATTTGTCCAAAAGCTGGCTTTCTATTTAGAGTTTAGAAGCTTCGTTTAACTAATACACGCCATTCCCAGCTGTCGACCTCAGGACCCGTGGTAAAGGGGACGGTGAGATCGATATGGGCGACATGGCCATAGCTAGAGCGAGATGAGTAGATTCTAGCACCTATCCCTACGCTGCCAAGCACTCCAGATTCCTCATTGTTAAGGTCATTGCCACCGCTTGCTCGTCCAACGTCGACGAAAGCGGCCCAGCCTAATTCGGCGAGTTGATATAGGTTGATGTTGGGATAGTATCTAAGCTCAGCCGTAGTTAACCATTGATGATCCCCATATTGATAGTCGTTGGGGTAACCTCTTAGGCCAGTTTCATCACCGAGGGCAAAGGGCCTATCAATATAATTGTTATTTGATGTGCTGGCACGCAGTTTGGCGTAGGCACTCCATTTACTCGACAGCTTGTAAAAATATTCAGCTTGAGCGGACACTTGGTAAAAATCTGACTGGTGCGTGTTGAGGCTTGCTTGGCCGTTAAAGTTTAATAGTAATAAGCCTTTATCTTTGAAATAGCCTTTATTTGAATGCCATGAGAGGTGGTAGCCCAAATTATCAGTATCTTGGGTCTCTAGGCCTAGCTTAAATTCATGCTCCCAACCTAGATTATAATCCTCGTTAAAATTGATCAGCTTAATGTTTTGCAATACGGTGAATTTATCTTGAATATATTGATAGCCAATCCAAGGGTAAATAAAGTCACGGTTTTGGGGTAGTGGCGTATTGGGGTAATCCGGCTCTCTAGCAAAGTCATGCTGATCTTTGGTTAATCCCACTCGAATGCGTTTGATATTGTTGGGGTTTGAATTAATTCGCCAGCCGTAGTCGAGGTTAATGTACTGAACCTTGTGTTCAAACTCATTGATGTCGACACCATTTTGTTTAAGCGTGTCTACTTGAGTGGTATCGGCAAAGGCAAAGCCATATTCATTTTCGCCATCTAAGGTATAGAAGGGCTTATGAAAATAGGTCTGCGTCGATTGACCATCGCTGTTATCGTAGAAATTGAGTCCAACTTCACCATGTTTTACGAAAGAGACAGGTGTTTGAATGGCAAACTTGTAGCCAGTTCTGTCTTCTTCTGAGGTGTAACGTAATCGAGTGCGTATGCCATAACCTAGCAGGTTATCTTCTTTTATCCCGATAGAAAACTTGCTTTCGCCGCCATTACGACTGGCACTAAAAGTGGGAAGTAGTGACCAATTATCCCAAGTCTCGACTATGACCACTTCCCCTTGAGTTTGAACATCGGCTTGGGGATCTTGCTCAGCAAAACGTATGGTGGCATCACGAAGAAATGGTTCAGATCTCAATAGACGCTGGGCTTCCTCAAGCTTATGCTCAGTAATCACCTCACCTTCAGCAAAACTCAGTTTGTCTAATATGACTTCATCTCGCGTGTTGATATGCAGACTATTTGCCCAATGATGAATGAAGAAACTATCGGGAGCAGATTCATCAAAAATAGGGTGGCTAATTATGACTATCTTAGCGACTCGTTTTTCAATCTGCCGAGTATCTTCAGTGGCAAGGGCTAAGGGGATATTACTTATCCATAGTGGAAGGCCCAGCAGCCAAACCAGTCGATTTTTTTTAACCAAAGAAGTCAGATTAGACGTACACTTCATCACCGACCTCCTTAAGATTAATCAAACCAACCGATACATTTTTTTGCATTGTTATGGATTAATAACAGGACGGATTCGGGATTTAGTCAAGTGAGAAAAGGTAAATAAGGTGATGATTTAATTTAAGCAAAATTGAATTTATAGGGATGAAAATCAGGCCTCTAGCCCTAGTAGCAAGGGCTAGAGAGAGGCTGAGAACCTATAGCGTTTTTCTTGGTGGCACAGCAACGTTGGCAAAGATAAGTCCAGCAATCAAAGACATGAAAATTAGAAAGACCTGAGCACCAATATGGGACTGATTCAACATGGTTTCGCCGACAATCAGTACATTTAATCCGATATAGGCTTTACTGCCCGGTACTAGAATAACGATTCCCTGCAATAGTGCGATAGAGGCTGGTGCCTTCATCCATCGTGCAAAGAGATTGGAGTAGATACCCACAGCTAGCGCACCAAAGAAGATGCCTATCGATGGGTCAAAATAGAGAGCGGCAAACTGAGTCGAGAAAAAGGCAACGATACCCGCGAGCACACCCCAAGGCGAGTCCTGCATTCTTGCTTTAAACAGAATCACTAGTGTCATAGATAGAATTGGCACTGCTGTCCATATTGCCCAAATAGGTATCGAGTCCGGCTCAACATAGGTGACCTCGCCAAACATGGCTCTACCTAGCACCATACCCAGAATGGCACCGAAATAGAGCTTAAACAGTAGCATCATGGCATCCATGACTCTGGCTGTGCCCGAGATTAAATCCCTCGCTGCAAGCTCTGCTAGTCCCATAGTGAGTGCGAGTCCTGGAATAAAGATAATAATGCCTGAAAGAATGACCACAGGGATATTAATACTAGGATCGAAACGAGCAATACCACAGGCGATAACAGCACATAAAATGGCGGATAGTGGCTCCAGCATCTCGGCCATACGTTTTGAGTGCTCGGCGCGATTCACCAGCCCATAAACCATAAAACCAAGTAGCGCCGACCAGAGCACATTGTTCCAGCCTATTCCCATTAAGAGCGCAAAGGCGCCGGAACCTATGCCAAATGAGGCCATAGTTAGCCCGATGCCGTAGGGGTTAGGTTTATTGATAATCTCTTCGAGCCTGTTCAACGCTTCTGTTAGTGTACGCTGACCCGATACCAACTCTTCAACTAACTCATCGGTTCTGGCAAGTGAACCAAGATCTAGCTCTCCAGGTTTTACTCTGGCGACATGGTTATATTCCTGCTCGTTGTCATGTTGGATCACAAAGGTCATAGAGGTAGGAGAAATCAGAAAATAGCCCTCTAACCCCAGACAGTGTGATACCGCCTGTAGGTGGGCTTCAAGTCGATAAGCTGGAGTTCCAAACTTGTGTAAGGCTTTACCTAGCTTAATGATAAATTGGCGTTTCTCTAAAAACTCTTGGTGTTCCACAGCAATATGACTCAAATGCAAACAGGGTTAACAGGCGCGCGGATTTTATACTAATTTACCCCAATGTGTGAGTGTTTTTATAACAATAGTTTGGGGGATGAATTGCTGTTTGGCTATATCAGTGATTGCGAGTATGCTAATTGACTTATTGGATAAAAATAATAATCAAGGAAATCAATATGTCTCTTGTTGTTTCGGGTCTCTACATCAGTATTTGTGCGCTATTACTTGTGGTCTTAACTTTTAGAGTGATCAAGCTAAGACGTAAACATAAGATAGGGGTTGGCACGAACGACAATCGAGAGTTGCTGTTGGCCACGCGTGTGCATGGAAACTACCTAGAGAATGCGCCGATTATTTTATTGCTACTCGCAGTAGCAGAAGCTAATGGGTTAGCCGCAGTTTATCTTCATTGTTTTGGTACTGTACTTGTGGTGGCGCGATTGTCACATGCGATTGGATTGACCCAAGGTGATGGTGGTTATCATATTGGCAGATTCTGGGGCACATTAATGACTTGGGCTGTGCTAGTGGGCTTATGCATAGTGAATATTAGTCAATTTATCATGGCTTAATTTCAATACTATCCTTTGTTTTTAAAGGAATATTATAGATTGGCCTGTCCAGTGCTAAAGCTGTATTAGGAACAGGCTTATCGCCATAGTAGCGTTGAAAGATTTCCATATAACGGCCATTCGCTATGATGGCACTGAGCCCCTGCTGTAGTAAGTGCATATATTTTTGATAATCAGGGTATTTCTTTGAAAAAACCACCTGAGCTAGAAGTCCTTGCACTGCATCATGGGTCATTTGCCACTCATCGATATCGTTGGGATAGTGCCGTTGAATATAACTGAGACCGCTGAGTTCGACCGTGAATAGTAAGTCGTAGCGCTTGGATTGAACTAATGCCTGAAACATATTGGCCATGGTTGGCATTATGTTGACTTTCAACTTGGGATCGAGAGCAAAAATAGCAGCATCTGAACTGCCCCTAATGGTGCCAATCTCATAGGGCCTAAGATCTTCAAGGCTAGAAAATGATACGTCACTGAGTCTGTCTTTTAGGTAAAAGCCGACCACCTGATAATAAAATATCGCTACTGTATCGAGTTGCTCATGTTTGGCAGGTGGAAAGTTCCAAATTGTTCCCATTTGCCCCAGTGCTTTTCCTGATAATACATAACTGGTTGAACGTTTAAGTGGTAGAAAGCTGAAGTTCACTTGAACATCAGCTGCATTAAATGCAGCTGCGACTAGCTCGATAAATAGCCCCTGCGGCCGCGCTGCTTCATCCATATAGGGCGGGTAATCAAAGGCGGTAATTTCTATCGTTTCTTCTGCAATGGCTTTAGATGGTAGCAAAGCAAGTGCTATGAAAAGCCAGCACAGTTTAGTGGTCAGCTGTTTCAACATTGAGTGAAATCCTAAACTTAGCGTGATGTTTTTCTTATAAGATAACTCTAGCTAATGTGAATGAACTTGCTTGAAATTCGTCTCTTACCTGAACTAACTGGGTATATTTAGTTTAAAATTTAGTCACACTTATGTCCTCGAGCCTGCTATACTCCGCCGTCCCATCGGTTTTTGCCTGTTTCAGTCGTATTCAAAAGCCATGGCGTTATTGAATTAAGTGTTTAGTTAGGCCGGTAATCATGCAAGTTGAATCCACACTCTTTAAGTATCCCAAATATTGGGCTCAAAGCTTTGGCACAGCGCCATTTTTGCCCATGTCTCGTAAAGAGATGAAGCAGCTTGGCTGGGATAGCTGTGATGTGATCTTAGTGACAGGCGATGCCTATGTGGATCATCCAAGTTTTGGTATGGCTGTGATTGGTCGTATGCTTGAGGCCCAAGGCTTTAGAGTCGGGATCATTTCTCAGCCAGACTGGTTTAGCAAAGATGACTTTATGAAGCTGGGCAAGCCAAATCTCTTCTATGGTGTTACCGCTGGTAACATGGACTCCATGATCAACCGTTATACTGCCGAACGCCGTATGCGTCACGATGATGCTTATACGCCAAATAATGAAGGTGGTAAGCGTCCTGATCGTGCTGTGACCGTTTATACCCAGCGCTGTAAAGAAGCCTTTAAAGATGTGCCTGTTATCATAGGTGGTATTGAGGCGAGCTTGCGCCGTATCGCCCATTATGATTATTGGTCTGACAAAGTACGTCGCTCGGTTATCTTTGATGCCAAAGCCGATATTTTAATGTACGGCAATGCCGAGCGTCCGCTGGTGGAAGTGGCCCACAGGCTGGCCGCTGGTGAACCAGTTTCTTCTATTCATGATGTGCGCGGCACTGCCGTGATGCGTCGTGATCCTCTGCCCGAATGGCGAGGTGTGGACTCACGTAAAATCGATCAGCTTCATAAAATCGATCCTATTCCTAATCCCTATGGCGCCGATGATGTGGGATGCGTCAATTTATCAGGCCCTTCCGATGTGAAGGTGTTTGATAATGATGCGCCTAAGCCTATCAGTGTGCAGCCCCCTAAACCTAAGCCATGGGAAAAAACCTATGTGTTATTGCCAGCCTATGACAAAGTTGCTGGTGATAAATATCTCTATGCCCATGCATCGCGTATTTTGCATCAAGAGACTAATCCTGGCTGTGCTCGAGCCCTGTTTCAGCCCCATACCGACCGAGGCGTTTGGGTCAATCCGCCAGCTTGGCCGCTGACGACCGAAGAGATGGATCAGGTGTTTGGTTTGCCGTATCAAAGGGTGCCGCATCCAAGTTATGGCAAGGCTAAAATTCCCGCCTATGACATGATTAAAACCTCGATTAACATCATGCGAGGGTGTTTTGGAGGCTGCTCTTTCTGCTCTATTACCGAGCATGAAGGACGAATTATTCAGAGTCGTTCACAAGAATCGATTATCAATGAGATCAACGACATTCGCGACAAAGTCCCAGGTTTTACTGGCGTGATCTCAGATCTTGGTGGCCCAACGGCAAACATGTACCGTTTGGGTTGTACCAGCGAGAAAGCGGAGAAAACCTGTCGTCGACTATCCTGTGTTCATCCTAGTATTTGTGGTCATTTGGATACGGATCATCAAGCCACCATCGACCTTTATCGTGCCGCTCGAGATGTTCCGGGTATCAAAAAGATTTTGATCGCTTCTGGTGTGCGTTATGACCTAGCGATTGAAGATCCCCGTTATGTGAAAGAGCTGGCAAAACACCATGTAGGTGGTTACTTAAAGATTGCGCCTGAACATACCGAAGAGGGGCCTTTAAGTAAGATGATGAAGCCCGGCATGGGCACCTATGACAAGTTTAAAGAGCTATTTGATAAATACTCAGTCGAAGCCGGTAAGAAGCAGTATCTGATCCCCTATTTTATCTCTGCCCATCCTGGAACGACCAATGAGGACATGGTTAACCTAGCGCTTTGGCTAAAGGAGCAGAAATTTAAATTAGATCAGGTGCAAAACTTCTATCCATCGCCGATGGCCAATGCCACGACTATTTACCATACAGAGTTAAACTCACTGAAGAACGTCAAGCATACCAGTGAAGAAGTATCTGTGCCGAAAAAAGGTCGTCAGCGTAAACTGCACAAGGCATTGCTGCGCTACCATGATGAAGCAGGCTGGCCAATGATCCGCGAAGCACTGCGAGAGATGGGTAAAGAGCATCTGATTGGCACTAAACCTCACTGTCTTGTGCCCCCAGAAGGTCGAGGTGAACGCGCTAAGTTTGGCACTAAATCAAATGGGAAAGGCCAGCAGACAAAGGGTAAGAGCCAAACAAGGGCTAGCAAGGCGAAGCAAGGCTTAACCCGTTTTAGTGATAACCAGTTTGACGATAGAAAGCCTGCTACTAAGCAGAAGTCTAAGTCGGGCCAAGGTGGCAACAAACCTACAGCTAATGCCAAGGGCGGCAGCAAGAAGCTGAGTCGCAGAGAGCCGGGTAAAGGTTGGGCGACTAAGCCAAAACACACTAGATAGACGAGTTTATTTGAATTAAAAAAAGAGCGCATTATGCGCTCTTTTCGTTTTACTTAGTCTCGTTTTAAGGATGTTTGCTTCTCGCTGTTAACATGCAGAGTAAACACATCTGGCCTTGAGTAGTGGCCTGCCACATCTAGGGCCCTTCTTGATAGCGCGACGCTGTTTAGGTCTATATTGGCGTAGAGAATGCCTTTTTCTTTACGCATGGGGCCGGCGACAATTTTGCCTCCGGGTGCGATGACAACAGAGTCCCCTGGGTTGATCCACTCCTCTTCCGCTGGATAGAGCTTATCTCGGTCAGGGAAGTCTTGGGGAATATCGCTATTTTCTAGGGCTACACCACTACAGATCACCCAGCAGCGACCTTCACGTGCAATATGCTGCATGGTGCCGAGCCAGTCATCTCCACTGTCATAGGTTGGGGCAATATAGAGTTCAACGCCTTGGGCATAGAGGCTGTATCTGGCAAGTGGCATATAGTTTTCCCAGCAAATTAGTGTTCCCACTCTTCCTACTGGCGTATTCACGACATTTAGACCGCTGCCATCACCGAATCCCCATACCATACGTTCTGGGTTAGTGGGCATGAGCTTACGGTGATGGTTGATGATGTTGCCCTGCTCATCAATTACAAGTACAGAGTTTAATACAGTCGCTCGGCTAAGCTTATTATTGCGCTCATTAAGACCGCAGATGACAGTCACCTCAAATTGCTTGGCGGCATTACAAATTGGCTGAATTTGTTCACTACTTAAATCGATCGCACTATCGAGTAATTGCTGGTGTAGAGCTTCACTGGTTCCCCAGTCTCCTCCGGGTCTCAGACGCCAAATCCAAGCGGGATAACCTGAAATAAAGGCTTCAGGAAAGACGATAAGTTTGGCTCCAGAGTCGGCGGCTTGCTCGATTAAGTCTACGGCTCGTGAAAGGGTCTCTTGACGATTGAGGAGTACAGGAGCGTGTTGGATTACGGCAATTTTATGCATAACCTTTATCCTGAAAAGAGTTAATGTGCCTTTAAACTATAGTTGTGATTACTCTCTTTGTGATTGATAGGTTGATTTTGTGCTGGTGGGAGATTTATATGCTGTCTAGGAGTGGTTATTAGAGCCTAACAGTTTCTAAATGAAAGGCTCTCAAAGTGCTAGTTGGCGTGACTGAGCGCCTCTGTTACCGCAGCTTGTGCGTGTATTTCTGTGGTATCAAATACAGGCACTTGGGTATCTTGTTGTTGAATCAACATGGCGATTTCTGTACAGCCGAGTATCACGCCTTGCGCCCCTTGCTTGGCGAGTTTGTCTATGATTGTTTGATAGACGGCTTTTGAGCTGGGTTTTACCTCACCAAGGCATAACTCTTGGTAGATAATTTGGTGAACTTGCTCTCTATCTTCGGCGTTAGGCACTAATACTTGGATACCATATTTTTCTGTGAGTCTGGCTTTATAAAAGTCCTGTTCCATGGTGAAGCGTGTGCCGAGTAAGCCGACTTTATTGATACCCTGAGCCTTGAGTGTTTGAGCTGTGGCATCGGCAATATGCAGCAGGGGAATAGATAATTTTGCTTCTATCTCGGGAGCGACCTTATGCATGGTATTGGTGCAGATGATAAGAAAGTCTGCACCTGCTCGTTCAACGGACAGTGCTGCCTGAGTGAGTATTTCTGCCAGCTCTTCCCACTTATCTTGATGTTGCAGCCTTTCTATTTCGGCAAAGTCGACACTATGTAAACAGATCTTGGCTGAATGCAGGCCGCCAAGTTGCTGTTTTACTCCTTGGTTGAGCGCTTGGTAATAACTTAATGTCGACTCCCAGCTCATTCCGCCTAACATACCTATGGTTTTCATCTTCTGTTCTTTCTCTGTTGGTACTGTCATGATTTGTCTTATTCTGGCTGCTTTATTAAACCTTGAGGCTCATCTTGAGCCTAGCAGTTAGCATTTTCTAGGATATTATTGGTTTGTGATTTTGCAGGACAAACTCAAGCAAAAACGCTAAAAATCTGATTTTTCTAATTTTTGTTGAAAGGTGCTAATGCCTCGGCACATTTTTTTCTAAGGAAATCTCTGAGCATCAACACCACGGGGGTAACCTGTTTACGGCTGGGGCAGATAAGATAGATATGTAGCTCTGGGGATTGGTAGTCTGGCATTAGCTCGACTAGCGCTCCCGAGGCAAGATCTTCTGCCATATCCAACCTAGATTTATAGGCGATACCTTTTCCAGCCACTGCCCAACGATGGATGATGTCGGCGTCGTTGGCTTCATGTCTGCCGCTGACCTTAATCTTATGTATTTGTTTGTCTTTTTTTAATGTCCAAGTATCAAAGCTTGTGCCTGCGACTTGATAGCAAAGACAGTTGTGATGAATCAGATCTTCTGGGGTTTTAGGTCTACCGAACTTAGCAATATAGTTAGGTGATGCACAGATGACTCTGTCCATTTTCACAATAGGGAAGGCGATTAATGAGGAATCTTCGGGTTCACCATAGCGCAGCTGCATATCGACGCGATCGAGGTAAAAGTCACTGAGAGAGTCTCCCAAGCTAAGATCCAGCGCCAGCTCTGGATTGGCTAGCATCACTTCATCTAACCAAGGCAGCAGAATATTGCGCCCAAAATCAGAGGAGGTGGCAAGGCGGATTTTGCCCGCGATTTTACCTTGCATCGCATACATGGAGGCTTTGCCTTCCTCAAGGTTCTGCAGCGCCTGTTGGCAATGGAGTAGAAAACGCTCTCCCTCAGCCGTAATACGTAATTGGCGTGTTGAGCGAATAAAGAGCTGAGCGCCCAGTTGCTTCTCTAAACGTTTGAGTGCAGCACTGGCAGTGGCCGAAGTCATATCGAGTTGATGAGCCGCTGAGGTGATATTGCCCGTATTGGCAGTTCTGACAAACAGATCGAGATCTTCTACTTTCATTTTTTGCCTTTCACTCTTATCAAAAATCTTTTGATATTGTTTGCTACATTGCCCTGTTTTTAGTTTAGTTATTTTGACGGACAATGTCTTCATCGGCTCGGTGAGAGCTTCATGAATACAAGAAATAATTAAGCTGATGTTTAATGGTAAGCCGCAAGCGGGTGTAAAAGCTGAGGTGGTGCGTGAAGGTGCGCGTTACCGCAACGACCCTGAAGTGAAAGAACTGGTATCCAATAAAGATGGCATCATTCAGTTTACCCCAACTCATGCGGGTCGTTACCTGTTGATGGCAAATCACAGCGAAACACTGAAGAATGACCCCCTAGCCGATAAAGTCGGCGGCCAGCTGTTCTTTACCTTTGAAGCGATTCTTGATTAAGGCTTAGGTTGTTAATTGCTGTATAGCGCCCTGCTAATTTGCAGGGCGATAAGTGGTGGCCACCTTCAGACTTTATTAGGCTAGGTATGAAGGTACGCTATTTATGCTGGCAGAGGCTCAAACGGGCCAAAGTCAATCGGCTCTTGAACAATCTCATCGTCTACCTGATAGAAATACTCAGGTACATAGTCGTTTTCAAAGTCTAAGGTATAACCAAAGCGTTTATAGGCTACGCGGGCCATGGCGGTTAAAGGTAAAGAGAGATTGCCTGCAATATTACCTTTTAGCTTGTCTTGACGCCAAAATTCATAGTGACGATGCAATGCCTTATGCATACTTTGACGATAGGCTTGCTCGTCATCGGAAAACATCTGCTGCATCACTTCAAATAGCGGCAACTTGATATCTGAGGTATGGACGAAGGAGGCATCATTGACTCGCCCTTGCGACGAGGCATCGATAAAAGCTTGAAATGTTTGTTCCATATCATGGGGTTCAAGTCCAAAAAAGCCCATTAGTAGGTCACTATAAATTTTTTGTGAATCATCAGCCCAATCAAATATCGGGTCGTAGCGCATTTGAGCTAAAACTTCCATGGTTTGGCGGTCATCCAATACCACTGCACTAAAAAAGTACTCAAACCAATCGGTAATATAGTAAAAACGCGCTTCTTGAATAAGTGCAGGGCAAACCAGCTCACTGCCATAGACATTGATTGTAAGCGTCGCGATTTGGTCATCATCAAGGCCGTCACTGGCTGGCAGCAACTTACGCTCAATATCCTTCAGACCATAATAGAGCCATAGGCGAAAATGGGCATAAGCTCTCTCTGGCAGATTGGCGGTGTAGTGTAAGCCTGTAACACAGGATAAATGTAGCTTACTTAGATTCGCAATGTTAAAGCCTGCAAGGTTCCCTTGCGCCCTATGACTAGATATTCTATTCAAACTACCTAATTTAACTTGAATATATCTTTGATTCGTTTTTAAATTCTCTAGATGTCCTGGCACTTTTGCTAGTGGATTCATTAGAGTCCTTTACTACTTTGGCTAATAGATAATAAGGCTGACATCATAAATCATAAACTAAGCAGGCTATAGCCAAGACGGTATTTTCTTTGGCATTGATAAGTATTAAATTAACGCTGAACAACAGATTGGCATTGCAAGTTGGCTTTTAACTTGTGCTTAAGCCATATGAGCTTAATGGTTCTTATTGTTACTGAAGTAAATAATGCGAAAAGAGGCCTAGCGGCCTCTTCAAATTTATGTGTTACTCAACTGACATTTGAATGACTAACTGTGATTAGCCTTTCCAAGTCAGGTTAAAGTCGTAACGGAAACCAAGAGCGATTTGAGTGTCATCTTGGTAGTTATCAAAATCTTGAGTCACATACTCTAGGTGGACACGCACGTTAGAGGCTGGGTTCCACTCCAGGGTAGCGTTATAGCCAGCATAGTCATAGGAAGTGCTGTCTTTGATGCCATCTTCAAACTGGAAGTAGCCCAACTTGATTTTGTAGTCTTTGGCGATGGGATAAGCAAATGCAGTATCTAAGGTGCTGCCGCTGCGATCTGCGCCTGAGTTGAAGTTGTAATCTTTATCTTGGTAGCTGATAGCTGCATAAAGATCATTGCTAAAGGTGTAAGCCACTACACCACCTAGTAGCTTTGCATCACCTGTATTGAGCTCGGTATCGACAGCGTCATAGGTGTCCTTAGTGAGGTAGCTTAAACCTAAGTGCAGCGCGTCTTTATCATAACCCATACCTGCGTTAATCATATCGGCGCCGTCTTCACCTTTAGGGCCGTTAAACTGAGCACCAGCGATAAAGGTAAAATCACCCGTTTGCAGCTTGTAGGTGGCAAAGTTATCAACAAAGAAGGGGCTTTCTTGGTTGTAGGCAAATGGACTATTGGCATTGTTGAAGATATCAACATATTCAGCTACTAAGGTGTATTGTACTGGTCTTTGGCGACCTAGAGCGATAGCGCCATAGGGAGAAGCAATACCGGCAAAGGCGAGGCGAGCATCACCAAACTTACCGCTGTCGTTTATCTTAATTTTCCACTCGCCTTGGGCAAAAGCGCTCCAGCCATGACCAAGATCGGTACTGGCCTTTACACCTAAGCGCGACAGGGCATCGCCCACTTTCCAGTTGTCGTTGTCATCATTGTCTTGGTAAACCAAGGTTGGACGTAACGAGCCATATAAGCTGAATTGGCTGTTCTTTAGCAGAGCTGGCGTTTGCTCTGTTTGATCTTCAAGCTGAGCGATACGCTCGTTAAGGGCTTGGATTTGTTGCTCAAGGGTATCTGATGCTGTGGCAGAAAAGGCGCAGCTACCTACAGCTAGGGCGATCAAAGTCTTCATCATTTTCATGGTTATTCTCTTTATTTTGATAATTTGAGCATGCAAAAAGCCGCCAATATCTTTGAAGGTGAGATAAAGGTGTGCGATTTGAAATGCTGTTAATAACAGGGCAAGAGGCCTGCCCTGTGTCTGTATTTGTGTGTTATTGACTCATAGTGAGTAGGTTTCCCGCCGCAGACCGTTAGTTGGGAGCTAATTGGGCCGATCTGCGGCAGGAATAGGGTTAGGCTTTACCTGCTTTTTGCAGCTCTTTGAACCATAGGTTATGGTGCTGCTTAGCCCAGTTTTCGTCACAGTAGCCTGAGGTCATGTTTGACATGCCGCCTTCAGACATGACGGTAGCCATAAAGATATGCACCACAGAGAAGGCACCGATAACGATGGCCGATACGATATGAACAATCAGCATCAGGTTGGCAGTGTTCTTCGTCACATCGAAGCTGTTAGGGAACATCATAATCAGGCCTGACACTATCATGGCAGCGCCAAATAGGGCGAATACCCAGAACCATAGCTTCTCACCCGCGTTAGCAAAGCCTGCATCTGGATGAACTGGCTTGCCTGTGTTGATGTATCCACCTAGCACGGCAAACCACTTGATGTCATAGCTAGCAGGGATCTGCTTAGGCGCCCACATGAGTACCATAAGAATCGCACCTAACATGAATGGGAAAGCCATTAGGCTATGTAAGCCGCTGGAGATACCCACTAGGCTAGCCCAGCCAGCGTCGCTCATGCTGGGTTCAAACAGCACGCGACCAGCACCTAGCACTATGCCTGTGAGCAGTAGGAAGATACAGGCGATAGCACCTAGCCAGTGAACGCTCACACTCAGACCTGACCAGCGCTTGATCATCTTGCCTGAGAAACCTTTCTCAAGACGAGAGATTCCGTTAATGATAACGAATAGGGTAAATAGCAGAATCATGCCAAATACACTGCCTGTGACCATATAGGCGATGCTGTCAGTCGGAGCAAGCCATGCTAATAGTGAGCTATCGACATCTTCTGGAATCGAAGCTGGCATAAGTAGCTCAGGCTGAGTTGGCATACCGCGAACTTCAGGATGGTCGCCTGGGATCGCATGTTCTTGAATGGTTTGCCACTGTTGTGGCTGCAGTGTGGCGGTTTCGCTAGCCCATGCAGTCGCTGTGACAAAGACACTCATCACAATAAAACTGAAAAATCTTATTGCTCTGTTCATTGAAATTCTCCTTTGAGCGGATAAGTCCGCTGTCTTAACTTAAGCTGCTCTATTGCATGAGCAGCTTAAGTACCGCCCCTTGATTTAGGCGGCCTTACTTTGCAATTGCTTAGTGATAAAGCTGTGCATCTCGATAGCAAATTCGCGCCAGAAAGCTTGCTTGGCATGCTCTTGAATGCCTTCGCAAAATGGCGTGATCCAAGTGCCCAAGTGAGTGATTAAAAACTCATCTCCTAGGCGGCCTAGTTCAATCACGGCTTCCTGGTTATTCACTTTTCTTTGCTCATCGGCTAAGGCGTGAACACAGTAGAGAAACTCCAGCTCGTTACCGATAAAGTCGGCAGGTTCATTAAAGCTTTCGTCGATAATTAACCCTATCTCTTGATAGAAGTCGGCGACCTTTACTGTATCCTTGGTGTTCATTACTTTGCTGCCCGAGCGGTAAACCGACTCATAGGGCATGACAAGTAACTTATATGGCCCGATACACATACGGTTGAAGTCGCACTCCAACTCCATGATGTCGCCATCAACAAATTTCTCCGCCTCTGGTAGCAAAGGGCTTTGGGGTTGGTAGGCTTTTAGATAAGCGATCAACCCATTGAGTGCCTCCGTCCCTGAGGGCGCAAATATCATTGACTTAAAGGCGTGGTATGCCTGTGTCACCGAACCATATTCTGCCTTCATTATGCACGTTCCTTAATAATCACCATGTTAGGTTTAGTGATGTTGTCACCGTAGCCGATACCGTGTTTGCTCGCCGAAGGCTTCTTTAAGGTCTCAGATAGGTTGGCAGTATCTAGACATTGCACTGGGCAACCTGCTACACATGCTGGCTTCATGCCGCGATCGAGTAGCTCGACACACATGTTGCACTTATCTGCTTTGCCATCGTCTTCACGAATGCTGACCGCTGAGTAAGGGCAGGCGCTGGCACATAGACCACAGCCGGTACACTTCTCTCTGTCTAGCACTACGATACCGTCATCGCGTACGCTATAGGCTTTAGCTGGGCAAACCATTAAGCAGGCTGGGTTTTCACAATGCATGCAAGAATGGGATAGCCAAACATCGATTTCACCGTCATCGCGTTTTACTTCATAGCGATCGACTTTGCGAAATCTATGGTTTTCAGGCAATTCGTTATGGACTTGGCAGGCGATGGTACAAGCACCACAACCGACGCAGTTTTCTTGTCTAAAGACGAAGCCCACTTGTTTACTGTTCGACATCTGTTACTCCTTAGGCTTTGGTCACTGATACACGACAAGAGTGGTAGGCCGAGCAGCCGCCCATATCTGTCAAGGTGTCTGTCGTTAGGTTGTTGGTACAACCGTCTAAACCGTAAGGGTCCATTCTGCGCCAGTTGTTCTTAGGTGCCATCACAGTGCCAGGGGCAACTTGGCTGGAAACCTGAGCCACAAAGTAGGCTTCACCTCTATGGTTCTGCATTTTGACTTTATCGTTATTCTTAATACCGAGTTTCTTAGCGTCTTCGGTATTAATCTTGGCGAAGTAAGCCGGGAAGTTACGAATGTACTTCACGTTGTAGAAGGAGCTGTTGGCACGCTGCGGAATCGCTGGAGACAGCAGGCGGAACGGCAATGCTTGCTCTTCTGGAATCATCTCATCTTCTGGTAAGCCGAAGTCGATGACAGGGTGGAAGCCATGCTTCTTCATATAGTCAGAGTAAAGCTCAATCTTGCCACTCTCTGTCATATACTTGCCGTCACCGAAGAAAGGCTTAGGCACGTTGACTTTAACGAACTTCTCTTTAGCGATCTTCTCGTAGGTAATACCTTCATAGGCATAATCGTCGGTATCGAGGAAGTCACGGAGGATCTGCTCATGGTCGACCTTAAATTCAGGGTCGTCATAACCCATGCGCTGACCTAACTCTTTAAAGAAGGTCCAGTTATCTTTGGACTCGCCTAATGGCTCAATCACTTTCTCACAGATCTGCTGGTAGTAGCAGTTGTAATCTGGGCAGTAATCATCAGACTCATACTGGGTCGCTGCAGGTACGATAATATCGGCCAACTCAGCGGTATCTGTCATGATGAAGTCATGTACCACTAGGAAGAGGTCATCACGCATTGCGCCGCGGCGACAAGCGTTGGAGTCAGGTGCTACCGCAACAAAGTTACCGTTATAGTTAATCAGCGCGTGAATTGGCTTACTTGGCTTGCCATAAGCGGTTGGGTTAGTTGGGTGAATCGCCTTAGCAATCTCAGTCATATTGATGTGCTGAGCTGTCGCGGCATTGGTACGTAGGTGAGATGCAGTACCTTTGGCGTAGTTCATACCATCATCGGCTTGAACGTTATCGTAAACAAAGCCGTTACCTACTTTTTCAAATTGACCGGCAATGGCGTGCATCATAGCGATAGCACGTGTCATACGCGCACCGTTATAGTTACGCTGCATACCATAACCTAGACGCAGGACAGAAAGCTCTGATTCACCATAGACCTTGGCAAACTCAAACATCTTCTCTCTTGGTACGCCGGTGACGCGCTCAATTTCGTCATAGCTGATTTCATTGAGACGATTCAATAGCTCGTCATAACCTAGAGTACGCTTCTCGATAAATTCATGGTCGACTAAGTCTTTTTCCACTAAGTATTTCATGATACCGGCAGCTAGGTGCGTATCTGTACTTGGCTTAGGCTGTAGCCAGATGTCGGCTTGAGAGGCGATAGGGGTACGGATAGGGTTCACTACCAGTAGTTTGGCACCACGGTCACGGGCACGGTTGATATATTTAATGCCGTGAACGTTAGTTGCGGTTTCGTTTTGACCCCAAGAGATATAACAGTTGGTGTAGATGTTGTCTTCTGGATCTGGACCACGCCAAGTACCAGTGACAGACTTAAGGCCTTCATAGGCGGCAAATACACACACAAGACGGTCAAGTTGAGATGAACCTAGCTTATGGAAGAAGCGGCAAGGTCCACCATATTTACCAATCATACCTTCATGACCTGAGTAGCTGTATGGCAGTACGGCTTCTGGACCATGTTCGGCGATAATCTCTTTTAGCTTAGTGGTGATCTTGTCATAGGCCTCATCCCAGCTAATACGACGCCATTTGCCTTCACCTTTCTTACCTACACGCTCCATTGGGTGCAAGATACGGTCAGCAGCATAGGTGTATTGAACGTATGTGTGGCCTTTCACACAAGGTGATGTACCTGTTTTTTCTTGTTCTTCAGCACCTTGTACATAGGTCATGCGTCCATTTTGCACAGTGAACTTAAGTAGACAGCGGTCAGCACAGTTGCGGGCACAGGTGTGATATTTGATTTCACCTTCGCGCTTTAATAGCTTTTCTGGTGCCGCACCTTTGGAGGTTGCCTCGGCTACGCCGGGCATCAAGCCTGACAAGGAAGCGAAGACCGAGCTGGCTCCGACTCCTTGCAGGAATGTGCGTCTATTGATTTTCATAAGTGGTCCCCATCATTGTTAGCACTTAGAAGTGCTAATTATTTTTTATTTGCAAAGCATCATTGACCCAAAAGCAGCAGCCAATTTGTTCGCCCGCTGCTGCTTCAGGGCTGAGACTGTGCTCAAGCAGTCTCGGTAATGAATCTGTTTATTGCGCTTGGTATTCCGCGCTAATTTATTCTTCTGAGGCGTGACGCCATTCTTGCTCTAAGCCACAGATAAGTTTTGATTTAACCCAGTTAAATGCGGCGGAATTATTGATGTTGCCAAACAGTACATAGTTACCTATATCGCGGTTTTCTCGACGGCGAATCCGGCACTGTTGTGCAAGCGACTCAGGCAGTTGCACATAGCTAATGTCGGGCAGCATCTTGGTAAATTGACGCGTAAATTGATTGCAACTCAGGGTGATGGCATCGGACTCGCTCAATAAGCGCATCGCGGTGGCAACGCTATCTGTGTAGCCATCTATTTCCATACATAGGCCTTGTTCACGGCATAGATTGACGAGCAGTGGACAGGCTAAATCGTCATAGTTGTCTATTTCTAAGCAGGCGTATTTGGAAATATTCTCTAGGGTGACTTCCTGCTTTAGCATGGGATGGCCGGTTCTTGCGACTATGTATAGGCTGTCGGTTTCGGCAAACATTTCAGCTTGCAGGTTTTTACCGTTAAAGCCTTCGTAAACCACCACAAAGTCGATATCGCCATTGGCCAGTTCAGTGGTGCAATCTTGGGTCAATACCCTGACATCGAACTTGAGATTAGGGGCCTCGGGTGAGATCTGCTCTTTAATGACCTTCTTTACTGCATAAACAAATTCGTCATAGGCATGAATGACAAATTGTCCACCAGACTCAGATGGTGTAAATACAGAATGCTGCATTTCAATTTTTTGATATTGTTCTACTAAGCTTTTAGCTAACGGAATTAATTGATGTGTTTTTTCCGTAGCAATAAAGCCAGAGCATCGACGAATAAATAAAGAATCTTTAAATATTTCTCTTAACGTTTTTAATGTTCTGCTAACAGCAGAAGGTGTCATCCCTAATTCATTAGCAGCCTGATGACCTTGTCCGTGTTCATATACGGCTATAAATACTTTTAATTGATTGTAATTAAGTTGATCAATTTTTGTCATGGTATTTCAGTCTGTTTGAATTGGTGAAAGTATCATCTATATATATCATCATATATTCAGTGTTATGAGTCACACTTTTATTAAAGCTATATTTATAAATATGACTTTGGGCACGTGTTGCATATATTGATATTTACAGATATCAATATGTGCAATTAGTATAGGGCCATGTTGGTCATTTCTATCGCATTGTTTTTCAATGGTATTTTGTTTTGATAAATATTCTTGATTATCGACAGGTGTCTTGTAAGTGATTGTTTTGTAATGATTTGCATGCATGGCCTGTGTTAAATGCAATTAATTATCAATAACAGGAGTTTAAAAAATTTCACCAAAATAAAATTTATTTTCTACTTGTGATGTAGTGCATTTAAACTATCTATATTATGTTTTTATCTTTATTGTGTATTAATATTGCATCTTTAATTATTCTAATTTATATCGATTTTCGCAACTTTAAAAATAATTTCAAAAAAATAAAAAATATTTTTTCATTGTGACATTGCTATCGTTATTAAGCTGTTTTTATATTCTTATATTACCTATTTATTTCTGTCTGTGTATTTTAAATATAGATATTTATGAGGCGTTAATTAATTCGCTAATAACCTATGTCTAAGGATCTAATATGTTAGATAGACGCTCAATATTAAAAATGGCGGCTGGTGGTGCATTGTTCTCACTTGTACCTAGTGCCCAATTATTGGCTCAGACGCCGGGTAAGCGTCTGGCTATGGTATTTGATGTTAGACGTTGCACCGGTTGCTTATCTTGTACTGTCTCCTGCGCAATGGAAAACCAAACTGCACCAGGGCGAGGTCGAACTCGCGTCACTCAAATGAGTGTAAAGACTGACAATGGCGTTGCTGCGCTGGCGGTTCCTAACCAATGTAATCAGTGTGATAAGCCACCCTGTGTTGAAGTTTGCCCGGCTGATGCCACTTACAAGCGTAAGGAAGATGGCATTGTGGTGATTAACCATGATGAGTGTATTGCTTGTCAGTCCTGTGTCGAAGCTTGCCCTTATGGTGCAAGACGCATAGATGAAGAGTATGAAAACCCACCTGAGAAGTGCAACTTCTGTATCCATAGGGTGACGGCGGGATTACTGCCTGCTTGTGTCGAAACCTGTATTGGTGAAGCCAGAGTCTTTGGCGATCTCAATGATCCTAATAGCAAAGTGTCTCAGCTAGTCAAAGATAACAAGGTTTACGCCATGTTACCTAAAGAGGGAACCATGCCAAACATTTTCTATATTGGCCTTCCTGAAAACAGCAATGATAAAGAGATCCTTGCCCTTAATTTCCTTGAATGGCAACGCTAGGAGTTGATGATGGATAGACGTAAATTTTTAACTAGCGCTGGTATCGTCTCTGCGGCAGGTGTTACCGCTGGTGTATGTAATTCTGCAACTGCAGGTGGACAAGAGAAGCTTGAAGACGTGTCCATGTTTGGCCACCCCATTGCACCTGAATGTCAAAAAGGGGCAGATGGTCAATGGCAGAAAACCCCAGGTGTTCGTACCGCTTATGGCCGCTGTTTTAGCTGTTATAACCTATGTGGTTTGCGTGTGCGTATCGATGAAGAGCAAGACAAAATCATGAAGGTGGGGGGGAACCCATATTGTGAAAATAACTCTGGTTCTCCATTAGCCTTGACGACGCCGGTGAAGCAAAGCTACGTCAAATTGGCTAGTGAGCAAGGGCTAGAAAATCGTGCGACGACCTGTGCTAAAGGTGCCAGTGTGGTCGATGCGGTGGACGATCCTCGTCGTGTCACTCAGGTGATGAAACGTGTTGGTAAGCGTGGCGAAGGTAAGTGGAAAACCATCAGCTATGAGCAAGCCCTACAAGAGATCCTTAATGGTGGTGACCTATTTGGTGAGGGGCATGTCGATGGCTTAAAGGCCATTCATCGACTCGATAAGCCCGCTAAAGAGGGACATCCAGAATTCGGTAGTGCGGCTAACCATCTGTTTGCCACTTTCTGTGAAGAAGATACGCTGCGCGGCAGCTTCTACGCTAGATTTATGCACCAAGCTTGGGGCACAAGTAACTTAGGTACTAAGCATGGCTACTGTGGTGCGGCGCAGGCTATGGGTTATGGTATCGGTATGGATGCAGGCCTAGATGTCTGGCTCAACGATGTGGATTGGGAAAACGTCGAGTATGGTCTATTTATGGGCACTAGCCCTGGTTCATCTGGGGTAAGCTTAAACCGTGTAGGTCGTGGTCTGGCCGATAGCCGTGTTGGACGTAAATTCCATTATGTTTGTGTCGACCCTATTTTACGCTCTACGGTTGCATCCGATACCAATGCTAAGTGGCTGGCGGTAAGGCCGGGTAAAGATAGCGCCTTTGCCTTTGGTGTTATTCGCACCATGTTAGAGGAAGGCTGGTTTAATAAGCCCCACCTTCAGGCTGCCAGTGAAAAAGCGGCTAAGCAAGCAGGTGAGCTTAACTACACCAATGCGGGCCACTTGGTTATCGATGACCCTGAGCATATTAACTATCGCCGTTTTGCCAAGGCCAGTGACTTTGGTTTAGGTGGTGATGAGCCATTAATTGTGAAAGCAGGCGGTAAAGGCCTAACTGCGGCCAGTGGTGGTGACAATGCTGAGCTGTTTGTTAATCGCCTATTTGAAGATAAGGCGGGCAACAAGGTTCGCCTAGTCTCATCCCTGTATCTGCTGCGTGAAGAAGCCAAGCGCACTAGCATGGACACCTATGCGTCTGAGTCTGGCATCAGTGTTAAAGATATGCGTCAGGTCGCTAAAGACTTGGCTAAATATGGACGCAAGGCGTGTGTGGCGGGTAACGGCGGAACTAACTCGTCAGATGCCCTAGTAATGGGTCGTCTATGGGCGATTCTCAATACCCTAGCTGGTAGTCATGACGCCAAAGGTGGTGCCATCTATGCGAACGGCCCTATTGGTGGTATGGAAGGCATCTATGATCTCGCGACCATTAAAGGTGGCGTCAGTATCGATGGTGTTGTCAATGCTTGTCGTGATGGTGCCTATGAGTCATCGACCGAATATAAGCAGAAATTGGCTAAGGGTGAAAATCCCTATCCTGCGAGCACCCCTTGGCATGAGCTGTTACCTGTATACAACGCGGGTGAGCAGTGGACTAGCCACGCAAATGCTGACCCTTATCAAGCCAAAGCATTGATTGCATGGCGTAATAACTTCCTTTATAGCGCGGCTTCTATTGGTCAAGATGTGGTAGCCAGTGTGGCCGATCCTAAGCGTTTGCCTCTGATTGTTGCCATCGACTGTAGCATGAATGAAACCAACCGCTACGCCGATTACTTCATTCCTGATCGTGTGTTCTTAGAAGAGTACGCCGCTGATCGCATGTGGGGTAGTCAGATGTTGGGCGTGGTTACGGCATCGCCATTAGTGACGCCAAGAACCGAGAAGAACGCCAAAGGCCAGCATATCTGTATGGAGCAGTTCCTTATCGACGTGGCATTAGCCATGAAGCTGCCTGGTTTTGGTAAAGGTGCCATCGAGACCAATGATGGCCGTAAAGCTGACCTACTGACCTTTGAAGACTGGCATGCTAAGTATCTAGCGAACGTGGCGAGTCAGTGTGAGAATCTGCCTAAAGTGACAGCTGAAGATAGAGAATGGGCTGGGTTAGATTATGCGATGAAGCCACTTAAGCCTAAGTTGACATCGGCGGAAGCGGCTCAGGTAGAAGCTCTGTTATCTCGCGGTAGTTACTACCAAGAGACGCCTAGATATGATGGTGATTTTGTCTATGGTGCCGAGCCTAAGTGCTTACAAATTTACCATGAGGCCTTCTCACAACTTCGCCATGCTTACTCGGGGGATTTCTTCCCTGGTGTGCCTACCTATGATCAACATAGATTCTGGAATGGTGACACTTGGGAAAGTCACTGGCCGGCAACTGAGTATCCGCTGTTGTTCTCTAGCTATAAGGCGACCTTGAGATCGAATTACAACATCGCTTACAAGCGAATTGCTGAAATTGCGCCGACTAACTATGTCTATATGAATCAGGTGACCGCTAAGGCTCAAGGGTTAACCGATGGCGACACAGTTAAGTTGATGGGCGCTAACGGTAAGCCTACTCAAGGTGTGTTGCAAACCGATATGGGCGTGGCTCAAGATGCGGTTGTGGTGTCCCATGGTTTTGGTCATCACAGTGCCTATGGCGCCGATGACAGAGTCATAGATGGCAAGACAATTCCTGGCATCGCCAATCGAGGTGGCGGAACTGCGGTGAATCAGATGATCCCTTCTGATCCAACGCGAAACACCCGCGCCAGTATGTTGAATGACTACTACTCAGGGGCGACCTGTCGCCACGGGGTGCCTGTTAAGGTAGTTAAAGTATAAGGTTATGATTTTTATCATCTAGTTCCATCCCTTTGTCTCACGCAAAGGACAGGATACAAGGATGTATCCACCCCATATTTTCGGTCTGTATAGTCTGAGAATTGTTTCATTATCTTTACCCGCTTTTTGAGCTTTCCCCTCAAGGGTTCTGACTTGGGGGGCTTTTTTATTCGGTAAGAAAGTTAAAGACCATTGCCTGCTTTATGTATTTCATACTCAAGAGCTGCAGCTTGAGTGAGCTTTTTCTGTTCTTCATACACTCGAAATTTGTTATCTTGCGGTTAATTACGCAAGGAGAATTCAATGATAAGAGTGGGACTTAATCGAGTAAAACTGGGGATCTTAGCGCTACTGCCTATGACGGCATGGGCTCAACATCCTGTTCAAGACAGTTTTTTTAATCAAATTAGCACGCTATGTGGCAAAGCCTATCAAGGACAAGTGGTTACCACTGACGCTGCCGATGCTAAATTTGCTAAGCAATCGCTGGTGATGCATGTCAGAGAGTGCAGTGACACTCAAATCAAAATTCCTTTTCATGTGGGCGAGGATAGATCTCGTACTTGGGTCATCACTAAAACAGATTCAGGACTGCGCCTTAAGCATGATCACAGGCATAAAGATGGTAGCTCAGATGCGGTGACCATGTATGGTGGTGATACTCAAGAATCTGGCTCTAGCGAACTGCAGTCATTTCCTGTCGATAAGGAATCGATTGCCAATTTTAATGCCAATGGACTTAAGGCATCAGTGACCAATACTTGGCAGATGGGTATTGCCGATAAAGTTTTTAGCTATCGTATGTTCCGTGAGGGGAGAGATTTTAAAGTGGAGTTTGATCTTTCTCAGCCAGTGACACCTCCGCCACCACCTTGGGGCAGCGAAGGGCTAAAGCACTAATTTGAGTGCTAATCTATAGCATTAATCTAGAGGTAACCAGACTTCGGCGTGAAGGCCGCCCATGGCACGGTTACTCAGTTTAACTTGGCCTTGGTGGCGGTCGACGATACGCTTAACGATGGCGAGCCCTAGGCCTGAGCCGACACTGCCGCGGGCACTGTCTCCTTGGGTGAAAGGTTCAAATAGCTTGGGGATCTCCTCGTCACTGATCCCTGTGCCATTATCTTCGACACTAAAACCGACGCGTTTACCATCAAAGTGGGAACTGATTTTGACCCAACCGTTTCCGTAGCGAAATGCGTTTTCCACTAGGTTACTGATAATGCGTTTAATCGCCACGTTCTGCATGGGCACTTCAGGGCAATCGGCAAGTTGAGTCTCTATCTCTATATCTCGGTTGGCTTCGGCTTGAACTACCTCTTGAATGAGGCGATTGACCTGATCAAGTTCGCGCACGCTTTCCTGATCTTGACGAATATAGGCGATAAACTGGTTAATGATGGCATCCATATCTTCGATATCATTGACTATGCCATCCTTTAAATAGGCATCTTCTTCCACCATCATCTCAGAGGCTAATCGAATTCGAGTCAATGGTGTGCGCAGGTCATGGGAGATCCCCGCCATCAATAGCGCTCTATCTTGCTCTAACTGCTGCATGCTGTGGGACATGCGGTTAAAGGCGTTGGTCACCTCGACGATTTCGCTTGAGCCTTTAAGGGGCAGAGGCTTGGGAAAGTCACCAAGGGATACCGAAATCGCCGCTTTTTGCAGTCGTTTAAGTGGCCTGTTTTGTTGACGGGCAAACCACCAACCGCCGGCGACACTCAAGGCGCCAATGACCATCAGATACAGAGTCAGTGGCGACAAGCCTGAGACATCTTGGCCAATCAGTGGCACCTTGATCCAAATAGACGGGGCTTGGGGTGGACGAATCCAAATTTTGATTTCGCTACCTTGAGTGATACGCACATCGGCTTTACCGCCAAGGTATTCAGACATCTGCGCCGACAAAAAGCCATAGTAAGTGGCCTCTTCTATGCCAGCTTCTCTAGCCTGTTTTTGATTGTACACTCTCATGCCATCGTCTCTGACTTTGGCATTGAGGGCATCGGCTATGGTGAGGTGTTCGCGGCCTATATCTATGCCATCGACAAACAGTAGATTGACCTGACGGGCGATCAATTGGTTTATCTGTTGGTAGTTAGGTTTAATCACATAAACCATAACAGACATATAGGAAACCAGCTGATTGATTAGTAGAAGTAAACCAATCAGCACTACGGTTTGGCTAAAGGCGCTGCGGGGAACAAAGCGCTGCCACCATTTGGCGATCATTAATTCAGCCTGCGGTTATTTACGTGCCGTACCATCGGGTACAAACACATAGCCCAATCCCCACACCGTTTGAATATATCTCGGGTTAGCGGCATCTTTCTCAATTAGGCGACGTAGGCGCGAAACCTGCACATCGATAGAACGCTCAAGTGCCGAGTAATCACGGCCTCGTGCAAGGTTCATCAGCTTGTCTCTCGATAGCGGCTCTCTCGGATGGCTCACCAACACCTTAAGCACAGCAAACTCACCACTGGTGAGGGAGATAGATTCTTCGCCGTGGTACATCTCACGGGTGGCAAGATTTAGCGAGAATTCACCAAAACTGACCATCTCTTCCTGCTGAGCTGGTGCGCCTGGTGCTTCTTGCACCTGACGACGCATCACCGCCTTGATTCTGGCCAGTAGTTCCCTTGGATTAAAGGGTTTAGGTAGATAGTCATCGGCGCCTAACTCTAGGCCGATAATACGATCTACCTCATCGCCTTTGGCGGTCAGCATCACGATAGGTAAAGGGTTACCCGCTTGGCGAATGCGGCGACAGATGGAGAGTCCATCTTCACCAGGTAGCATGAGATCTAATACCAATAAATGGAAGTTTTCTCGTTCAAGTAATCTGTCCATCTGCTCGGCATTGGCCGCGCTACGCACCTGATAGCCTTGCTCCATCAAATAGCGCTCCAGTAGAGCACGAAGGCGCATATCATCATCGACAACGAGAATTTTAGAGGTTTCTTGTCCCATTTAGGTATTCCTTATATCGGCGCTGATATCACAGTTGAGGGTTTTGCTTTTACATTCACTTTAGCAAAACAAGCCAACTGGCTGATATTGAATGTGATTCTGCTTAATATAGCTTGATTAGTGAGCCAGTGAAAAGAGCTAAGCGGAGCTTGTGAAAAGATATGGCTAAAATCAAAGTGGCAATGGGTGTTACCACTTTGATTTTTATTGAATTTATTGACAGATTTAAATTGTAACTAAATTGGCATCAAGTTTGATGAGTCGCATTGAGCCTGACAATTAGCATCACGCCTGATCCAGTAGCTGCTCAATATAGCCATAGACTTGATCTAGGTTGTCATGGTCGATAACAAACTTGGTTTTGGTTTCATCTAAATCAAACATCTCGGCAAAAAAGCCTGTCATGCCCCGTGCTTTTCTGTCTATCTCTAAAATCACCTCAAGCTCATCGCCTCTTGGTAGAAATACCACTTCGACTTCATCAAACTTGCTGCGGTAAGCCCCGCGCACTGGCTTAAATTCAAACTCTTGAATAAAAGGCACAGTGGCAAAGCGGGTCTTGCTTGAACCTTCACATTCGGCATCGTGCAGCTCAAAGCCAAGCTCTTCTAATGCTTCAATCACACTGTATTGCAGACGAGTCGGCATCACATTAATGACATCTTCATCTTTTTTATCCACTGCCATGGCGATATCGAGATTGGTCGCCAGCCAAGTTTGAGTGTGACCTATGGTTAGTGGTGCTTGCTCGGGTAGAGGAATACGAAAGGGGATCTCTTTTTGCTCGTCCGCCTCTATGGTAAAGGCTTTACGTAGGCTAAAGCCGCCTAACTTATGGTGGCGTATCTGGATTTCGGTATAACTTTCATCATCCTTTTCAATCTCTACCTCGACACTGTAATTACAGATAAGGTCGAGATCGATTTTGTTGATCTCTTGGGAGGTTTTGCCGCCCTGAATATGAATTACGCCGTCGATATCCTGTCCGGGCTCTACATCTAGACTATCGAGTCTGGCATCGACGGTTGCGGCACCGATTCCGACGCTGGAAAGGACTTTATTAAAAAAAGACATGCCATCTATCCTTATTGTTTAGCAATATCATCAAGTGCATTCAAATTACTATGGCTGAGAATGAGAGTCTAGTTCAGTGTTCAGCGGGATAAAATGTTAATGGCTTTGAGTAAAGATTGTTATTTAATTGGATAAAGTCGTTGAATACTCGGTTAATGTTTGTTTTAGTAAGCTATTAATCGAGCAAGTGCTGGTAAGCGCCTCATGGTTTCTATGCCATGGTGCTCAGATAGTTAGGGCACACGGACGACATGGATAGAAAAGATCAGACTTTCTTTTTTGGGCAGTGGCAGGTTGAGCCTAAAGCAAACAGCTTAAGATTAGGCAAGCGAGTCAAACAGCTTGAGCCTAAGGCGATGGATGTATTGCTGCTTTTGTGTCAACACGAGGGTGAAGTCCTTAGTAGTGACGATATTGTCAGTCATTGTTGGCCCGATATGGTGGTGGGTGATAACCCATTACACAAAACCATTAACCAATTACGCCGAGCACTGGGTGATAGTGCAACCTCACCAACCTATATAGAAACCATACGTAAGCGTGGTTACCGCACTCTAGCTGAGGTGACGTTTCCTGTCGGTCATGAACAAAGCGCCGATACTCAAACTTGGCAATCAGGCTCTCCCTTTCCCGGCCTGCAAGCATACAGTCCTAAATATGCCCAAGTCTTCTATGGTCGTAGTGCCCAAATCACCACGCTATTAGACAGAATTAGCCAACAAATTAGCTATGGTAGGGATTTTTGTTTAGTTCTGGGGCCAAGTGGCAGTGGTAAATCCTCCTTAATCAATGCTGGGGTGATCCCTAATCTGTCGTTGGCGCAAGGTTATAAGGGCAACCGTCTCGTTTCCTATTCGAGTTTAGATTTTGCCGATGTCAGTGGTGATCAACTCTATGTCGAACTAGCCTCATGCTTGCTCGACTGGGAGCTTAATGATCTGCCAGTGTTTGATGGTGACAGTGCCGATACCCTAGCTCAAAAACTAATGCATGAGCCAAACAGAGTGATTGCGACTTGCCAATCTAGGCTCAAGGCTTCATCTGAGCAGGGCAATAGATTCGCTCTGTTTATCGACAGACTGGAAGTATTGCTCTCTTCCCCCGCCTTTGAAAATATGCAGCGCCAAGAGTTTGTGGAGCTGTTAGAGCTGTTTGCTACCTCAGGTGCAGTATTGGTTCTCAGCGCTTGTCGCAATGATTTTTATCCTCTGCTGGTGTCATACCCTAGCTTGATGGCGGGTAAGGCCAGAGGTGCTCACTTTGACTTAGCGCCGCCGAGCCGTCATGAACTGCTGCAGATGATCCGCTTACCTGCAAAAGCGGCGGGACTGGAATGGGATACCGACAGTGAAACTCATCTGCCATTAGATGAGCTGCTTTGCCTAGAGGCCGTGGATAACCCAGATGCACTGCCTATGTTGCAATACACCTTACAGGCGCTTTATCTAGAACGTAGTGACGATAACAAGTTACTAGCCTCTGTGTATCGCAAGCTAGGTGGCATAGAAGGAGCGATTGGTAAAAATGCCGAACAGGCGATAAATAACCTCGGCCAAGAGCAACAATCTAGCCTCGCTAGAGTGCTTTCACAACTGGTTACCTTAAGGGATGATGAGCAGTCGGTGACAAGTCGCAGTGCGTTATGGTCTCAGCTACAAAGTGAGGCTGAGCAGGCATTAGTTCAGGCTATGGTCGATAGCCGTCTATTTGTCTCTCACCTGCAAAATAACCAAGCTAGCTTTAGCATTGCCCATGAAGCGCTGTTAAGGCGCTGGCCAAGGGCAACTGAATGGATTGAAGCCCATAAAGATAGCCTAAGTGTAAAGGTTCGCCTTAGTCAGACTGCCAAACGCTGGCAGCAGGAAGCCCATCATAAGGCTTATCTATTGGCCGAAGGTAAACCACTGCAAGAGGCGCAAACCTTAAGTCGAAATCCACTATTTTCTATCGGCATCAATGAGCAGGAGTTTATTCAAGCCTCAGCCAAGCGCGCAAGCAGACTACGCTGGATTCGCCGCTTAACGGCGGGCGTGCTAGGAATATTGACCCTAATTTCTGTGGTCATGAGCTACCGTAGTTTTGAAGCTGAGCAGCAAGCGTTAGAGAAACGTTTGGCCGCAGAAGATCTGTTAGGTTTTATGGTGGGGGACTTTGCCGACAAGATGCGTGGCATTGGCCGCATGGATCTGCTCGATGGTATTAGCAATAAAGCGCTGGATTACTTTAGTGGCATTTCGTTAAACGATGCTAATTTGAGTTTTGAGACGCGATTCCAACACGCGCAAACCCTAGAGGCGATGGCCGAGGTCGCCTATTCCCGCAATAAAATCGATGAAGCCAGTACTGCATTACTCGCCGCTAAACAGGCCTTTGATGCATTGCTGCTCGATCAGCCCGATAACCTTTCCCTGTTAAAAAGCTTAGGTGCCAATGCCTTTTGGTTAGGTCAGTTAGAGTATGACGAGAGTAACTGGCAAGGCGCTAAACCTTGGTTTGAACAGTATCTTGTCTATAGCCAGCGCATGTATGACTTAGCGCCTCAAGATAAAGACGCGCTTATGGAGCTGTCCTATGCTCATAACTCTTTAGGTTCATTGTCTATGAAGCAACAGAGGTTTAGGAAAGCAAGAACTTCCTTTGAGCAATCATTAGAGTTAAAAAAAATAGCATTTGAATTGGAACCGAGCAATACTCAATTGCTAGCTGGCATTGCTGATACTGAATCTTGGTTAGCAAGTGCCGTTGAATCAGACGGTTTATTTGATTATGCGATTGAGATTCATGAGCGTATTCAAAAGTCTTTAGATGCTGGTAACTACGATGAAAACTATTTACTGGTTGAATCTCTTGCATTTAGCTATCAAAAGTCTCGAAGGCTTCTGCAGTACCAGAATGGAAGAAAGCATGATGCTATAGATAAAGCTATAAGAAATTATAATTTGTTTAAGACTCTGATAAAGGTAGATGATGAAAATAAGAAATGGTTGAACTATTTCTTTCGATCTCAATTATATCTTTTGGAATTAATGGATGAGTCAAGTTTGGAAAAATATAATCTTTCCCCTCCAATAATTGACAGTGACTGGAGGTCTTATACTAAGAGTGAAAAAGTAGTATATGATGAGGATACAGAAATTCTTATGTACTTAAATTTCTCTAAGTATTATCTGGCTAGAAATGACTTTGTTATGTTGGATAAATATTTTAAGTTGGGGTATGAGCTTGTAAATCAAAGTTATAAAGGTGGTAATGTAAAATATTTATCTTGGCTGGCGGAGTTTGAGTTAATACGGGCATCTAAGTTTAGCTTTAATGGTGAAAGGAATAAAATGATAGATGCCTGTAGTAAAGCCTATAAGGTTCTTTTGCCTGCTTATTCAAAAAACAAAGAAGTTAGAGTTCTGATTCCATATGCTAAAAGTTTGAAATGTATGGATGTTTTGTCTGATAACGCAGATGTTGTTAACTTGTTAACCAAAGCTGATATTTATTTGTATTAGTTATTAATAAAAGGAAGATGTAATGAATAGTATTGATGGAAATGCAACTTTTATCCGTGTAATGGTGGAGATGAATGGGGGAGAGCCAGTATTCAGCTATATGGATGCGGAAGGAAACCCCACAGATGGTGATGTAACGGTTGTTAAGGCTAGTACAATTACTTATCAATTGCAGGATAATACTAATAAAGGGCTTAAGTTTGTTGGGCTAGGTTTTCAAACTCCATTCGATGGCATCGTCGATGCGGTGACTGTCAGTAGCGATGGTAGTTTAATTCAAATTATTGATTTAGATAAAACACCTGGAATAACAAAATTTCAATTTATTTTAACTAATAGTGATAATACTTTAATGCTATTGAGCCCAGACCCACAGGTTAAGAATGATGAATAATTAAAAATAGCGCTCTACTTTTAATATTTTTGTGCTCTATGCTCTGCATTAGAGCGCTATTGTATAAAAGGACTTTTATGAAATTACTACCCATTGCCGCTAGCGTATGCTTGCTAGCGGCACCATTAACCCATGCCGCCACTCAGTTTGAAATCGATAGAGCTCTAGCGCCAGTCACCTCACCCACCAGTTTACAAGCGACCTTAAGCCAAACTTCTCCGTTAGATGTGTTGGGCGATGAGCTGCCAGCATTTATTGCTAGCATCACATTTGATAATGCGGGAGTCAGTGGTTTTGATGTTAGCTTGCTGGCAAACGACTACACAGCCACTGAGGTGTATCGCATTTTGACGCTGTTTGGTATGCAAACTCGTATCAATGAGTATCCAGATGCTTTGGTGTATTCAGCTGCCGATAAGTTGCTGCTCGAAAATGTGGCTTTGCCTTTATGTGATGCCGCCAGCCCTATTAAGCTTAAGGTGATAGTTAACAAACACAAACAGGCGAAGTTTCGTTATAAGCAAGGGGGCGTCGCCTGTGATGGTAATGTTGCCGTGACAGAAAATACGACTATTACCTACCAGCTTAAGCATGGTAAACGTACGCCTAAAGGCCTGAAGTTTACTGGTGCAGGTTTTACTAACCCCTTCGATGCCCATATTAAACGGGTTACAGTTAGCCAAGATGGCCAGCAAATTGCTCTAGAGAACAATATCGATAATCAAGGTACTAGCAAGTTCCAATTTATCTTTAGCAGTGAAGAGAGTGACCTGTTGCTAGTGAGTCCAGATCCGCAAATTAAGAATGAAAATTAATATGAAGTGAGGGAGTAGAGAATATCTCTATCCTTTTGGTCAATGGCGCTACGCATGTTTATAGTGTGGCGCTTTTTACTATCTGCTTTCCACATCTTTACCTTTCATATTCCCTTCCATTTGGGCAATAACTGGCGCTTAAGTTAGCCATTTGAGTGAAGGCTGGGCAGAGATATTCACTATTAGATATCAGAAGAAAAAATAAATTACCCAATTAAATCAAAGTTTTAAATCGGAAGCTTGTCAGAAGGTAACTGACAAGACAACACAATAGAGTAATGGTCATAGAAGCGCGAATCACAGCGTTATAAAAAGGCTCACGGAGAACTAAAAGCCTATGACTGACTCTACTAAAACGAACAAAACCAACAAGTCACTCTCCTATCTGCAGGCCGAGTTTGTCGATGAGGTGATCGAAAACTCAAATAAGGTACTTTCCCTCGATGCGGTATCTGAAAGTGCGGCGACAGTCGAGAGTAATGAGATTTTGCCTTCGTTTTCCTCAACCTTGGCTTTGTCACTCTTTGATGACAAACAGATGAGCACGTTAAGGTTGCTGATTGAGCATCTGGCCGAGTCGGTATTTATGGTTAACCTTGAAGGGAAGATAGAGTTTGCCAACGCTAAGGCGGCGCAGTTGTTGGGCTGTGCTAAGGCGGGACTTATTGGCGTGAGTTGGCAGAAGTTTTTAGCTAAATCCTTTCAAGGTTTGTATCAAGAGATGGTCAATAGTCATCTCTCTAACAAGTTGCCGATTCACCATGAGCCAAAAGAGATGACGCTGGTGGATATCGACGGCAGAAGTAAATATGTCGAGTTATCTATCTCCTATCTGCCAACGGCTACGCCGCGCTTCGTGCTTATTATGCGCGATCTCTCCCACCATAGAGCCGAATGTGAAGCCCTGCGCCTACTTGCGACGACAGATGGCCTGACCCAATTGGCCAATCGCCGCTACTTTGATGAAGCTCTGTTAAGTCACTGGCAAGAGTGCCGTGCTAAGCATCGTCCTGTAGCCGTGGTGATTATCGATGTAGACCATTTTAAAGTGTTTAACGATCAATTTGGCCATCTGCAGGGGGATGAATGTCTGCGTAAGATTGCCGATGCCATTAGCGCCGTAGTGCCAAAAGAGACGGGAATGGGGCTAGCTTGCCGATATGGGGGGGAAGAGTTTGCGCTGATTTTACCTAATCACAACGCCCAGATGGCGCGAGTGGTTGCTGGCATGATTCAGCGCAATATCAATAACCTGAGCTTTACCGATTTAGGCTTAGGTGAGCATGTTTCTGTGAGTGTCAGCCAAGGTATCGCCAGTGAAGTGAACGGTCAGTTCCGTACTCCAGAGGCCCTATTATGCGCCGCCGATACTGCACTGTATCGTGCCAAATCTGAAGGTCGAGATAGAGTCAATCTAAGCTGCTAATTTGAGCAGTTAATTTTAGTTTTATATTGAGTTTCACCAGATCGGGATAGGCAAGCCATCGCTTGTCTCGTTTTATGGGCTGACTTGCTCCAAGTCAGCCCATTTTTTATGCTTAATCAGTATGATTGGTTTGCCAATGATGGAAGATGATTAGTGTATACTCTTGCGTAATTGGAAGCGTGAATCTGTTGTTTGAGAGTAAGTCCATTTTGAGTAACACAATGAAAGCAAATTTAATTACCCGCAAAGGCTGGCAGGCGTTAGATAAAGAATTAAAATACCTGTGGAAAGAGTATCGCCCTGAAATTACTAAGAAAGTACAGGAGGCTGCGGCTCAAGGTGATAGGTCAGAGAACGCGGATTACACTTATAACAAAAGGCTATTAAGACAAATCGATAGTCGTGTCAGATACCTAGTCAAACGGGTTGAAGAGCTTAAAATTGTCGATTATTCGCCGCAACAGGAAGGCAAAGTTTATTTCGGTGCCTGGGTTGAGCTTGAAAATGAAGCTGGTGAGATAGTGCAGTATCGTATTGTGGGCAAAGATGAGCTGGATACTAAGCTAGGTTATATCACCATAGATTCTCCCATGGCGCGAGCGTTGATAGGTAAGCAAGTGGATGACGAAGTCATAGTGCAAACCCCTTCGGGTGCCAAGGAGTGGTACATTAATCGTATTCAATATCAAGCCTTTGATGCATCATTAGATGAATAGTGTCGCTTTTTAATTAGTGATGAGATCTAGTGGTAATTTTTACTTTAAAATTCAAACTTCTTTCTTCGCTGTGGTATCTTTGCTGCAATTGTTAGGGTCTGTTGAGCTTTCAAGGTTGTTTTTGCAGCCGTTTACAGCGTCCGCGATTCAATGGCATTTTCTTATTGTTGAACGAGCATTCACTTAGATCGCTAAGCTTCACCTCGTTCGTCGCGATAAAATGCCATTGAATGAGCGCAAAAACTAATCAGCAAAGAACGACAGATCCTAGTAGGTAAGCTAGGTGAAGTTATTCTATTCTTTTAACTAACTTAAAATGGAATAACTCCTGCCTTATAGCGAATAGCATAGGTTCCATTATTTACTAAATCAGGCTCTACACTCTTATGCCCAATATTGCTCAAACCTTAGCTCAAGAACTTAATGTCCGTGAGCAACAAGTGATTGCGACTATAGCCCTACTCGACGATGGCGCAACCGTGCCTTTTGTGGCGCGATATAGAAAAGAAGCCACAGGTGGCTTAGACGACACTCAACTGCGCACGCTAGATAGCCGTTTAATTTATTTGCGTGATATGGAAGATAGACGCAAGGTGATCCTCTCCAGCATTGAAGCTCAGGGCAAAATGACCGATGAGCTGAAAAATGCGATTAACCTTGCCGATAGCAAAACACGCCTAGAAGATCTTTATCTCCCTTTTAAACCTAAGCGTAGAACCAAAGGTCAAATAGCCATTGAAGCAGGTCTAGAGCCGTTGGCCGAGCGACTGCTTAGCAATCGTCAGTTGGACTGTGAGCAGGAAGCGGCGAAATTTATCAATCCAGAAGCTAAGTTTGCAGACACTAAAGCTGTATTGGATGGTGCTCGCTATATTTTGATGGAGCGTTTTGCCGAAGATGCTGAATTATTGCAGAAAGTACGCGGGCATTTAAAGCAAAATGCTGTGCTTGAAAGCCGTGTGATTAAGGGCAAAGAGCAGGAAGGTGCAAAGTTTAGAGATTACTTTGAGCATAGCGAAAAGCTGACTAAAGTGCCGTCTCACCGCGCCCTTGCCATGCTGCGCGGCCGTAATGAAGGCGTATTAAGCCTGACCATGAATTCAGATGGCGACGCCGAGGCTAAACAGTCGAGTTATTGCGAAGTGATTATCGCCGAGCACTTTAACCTTAAGCTGACCGACTCTTCTGTGGATACTTGGCTTAAGAGTGTGGTCAATGCCACTTGGCGAGTCAAAATTGGTTTGCAGATGGAAACCGAGTTCATTGCTCGTTTACGTGAGCAAGCCGAAGAAGAAGCGATTAATGTTTTTGCCCGTAACTTAGGCGATCTCATTATGGCAGCGCCAGCGGGGGCAAAGGCGACAATGGGTCTCGATCCCGGCCTACGTACAGGTGTCAAGGTGGCAGTGGTCAACAATACAGGTAAGTTGATGGCTCACACCACTATCTTTCCTCACGCGCCGCAAAATCAGTGGGATAAATCTGTGCGTACCTTAGCGAATCTTGCCAAGATGCATAAGGTGGAATTGATTGCCGTGGGTAATGGTACCGCTTCGCGCGAAACCGATAAGTTAGCGGGGGAGTTGATCGCTGCGGTGAAAGAGTCAAACCCAAGTATCACCAAGGTGATGGTGAGTGAGGCTGGAGCGTCTGTTTATTCGGCTTCTGAGCTGGCATCTCAGGAGTTTCCTGATTTAGATGTGTCGATTCGTGGTGCCGTCTCTATTGCGCGTCGCCTACAAGATCCATTGGCAGAGCTAGTGAAAATCGAACCTAAGTCTATCGGTGTCGGCCAGTATCAGCATGACGTTAGCCAAAGTCAGTTGTCAGCCTCACTTGAAGCTGTAGTTGAAGATTGTGTAAACGCAGTGGGCGTGGATGTGAATATGGCATCGGCGGCGTTGTTATCTCAGGTAGCAGGATTAAATAAAACGCTGGCGCGAAATATTGTGGATTACCGTGATGAGCATGGCCAGTTCACTAACCGTAAACAACTGCTAAAAGTGGCTCGACTTGGGCCTAAAGCCTATGAGCAGGCGGCTGGCTTTATGCGCATCTCAGGCGGAGACAATCCACTAGATGGCTCGGCTGTGCACCCTGAGGCTTATACTCTGGTTGAGTCTATTGCTAAGACGAAACAGATTAGTGTCTCTGAGCTAATTGGGAATACTGAGCTGCTAAAGGCTGCCAATGCGAGTGACTTTACTAATGAGCAGTTTGGTTTGCCGACGGTAACAGATATTCTTGCGGAACTAGATAAGCCTGGACGTGACCCTCGTGGTGAGTTTAAAACCGCGGCCTTTAAAGAAGGGGTTGAGGAGCTAAAAGATCTTAAGCTTGAGATGGTGCTGGAAGGCGTGGTGACCAATGTGACTAACTTTGGCGCTTTTGTCGATGTGGGTGTGCATCAAGATGGCTTAGTCCATATCTCTTCACTGACCGACAAGTTTGTTAGCGACCCTCACACAGTGGTTAAAGCCGGTGATGTGGTCAAGGTGAAGGTGACTCAACTTGATATTGAACGCCGCCGAATTGGCCTGAGCATGCGACTCGATGAGAAGGTGTCCCATAAACCTAATCATAAAGGGCTGCATCAAGCTAAGCCGCAAAATAAGGCGGGTGGTCACAAAAATCATCAGCAAAAATCACATGCAAAACAGCCTAAGCAACCTGCAAATGCGGCTATGGGTAATGCCTTTGCCGATGCTTTTGCCAAGCTGAAAAAGTAACCGTATTACTATTCGATTATAGGCCAGCCTATATTGCTATAGGTTGGCCTATTTTATTTCTTGCCGACTCCCGCTTCTTCCCTTGATAGCTACTCTATTAGCGCACAACTCTTTTCAATTTATCTATGAATGACATCAAGCTGAGGCTAAGGATGTTGCTTTTCACCTTTTTTACATCCTAGTTACGATAATCTTCGCAAGTTAGGAATTTAATTACTTTGTTTTAAGTGACTTTTGGTGTGTGGCAGTCATTTGTATTGCATTTGGTTATACGTCAAAACCCTATAGCATGCGGTCTGTGGCGGATTCAAATAATTCAAGAGCTAAATTGTAATTTTGTATATTAGTTTGTAACATTTGAAACTTTCTTGTCACCCAAAAGTCTTACCTTGTGCCAATTTTGGTTCAAAGAAGCAACTTGAGGTTAATTTAATGCTATCTCGCGAAAAATCGAGAGGCCCTTTTACTGGGATTCTAATCTTCTGTCTTATTGCCCTCGTGATTACCTCTGGGAGTCGTTTGGGCCTTAGCTTATGGCAGTTTGAACGTGTGGCCGAAGCAGGAGGCTGGGGACATCTGTTTTTACAAGGGTTGCGAGTGGATATTGCAACCCTTTGCTGGTTATGGGGGATTGCCGCTTTAGGTACAGCTCTGTTTGGCGGTAACTCTGGATTGGGCAGAGTGTGGACACCGATTTTAAGACTGTGGTTGACATTTGGATTATGGTTAATTGTCTTCCTAGAAACTTCGACACCATCCTTTATTGATGAGTATGGCATTAGACCTAATCGACTTTATGTTGAGTACCTGATTTATCCTAAAGAAGTGATGTCCATGTTGTGGTCAAGCCGTAAGTTTGAGCTTTTCCTATCGGCGTTAATCTCGATAGTCACTATATGGAGTGGTTGGCAACTGAGCGGTAAGTTAACCCGTAATGTGGTTTATCCTCGTTGGTATTGGCGTCCTGTGCTTGGTTTCTTTGTTCTGGTTGTCGCCGTTGCAGGTGCTCGCTCAACGCTAGGTCACAGACCCTTAAACCCTGCTATGGTTTCCTATGTGGACGATCCCTTGGTTAATTCACTAGTGATTAACTCTGGTTATTCATTAACTTTTGCGATTACCGCTATGGGTGATGAAGCCGATGCTGCCAAGATTTATGGCGCTTTGGATGAAGGCGAGATCATCGATATTATTCGTAAAGAAAGTGGCAGAGCGACTCAAGACTTTAAGTCCAATGATGTGCCTAGCGCGACCTATAATCAGGCCGTGTATCAGGGCAAGCCTAAGAATCTAGTCATCATTTTGCAGGAGAGCCTAGGGGCTCGTTTTGTGGGAAGCCTAGGCGGATTGCCGCTGACTCCGAATATTGATGAATTATCAAAAGAAGGTTGGTACTTCGACAGGCTTTATGCCACGGGTACACGTTCTGTGCGTGGTATTGAAGCTGTGACCACTGGCTTTACTCCGACGCCCGCTCGCTCAGTAGTGAAACTAGGTAAGAGCCAGACTGACTTCTTTACTATTGCATCGTTACTTAAACGCCATGGCTATACCACTCAGTTTGTTTACGGTGGAGAGAGTCATTTCGATAATATGCGTAGTTTCTTCTTAGGTAATGGTTTTACTAGCATTATTGAAGAGAAAGATTACACCTCTCCGAGTTTTGTTGGTTCATGGGGCGTATCCGATGAAGATCTGATGCGTAAGGCTGATAGTGAATTCAAACGTCTCTACTCGGAAGGTAAACCTTTCTTCAGTCTAGTGTTTAGTTCTAGTAACCATGAGCCCTTTGAGTTCCCTGATGGCAAGATAGATCTCTATGAAGAGCCTAAGCAAACTCGTAATAATGCGGCTAAATATGCTGACTATGCTGTGGGTGAGTTTTTCAAGCTGGCGAAAAAAGCTGATTACTGGAAAGACACGGTTTTCTTAGTGGTAGCAGATCATGATAGTCGCGTCGGTGGCGCGGATCTTGTGCCTATTTCTCGCTTTAGGATCCCTGGGCTGATTATCGCTGATGGCGTCGAGCCTAAACGGGATGAGCGTGTGGTCAGCCAAATTGATCTAGCCCCAACTCTGCTGTCATTAATGGGCGTATCCGATAGTTATCCTATGCTGGGTAAAGATTTGAATCGCGTAGCAGAAGATTGGCCGGGACGCGCCATGATGCAGTATGACAAGAACTTTGCTCTGATGAAGGGAGACGATGTCGTCATTTTACAACCTGAGAAGCAACCAACTGGTTATGTTTATGATAATGCCAGTGAAACCTTGACCCCTAAAAAGCAAAGTAAAGAGCTTGAAAAGTCGGCGTTGGGTATCGCTTTATGGGGCAGTCTCGCCTATCAGAAAGGGTTGCATAGATTGCTTTAATTTAGTGTTCTTCACTGATAGAAAGCCCATCTTCAAATGATTTGAAGATGGGCTTTTGTCATCTGGTGATTATTTTAATAAGGTTCTTTGCTTTAGGCCTAGCCCCAGTCAGAAATACTAGCCGGCATATTAGGCTCAGTTTGCGATTGGTAGAACTGACCTATGCGTTGACCAAACTCTTGATAGAAAGCCATAGTCTTATCATCAACTAACACAGGGGTTTTGTGCTCGTGTTGCGGAACCGGCTTGGTCTGGGGAGATGTTTGAAGGCGAATATCCTTACGCTGCAGTGCAGGCTTAGATGGTAAGTTCTTTCTTAGTTGCGCCAGCAGCCTATCGCCCTGAGATTTACTTTTTTGTTCTTGCTGCTGGTGTTGCTCAGAGCCTTGCTGTTGCTGCTTTTGCTGGACTTTGTCTAGCAGTTTAGCATTGGCTTGCTCGGCAGAACGTTCATTTTGCGGGTTGAAGCTTCGTTCTTCATGACCCTTGGTGGCTTCCTTGGGGGGAATAATTGGTGGGCGCTGCTGGTTATCTATCCGCGCAGAGTCAGTTGCAACATTGGATGTTGCAATTGGCACTTGAGGATAGTTAGTGGGGACCAGCATAATTTAGCTCCAGTTTGATATGGTTAAATTCTAACCAAAAATGGTTAGGAAATAAAGCTGGCCCTTGGGATTAATCCAAGTTTTTTATCAATTTGTTAACAACCTAGGAGTGTTGTTCTAGCCAAGGTAGTAATGCTTGAAAAAAGCTTTCTGGATGGGAGATGAAAGGTGCGTGAGAAGCCCTTGGAAAGACAACATCTTCAATATTATCTTTCTGTGTTGCTAGCTTCTTGTGAGTCTTATTAGGAACTAGGCTATCTAGCCGTCCCCATAACCTTAACCAAGGTTGTTCTATTTCATTGATTTCAGAACGAAGATCGACCTGTTCAAGTAGTTTGAGCCCTTGGGTGAGCACCGCTTCTGTCGGCATCTCTTTGGCTAAAACGAGTTTTCGGATTTGCTGAATATCCTGTTTTGCGTGTTCGCTACCCATGGCCTGAATCGCGAGGAATCTGTCTATGGTTTTGGTAGGATCTTGTCCTAGCTGAGTAAAGAATTGCTGCAATACCTTAGGTGCTATGCCTGGCCAGCTTTCCTCCTCTCTGGCAACAAAACAGGGAGAGGAGGCTATGGTAACTAATGCTGAAACTCGCTCTGGGTAACGAATTGCCGCTTTGGTTGCGACTAGGCCACCTAACGACCATCCCATCCAAATAGCCTGCTCTGGGACTTGCTTCATTATGGCGTCGAGCCAATCATCCAAATCACCTGTAACCGCTTGGCTATGACCAAATCCCGGTAGGTCGACATAGTGGACGTTATAATTAGCCAATGCATTGTGCATAGGAGCAAAAATACCGGAATTGACACCCCAGCCATGAAGGATGACGAGACTTGTACCTTGACCTAAAGTTTCTATATGAAGTGGCTTATCTGTCAAAACGGTTACCTGCAATAATGGAGCATTAATATGGATATTTTGGCTAGGATGGCCAAGTTGCTGTTGGGCATTTTACCCAATCGCTGCCTCTTGTGTCATCAGCAGGTGTTGGGTGATTTAAGTGGAGTGTGTGAGTACTGTCTGAAGGCAACAGTTTATCAACAACCTACTTGTTTAGGCTGTGGCAAAACGATGGTACAACAACTTGAGTATTGCGGCGCTTGCACTAAAGCTATGCCTTTGAAAGTGGTGGCACCCTGCAGTTACCACTCTCATTTGGGGCCCTTAATTGCGGGTCTTAAATATCGGCAGGAATTTGCAATTGTGCCGCCGCTGGTTAGGGCATTATGTGAACGAATAGATAAGCTAGTAGTCGCGCAACAAATCGTATTACCTCAAGTATTGGTACCTGTGCCCCTGCATCATAATCGCTTAAGAAGTCGAGGTTTTAATCAGGCATGGATTATTGCCAAAGAGGTCAGTAAGCAGATTCATTTGCCAGTAGTGGCTGATGTTTTAAGCCGCACATTAGATACACCAGCTCAGGCGGGGCTATCAGGAAAACAGAGGCGTAGGAATCTAACCGGCGCCTTTGCTCTACCAATAGATTTTCCCTATCAGCGTATTGCCTTAATCGATGATGTGGTAACCACAGGGACTACAGTTGCTGAAATTTCGCGCCTATTTCAGCGACAGGGTGTTCATGTTCAGGTTTGGTGCCTTGCAAGGGCAGAGGCACCCAATTTGTAATGTCCTTGCTAAGGTTGGCCAAAGTAGAGCGCATTGGCGAACACTTTCTCTCCAGCAAGCCAAAAGTTTCTGAACAAGAGATTATCGGCAAAACCTATTACGGCTCCTTTGCCTTTAGGCTCAAGTATGATTGCCGGGCTATTTGGCAGTTCCCTTTGATATTCTTGTGCTAGGAAGCCACTTCTCAGTACTGGATCTTGATATTTAGCTGCAGTAATAAAGGCTTCACCAATATTGGCAATACTCAGAGCCTTATCTTTTAAAACGGGTAAGCTAGCATTGGTTAATCCTAGGCTGAGCGGATGGCTTAGGTCTAACTTTAAGTTGACTATTGCGCCTCCTATCTCCTGTCTGGCCTCAAATTTATCTTGTTGATCGTAAGTGAGGTTACTGCCATTAAATAGCTTGCTAAAATAGCGCTCTTGCTTGATATCACTGCGTAAAATATGACGATTGCTTAGCCAATTAAGTGCGCCTTTTTGGGCTATGATAACGCCGCCTTCAGAGACAAATTGCCCTAGCTTGCGGGCAACAATCTCATTAAGAAATTGATAGTCTCCGCCTGCAAAAATGATATGGGTATACTCACTAAGGCGAAGCTTAGATAGCCTGTTAGCATCGATGAGGGATAAAGGCACCCCTAGCTTTCTGTCGAGGAAGTAACGAATTTCTCCCACTTCACTAGCGCGACTACCTCTGCCTGTGACCAGTATTGGTCTGATAGGGGAAATAGACTTAAAGTCGAAACTTCCTAAATCTATCCCTTGGTTTGAATGGCTTGTGGTGACACTCGCGACGCTTATTTTAAATTTTTTGGCAAGCTCGCTAATTAGGTCCAGTAGCGCTTGTTTATTGAGCTGTTGCTGGTGCAGTGGTATTTGCAGTGTTCCTCGTGGCCATTCTCGAACTTGGCTCTCTGATTCTATAACAAAGGGCTTTAACGCATATTTGACTCTGATATTTGAAGCAAGCAGTTGCTGCAACATGGGGGCTGCATTATCTTGGCGCCAATCTATGAGCAGGGTGCGTGCCGATTCTGGAATGCTAGCAAAATGAATAGATGGGCGTGTTTGAGTGAGCTTTTTGCGATTAATTTTGATGTTTCGTACCAGCTCTAGATTAAAAGCGGCGCTAAGATCCCAGCTTGAGATGTCATAGAAGCTAGTGTCTTTGAACTCGGTACGTTTATCAAATAGAGCCAGAATTAAGTCTCGTTGAGCCTGCTGTGTCGGAATAAATAGGCTGGTTTCTGGCGCAAAGTCTTTATCGTCAGCATTAACAGGCGTATTGAGGTAGTAAAACATCACTTGATGTTGGCTGAGGATATTCGCTAGCTCGTCGATGCGACTCGGGGAGAGCTTGGCCTGAACTAGGTAGCCTTCGGGTTTGCGTTGATGCTGTTGTTTCTGTTTTTGATGATAAAAATCAGCTTGATAAGCTATCAACTCCTGTTTTAGTGCCAGTGCTCCTTTCAGACTGGAAATTGAAGTGGCAAATTGGTTAGTGATGGCTTTGTCTAGGCTCACTTCGCCATTTTTTGTCGCCACATATTGTCCTCTGGCGCTGGCTTGCTCAAATAATACGCCTATTGCGCCGTTGATATCTGGATAGGTTGAGCCTTTGCCATAGAAAAAGTCATCAAAAACCTGTTCGCTGAAATAGTGCTGATTTAACTGATCCAGCGCCTGTTGATGATATTTAGCAAGTGCTTTGGTGAGCTTAGTATTGGCTTTAGGTGTGAGCGGATGGGTGCGTTCTGGGGCGCCGGGCTGAAAGAAGTAACTTGAGTTACTGCCCATCTCATGGAAGTCGCCAAGATAATGGGGCTGCCATTTATGAAAGAGTGCCACTCTACCTTGGGATTCGCTATGGCGTAGGAACAACCAATCACGGTTGAGGTCGGCTAGATAGTGGTTACCTCGTCCTTTAGGCCAGTTTTGATTGTGCTCTCTTGTTTGCGGGTCGAGCACTTTGGTGAAGCTGCGATTGTCGTTGGCCCAAGTCGCAAACCTATCCATGCCATCTGGGTTTTGACTTGGAGTTATGAGCACTACTGCTTCATCTAACAGTTGTTTTACCCAAGGAGCCTTGCTGGCGCTGAGGTAGTGAAGCAATGCCATGGCTGCATGACTGCCGCTGGCTTCATCACCATGAATGGAGTAAGCAAGCCAGATAACCAGAGGCCCTTGTTGATCTTTTTGCTGTTTTGTTTGTGATCTCTGAGCCAGAATCTTATTAAGGTTTCGCTGATTTTCAGCAGATGTGACTACAGCGGTCAACTGCTGTCTCTGTTGATGACTCACCCCAGTGTTTTCTATGCTAACCCTCGGACTTTGGCTTGCGACAAGTTTGAGATAAGCGTTCAGTTGATCGTGTCGTAAATGCCACTCCCCAAGCGGGTAACCTAAGTATTGCTCGGGAGAACTAATGTTTGAGTTCAGGTCACTAAGGTCTGGATGAGTTGGCGAATAATCAACCATAGCATGTGCGGGTGTGCAGATAAGTAGGCTGATAAATAAAAAAATTACAGTCAGAAGCAAGGAGTGAGCTTTCAGCATAGTTGGCTTATTTGTATTTGTAATTAAACATAAATTATCAGTTTGTCGCTTATGTGACTACTCATGGGTAGCGACTAAATTTGCGATCTTTATAGCAAATATTTCTATTGTAATAAAAAGAGGGGCTACAAAGCTGTATCTAGTAGGAGTATCATAGAGCTAATTCTTACTAAAATACTCAGGTTTACCCTTACGGAGCAGGCTTTCATGATTACTATTTCCGATGCAGCTCAGACTCATTTTGTTAAGTTACTAGCAGATCAGCCTGAAGGAACGCATATTCGTGTGTTTGTAATTAGTCCAGGTACAGCTCAAGCAGAGTGTGGCGTTTCCTATTGTCCGCCAGATGCTGTTGAGTCAGATGATATGGAGTTAGAGTACAATGGCTTTAAGGCAATGGTTGATGAGAAGAGTGCGCCATTTCTTGAAGATGCCAGTATTGACTATGTAACAGATCAATTAGGTGCTCAGCTTACTCTTAAAGCGCCTAATGCTAAGATGCGTAAAGTGGCTGATGATGCCCCACTCAATGAGCGTATCGAGTATGTTATCCAATCTGAGATCAACCCTCAGCTTGCGAGCCATGGTGGTAACATCATGCTGGTTGATATTGAAGATGGTGTTGCCATTCTTCAGTTCGGTGGTGGTTGTAACGGCTGCTCTATGGTGGATGTGACGCTAAAAGAAGGTATCGAGAAGCAGCTGCTAGAGCTATTCCCTGGTGAACTAACCGGTGTTAGGGACGCAACTGATCACCAGCATGGTGAGCATTCATATCAATAAGCCTATTGGTTGCTATTGGATAAAAAACCTGCCTCGGCAGGTTTTTTTATGGGGTTAATTCACACCTACTATTCGATAATGTAGGCCGAGTGAGAGGCTTCTTGCCAACATAAAGATTGCCATTGCTGCCCAAAGGGCGTGGTTCCCCCATTGCGCCAATAGCAGATAAACTGGAAAGAAAACCCCAAGGCTGGCGAATAACATGCTATTGCGCATTATCTTGCCCTTAGCCGCGCCTATATACACGCCATCAAATAGATAAGACCCGAATGCGAGCAATGGCATAAAAATAACCCATGGTAGATAGTGTTTAGCCTCACTTTGCACCGACTCAATGCCTGTTAATAGATGAATTAATGGCTCGCCAAATAGGCCAAAGACAAGCACAAACCCTATTGCGGCAATCGCCGACCAATACCAAGCTAGGCTAACCGACTCTTTCAGCCTTGTGTTGTTTTTCTCTCCACAGGCTTTGCCTACTTCTGCCTCGGCGTAATAGGCAATGCCATCGAGTGCGTAGGAGATTAAAAGTAACAGGTTGAGTAGAACCGCATTCGCAGCCACAGTGCTGTCACCTAAACTGGCGCCTTTAAAGGTCATAAAGGTAAAGGTGGCTTGTAAACATAGGCTACGAATAAAGATATCTAGGTTCAGCTTTATTAGTCTGCCTAGGCCAGTGAACTCAATCTCTTTGATTAGTTTGCTATAACTGAAATCACTTTGTTTTTTAAGCTCGTTATGCACCATGTACAGGGCAACACTGAGGCCTGTCATATCGGCAAAAACTGAAGCGGTTGCTGCGCCTTTTACGCCCCAACCTAATACCAGTACCAGCAGAACATCGAGAATGATATTAGCAAGATTGGCAAAAATCAGTTGCCACATTGCAGCTTTAGGTTGCTGCCTGCCCAGTAGCCAGCCGAGTAATACTAAGTTTAATAGTGCAAATGGCGTGGACCAGACGCGTATTTGAAAATATTGGGCGCAGTATTTAAGCACCTCACTGCTGGCATCACTGATTGAGAGTGCCGTTGAAAGAATAGGCCCTTGCAGCAGTATGACGGCTATTCCTAATACCAGAGCAAAGACTCCTCCTTGCATCAGTAATCGAGTTTGCGCTTGCCAGTCGTTGGCACCATAAGCTTGTGCAACCAGACCTGTCGTAGACATACGTAAAAAGCCGAGTAGCCAAAGAGTCAATGTGATTATGGTTGACCCAAGTGCGACGCCACCTAAATAATAGGCATGGCTAAGGTGGCCTATGACTGCGGTATCCACTAGCCCTAGTAATGGAACCGTGATATTGGACAATATCATAGGTAAGGCTAGCGCAAAGAGTTGCTTATTTTTTGCGGTATTGAATAGAATATGGCCTGATTTCATATGGGCTCTAAGGTTGTTACTTAATGAAAAAAATATTGTTTTTGTTTGCTTGTCTCTGGAGCCTTGCCTCTGTCATCACTGGTGCTAATGCTGCTGTGATTTTGCAGTATCACCATATTGCTACAGACACGCCTTCTGTTACTAGCATCACACCAACCCAATTTCGAGAACAGATGAGCTATTTGGCTGATAACGATTTCAAGGTTATTCCACTGTCTGAGCTGGTCGATAAGTTAAGGACTAAGCAGCCAATGCCTGCTAAGACGATTGCTATCACCTTTGATGATGGCTATAAAAATATTGCTGAAAACGCGCACCCAATTTTAAAGGAATTTGGTTTTCCATACACACTTTTTGTTGCTATTGAGCCAATTAAGAAGGGGTATGGTGAGATGATGAGTTGGCAGCAACTTGTTGAGCTGTCGAAGGAAGGCGCTGAAATCGCTAACCATAGCTGGGGTCACGAGCACCTTATTCGTCGATTAGACGGTGAGAGTGAACAGGATTGGCTAGGAAGAATCGAGGCTAATATTTTAAAAGCAGAAGCCGCTATTTTTGAAGCCACAGGCCAGCAGCATAAAATGCTCGCTTATCCCTATGGTGAATATAATCAGGCCATTCAATCTATGCTAGCAAAACATGGTTTTGCCGCTGTGGGGCAACAGTCTGGAGCCGCTGGAGAGTATACCGATTTGACGGCAATTCCTCGATTCCCTGTAGCTGGAGCTTATGCCAATTTGGCTAAGTTGAAAGTGAAGATGCATAGCTTACCTATGCCGGTATTGAAGGCGAATCGTACCGACCCACAATTGACAGTGGAAGAGAGTCAGCCGGAATTGCAGCTTACTCTCGCCTTGAATGATATTCGTCCTAAGCAGGTGATGTGTTTTGTACAAGGTCAGGGAGCCTATAAGCCTGTTTGGATTGATGAAAATACCTTTAGTGTGAAGGCGAGCAAGCCTTTGCCTGCTGGGCGTTCTCGCTATAACTGTACTGCGCCGAGTAAGACGAAATCTGGCTATTATTGGTTTTCTCAGGCTTGGGTGCGACCTAAAGACGATGGAACATGGATAAAAGAATAGTTATATCTAAGCTTTTGCTTTTAAAGGTTATGTATGGCGCGACTTGTCAAAGTAGACGAGTAAAGGTCAACATGCCTTAACCGTTTTAGCTTGCAATTTAGTTAATAGTCTATTGGCAATTTTATCCAGTGCTAGTTGTTCATTGTGGGCGTTGAGGTTTACCGATGCGCCTGGCATTCCCCATACCACAGAGCTTGCTTCATCTTGAGCTATGGTATGGGCGCCAGCCTGTTTCATGGCGAGTAAGCCTTGAGCGCCATCTTTTCCCATTCCAGTTAAAATGATGCCAACCGCAGCTATTCCTGAGCATTCCGCTACGCTATTAAACAGTACATCGACCGATGGTTTATGCCTATTCACCGGTTCAGAATCAATAATTTGGGTATAGAGAGCTTTACCTCGTTTTTCTATCGCGAGGTGGACATCGCCAGGGGCTAAATAGGCATGACCTGCTTGAAGTCGTTCATTTCCCTTGGCTTCATGGATAGTGATATCTGTATAGCTATTTAAGCGTTTGGCAAAGGAGGCACTAAAAGCAGGGGGGATATGCTGTGCAATGACTAACGGAGGAAAATTAGCGGGTAGCTGAGATACTATTCGCTGAATCGCTTCGGTTCCTCCTGTTGATGCACCTATGGCGACAAGAGTCTCTTCAAATTGATATTGATTGGTGGCTGTGGGTTTAGTTAATTGTGTTGGCGTTTGTGCTTTACTCTTGGCTGCGATTCGAATTTTTTCAACTAACTCATCTTGATAGTCTGCCAGCCGGTTGGCGAGATCATTTTTGGGTTTAGGTATAAAGTCGACAGCCCCTAACGCGAGTGCTTCTAAGGTGGCGCTGGCACCTTGTTCGGTAAGAGTTGAGACCATAATGACTGGCATAGGGCGTAAGCGCATCAAATTGCGCAGGAAAGCTAAACCATCCATTCTGGGCATTTCGATATCTAATGTCAGCACATCTGGATTGAGTTGCTTGATCATTGTCCTAGCTTGATAGGGATCTTCGGCGCAGCCTACGACTTCTATATCTGAGGCTAGGGATAGCATATGAGACAGCAGTTGCCGAACCAGTGCCGAATCGTCGATGACTAGGACTTTTATCATAATGAAAGCGCTCCTTGCTTTACATTTTTATGGCTTGTGATGAGTGGATTACTTTTAGGGGTGTAAATTGTTTGACCAACTAACTGAAAGTCATTGGATAGTTGATTTAAGCTTTCAGAGTGACCAATGAAAAGATACCCTTCATCGCTCAGTAAGTCTCTAAACTTATTAATGATTTTTTGTTTTGTTGGCTTGTCAAAATAGATGAGTACATTACGGCAAAAAATCGCATCGAAAGGCCCCTTCATTGGCCAATCATCGAGTAAGTTAAGCTGTTTGAAAAACAATCTACTACATAGGGATGTTTTGAATTGGAATGCTTGTTGTGAGGTGATTAGATTAAGATACCTTTGTTGATGCTTGGCGGGAATGCTACCAAGCTCTTCATTTGAATAGCGTCCAGCAATGGCATGATTAAGTACATTGGTATCGAGATCCGTCGCAAGCGTTTTGAGGTCCCATTCTGGGCTTGGAAAATGCTGGCTTAGGGTCATGGCGATACTATAGGCTTCTTCTCCTGTGGAGCAGGCTGAAGACCATATCCGCAGCTTTTTCTGCCGCTTATTCTGCCATTGCGGGATCAGTTGCTGCTCTATAAAGTCAAAATGGTGCTGCTCTCTAAAAAATGCCGTTAGATTCGTGGTCAGTGCATTAATAAAGTGAGGCGTCTCTTCTTCATTAGCGATGAGGCGTTGACAGTATTGTTCAAAGTTACTTAATGATAAGTTCCTTAGCCGACGGGAAAGTCGGCTATAAACCATGTGTTTTTTACGCTCGGGTAATACTATGCCTGTGTGCTCGTACGCGAGTTTGCGGATGATGTCGAAATCCCGCTGACTCATTAAGAACTCTTTTTGCTCTAGCCCAGAGCTGATATCTACCGCTCTAAAATTCATTCCACTCTTCCTGGCTGATATCAAGCTGAGTCTGAGTTTCACCTGCGACTAAGGCTAGGGGAGCCGACGCTTGAGAAGAGGCTTGCCCTGTTTTAAAGAATTCAAGCTGCTGACGCATACTGCGAGTTTGATCTGCCATAGCATCACCCGCAGCGGAAACTTGTTCAACGAGAGCTGCATTTTGCTGAGTCATTTCATCCATTTGCAACACGGCTTTATTGACTTCCTGAATACCCGTTGCTTGCTCGGCGGCGGCAGAGCTTATTTGGGAAATCATATTGGCGACTTCTGTAATCGCTTGAACTATCTCATCCAAGGTTTCACCGGATTGGTTAACTAACTTGGTGCCATCTTTGACTTTATTGACGCTGTCTCGAATAAGCTCTTTGATCTCTTTTGCTGCCCCTGCGCTGCGCTGCGCAAGACTGCGGACTTCACCTGCAACAACAGCGAAGCCACGACCTTGCTCACCAGCTCTGGCTGCCTCTACTGCAGCATTGAGCGCTAATAGGTTGGTTTGGAATGCAATTTCATCTATCACGCTGATGATGTCTGCTATCTGTTTACTTGAATCATTGATCGCCTCCATCGCATCGACGGCTTGCTCGACAACTTCACCTCCCTGTTTTGCTCTGGACGTCGCATTGATGGCAAGTTCATTGGCTAATGTTGCGTTGTCTGCACTTTGTTTTACGGTCTCTGTCATTTGTTCCATGCTAGAAGAGGTTTGCTCTAAAGACGCTGCCTGTTCTTCTGTGCGCTGACTGAGATCTGTATTACCTTGAGCTATCTCTTCTGCTCCAGAAGTGACCGTATTTGCTGAAAGCCTGATATCAGACAATATGTCTGTTAATTTGGTGATGGTGTCGTTGGCATCCTGCTTTAGTTTGCCGAAACTGCCTTGATAATCCCCATGGATTTGCTCGGTTAGGTTGCCTTTAGCCATGTTATCGAAAAGGGTAGCGACTTCGCTTATAACTTCATCTGCAATGCCGATAAGTTGGTTTAGTCCGTTGGATAAGTTGAGATAAAAACCTTGTTTATCTGCTGTTTCTATTCGCTGGCTAAGATCGCCAGAATTTGCAGATGAAATAAGTCTGGCTATCTCTTGCTCTATGGCGACTTCATTGGTGCGATCGGCCCACTCGACTACTGTGCCTATACGCTGATTGTTATCGTCGTTAATTGGGTTGGCGATAATTCTAAAGGTACGGCCGCCGACTGACAGTTCATTGTCAAACGTTCCTTGAAGATCTTTGAGTAGATTACGCTGATGCTGAGGGTTCTTATGGAAGATATCGATATTTTTGCCCATAAGTTCAGAGGCATTAAAGTGCGGTAAGTCTTGGGTGATATCTTGTTCTGCTGTCACGAACATCTGTTGTGACGCTTGATTGAGATAAATGATATTACAGTCATTGTCGGCAACCATGACATTAGAGCTGACGTTGTCTAGTGCCTGTTTGACCCGTGCATTTTCGTAAGCTAACAGATGCTCTTTTTCCTCTTGGGCGAGTTGTTGTGTCATCTCCTGCCATTCGACCACAGTGCCGGTTCGTATACCTTTATCAAAGACAGGAGTCGCAATGAGATTAAAGGTGAGCCCTGAGACCTTAATTCGCGTTTGATAGCTTTCGGTTAGATTGTCGAGTAAGGCGCGCTGGTGTTCAGGCTTTTGATGAAAGATGTCGATATTGCTGCTTGTTAAGGCATCGGCATTGAATTCAGGAATGGCCTTTTGCAGCTGAGTTTCATTTTCTTTCAACATGGCGCAGACGGAAGGGTTTAGGTAGATAATGTTATAATCTGTGTCCGCTAGCATGACATTGGCTTGGCACGCGTCCAGTGCTTGCTTTATTCGAGTGTTTTCTAGTGCTAGTTTTTGCTCTTTTCTTTGCTGCTTAATTTGTGTGGTGAGATCTTGCCATTCGATAACTGTTGCAATTCGTGTGTGGCTATCATCAAAAATAGGTGAGGCGGTGAGGTTGAAAATGCGTTCACCGACTTGAATTTGCGCTGAATGAGCTTGGGTTAATTCCGCTATGATATTACGTTGGTGGCTTGGGTCTTTATGGAATAGATCCATATTACTTCCCATAAGCGTGTCGATATGAAACTCAGGTAAGACCGCCTGAATATCTTGTTCGGCGTCGGAGAGGGTTTGTTTTAAAGAGTCGTTAAAATAGCAGATATTCCCTTTGGGGTCGGCAAGCATCAGGTTAGCCTGGCATATCTCCAATGCTTTAAGCATGGCGTTACTTTCTTGCTGATCCCTCCAAAGGCTTTGTAGACGTTGGGATAATTTTTGCCAGCCGGGGATGGCTAAGTCAGTGAAGCTAGGTGGCTGCTTGCTATCTATGATGTCGAAAACTTGTTCCAACGCTTGTTGATATTGAGCAATTCGCTTTTTATATTCGGTTAGTCCTAGCCAAAGACAGAGAAGAGCAATCATTTGCACGCCTATCAATATTGCAGCTGATATCGGTGTGAGCTGCAGGCCTATTGAGAGGACGATGAGGCCAAAGCATGCAAGAAAAAGTGGATTTTTATTGATTGGGTTATCTTTTACAGTATCCATTCATCTTTCCTTAATTCCTTAGATTAGGCATTGGCCACGAGTGCCTGCTCTTGTGTTTGGTCAGTTTCAATTTGGTTTACTAATTCGGTTAGTTGTGACACATCAAGCAGAACTTCGCTGCCTAGCAAAGTATTGATATCCAATAGGATGATCATCTTATCTTGGACATTGGCTAGCCCTTTGATAAATCTGATATCCGTATCGCTGCCAAAGTCAGGAGCTGCTCTGACATCAACTTCATCTATGCTAAAAACATCTGAAACCGCATCGACCACAATGCCGATAACCTTGTGCTCGGTTTCTAGAGTAACTTTGACCACTATGACTACTGTGGTTGGACCGTAGTCCAGTTGAGTGATGCCAAATCGTTGTCTTAGATCGATAATAGGTACTATGGTGCCTCGCAAATTAATCACACCTTTAACATAGCTAGGAGCATTAGGGATTTGCGTTGTTGCTTCCCAGCCGCGTATCTCTTGCACCGATAGTATGTCTACGCCATATTCTTCATTTGCCATGATAAATGTGAGGTACTGATGGATGTCATCATGACCGTCAATCTGTTCCTGTGCGGGTTCCATCTTAGTCATTCCATGCTCCAATTAAGCTGCGCGTTCTTTACTGTTATTGACCCCTGCCATCTTCACTAGGCCGATAACATCGATGATGAGTGCCACTGTGCCATCGCCTAAAATAGTGGCTCCAGAAATACCTGGGATCTTGGTGTAGTTGTCTTCTAGATTTTTTATGACAACTTGCTGCTGAGCTAGAAGTTCGTCCACAAAGATACCGACTTTTTCATTGTTGGCATCGACGACCATTACCAGCCCATCGGTAGTGTCTTGAACTGAGGTTTGATGATTAAACTGCTGATAAACTTTGATAATAGGAAGGTATTCATCTCTAAGATGAAAGACTTCATTGCCGTCGCTTAGACGATTAATTTTGTCTGGTTCAATTTGAAGGGATTCATAGATAGAGACGAGGGGAACCACATAGATATGTTGTCCAACTCTCACCAATTGACCATCTAGAATAGCGAGAGTTAGAGGAAGCCTTATGGTGACTCGGCTGCCTTTATCCACTTCAGATGCTAGCTCTATGGTACCGTTGAGCTCTTGAATATTGCGTTTAACGACATCCATACCCACCCCACGACCGGAGAGGTCTGACACTGTCTCTGCCGTAGAAAAGCCTGGGTGGAAAATCAACTGGTGGATAGCATCATCACTGAGCTGTTCATCTTCGGCTATTAGCCCTTTTTGTTTGGCTTTGGCTAGAATTTTATGGGTATTGAGGCCAGCGCCATCATCTATGATTTCGATGATGATATTGCCCCCTTGATGGTATGCATTTAGGGTAATCGCACCTTGCTCTGGCTTACCTTTCGCTAAGCGTTGTTGTGGTGTTTCTAAACCATGATCCAGCGAGTTACGTACTAAGTGAACCATAGGGTCGACAATTTTTTCCATTACTGTCTTATCGAGTTCGGTATCTTCACCTTTCATAATGAGTTCAACGTTTTTGCCAAGTTGTTGGCTGATATCTCTTACTAAACGAGGGAAACGATTGAAAGCAAAGCTGATAGGCAACATACGTATTTGCATTACACTCTCTTGCAGATCCCTAGTATGAGAGGCTAATTGCTCAAGGCCTTGTTGTAGTTGTACTTTTGCTGTGTCATCTATCTCTTCTTGCTCACCTATTTGACCTAACATTGCCTGAGTGATGACAAGTTCTCCGACCATATTGATTAACATGTCTATTTTTTCGATGCTGACTCTAATCGAGCCTTGGTCAGCGGCTTTTACAACAGGTTTTTTAGGCGTTTGGTTTTTACTGTCAGTGGTAGTAGAAGTTTGTGGTTGCGCTAACGGAGTTGGAATATCTTGGGACGTTGTTTGCAAGTCAACCGTTTGGTTTTCATTGATGCTTGAGGTCGTCTCAACTGCTTCAACACCCATTTGTTCATTTTTTTGCTCTAGCTGCTGGAAACTGATTTCGCATTCATCTTCGACCCACTCAAATACTTCTTTTATACGTGGTAATTCAACATCTGTTTGTAATTGCAGTGACCAATGTAGGTAGCAGGATTCAGGATCTATTTCTTCAAATGCAGGAGCATGGGCGCCTAACAAAGTGAGTTCTAGCTGGCCTAGCTGTTGGAGCTCGGCAAACATTAGATTGGGGTGATTGCCGTAACGTAAAATGTCTTCTCCGGCCTTAAAGTCTATTTGCCACACAGGTGTTGAGCTTGCAGCTGTTGGAGTCGCGTCTGTTGGAATTTTCTTATCTAATTTTGTTGAATTGATGGTTTCAGTGGTTTGTATACTATCGGGTGTGATCGCAAGTTCTTGGGTTAATTCAGCAGTCAGTGCGTCGAGATCGGTTTCGTCAAAACCTGTTTCTAGCATTAATGCATCCAACATCTTGCGTAGCAGATCGACCGAGCGTAAAAGCATATCTTGATGTTGTTGATTGAAGGTGCGTTGTTGGTCGCGAATTTCGTCCAATAGTGTTTCTAAAAGGTGAGTATAGTTAGCGACTTGCGAGAAACCAAAGGTAGCACTTCCCCCTTTGATTGAATGCGCAGCACGAAAAATAGTATTAATAGACTCAGCTTCAGGCGTGTCTATGTCGATTGCGAGCAGCTCAGACTCCATGATGTCCAAGCCTTCTAGGCTTTCTTCAAAAAATACCTTACTAAATTGGCTGAGGTCGATATCCATATCCAGTGGCTTTCCTTGTTAGCTGATAATAATTAGCCCAATACTTTTTTGACTGTCGCGAGTAGTTGAGTTGGATTAAAGGGCTTGACTATCCAGCCTGTTGCGCCTGCTTCACGCCCCTCTTTTTTCTTGTCGCTACTGGCCTCAGTTGTCAGCATAAGTAATGGTGTGAATTTATAATCTGGCAACTGCCTGAGGTTTCTAATTAAAGTGATGCCATCCATGATCGGCATATTGACATCAGAAATGACGAGATCGTATTGCTTTCCTTGAGCTACATCTAAGGCTTCTTGTCCGTTGCTCGCTTCGACCACGTCAAAGCCTGCTGATTTTAGTGTGAAGCTCACCATTTGGCGCATTGAGGCTGAATCATCAACGGCAAGTATTTTATTCATTATGAGACTCCTTATTGGTTGTTGCCGAAAATGGTAGGGATATCGATACCTAGCTCTTTAAGATTTTCAGCTAGCTTAGGGGAAGCGCCTTGCCAATGAACGACAAGGGAGCGTTCATTGCAGGTTTGAGTAAATAAATAGAGAAGCTGAGCACCTGCAGTATCCAGTTTATTGAGTTCACTGGCATTGATGGTAAGCGCTTGGGGGGATTGTAGGCTCTTGCTCAGGCTTTCGTAGATAGGCTGAAGATTACGTATGGTAATTTCACTTCCTAGTGCTAAGGTGTATTCCGACATATATCAGTCCCTTGAATAAATTTGTATTACTAACAACAAACTAAAGCCTAAAAAATTTGAGTCTTTAATGCCTTGGGCGTATCCCTGTATCAACAAAAGATAGTAGGCAATTTTGTTGATTGCCTACTTGAGAATCATTTTTTTTAGCTAAGTAAGATGAAATCACAGAAGGTTTTAGTAAGGTTTCAATATTAGTAATTGAAATTTATATAATTTATCTAGCTATATTTATTTACAATTAGTTTAACGTCTTGAATTAATGCTTGGTTTTTAATTTGTGGAATTTGCCCTAGCTGATTTGATTTAGGCTTAATGACCGCGACTCTTTTTCCCTCAGGAGAGATAAGCATAACGGAAGCACTGTGATCTACCTGGTAGTTAGGTGCTTCACCCACCATGGCGTAAACAAAGCCAAGTTGCCTGGTAATAGGCAGTAACTGAGGATGTTCGGCTGTGACAGCGATAAACTCGGGTTCAAAGAAGTTCATATATTCTTTCAGCTTTGCTTGCGTATCCCTGGCCGGATCTACCGAGATAAAAATGACTTGTAAATCTATCTCTTTGCTAAGTTGTTGGTAGGCGGCGGCTAGTTTGGCTGTCATGGTGGGGCAGATGTCAGGACAAGAGGTATAGCCCACATACACAAGGCTCCACTTTCCTTGCAAGGCTTGATTGTTAAATCGCGTACCTGATTGATCCCACAGCTCAAAAGCAGGAAGTGGGCTCGACTGTGGGATCTCATAGCTGGTAGCTAAGGATAAAGGTCGGTCATTATGATTGCTTCGTGAGGGTGTAGCGGTGAACTGATGAGCGCTAAAACTACCTAACGCAACTAGCAGCAAACCTACTAATGGAATAAGAAATTTCATTGTAAATACTCCATCAAATAGTGGTCCGCTAATAGCACAATGAAGAGTAACATTAGGTGATAAATGGAAAACTTAAAGACTCCCATGGCCATACCCGGCTTGTCATGATATTTGAGTAGCCATGCTTTATAGATAAAGCCACAACTTAGCAGTGTCGAGCCTACTAAGTAGAGTGGACCACACATGCCTACGATAACGGGAAGGAGGCAGGCTACGGCCAGTAGCAGGGTATAAAGTAAGATGGACGTTTTGGTGAATTCAACACCATGGGTAACGGGCAACATGGGAATATCGACTTTGGCATATTCCGCTTTTCTATGGATAGCCAAGGCCCAGAAATGGGGGGGAGTCCAAGTATAAATTATCATGACGAGTAGTAATGCATTGCCATGAAGCTCATTGGTCATGGCACACCAACCTAGCAGCGGCGGCATGGCACCAGCAAGACCACCTATGACGATGTTTTGCGAGGTGGCTCGCTTCAGATAAGCGGTGTAGATCAGCGCATAGCCAATAAGACTGGCAAATGTTAACCATGCGGTGAGTGGATTGACTAGGTAATACAACAGACTAAACCCAATAGCACCTAAGCCTATGGCAAAAATCGTTGCTCTACTGGCGCTAACTCGACCTTTAGCTAGGGGACGATTATAGGTTCGAGCCATAACCGCATCGATACGCCTATCAATCAGATGATTAAAGGCGGCCGCTGAGCCCGCCATCATGGCGATTCCTATAAGGCCAAATACAAGGGGAGCGAGAGGAAGAGCTCCGGGAACCGCCAGACACATACCGACCAATACCGTTAGTAGCATCAAAGCAACGACTTTGGGTTTGGTCATTTCTAGGTAATCTCGCCAATTGAACTGCTCTTTGATGGCTGAAGGGGCGAGTGAGATAGGTTTAGTCATGATGGGATCCCCCTATTCGCAGGCTGAGTACTGGTTTTGCGCCAGAGTAAGTAATTGATAAACACTAGATTGAGCATGAGCAAGGCTGCGCCACCGTTATGGGCCACGGCGATATTGAGTGGCAGATGAAAGATAACGTTGGCCAGTCCTAGGCAAAATTGCACGGTTAATAAGGCTAGTAGTAGGCTGGCGCAGCGTTTAATTAAAGGGGTTTGCCCGCGTTTAATCAGCTTAAAGCTTAATAGACAGATAGTGATGGCGGTGACAATAGCCCAAACCCTGTGGCTAATATGGATTGTCATGCGAGCATCGTATTCGAGCACACCAAATTCATAACTAGCGTGCTGGCCTTGGAAAGGGTTAAAGGCTGTGATGAAGTCGAGCCTCGCTGGCCAGTTCCCTTCACAGAAGGGCAGCACGGTACAAGATAAAGCGGCATAGTTTGATGAAGTCCAGCCTCCGAGCATGATCTGGATGAGCAATACCATTAAGCTCATTAGTGCTAATGGTCTGTAGCGAGCTAATGAGGCGTCGCTAGGTAAGAGCGTGAGGCTTTGATGTCTCAAGTGAAGTAGCAATAACAGTGCAAATAAACTAAAGCCGCCTAGCAGATGTGCCATCACGATAATTGGCATTAGCTTCATGGTGACAGTCCACATGCCTAAAGCAGCCTGAAAAACGATAAGCAGTAGAATGAAAGCTGGCAGCTTTTTAGGTGTTTGCGGTGACTTTAGGCTGATGAAAAAGATTGCTAGCACCATGAGTCCTAAGGTTCCTGCAATGTATCTATGGATCATCTCCAGCCAAGCTTTATCTTGCTCTAGGGGACGCTCGGGAAAGGCAAGTTGAGCTTGTTGCACATCATGGGTTTGACTAGGTACTTTGAGATGACCATAGCAACCTGGCCAGTCGGGGCAGCCTAGTCCCGCATCGGATAAACGAGTGTAGGCCCCCATTAGAATCACTAAGAAGGTAAATACTAAGGTGACTTTGAGTAATGTTCTTATCGTCATTAGCCTAGCCTTGATAGTTTTAGCATTTTACGAATATCTTTAACCATGGCCTTACCTTGCAGCTTGCTGGCCTGTTCTCCGGTTACCTTTGGGTAGCCCATAACTAATGTTCCCAGTGGATCGACAACCACAAAGGCATAACCTAATTGTTCTGCTAGTTGCGAGCTGGCGGTGTAGGTTTTGAAGGAGTAATTGTTTAGCGCACTAATGTCACTATTGGGCTGAACTAGCACAATAGGTGAAACAGTCTGTTGATGTTTTCCTAAGGCAGTATGGCTTTGTTTGAGAATATATAAGTGCTGTTGGCACTGGCTATCACAATGCTGAGGGAGCAAATAAGCCAGTTGCCAGCGTTTAGGTTGCGGATTTTCCATTGAATAGCTTTGGTAGTTGGTTTGATGTGGGAGCAATTCCCCTTGATTGGTGACGCCACCTTGATACCAATTCATTGATAAAACTAATTTTGCCGCTAGTACAGGCACCACAAAAGCTAAGATTAGGCCGATAAAAGGCCATCGATTTTTGTTATTGGCGTTCATCTTTGCTGCTCCCTATGCTTAAGGCGTGTTGTGGGACGACATTTCCAAAATCCATACCCCAGCAGTATCACTAATGCCAATGCTAGCGAGAACCACTGCAGTGCATACCCCCTATGTTTTTGCGCAGACATAGGGATGGGTCGCCATGGATGAGGTAGCGTGCTTTCTAGATTTGCAGCTTGTAAGACTGCAGGTGCTAATGGCGTATCCAGATGTTGCGCCAGTTCAGTCAGGGCAAGATTTTGAATACGTAGTGGCCAGCCTGACTCAGGCAAAAGGTTAGGACTTAAAGGATTGATCGATTTTTGATAGAGCCTGCCAGAGAAGTTTTGTTTGTGTTGAAGCAATTCCACTTGTGGCAGAAGTCGTCTGTCTTTTGGCGCTATGATAAATCCAAGCTCAAGAAGCAATCGGGTATCATAATTTGGCACCCTTAATAGCTGATAGGCAAGATAGCCTACCTGTCCTTGGTAAACTTGGTTATCCAGTAGGATGAGTTTATTGGCTATAGGTACAGCCTCAACTTCTATGCGGATTCCCGTTAGCGCTTTTGTTTCGGGTGTTGAGATAAGCTGTTGGTAGTTGATGGGAGATTGAGATTGGCGCTGGAGCAACTCAGTGTGTAGGCGCTCTTTTTCGTCTGCTCTAGCGAGTTGCCAGAAACCTAATTTGACCAAAATTAGCAATAAGCCCAAAGCAACTATAATCAGTAATAGCTGTTTAACAGGAATCAAAGTCAAAGGAGAGCCCATGACACTGCTTGCTGCTTTTAAGTTTGCTTTAGTATTACTACTGGTGTTCATCATATTCAATTTGGCTCGCGCATTGCTCATTCTAGTTAAAGGTGAATCCAAACAAGCTATGAGTCATTTCTTGGGTAAACGGGTCGCTTTCTCTGCTCTATTGATGTTTTGTTTGCTAGTGGCCTTGGCGACGGGCTTTGTTGAGCCCAATCCAAGGCCTTATTAGTTGTTAAAGTACGTACACAAATAGGAATAATCCTAGCCAGACGACATCTACGAAATGCCAGTACCAGCTGCCTGCTTGAAAGGCGAAATGCTTGTCTGGCGTAAAGTGTCCTTTTATGATCCTTAGTAACAACACAAAGAGGAATATGGTGCCAAGAGTGACGTGCATGCCATGAAAGCCCGTTAACAGATAAAAGGTATTGCCATAGATTCCTGACGTTAAGGTCAACCCCATTTCTTGATAGGCGTGAACATATTCTTCTGCCTGTAAAATCAAGAAGGCCAATCCCAATAGAATCGTCAATCCTAGCCAAAGGGTGAGTGCTGTGCGTTTGGACTTTTCTAAACTGACATGGGCGAAATGCAGTGTGATGGATGAAGTTAATAAAATGATAGTGTTATAAAGGGGAAGCCCTTGCCAGCCCATGGCTTGGGTTTGAGTGCCATCGGGTGTGATTTCCAATGGCCAGATCGCCTGAAAACTGGGCCAAAGCACTTCATGGGTCATGGCGTTATTTGAGCCGCCACCTAGCCAAGGCACGGCAATCATTCGAGCATAGAATAGTGCTCCAAAAAAGGCTGCAAAAAACATTACTTCTGAGAAAATAAACCAGCTCATGCCTTGCCTAAAGGATCTATCCATCTGCTTGGAATAGAGGCCTGCCATAGACTCCATGATGACAGTACGAAACCAGCCAAAAATCATGAAAAGTATCACTGCGATACCCGCAAGAAGAATATAGCCGCCAATGCCAGAGTCGGAGTTTAGCTCTTGTATATAACTGCCTGCACCAAATGCAATTAAAAACAGTCCAATCGCGCCAATGATTGGCCAAGCGCTTTGGGCGGGAACATAGTAATTTTCATGTTTAGAAGTCATCTCGCAGTTCCTTGCACTAAGCTACCCTGACTTTGGCTAGCTGTGATGTCGAAGAGGGTATAAGAGAGGGTTAGGGTATTGATCGAATCCGGTAGTGCAGGATCGACAAAGAAAATCAGAGGTAGGTCAGCACTAGCATTGCCTTCAATGGGTTGCTGATTAAAGCAAAAGCATTCGGTTTTATTGAGATAAGCGGCTCCCATTCCTGGGGACACCGAAGGTACTGCTTGACCTATGATACGTCTATTGGAGAGATTATTTGCAGTAAAGTGAGTTCTAACTAACTCTCCTGGATGAACTTGAATTCGCTTAGTTTCTGGCTCAAAGTTCCATGGCATTTGGCTAGGAACTTGCGACATTAACTCAACTGTGACTAGTCGCGACTTATCGACTTGAATATTGGTATATTGACTCGCTGTCGATTTGGTTTTGCCGTTAATGCCTAATTGCTCACACAAAATATCGTAAAGCGGCACTAGGGCAAAACCAAAGCCGAACATGGCCACAGCCCCAAGACTCAATAGGCTAATCAATTTGGTATGTGACTTTAGTGCTGCCATAATCACTTAACCTCAGGAGGCGTACTAAAGGAGTGATAAGGTGCTGGACTGGCGATGGTCCACTCTAAGCCTTCTGCGCCATCCCAAGGCTTTGCTGGTGCTTTCTTACCGCCGCGAATACATTTGATAACCACAGCAAGGAATATCAGCTGCGACAGCCCAAATGCAAAGCCGCCTATGGAGACGATTTGATTAACGTCTGCAAATTGGATGGCATAGTCGGGAATTCGCCTTGGCATACCTGCAAGGCCAAGGAAGTGCATAGGGAAGAAAAGTACATTGACCGATATCACCGAACACCAGAAATGCCATTGCGCTAGCTTCTCGTCATACATATGCCCTGTCCATTTAGGAAGCCAATAATAGGCGGCCGCCATAATTGAGAAGATGGCGCCAGAGACTAATACGTAGTGGAAATGAGCAACCACAAAGTAAGTATCATGGTACTGAAAATCTGCAGGGGTGATGGCCAGCATTAGCCCAGAGAAACCGCCTATGGTGAACAGTATGATAAAGGCGACCGCAAATAGCATGGGAGTCTCAAAACTTATTGAGCCTCGCCACATGGTTGCTACCCAATTAAATACTTTCACCCCTGTTGGCACGGCAATTAGCATAGTGCAGTACATAAAGAACAGCTCCGCAAATACCGGCATGCCAGTGGTAAACATATGGTGAGCCCAAACTAGAAAAGAGAGAATCGCAATACTGGCTGTGGCGTACACCATAGAGGCATAGCCAAACAGGCGTTTACGACTAAATGCCGGCACGATGGCGGAGATGATGCCAAAAGAGGGCAAAATCATGATGTAGACTTCAGGATGACCAAAAAACCAGAAGATATGTTGAAACATCACAGGATCGCCGCCGCCTGCGGCATCAAAGAAACTCGTGCCAAAGTATTTATCGGTTAATACCATAGTGACGACGCCCGCTAACACAGGCATTACCGCGATAAGTAGGAAGGCTGTGATAAGCCAGGTCCAGACAAACAGAGGTAGTTTCATCCAAGTCATGCCTGGTGCTCGCATATTGACTATGGTGACGATGACATTGATGGCTCCCATGATGGAGCTGATCCCCATAATGTGTACAGAGAAGACAAATAGTGCTGTACTATCAGGGCTATAGGTTGTTGATAGTGGTGCGTAAAAGGTCCAGCCGAAGTTAGGGGCTCCGCCTTCCATAAACAGAGAACTGAGCAGAATGAGAAAGGCAAAGGGTAATATCCAAAAACTCCAGTTATTCATTCTGGGCAGTGCCATATCGGGAGCGCCAATCATCATAGGTATTAGCCAGTTAGCTAGCCCTGTAAAAGCAGGCATAACCGCGCCAAATACCATGACTAAACCGTGAACTGTGGTCATTTGATTGAAAAAATTAGGCTCAACTAGCTGTAGTCCTGGCTGAAACAATTCGGCTCGAATGACCATGGCCATAGCGCCACCAGTTAAGAACATGATGAAGCTAAACCAAAGATAGAGTGTGCCTATATCTTTATGGTTGGTGGTAAACAGCCAGCGTTTAATGCCCGTTGGATGTACTTCATGATGCTCATCATCGTGAACAGCTTGATCGTCAGCGACACCTTCCATATTCAGTTGTGCTTCGCGGCTCAATGTATCCATGTTTTTATCCCCTATTGGCCGTGTTGTTCAACGTCAGCGGCTTGAACTGTGTCGCCAGTATTGTTACCCCAAGCATTGCGCTCATAGGTTACGACGGCGGCAATTTCTCCTGCGGTCAACTGGTTACCAAAGGCTTGCATTGCGGTGCCTGGCTTACCATTGACAACCATATCTATATGAGCCGAAATCTCTCCCATAACGATAGGGCTGTCTTTCATTGCGGGGAAAGCTCCGGGTAGTCCCATACCGTTAGGTTGGTGACAAGCAGCGCAGCGAGTGAGATATACCTGTTCACCTTGAGCCATTAGCTCATCCATAGTGAGGGTTTTACTTAGCGCGGCTTGGGCTTGCTGCTCTGCTGCTGCGGCAGCTTGTTGTTGGATAACTACCCATTTATCGAACTCAGCCTCGGGCAGTACTTCGACCACAATGGGCATAAAGCCATGATCTTTGCCGCATAGTTCGGCACATTGGCCTCGGTAGGTGCCGGGTTTATCGACGCGAGTCCAAGCTTCATTGATAAAGCCAGGATTGGCGTCTTTTTTGACGGCAAAGGCGGGCACCCACCAAGAGTGAATGACATCTTCTGATGTCATTAAGAATCGAACTTTACGGTTAGTGGGAATGACAAGAGGTTTATCGACTTCTAGCAGATAGTTTTCGCCTTTCTCTTCAGCCCCTTGGATCTGCTCTCTTGGTGTTGAGAGCAGGCTATAGAATTCAATATCATGGTCGAAGTAGCTGTAATGCCACTTCCATTGGGAGCCAGTGACTTTGATAGTGATATCTGCATTGGAAGGATCTTCCATTGCTATTAAGGTTTTGGTGGCGGGAATAGCCATGAGAATAAGGATAACGAAGGGGATAAGTGTCCAAGCAATCTCTACTTTAGTGCTCTCATGAAAGTTTGCTGCCACAGCACCCTTTGAACGTCTATGGTTGATCATCGAATAGATCATGATGCCAAATACAATTATGCCTATGGCACAGCAGATGTAGAGAATGATCATGTGGAGCTCGTAGACGCGTCCACTGATCTCAGTCACTCCCTGTGTCATATTTAGCGGCATATCCGCAGACAGGGCTATTGGACTAAATAGAAATAGGGTCAAACAATACAGCAGTTGTTTCACAAGACATCTCCTCTGTTAATTGCTATCGCAACTACAAAGAAGAGTCACACAGTAAGTCTTTGCTCTATGTAAACTCTTCAGTTCCCACAAAAAGCAACGATGACTTCAAGGTGCGCTGTGATCTTACCGCCCAAGTTATTGTTGTAATCGACCACGTTGGCACTTACAGCTGAATAATCAACTCGATTCAATACTGGTTTTGCTTATGGGGACTAACCAATCACAAGTATTTAGTTTGAACCGTACGAATATTGAACATATCGTTACTACTACACTAACCTGTGTTTAAATATTGATCAAGATCACTGTTTTATCTAATTAACTTAGAAAAAAGATCAAAAAAACCTCTGGTTAAGAGGTTTTGAAGAGAAAAAGTATCGGAATGATTAGTGCAGAGAGCTAAACAAGTTCTGTTGTTCGATATCTTTGTTTAGTGATGTTGAGGGTGAGTGAGCACTTGCATTTTCAAACACAATACCCAGAGCTCGAGCACTTTTTGCAACCAACTCTAATCGGCGTTGGTCTTTGCTGTCTAAGCATTCAGTCCAGCCGATAACGGCACTTGAAGTACCACTCGTTAGCGCTTTTTCCATTGCCCAAAGGGTTTCAACTTCATCTTTAGCATGGACGAGTAACACGCGATCCATTCTCACGCCGGCTTGGGCTAACATCTGCTTGTAACCTATGTTGGCAGGGCTAATTAGTACAATCCAACGACCTTGTTGGCTAAGCTGAGCTAGCTGAGGTGCAAGTTGTCTTAACTCATTCTGTCCTTGTGTGGTACTGGCGATGGTATTGATATCAGCCTGCTGCCAGTCTGCTGACAAGTTAGGTGCTTTTTGAGTCCAGAGTCCTGGGTGATGAGAAACGCTTGAGATTAATTTATTCATTGCCAGTCACCGTTACGTATTACGCCAACAGCTAAACCTTCGATAGTCAGGCTTTCATGGGTTAAATCGACTTTGATAGGGGAGTATTCAGGGTTTTCAGCATGTAGATAAACGAGATTACCTTTTTTCTCAAAGCGCTTGACGGTAACGTCATCTTCTACCCTTGCTACCACAACTTGCCCATTGCGAGCGGATTGCATCTTATGTACAGCCAGTAGATCACCTTCGAGTATGCCGATGTCTTTCATACTGTCACCACGCACTCTTAGCAAAAAGTCGGCGCTAGGACGAAACATACTTGGATCGACTTGGTAGTGTTGTTCGACATGCTCTTGAGCCAGAATAGGCTCGCCTGCTGCGACTTGGCCGATAAGTGGTAGACCGAGATCTTCCGCTTCCTCTTCATGTGGAAGGCGAATACCTCTAGAAGTGCCAGGAATTATCTCGATACAACCTTTCTTCGCCAAAGCTTTTAGGTGCTCTTCGGCAGCGTTAGCACTCTTAAAACCTAAACGTCTGGCGATCTCGGCACGGGTAGGTGGCATTCCGGTATCGGCAATATTGCGTTTGATCAGTTCTAAAATTTCAGACTGTCTTGGCGTTAGCGGTCTCATATCAATTCCTGTTTTTCTATACAGTACCTGTCAGTATATACAGTATTTTTAGTAGTGCAAGTATTAACCGATATAGATTTGTTATAGCGCTGAATTTTGACTTTGAGTAAAGCGGTGTTTTGATTTGGCTTAAACAAGTTATGCTAGCTTTGTGCTGTAGCCTTATATTTGGTAGATTTGCCACTTTAAAAGATTGAGTTAACAGTCAGCTTGGGGAACAAAATGAGTAAAGCCAAAATTGGTATTGTTACTGTCAGCGATAGAGCGAGTGCGGGCGTTTATGAAGATATCTCAGGTAAGGCGATAATCGACGTATTGAACGAATATCTGACTTCTGAGTGGGAGCCGATTTATGAGGTGATCCCTGATGAGCAAGATGTGATTGAAGCGACACTGATCCGTATGGCTGATGAGCAGAACTGCAGCTTGATTGTTACAACCGGAGGCACAGGTCCGGCTAAAAGGGATGTGACTCCTGAAGCAACAGAAGCTGTGTGTGATCGCATGATGCCCGGTTTTGGTGAGTTGATGCGTGCTGAATCATTGAAGTTTGTTCCAACTGCGATTTTATCAAGACAAACTGCCGGCCTAAGGGATGACTCACTAATAGTTAATTTGCCTGGTAAGCCTAAGTCTATTCGTGAATGTTTGGATGCGGTATTCCCTGCTATTCCTTACTGTATCGATCTGATGGATGGTCCTTATTTAGAGTGTGATGACTCGGTTATTAAGCCATTTAGACCTAAGCAAAAGTAGCGATTATTTCTCTAACGCTAAAGGCTCAACACTGCTGTGTTGGGCCTTTTTATTTGCGTGGATGTTTCAGGAGTTGATACAGCTTTGTATGGCATGTTGTCGATATTGTTTATTTGATGCTGTGAATATAACCAATTGTCATAATTATGAAATTTGCACAGTTAAAGCTGGAAAATCTAGCCTTTTATAATTAAGTTTAGGCTTAATATTGATTTATGTATCAAGGTTTGAGGGCATAACATGAGAGCTGTCAGTACAGGTAAAAAGCTAGGTGCATTAGGGTGTTTAGTGATTATGTTAGCAGCTTGTCAGGCGACATCACCGAAAGTTGAGAACGGTTTCATAAGAGATTATGACAGGATGGAGCTGATTGAGCGTGATGATGGCACCATCCAGCATAGATGGATCGATAGGTCGTTAACTCGTCTGATTAAGCCTGTTACACCCTCTGCATTTTTCATTAAGCCAGTGGTTTTCTATCCTAAGCTGGAAACCAATGATCAGTTTGGTATTGAGGCGAGTCAGGCCATTCAGGAGTACTTTGATAAAGAGGTGGCACGAGTCACAGCCAAGCATTTTAAGGTTACCAATACCCTAGGGCCAAATGTATTTGTTATCGAACCCGCTTTTACTAGTATGCGTATTTCGCTGGAAAGTATGTCACCGTTAGAAGTATTGCCCTTTAAGGCTGTGCTATCAGGAATCAATTACGCTACAGGCGGTAGAGATAGAGATGTTGAGGTGCGTCTTGAGATGAAAGTTTCTGAGGCGCAATCGCAAAAACTGCTGGCTACCTCGGTTTTGAGAGGGGAAGGTATGCAGTTAGAGAATGATACCGAGCAGCTTTCAAAAGAGCATATCAAAGCTTTGCTAGATAATTGGGTTAATCAGTGGGATGCGTTATTAGGCCAATATCGAAAGCAATTAGATGAGAGAGGATAACTCTCAAAAGAGTAAAATGGCCTAGGGGCTGTTGATCTTTCAAGGTTATTTTTGCAGCAGTTTACAGCGTGCTTAAACAAGGCAGAGCTTGTGCTGTGTAGTTATTCTACATAAATGAGCGATAACGCAGTAGAAGTGCGCTGTAAACGCTGCCCTTCGGGCGCGATTCAATGACATTTTCTCATTGCCCCACGAGAATTTACTTAGATTGCTAAGCTTCACCTCGTTCGCCGCGATAAAATGCCATTGACTGAGCGCAAAAAACAATCAGCAAAGATCAACAGCCCCTAGCAGTGTGCTAGGCCATTTTTAGGCCTGCTATAGGCCAAACACAATTTTCTCACTTTTTAGTGAGCGCTCTAAACCCACGGCGAGCATGAGCGAGATAATAATGGTCGCGCCTGAAGAGAAGAGCAATTGCATAACTGGGAGCTCTCGACCTTTCACTAGCGCAATTAGCGCCTGTTGCTGACCCGATACAGGTATCCACTGCAACGTCTCCGGGGCAATATTATAGGCGGCAGCCATCGCCAGAGCGGCAGGAACCAAGAGTACTATGGTTAGATAAGATTGTGCTTCTTTAAAGGTTTTTGCCATAAAGGAAACAAACAGTTGTAGGCAAGCTGCCATCAGCGCAATAGGCAGACCAATGATCAACATAGTGATCATAAAGCTTGGAGTGATATTGACCGAAAACCCTAATTCCTGCCAAGGTACAAAAGGGTAGGCAATTTTTGATACCACTAAAATCATTGCCAAACCTAGCATGGCAAAAAAGCCTACAGTCAGTATTTTCGAAAGCACTAATTGCCAGGTGGTCACTGGGTGGCTCAACAATAGTGCAAGGGAGTTACGTTCACGCTCGCCTGCACTAGTATCAATGGCAAGATTCATACCCGAGATGAATACTGAGTAGATCATGGTAAAGATAGCGATACCAAGGATAAAGCCACCTTTAGAGTCAGGTGTTGCCTGATCTTCTAACTGGATATTGAGTGGCTTAACGACTCTGGGATCGATGCCTCTGGCAATGAGTCTTAGCCCTGCCATTTCTGAGCTATAGGTTTGCAGCACATGCTCAAGCCTTCGGATTGAGTGTTGTAGCTTTTCATTGGAATTATCGGCTATTAAGGTGACGTCTGCGCTTTGAGCGACAGCCATCTTTTTAGTGTAATCTTCGGAGATGATGAGCTCTATCTCTTTCAGGTTTTCACCGCCATTGTATATTCCTTTACTCGCTAGAAATTTGACTAAATCTGGAGCCTGATTTGGGTTTTTGATGGTGATATTAAGATCATCTGGACTGGTCAATTGTCCTATCATCACGATGAAAAGTGCGCACATAGCTACAGGTGTGCCTATGGCGTAGTAGAGCCCGGCCATAACGGAGCGCTTATCGCGAATGGCATCTATGATCTCTTTACGGACTAAAGTCATTATTTTGTTCATTATGCTGCGATCCCTTCGTCAGTTCCGATAAGCTGGATAAAGGCGTCTTCTAAAGAGCCTTTTCCTGTCTGTTGGCATAGTTGGTCTGGGCTGCCAACGGCTACGACTTTTCCTTCAGCCATGACAATGACCTGGTCACAAAGCGCCGCGACTTCTTGCATCACGTGACTTGAAAACAATACGCAATGGCCTTGTGCTTTGAGATCTTGGAGTAAATCTCTTAATACTCGAGTACTCATGACATCTAGGCCGCGAGTCGGTTCGTCAAGAATGATATTGGTGGGTTGATGCACTATGGCTTGGGCCAAGGCGGTCTTCATTCGCTGACCTTGGGAGAAGCCTTTACAGCGACGATCGGCGATATCGGCAAGGTGCAGTTTGTCGATCACTTCGGATGTCGCTTGCTTTGCTTGAGCGCGAGACAGGCCGTTTAGCTCGGCGAAGAAACTAATATACTCTCTGGGTGTGAGACGCTCATATAGACCAAAGGGATCAGGAAATAACCCTAGTTCCTGTTTAGCCTGTATGGGGGAAATGGCAACATCTATGCCTTCAATTTCTGCTTTACCTGTATCTGGTTTGAGTAAGCCAAAGATAGTACGCAAGCAGGTGGTTTTACCCGCACCATTTGGGCCGAGTAATCCAGTGATTTGGCCATTTTCAGCACTAAAGCTTAGATTATCTAGTGCCTGAACTTCGCCAATGCGTTTTGATAGATTTGATACGCTAATCATGTTTGAACATCCTATTTCTTATTGGCGTTAAGGTTTAGCGGTTTGCTCTGTAAAGCAGGCTGAGCCTTATTTGATTGGTCTGCGAGTTGTGGCGTGCTTTGCTGAGCCGTAGGTATCGCCTCAACTGTACTGGCATTGAGATAAAAGTTACGGCTAACATCTTTACTCAGGCAGCTTTCATCTAGTTCTTGCACCTTGCCTGAGTCGACAAGTTGGGCAATAAGCTTGTTGCCACAGGATTGATATGCCACGCCATGGGTGGCAAAGGGAGCGACAAAATGTTTTGCGTTACTTAGCTTTTCTGTCGCTAGCTCGCCCCAGCTTGGAGGAGTAGCTGGATCGAGTTCACCCGAGAGTAATAGGGTTGGAATATCACTGGTAATTGGTGCAGAAAAGCTGGCATCGACAGCAGGGACTTTCCAGATTTCACAGCTACTATCAAACCCTTCTAGCATTTGTTTACCAAAATAGCTGCCAGTGACTTTAGCTCTAAATTCAGGTGTGACTCTTGGCCAGTCCTCTCCGCATACCACAGAGGAGTGCATGCCAATTGCGATACCTAGGTTATCTGTGGTTAGTGTGAGTAAGCCTAGTGTTGGCTGAAAGTTACCTTTTGCAGCTTGATGAATAGCATGGGGCGCTAACGCTCGAATACTAGGATTGTAAAGTGCTAAGCGTAAGGTGCCCATGAATTTATTGAGTGTCATGGTTAGCTGAGTTAGCTCGCCTGTGAGTGGATCATTGATCTGACTGATCACAGGTCCTTGAGTCAGTGTGGCTTGGACTTGTTCAAAATCCTGTTTTAGCTGAGGAAACTTCTGATGGCAAAGCGTGTTTTGTTCACAGTTTTCGATAAGCTTATCAAAAGCTCTATCTATCGCTTGTCCAATGGCAAGCACACTTTGCTGCATAGGGACGACACCGTCTAAGGTCACTGTGGCTAAGTGTTGGCCGTAATGACGCATATAGAGCTGCGCCATGCGCGTGCCATAGGAGATACCATAAAGGTGGAGCTTGTCGTAACCAAGATATTGGCGCACGGCTTCAAAGTCTTGTAGCGCATTTAGACTGCCGTATTGAGTGATATCAGCGTCTTGCTTATTAAGACAATCTAAGGTTTCTTTTTGAGTATCTAGCTTGGTGTCATCAACCGCTAGCGGGTCAATATAGCTCTCAGGCTCGCACACTAGCTTGTTTGATAAGCCAGTACCTCGTTGGTCAATGAGTAAAATATCTCTTTGTTGCCTGACTTTATGCAAAATGCGATCGAAGCCTTCTGCATTTTCTAAAGCCGATTGACCTGGGCCGCCGGCAATGGCCAGTAGCGCTTCATTTGGATAGGTATTTTTTATCGCTGGCAGCACTGCAAAGTGGATTGCTATCTGCTTGCCTTGTGGCTTTTCTGGGTTTTCGGCCACCATGATAGAGCCACATTCTAGGCGATCTGCAAGTCCTTTTAGGTAGCAAGGTTTTAACTCTGGTGTATTAATGACGGCCGCTGGATTACCGGGGGCTTGCTGGCTGGCAGATTCATCTGCAGCGGCAAAACTTGCCCAGACAACAAGCGTCGAAATCACAAGACACTTAGCTAAACCCGAAGGTTTAATTTTGTGGCTGATATGCATTAGGTGCTTTCCTTAGTTGATATTATTCCACTCTATGGTAGATTATTAACCATATCGGTGTATCAATGTATTAATACAGTGTTTAAAGGCTAATGTTAGAACTTCTAGATGTCAACCCCAGTAGTGGTGATCCAATTTATCGTCAGTTAAGCGAGCAGATAGTGCGTTTAATTGTGGGCGGGCAATTGCAGAGTCAGCAAGTCCTACCTTCTGTAAGACAGATTGCCGAGCATCTCACTGTAAATCCTATGACTGTATCTCGTGCCATTCAGCATTTAGTTGAACAAGGGTGGCTTGAGCGTAGACGGGGCCAACCTACCCGCGTCGCCGAACGCCAAGCGGAAGATAAAGAGCAGAGCCTTAACTTGCTACTGCCACAGATTGATGCATTGCAATCCCAAGCCAAGCAGTTAGGTGTCAGCCTTGATGCCCTACAGGCCTTATTAGCAGCACGCTGGAAAAAGTAAAGGACTTGATTAAATGAAAGACAATGAAGCGATACTAGTGTTTAACCAAGTGAGTAAAACCTATGATAACAAGGAAGCAATATCGTCTCTGAGTCTATCATTAACGCCAGGTATGGTTGTGGGATTATTGGGACAAAATGGTGCCGGTAAGTCTACATTAATGCGCTGTGCTTTAGGTATTATCTCACCTTCCAGTGGTGAGATTCTTACCCTAGGAGAAAACCCGAATAAGTTATCAAATCAAGCGAAACAAGCGATTGGCTATGTGCCCCAGCAGCCTTTTGGTTATGAAGGTTTTTCAATCGGAAAAGCTCTAGATTTACATCGAAGCTTTTATCCTGAGTGGGACACGCAACTAGAGCAAGACTGGTTAATACGATTTGGACTAGATACTAAGCAGCAAGTGCAAAAGCTGTCTGTGGGTCAGAGACAATCTTTAGCGCTAATTATGGCAATGGCTTATCGTCCTAAGCTGCTTCTTCTTGATGAGCCCGTCGCAAGTCTAGATCCTGTTGCAAGACGCCAGTTTATGGCGGATCTGTTTGATTTAGCGTTAGATGCGGGATCAGCCGTGCTGTTCTCATCCCATATCACCTCAGATCTTGAACGTGTCGCTAGCCATGTTGCATTGATTAAAGATGGTAAGTTGTTGCTATTTAAAGAGATAGATGCTCTTCGAGAAGAGGTTAGACTTATCAAAGGGGCATCACCTGATTCATTTGAGAATGGCATGGAAGTGTTACATACCAATGCCCGTGGCAGTGTCGTAGGCAATTATTGTGACTCGCGGGTTGTTAACAGGACTCAGTTTGATGCAGAACCCTTGAATCTAGAGCAGTTGTTCATGGAGCTCCATTCATCATGAAGTTTCAACAATTAACAAGGGGGATGGTTCGTCAGTGGTGCTATGACCTAGGGGGCGCAAGTTTTCTTGGCTCAGGTCTTATAGGGCTGGTCATGGCATTTGGCATTAGTTTTGACCCTAGACTAGAGCCTTTAACGATTTTGCTCGGCTTGACCATTATCTCCAGTGCTATTGCATGTGGCTGGCAGTTAAATCGTATTAGCGCGTCCGAAGAGGCTCAGGTTATTCCTGGTTATATCGATAGAGTGTTATTTCAGTGTTTATTCGTCACCGTGCTAGCCGTGTTATTGAGTATTTTGGTGCTATTCAATGCTGGGATGATTGAGCTTATTGGTTTACTTGGTGCGATTACTAGCTGGGGAATGGCATTTATCTATCTTTGTACTAAATGGCCCAAAGGATTCTTTTTGGCTATTTTTGCTTATTTGATTATGCCTTGGTTACCCGATGTATATGAATCCTTAGAGAATCAATTTATTCCTGCACATCTATTGGTGTGGTTAGCGGTGCCTGTGTTGGGGATGTTGATTTACCAGCATTATCAGAGTACCAGCTGGCACAGCGATGCTAGGAGTGTGTATTTAAATGGCTCTGAGATGGGGTTTTATTGGATGCCTCAAATTAGTGGCAATCCTTTGTTGTCATGGTTTGATCGTCAACTGCATCCAGTGAGCTTTTTTGTGGGTCCTATGCTGACGATGACAATCTTAATTTACCCTTGTTTGATGTTAGTCATTAGCATTGTTGCATGGTTTATGAAGCTAGATTTACCTGTTTATCTCATTTTGCTTCAAGGCTTAGTGATAGCTTGCTCTTTGGTACATTGGAGCCGTATTCAACGTTGGCGCTCTGTCGAGTTACTTATGGTATTGCCTGGCTATGTGGGGCGCGAAGGGATGCGAAAGGCGTTTTTTGCAGCTCAAAATAGGTTGATTGCTATGGTGACAGTAGCTGCGAGCATAACTATCTGCGCTTCGTTAATGATACAGGGCGAGTTCAAATTCGATATCTGGTTGCATCTTAGTTTCGCTAGCTTTTGGGGTGCAGCTTTAATATTAGGTCTAGGTGCCGCTTGTCGCACGGCAATGCACATTAGCTTGACGATATTTATAGTGATATTGGTGACCGCTATTCAAATGGGGAGTTTGGAATCGTTACTTGAAAAAGAGTCCTACTCACTTATTTGGCTCGCTATAGATGTTGTTGCAGGTTTATTGGCTTTGGGCGCACTTAAATGGGGCAGTCTTCGCCTTTGGAGTCAAGAAGAATATGCCTAAAGGTCAGACCAGTTATTATAATAGCTTACAAGTGTTCATTTTAGAAAAGAGTGTTTTGTAACAGTTTGATTTAAGTTGTTTTTACATTTATCTCCTGCTATTTACCGTGAGTAGCAGCACTTGTTAAGCTGATTTTGTGTAGGGGTTAACACAAATAGAGCAAAAACTCTTAGGTTTTAGGTTGAAATGGCGTAGAATACGCCAAAATCGCGAACACCTGTAAGCTAAGGTATGCAGTAATGTCTCTAGAACAATACCATGTAATTCGCTTGTTAGAGCAGCAGGCAAAAAGTCGAAGCAATGAAGTTGCACTTGAGGGTTATCAAATGCTGGCCCCTTGGGATAGTGTCAAATGGAAGGATTTTGACACAATAACCAGTCAAGTTGCTCAGGTATTGATAAGTCTAGGTTTCAATAGACAAGATACTGCTGTCATTATGTCCCACAATTGCCCGCAGTGGACCTGTGCTGATATCGGCTTACTTAAAGCTAAAGCCGTTGTTGTTCCTATCTACCCCACCAGTAGCCAAGATCAAGCCGAATATATTGTCAATGACGCCAAGGCAAAGCTGATCTTTGTTGGCGATGCTAAGCAGTATCAAATGGCTGTGGAGCTAGTTGCTGCCTGTGATAGCCTGGCAAAAATAGTCGTGTTTGATGCTAATGTCGAACTGCTAGATAGCGATAATCACTACTATTTCGACGACTTATTAGCGCTTAGTCATGGTGATGAAGTCGCTGCGGAGCTGAGCCAACGTTTAACAGAATATGATTTAGAAGATCTACTGACATTAATCTACACCTCTGGCACCACAGGGGATCCAAAAGGGGTAATGCTAGATTATGGTAACTTTGCCTCTATGGTGCGTCAGCACGATGTTAAGCTTCCTTTTGTCGCAGGTGATGTTTCTCTCGCATTTTTGCCGTTGAGCCATATTTTCGAGCGTGGCTGGAGCATGTATGCCCTGTGTCGTGGTGGAAAAAATGTCTATCTAAATGACCCTATGAAGGCCAAAGACGCCATTGTCGATGTGCGTCCCCACACCCTTTGTGTTGTACCTCGCTTCTTAGAGAAAGTGTATAGCGCAGTATATGAGAAGGTGAACAAAGCGCCGCAGAAGAAGCAAAAGATGTTTGCTTGGGCGATGGATGTTGGGCAGCGTCAATTTGAAGTTAATCAAGGTCGATCCAAGTCGTCATTGCTACTTAAACTGCAATGGGCGCTGGCGAATAAGTTAGTTTATAGCAAGCTTAAAGATGTATTAGGTGGCCGCTTAAAGTTTATGCCTTGCGGTGGTGCAGCTTTGGATTTAAAGGTTGCAACCTTCTTCCAAGGCATAGGTACACCAGTACTTTGTGGTTATGGTTTAACTGAGACTGTGGCAACAGTGACTTGTAATACTCTAGATAATCGCGTTTTAGGTTCAAATGGTAAGACTTTACCCGAGGTCGATATTAAGCTGGGTGACGACAACGAGATTTTGGTTCGTGGTCGTACTGTGATGCGAGGTTACTATAATCGCCCAGAGGATACGGCCGCGGCCTTTGAGGATGGTTGGTTTAAAACAGGAGATGCAGGTAGGTTAGATGAAGAAGGTAACTTATTTATTACTGACCGCATCAAAGAGTTAATGAAAACCTCTAATGGTAAATATATTGCGCCTCAACGAGTTGAGGGCAAGGTCGGCTGCTGTCCTTTCATCGATCAAGTTGCCGTGATTGCCGATGCTCGTAACTATGTCACCGCTTTGATTGTGCCTGCTTTTGAAGCCCTAGAACATTGGGCCGAGGAGAAAGGCTTAAAGTATGAGTCACCACTTGAATTGCTGCGCCATAGTCATGTGGTTGAGCACTTTGAAGAGAGACTCAAGATGATGCAGGATGAGCTTGCAGGCTTTGAGCGGATTAAGAAATTTACCTTATTGCCCGAGGCGTTTTCCACTGAGTCTGGGTTGATTACGCCGACACTAAAGCTGCGTCGTAAGATGATTTACCATAAGTATGCTCAAGAAATTAATGCCATGTATGGTGGCTAAATTGATTTAATTGAAAAGGGATGCTTAGGCATCCCTTTTTGTTTTTCAGATCTTGGTTAAATTGATTTACAGACTAAAGCATCTTTAGGTGATATGGTTCAAGTACTAGATAACCTTATAAGAATCAAAAGGATTGTAACGTGAAGCCCTATTTTCAAATGGATATTCAACCGAGATTCAGTGAAACCGATGGTTTAGGTCATATTAATAATACCGTGATCCCCGTGTGGTTTGAGGCGGCCCGCGAGCCTATCTTTGAGATCTTTAATCCTGAGTTAGATTTAAATAGCTGGAATTTGATCGTCGCTGGCTTTAATGTCGCTTTTTCTGCGCCCACCTATTACGGTAAAGCGGTTGAGGTTAGAACTTGGATTAGCCGTGTCGGTAACTCTAGCTTTGAAGTGAGCCAAGCTTGTTATCAAGATGGAAAGCTTACGGCCAAAGTGGCGACGTCTATGGTGCATTACGATTATGCTAAAGAGCAAAGCCAGCCAATTCCAGAAGATATTAAAGCTATCTTGGCGGAATTAACTGGCTAAGGCTTAAGTGATTCAGGGTTAAGTTTTTCTATGGATTGTATTACTTGGGCTCATAGGTAAATGATTGCCCAGCTAAGGCGGCTTCATACATTAGGCCGCCTTTTGCCAAAGTAAATACCGCCATATTATTAATATAGGCACCGGCTGCGGCGTTATCTTTGTTGTCGGCAGAGTTGCCCGCACCAGCAGAGTTACCCGTAGTACCCGCCTGCGCATTAGCACCTAAGGTCAAGGCTACCGCAGAAGCTTGGGCACCAAACTCAAAGGTGCCACTGGTAAAATCTTCATAGGCTTTAGCATTTCTAAAGAAGATAATCTCGCTATAGGCTTGGCCTCCTAGCTGAAAACCAATAGATACCTGGGTCATACTAGTATCACCCGTATAGCTTCCCTTTCTATAGACACGGCCTTTGCCATATGCCGCGCCGATACCAAATCCCCCTTTGCCTATTGTTGGAAAAATGGCATAGCCATAGGAAGATTGAAAAAACTTGTGGGTTTGTTTCGCCGACTTAAAGTCTTTAATGGTTTCGCTGTAGTCGTCAGCAGATGCTTGAAAGCTGATGCAAAGTGCAAATAGTGTCATCATTGAAGCGGTAAATAGCCTAGTGAATCGCGTCAAAGTTGGATGTAATAGGGATTGGGCCATGGAGTGCTCCTCGTTATATATTTCACGCCTCTATGAGTAACAGCTTACTCTGGGATTCGCAAAATAAAACCCGTTAAAGGAAAAAAGCCTGATTTGTTAGCTTTTTCTAAGCTTACATTCAGTTAAGTGAACATGCAGTGAACGAAATCGTCAACAAAAGTTAAAGGCGAGTTTAAGTGATTCAGTGAGTATTAATTCTACACTTAATCAATGCTATCATGTTGTAACTGCATGATCATAAAGATGCAACTCTCAAATTGTAATTATTATACCTATTGGTATGAAATTAGTTTGTAATAGCATTAATACAGATAAGTGAAAGGCTTCGTTTATGATGATCTCAAGAGTGTTGTTGGCAGGAGCCGTGATAGGTTCCATGACAGGGATAAGTGTTGCTAAGACGGCAGATAGTGAATATGGGCCATTATTAACGCGAGCCCAGGCGCCCCTTCAGTCGGGTGGTATATCACCCCGAATGCGTGATGCATTTAAAGGAACCCATGATGAGTTATATGGTTCAGCTTCTATTGCCAGTGTATGGGCGCAAAATGATAGCTATACCATGGATTTCTACCAGAATGACTTACAAATTGGTGGTCAGTTTATTGTAAAACCAGATCTAAAGGTCGAGTTTTCATATCTATATCGATTTACTGCAGATAACCATCTCGATTCTCTGACCATTGAATTCCATGATATGTTCGGATTAGGCCAAAATGGCCGTAAAGATGTCGATAAACATAGGTTTTTTATCGATGCTCCAGAGTATATGGAGCAGCCGCTAACCGATTTTGAAAATCGTACGTTAAATAATTCGGTAGAGTTTTATATAGAGCAAAGCCTATATGAAAGTCCAGTTACAGAAACAGGTACTCGGCATGCATTGTCAGTAGGTGCAAGCTTATTCTATGACTATGTCGGCCATGGCCCCTTTGAAAACAAGTCATTTGAACAAGCAGTACAGCTAAACTACAGCGCACGGTTTGATGATGTCCATCATATGTATGGCCTAGTCGCTTTAAGTCATAGAAACCCACATGATAGCCAGATATTTCCGCTTAAGGAGTGGTTATACAATGCCGGTGTTGGCTATCAGTATCGCTCTAGCCCAAAACATAGCTGGCTAGTTGAGTTTCAAATCTATGAGGGGATTGCCAAAGATCTCGAAGATTTAAAAGAACCAGTCTTTGAACTCACATTAGGCTACCGTTATCACTTTACTGCCAGCGCACTTGAGTTTGCCGTGATAGAAAATGCCGTAAATGCAGATAACAGCACAGATATCGCATTTACTATGTCATATAGGCATAGGTTTTAATTGGCTACGATAAAATCATCAATAATACTATTGATGATTTTTGCTTTATCCGAGTTAAGACCCTTTCTGATATAAACATTGATAGGGCCTTCTATATGGCTTTTTGTGGGACCTTTGCAGTATTCTAATGTATCACTTTCTTCTATCATAGCTTCAGGTAGTAATCCTATCCCTAATCCCTTCTCGATCAGTTTTTTCGAAAAATTGGGAGTGTCTATTGTCATTACGCGTTCAAACTTATTATTGTTCGTTAGTGCAGATGTTAAATTATGCCAGTGATCCCAAACTCTTGAATGGGTTATGGTTGGAACAGGTTCTGAAAAATTAAACTTTGAAGATTTAGCCCAAGAGAAATAAAGCATATCTAATTCTTTGATTTTTTGATAATTTCTATTTTCATCAAATATTCCCTCTGTAATTAGAATATCTGCTTCTTCACTTTCAACCCATGATTTTACGGCAAATAGCTCACCAGTTCGTATATGTATTGAAGAGTTATCAAATAGGCTTGGCACGATAACCGGTTCTACGTATTTATCATAAAGCCTTGGCTGAGTGACTATGGTAATAGGTTTTTTTTCGGTAAGTTTTTGGGAGTGACTAAGGAACTCTCTATATTCTTCGACTATTTTTTCTGCATTTTTATATAGTTGTTGACCATGTTTTGACAGTACAACTCGACCTTGCTTTCTCTCAAAAAGTTTTATATTTAGATCTGTTTCAACCTTTTTTATTTGAGCACTAATGTTAGGTTGAGATGTATCTAATATCTCTGCGGCCTTAGAAAAGCTGTTGTATTTAGCTGAATAGTAAAAAGCATATATTGATTTTATTAACATAAGAAATCATCGTTTCTTATTACTCTAACTCTTACGTAAAAATATTTATTGAACATTTATCCCAATATTTATATTTTTTAAATAAAATCATGTGCGTGCTCACAGTCTGGCAAATAGTTTGATGGATATCTATTGTTATTCTTTAAATTATGGAAATCTAATTAATTAGTTTGAGGATATAAAAATCATTTATGCCTTATTTTACCGGATTGCCTTCACAGTCAACTTAAATGAATAGGAGTAATTTAAATTACGCAAACATAACTATATGTGGAGTTGATATGAAAACTGGATTTAAAGTAGGTCTGTGCGCACTATCATTAGCACTTTCTTTTGGCACTTATGCTAAGACGTTTGAGCTGACAGGGCAGTCTTTGACAATTGATCAGCTATGGGAGGCTTCTCAAGAAGGCAATGATGTTAAATTATCAAAGGCAGCTTGGAAACGAGTCAATGATTCCTATGAGACAACAATTGAAGCTGCTAAATCAGGAATTGAGATTTACGGTTTAACAACCAATTTCGGTGACCTTAAGGATCAAGAAGTTGTTAAAGGTGATATTGAAGCTGAGCCTAATCGTAGCAAATCTATTGAATTCAATAAAAGACAGTTACGAATTCAAGCTGCTGGAATGGAACCATATTTAGATGATAATTTGGTTAAGATGAGCATGATCATTCGTCTTAATCAAATGGCTGCTGGTTTGACGGGGATTACACCTGAAACAGCCAAGTATTATGAAACATTTATCAATAATGATGTATATCCTCTTATTCCTGGGCGAGGCTCACCAGGTGTGAATGATTTAAGTTGGCCTACACATATTGGTCTCGCCATGATAGGTGAGTGGGATGTTCACTATAACGGTAAGAAAGTTGATTCAAAAAAAGTACTTAATAAATTAGGGTTGAAGCCACTTGAGCCATTTGGTTTAGATGGTATTTCTATTCTTTCTAATGGTAATGTTTCCATGGCAATTACTATTGATGCTATCAAGCAAACTGAACATTTGCTTGATATGTCACCCTATATTGTTGCGGCATCTTTGGAAACGTTAAACGGAAACATCTCTCCGTTTTTATGGCATAGTGTTGAAGGAAAAGGTATGCCTAAAGGCCATGAAGCCGCAGAGCCGATTCTTAGAGCTCTAAAAGGTTCTTATTTGTGGCAGCCTAACGAAGATAGATATCTACAAGATCCATTATCATTCCGCTCTGCCCATTGGAGTATCGCAGCTGCACTGGAAGAATTAGATCAATTAAAGTCTTTAGTTGAAACTCAAATCAATCATACATCTGATAATCCACTTGTTACGATAAATGGCCGTACTGACATGTGGTATTCTGATTTGCCTGCTGTTACAGCCTTGATGGCAGATAAAGAGCAAGGTAAGTACGTTAACTCTAACTCCGCTTTTGACTTTACTCAGTTAGCAATTCAGGTTGAATCATTAACAACTGCTATGGCTCATGTTCTGCACAATTCAGGTTGGCGTATTCTGCAAGTTGGAGACTCTCATCGAACGGGTTTGAAGAAGTATCTTGTTTCTAAGCAGAATAAAGGTGGTGATGGTTTTGCTAACATTCTTCAACCTGTTTCGGGTTTGTATGCAGAAGCAATGGCAATGACCAGCAACGTTACCCTGTATGGCTTGCCAACTTCAATTACTATCGAAGAAACATATAATAACGTTAACGTAACTGCTGATAGATTACGTCACCTTACTGATGTTGGCTATGAAATCTTTTCTTTCGAAGTGCTCCATATGACTCAAGGTGCACAAATCAGACGTGACGAACAAGGGTACAAGCTAGGTGAAGGCACCAGCAAGCTAATCAAAGAGTACCGTAAAGTGGTTCCATTTGTTGATAAGGATAGACCTTATACACTTGACGTAAACAATGGCGCCAAGTTCCTACGAAACTTAGATGTATCGCTTCTCAAATAACCTTTCTTAAAAAGTGAGGCCTTAACTGGCCTCACTCTTCAAAAATTTGGATTTAATTATGAACAGACGTGACTTGATAAAGTTAGGTGCGATCGCGCCTTTCTTACCTGCATGTACCTCAGTCTTAGCCAAAGATGACGACCTGTCAAAATATGACGAAGAATTTGATCTGGTTGTTGTCGGTAGTGGATTAGCAGGCACGGCAGCGGCTTTATATGCATCTTTAGAGGGAAAGCAAGTGTTGTTACTTGAAAAGATGCCCGGATTTGGGGGGAACTCAGTTGTTAACGGTGGTGCTATGGCCGTTGCAGGCTCCGAGCTACAAAAATCTTTAGGTATTCATGATTCAGCTGAGTTGTTGGCGAAAGATATGCAAAAGTCAGGACGACGGATTAATAAGAAGTCGATGACTAGTATTGTGGCTGATGAAACGCTTAATGCATATCGGTTACTTGTTGAGAGCGGTACGGTATTTAAAAAACAAATTTTTCATTTTGGTGGTCACAGCGTTCCGCGTATTTTAAAAACAACTAATGCAGTTGGTGGGGATATGGTTATCCCAATGCGCAAACGCGCTCTAAAACATGGTTTAACAGCAAGAGTTAGGAGTAATGTTAGCCGACTAATAGTCGAAGGTGAACGAGTTCTCGGTGTTGAGGTTACCGAAGATTGGGATTACCTCAAACCTAACAGGGTGCCCCGAACTTATAGAGTCAAAGCACAACTAGGTGTTGTTATGGCGACTGGTGGCTTTGGTGCGGATATCAATTTCCGTAGCCAGCAAATACCTTATCTTGATGATAACTTTGGTACGACTAATCAACCTGGGGCAACTAGTGGTGCCCTGCGAATGATGCTTTCACAGGGAGCATGGCCTATACATTTAGATCAAATTCAAATTGGGCCATGGACGAGTCCAGATGAGCCTGGATTTGGTTATGGCACAATCTTTAGTTCTGTAGGCTCCTTTCCTTATGGCATAACTGTTGATGTGAAGACAGGTCAACGCTTTTTTAATGAAATGGCTGATAGAAAAGAGCGTGCAGATGCGATTATGACTCGAGTGAACAGCAGTGGGGAGCCAGAATATCCAATTACATTTGTTTCTCAAGATGCAATTGATAAATATAAAGGGAAATTTTATACGCTAGAACAATGCCTAAAGAATGGCGTCGTTAAAAAGTTTGCTTCATTAAATAAATTGGCTGAATTTTATGGCATTCCTGCTGTAAAACTGAATGAGCAAGTCAATATTTTCAATAAGTCTTTGGCTAATAAGGATAAGGATCCATTTGGAAGAAATAATTTATCAGATGTGCCATCAATAAGTAATGGTCCTTACTATGGAATGCGACTCTGGCCAAAAGTTCATTATTGTATGGGGGGAGTAAGGATTGATGAACTAGGAAGAGTAATTAGTATCTCGACCGGAAAGCCCATTATTAATCTATATGCGGCTGGCGAAGCGACTGGAGGTATTCATGGAGCAAGCCGTCTTGGTGGTTGTGCAATTGCTGAAGCAATGGCAACAGGCATTATTTCAGCTCGTCATGCAGTGAAAGGGGAGAGATAATAATGAACAAGTATGTATATTTGATTTTCATTTGCGCTTTTTGCTTGCCTGCTCATGCTGTGCAAATGAAAAATCACCAGAGTATTATAGATAAGTGTCAGACTTGTCATGGAAATAGTAATCCATTAATTAAACCGAAGAAAGAAGCGTGTTTGGATTGTCATGGCACGCTAGAAGAAGTCGCAGATCTCACTAAAAGAACTCGAAAGCATAACGATGCAAATGTTTTACCCGATCCCCATAACAATGTTCATTATGGAACGTCATTAGAGTGCAGTGCCTGCCATTCAGAGCATAAAACATCACGCATTTATTGTGACCATTGTCATTCATTTAATTATCCTAAAATTAAGTAGTAGGTAACTCATTATGAAATTAAGAAAGGCCGCTTTAGCTTGTTTATGTATGTTTGCCATGCCAGCGTTCAGTGCGAGTGTTGTTGATGATCTTAATCTCGGTGGATCTATTCGTGCTAATTACAGCTTAAAATTTTTTGATGAAGACTCTAAAGATAAAAAAGGGGACTTTGCTTTTGATGTTATGACTTTAACATTAAATGGAAAAATAGAAGGTATAGGTATTGATTTTGAATATAGGTTTAACTCTTGGGAGCATTTTGTTAGAAAAGCGTATGTTTATTATGACTTAGATGAATCATGGCAAGTTCAACTTGGAATAAACCAAGTCCCCTTTGGTAATAGTCCTTACATATCTAATAGTTGGTGGTTTGGCTTGCCTTATTATATGGGTTTTGAAGATGACTTTGATGCTGGGGTTAAAGCTATATATAAAGATGGCGCTCATACCACTGATATTGCCTTCTATAAAAGCGCTGAGTATGGACCTACAGAAACCAAGCGTTACGCTGGAGATCTATACTCAGGAACGGTGAATGGTAAAGCCTACACTGAAGAAGAGTCTAATCAAGTTAATTTGAGACATAGATATGAGATGTCCTATGAAGATATTGAGGCTACTATTGGTGCATCATTGGAACTAGGGCAAAACTATTATAGTCAGTTCTCTGATACGAGAAATCGCACTGCTTTTGCTGTTCATGCTGATATTGCCTATCAAGACTGGGGAGGGCAAGCTCAAGTCATTAAGTATGACTATAATGGCCTTTCTACAGAAGATAGAGATTATCAATCTGTAGCCATTTCTCTTTATGGTGGAACCTATGAAGTTGCAGACGAGGGTGTGATATATAGCCTAAATTTGAAAAAATCATTTAAGTGGAATGGGCTAGATTTTACTGTATACAATGATTTTGGTTATATGGAACCAGAGCAATCGGGGGAGCAGTATGATGCATCGTCATTAAACGTAACTGGTGTATCTATCGCTAAAGGCCCTTTATTTGTTTACGTTGATCTTATATCAGCTAAGAATATGCCTTTTTTCTCATTTGAGAACAATAGCATTGGTTTAAAGCAAAATAACCAAGGAAGAGATGAGCGGTTTAATATTAACATAGGCTATTACTTTTAATATTTAAGCAAGAACACCCACTTAAAACAAGTGGGTGTTTAAAGTGTGAGAAGTCTTGATGTATAGAGTTTTAAAGAGCTTACTGATTGTTATAGCAATCAAGGTGAAATTAAATCTCCTATGTGTGTTAGGTATGTTGCTTTGCGCTTTATATTTTTAAGCTTTATCTAGTCTTTGTGTTCGTACTTATAAGTTTTAGATAGTGACGTGTAAAGAGGGAGGAGTGCAATAATAAAGATTGTTATTATTGTTGGAGTTGTTTTATATATTATTTCAATGAAAAAAAGGAGTAGAAATATATTAAGAGGTATGCATGCGAAGATGAATGATTGCTGGCTGGCTGTTGATCGTGTTGAAGATATTAGGAAAAGCAGTGAAGATAAAAGCAATGATGAGTATAAGTACCATAATCCTTGCTCGTTAATATAGAAAAATATGGCGCATAGTAAACAAAAAATAGATATTGACCATGTATAACCTTTCATTTCTAACTCCTTAAAAAGGCTCAGTGCTGAGCCTTTTGTTGTGATATATTTACTTCATTTTTGTATAGTATTCATATCCAATATATCCAATAGTTGCTATTGCACCTATTCCTGTGCCAATACCGAAGCCTGCAATTAACGCGCCTCCGATAAGTCTTGCTGCTGCAATAGCTGTTGAACCACTAATTACTGCGCCGCCGTTAACTTGTTCTATTTCAATTACTGTTAGCTCTTTCATGTTAATATCCTTATTTTAATGCGTAGTAAGCTGAGAAAGTTGCTAAGGAACCTGCAACAATACCAAAACCTATGCCAAGAATTTTGGCTCCAATAGTAACTGCTGGTGGGATAAGAAATACTACCCCTCCACCATTTACTTGTTTTATCTCCATAACTGTTAACTCTTGCATAATAAAGTCCCTCTTCTAAAATCTACTGTGTAATGTTTGCCTGATGGTATTTGGCTTAGTGCCTTATGCATCAAGCGGTTTCCAAAGGCACTGCCGCCGTCGAAAAGTGGGCAGTGCCTTTGTTTTAGTCCACGGCTGACTATTGTCGAGAGTGAACTAAATTCCTTTATGCTCTTAATGTAGCTAGTTCTTTTTGGCTAACGAGCCTCCCTCCTAACATGATGACAATACGGTCTGCCTGCTTTATGGTTTCAGGCCTGTGGGCAATAATCACTCGTGTCATTTTAAGCTGCTTAATTTGCTGACTGATTCTGGCTTCATTTTTGATATCCAGATG
>CANNEE010000005.1 GCA_947503555.1 uncultured Shewanella sp.
GTGGAATTGGTAGACACGCCAGATTTAGGTTCTGGTGCCGCAAGGTGTGAGAGTTCAAGTCTCTCCTCCCGTACCATTATTCAGACCAGCAGCTTGTTTATCTAGCGGCAAGTCAGAGTTAAAAGCCAAGTCTTTGGACTGGCTTTTTTACTTTAACGGTACTGATATCATCTTACTTTAGATATAAAACTTAAGTCATCTTATCGGATGTAAAGCGATGCGGGAGTGGTGGAATTGGTAGACACGCCAGATTTAGGTTCTGGTGCCGCAAGGTGTGAGAGTTCAAGTCTCTCCTCCCGTACCATTATTTAGACAAGTAGCTGAAAAGCTACTGAGTCGAAAAGTTAAAAAAGCCCGTCCTATGACGGGCTTTTTTGCGTTTAAAGATACCTAGTGTTTCAGCCTTAGGCTACTTTTTTGAAGCCGTGCGTTTTCTGAGTTGGAGTTTGGCAATTCGTTTGCTCAAAGTGTAGATACGTTTGAGCGAGTCTACCCATTCCATTTCGATTCTAAATAGCTTGATTCGCATCTCATCACTTTCACTTAAGCGCTCAGCTTGGTGAGTGAGTACGGTCTCAAGTAGTGAGTTCAGCTCGCGTTTCGCATTGAGTACCTGCTCCGCGAGTTTGTCATCTTCACGTCTTATCGCGTTAACGCAATCCAATAGTGCCTGATTCACTCTCTCTTGGGCTGTGTCTAGTGTGTTTCGCATTTTCGGGCTGATCTGAATATTGGTATTGAGGGCACGATAGGCTAAGGGCACTAAGCTGTCGACCACGAGATCGGCGATGCTTTCGAGCTGATCGGTAATACTGACCAGTTTGATTTGTCTCTGGCTTTGATTATCGGTCAGTGGTTCAAGGCGCAATCTGCCCAGATAGTAGAGAATATCGGCGTGCAGCTCATCGACTTCCTCTTCGATATGTTGGATCTCTTTCAGGTGCTCTTGAATTTTAGTGTGCTCTTCTGGCGTATCGAACTCGCTAGCAATGGGAGGAAGCATATTCATCATATTACAGACTCTGCGTCCAACCCGTGATAACTCAAGCTGTGCCTGATCTAAGGCCAAGTCTGGCGTGTTTAGCAGCTCGTTAGTGAGGTATTTAGGTTTAATGACTCGCGCTTTAGTTTTACGGGCCTTAGGTCTATGGGGAACAACTCGATTTACAAACCAAACAAAGGCGCCGGCAAAGGGCAACATGAGTGCGGTATTTAGCATATTAAAAAGGGTATTGGCGTTGGCTATCTGTCTGGGGATTTCTGCCGACTGTCTTGCTAGGCCTGATAGCTCTTGGTGACTTGGAGAAATATAGGCACTGAATTCGGCAAGATAGGCAATAAAGGGAATCCATATTAATACTCCCAGCACATTAAAGCTGACGTGAACCACTGCAGCCTGTACCGCTTCTCTAGGTTTACCCAATGCTGAAAGCATAGCGGTAATACAGGTGCCTATATTGGCGCCCATGGCTAAGGCAATCCCTGTTTCTAATGAGATAAAGCCTTGAGCAGCCAAGACAATCACTATACCTGTTGTGGCTGAAGAAGACTGTACCAAAGCGGTAAAGCCCGCTGCCACTAAAATGGCCAGCACAACATTATCCATATGACTCATGGCATCGATAAAGGGAGGATACTCCCTAAGTGGAGCCATAGCATCTCCCATCAGGTTCATGCCAAGGAAGATAAGCCCAAGCCCTAATAGCATGTCACCATAGTGTTGTATCTTCTCTTTACTGCTAAAGAAGTGCATTGCAAAGCCAATAGCAACCATGGCTAGCGCTGCCTTGGTGACCTTAAAAGCGATAATTTGAGCCGTGACTGTAGTACCTATGTTGGCTCCCATGATGACGCCTACAGCCTGTGGCATGCTCATTAATCCTGCTGAGATAAAACCGACAAGCAGTACAGTGGTCACTGAGGATGATTGGATCACCGCGGTCAAGCCTGTTCCGGTGAGCATGCCGACAAAACGATTACTGGTGAGCTTAGCGAGTAAGCTGCGCATCTTATCGCCCGCGGCGAGCTTTAATGCTTGTGACATCTTATCCATGCCATAGAGAAACAGGGCTAAGCCGCCGAATAACCCCAGCATCATAGGCATGGTTTCAAAGCTTTTTGCTGCCTCAGCGGCTTGGCTGTTGGGAGACCAGATTAAGATAAAGCAAACAAGTAGGTAAAGATTAGCGCTGTGTAAGCGAAACAACATGAACAATTCCCTATTTTTATTCTCTTTTTATTAAGGTTAGACGAGATATTTAGGCTTTGTCGGATGAGAGGGTGATCTGTCCAGCGTTTTTGATTTTAGCTATCAAATTGTAAATCGATTACAGGGCTTTCTTGGCTAAAAGGTTATATGCTCAGCCTGACGTTTTATGCATCACTAGTGAGTTTTTATTTCTTTTGACGCTGTTATCTCCTAGAAGAGTTTTCTTAAACCAAGCTGTATTTGGTGATAAATCATGCCATTTGGGAACAAATTAGGCTTTTGGGAACTTTTGTTAACTCCTTTTTTGCGCCAAATCACCCAAAAAGTAAATTTCATTACAGTTTTTTCTCCTGTTTTGTCATGTTTTTTATCGTGTTGTTAACTTGGTTTTTACATTTTGAGTTTGTTTCGAGTTATAGGTCTCACTCCTGTATTTACATAAAGTTGCAATCGAAGTAGTCACAGTTTTCTTGCCATTAAACACATAAATTTGCTTTACCCAATGCAGGGGAAATGTGAATGAGGGAAATGATGAAACGATTCGATTTTAATATTGCAACGCTCGCAACATTAGTCGGTCTTGCGCTAACCGGTTGTGGTGGCGATGATGGCGCTCCAGGCGCAGACGGTGCTAATGGCACTGACGGTAAAGATGGTAAGCCAGGTTTAACAGTGGCGACCTCTGCAACCGACTTAGCAGTGAATGTTGATAAGGTATTGGTCGCTAGTGACAGTGAAGTGACCTTTACGGTTACCAATGAAAAAGACTTGCCCGTAGTTGGCCTAGAGCACTTTGGCTTTATTTTATCTGGCCTAGAGCAAGGTCAAAATGGTGATGCCAATAGCTGGAAGCTACTTAGCTCTGAGTCTTGCCCTAGCAGCAAGTATGCTAAATGCGGCACATTAACCGACAACCAAGATGGCACTTATACCTATAAGTTCCTGAAGGATGTGACGACAGAAACAGCCTTTAGCGTGACAGATGACAAGACGCTACGCCTTATTGTCACAACAGGTGGCGACACACTAGGTGGTAAAACCTTAGCCTATGCCAACAAAAGCCATGACTTTCGTAATAATGGTGAAGCACCACTTTACACTAAGAGTGTGATCAACAATCAAAACTGTACGAGTTGTCATGATGACTTCACCATTCATGGTGGTCACTACAAAGAAGTGGAAACTTGTATCTCTTGCCACACAGACAATAAAGTTAGCAGTGCCTCTAAAGTCTTCCCTATGCTTGCCCATGATAAGCATATTGGTGTGATTTCTGCGCCTGTAGGTGGCTGTGACAACTGTCACTCCGAAAATGAGCAGGCTGTTGATTACACTAACTGGAAGACAGTACCAACCCAAGAGACCTGTATTACCTGTCATACCGATGTGAACTTCAAAGAGGGCATTAACCACTGGCCATATGAAGATAATGCTCAGTGTGCAAACTGTCATACGCCAGAAGTTGTTGAGACAGTGCATTTAGCGACTTACAAGGGACAGACCTCTCGTCGTGAAAATGTGCACCTGACTGTGACCGATGCCAAAATGGTGGCTGTACCTCAAGCTCAGAAGAACATTGATTCAGGTTTAGATACGGCTAAAACCGGTTATGTACAGCTTACCGTTGATATTCTCGACAAAGATGGCAAGTCGATGAATAAGCAACTAGATAAAGTCGACTTCTTCTATTACTCAGAGTTCTACATCAACTGGGGTGGTCAAGATATGGGAATGGAGCGTGGTAAAATTCTACGCGTATTCACCAATAAGGAAAACTTCCCAGGCTATGTAGAAGATCCTATCGTACTGAGCTATGAGAACGGTAAGACAACCTATGAGATAGGTCCTTTTGAGCTAGAAGATGAGTTCGAAGGTAGCCTAACTGATAGCTATGGTATGGTCACGCCACGTATCTGGTTCTGTATGGATAAGAAGGGTGAAAACCTAGAGTCTTGTAAGGAAACATCGAGTGTTTGGGGCCAAGGTGCCGCAGGCTTCAACTGGTTACACTTCTTCGACGATAAAGGCCTTATCCCTGAAAGACCTCGCCGTCAAATCGTTACTAACGAGAAGTGTGGCTCATGCCATGGTATGACAACTCGCGATAGCGATGGCATGGCGCAAATGACGCTTAACTGTCGTAGCTGCCACGCTGTCACTAAGAATGATCCAACATACTTTGGTACTACCTGTGCATCGGGCTCGGTGGATAACGATGGTGACGGTATTCTAGATGAGATGATTAAGCTGAAGAGCTTATCGCCTCGTGGTGAGCGTGACTGGACAACCGCATCAAATGCCGGTGAAGAGTGCTTAGCTTGTCACAATGCAAATAACCCACCGACTCAGGTTGTACGTGACTCTCATACTAAGCAAGGTGATGCTGACTATGTTGAGCAGTTAACTATGAGCCACCCTGACCAAAAAGTATGGATTCACGCTATGCATGCGAACAACCGTGCAAACCAAGGTGGTGAAGGTTGGAAGCGTAATGTTGAGTACTCAGCAGATCTTGCTAACTGTGTGAAATGTCATGAAGGTGATAGTTTCGATGCCAAGTACCTAGTGGGTCGTAAGCCATTGGCGCTAGATCTTGACTATATGGATACCTATGACGGTCTAGACCCTGCAAATGGTAAAGATACCAGTGGTAATAAGCGTTATGCGGTGGATGCTAAAGCGGATGCCTATGTATCTCCAACCGCTGCAGTTTGCTTAAGCTGTCATGGTAAACGTGCCGCCGAAGAGGGTGAAGATCGCCGTCAGGTTCGTAAAGATGTAGTTGCTCACATGAAGCAAAATGGTGCTCAGTTTGGTGCCGCTATTGGTGAGTACACTGGTGAAGAGTCATGTGCCGTGTGTCACGACTTAACTAACTTGAAAGAGGTACATGGTCTTAAATAACCCCAAGTAATATTTAACCCTACTCTGCAACCTTTGGCCCTGGAACGTCCCCCTCCAGGGCCTTTTTTAACAAGATGTATTTAAAATTCACCTTAATTGTTAAGCCATTGTTGATTTAGGAAGTACATCAATTTTTGTATTCATTATGTGGCATATAATGCGGTAAAAGGGATAGATTAATATTCATGTTGATAAGCATAAATATTGGACTCAATGTTTCAGCCTATAGCATGGTTGAACCTAAGTGGCGTGGGTAGTCGGCAATGAAGTTTTCCAAGCATTTAATAATAGATCTTGATTGTAGAGAGCTTGTCGATGAGCAGGCGCATACTCGCTTACCCCTTTCTCTCGCCGAGTTAGAGATCCTTAAGTTATTAAGCGACAGAATCGGCGATGTGGTCAGCAAAGAGGAGCTAGTGCAGGCAGGTTGGCCTGGACGAGTCGTAGCGCCCTCATCGTTAACTCAGTGCATCAGTCATCTGCGCCGCAAAATTGAGAATCATGACGATATAGAGTTAAAGACAATTCCTCGTTATGGCTACAGCTTATGCCATATTGAGCATAATATTGAAGATGAGTATACCTCTGCTGCCACAGCACCACAGCAGGTGGCTAGCTCGTCACAAGCCAGAGAGCAAGAGACTGCTAGTGTAAAGTCTGCCCCTGCGTTACAAAAGCAGGCAAAGAAGTCCAAATGGCAGCGCAACGGAGCATTATTATTCCTCGCTGTCACCTTACTCGTCTGTTTGCATATTTTTGGTGTATTGAAAAAATCGGTTAATTACTTTGCGCTCGTGAGTCAGCCCAGTGTTGAGTCGATTCAGTCTGATCAAGAAAGCCTTGCCAATAAGCGTGTCGAATATAACCAAGTATGGCTAGAAGGGCAGCCAGCAGTGGTGCGCGAGTTAGCTCACTTTGCTGGTAACTGGTCCAATACTCAAGCCTTGATATCCGGCGATCTTTTTAAAAAGATCTATGCCAATGGGAATGAGCGTTATGAGTCGGTAGCCTTGTGTAATGAGTTTGATAGTGAATGCTCAGATGCGCAGCCGCTTAATCTTGTTCGAGATAGAAATACCTTTGCGCCTCTGGATTTAAAATGGCTTGCCGATACTAAACTGAGAATGGAAAAGGTCAGCTATAACAAGATTTTATTGGATAAGTTTGCCAATCCAACAGAGGGGCTCACTGAAGATATTTACCATGCCGATGTCTATTACTATGGGCAAAGCCAGAATGTGGTTCGCGCCGATGTGCGCTTATCATTGGTCTACGAAGGCGCGGATAGAGGTAGGCTCTATGCCGCTGCTTGTATTACCGATGATCTGCTCAAAGAAGTCTCGATTCGCTATCAATTTAGCGGCGAATTTAAAATGAAGCAGTCTAAAGTTGATGGCCAAGTGATCAAGTCATTCTTGGTCAATGCAGAAGATCGCAGCTTTACCAGTCCTCAAGAGATCTCAAAGGAGTCGGCGACCATCTATCGTGAGATACGTAAGAATGTATTAACCGAAGATAACATGGTACTAAGACAGATCTATAGTGACCAGCACAGTGGTGTATGGATGTTGCCTTTGTGGGGAGAAACCTTGGTCTGGGCACATAGGATTGAAGTTAAGTTATAATCTTGATTTCGATAATAATGTTCAGGCTATATGGCACAGTTTCCCAGCGAAATCATCACCCTCAGCTCCATGGCACATTGGCAGCAATTGAAGGCTGAAAATCAAAAGATTCTACTTTGTTTTTCAGCTAATTGGTGCGCACCTTGCCGTGCGATGGAAGCGACTTTAATGAATACGGCATTTGAGCTAAGTGGTCAGGCGCTCGTCGTTAAAGCCGATATAGAACAGTTTAGCGAGCTTGCTCAAGCAGTGGGGGTAAAATCGATTCCCGCCTACCTTGCTGTGTATCAAGGCAAGGCTTGTTTTCCTACCTTTGGTATTCAGAGTATAGATAAGCTAGTTGAGCTGATAGAATATTGCGATTTATAGCCCGCATTAAGCTGCCATGACTATTGAAATTATCTTATTGTTGTTAGTGCTTGTGGTATTAATCTCTATCGTTTGGAGTACGATTAAAACCGGTATTTCACCGACTCAAAGTGGCACTAAGGCACGTCATACCATACTAGAATTGGTGGCCGAATTTGATACTCAAAAGCCAATTATCGACCTTGGTTCGGGTTGGGGCAGCATAGTTATTCCTTTAGCTCGTCAATATCCTCAGCGCCAAGTGATAGGCTATGAGTTGTCTTTCTTTCCTTGGCTAGTTTCAATACTTGCTAAGTATTGCCTAGGGCTGAATAATCTCACCTTGTATCGCAGAGATTTTTTACAGGCTGACTTAAGCCAAGCCTCTGTGCTGCTCTGTTATCTGTACTCTGGTGGTATGGTCTCTTTGGCCGATAAATTGGCAATTGGTGGCGTGCAACAATCACCACATCAATTCACTTTAATCTCCAACACCTTTGCATTGCCGAATGCCGAGCCGATTAAAAAGCTGAAGCTGAAGGATCTCTACCACACACCTATCTATGTTTATTCTTGGCCTGCTTCGAATGAAAATGAATTAGTCCATCTTTGAGGAGATTAGTAGCACAACGAATAGGCCTATGTGGATAAGGAGTCCTAAAGGATCAAAGGGAGCAGTTATTCCAGAGTCGTCGAAAACAGCTAGGTTCACTACACACTTGGCGACTAAAAAGTGACTTTGAAGTAAGTAAAATCCTTACTATTCAATGCATTGCAAAACAAGCCTAAGGGGGGCAAGTATATTATTCGATGAGAGTCCTTTTTCATCGAATAATTGGTCGCAATAGGAAGCCGGCTTTAGACTAGCTAATCGGGCCTTGATTAATATGGGTTAGGTCACTATTGATATTAAATATCACACCTCTGATATTGGTGATGCCCATTTGTGTTAGTCGATTTGAATGCATTTCAAGATAAGACTTTGCACTTTGCTCATCTTCAAACAGATAGATGCCGCCACCGAGTTGATTTACTGGTTGTTGCGTCCAGATTTTCCAAACCAATCCAGGTTCTAAATTGATGGACTTAGCTAGTTCAACCATTTTGTTAATTACCTCAGGCCCCATGGTATTGGGTAGAGTGAAGTCTACTTGTAGTAATTTACGCATAATGCATTCCTCTAGATGATGAATCTCTTGTGTTAAGTCGAAATAAGACTTTCTATTTGGTGTCTTATCGGAACTGACTTAATATTAACTCAGTAAAATAAACATAAAAGTTCAATTAATTGCCATAATCTGTAGAGAAAGTTGACATATGAGGCTGAAAACAACCTTAGAACAGTGGAATACATTAAGAGCAATTGATAAGTCTGGGAGCATTCAAGCTGCGGCCTTGTTGATGAATAAGAGCCATACTACGCTGATCTATTCGGTGAAGAAGCTTGAGCAACAATTAGGTATCAGCCTAGTGAGAGTTGTACGTAAAAAAGCCGAGTTGACAGAGGCTGGACAATCTTTGCTGCGGTATGCAAACACCATGTTAGATCAAGCGGTTAGCTTGGAAGCAATCAGCATGCAGCTTGCAAAGGGAACTGAGTCAGAAATTGTTGTCACAGTCGATCACCTGTGTAATAAGGAGATTCTGTATCGCGCAATGAAGCGCTTCTTTGAGTCTAATCAGATGACATCAGTTAAGGTGATAGAAACCTCGCTTACCAGCACTGTGGAAGCCGTGACCAATCAATTGGCGGACGTGGCATTGATTAACCTTCCAGTGACCAATTTTTCAGCTGAGTCTATCGATGTGGTGAGTATGATACCTGTGGCTGCTCACTCTCATTGGCTTGCGACTAAGACAGAATTAACCATGGCTGATTTGACGAATGAAACCCAGGTTGTGCTACGAGACTTAGGTGATGATTGGAAAACGGCAGCTGATGAGAAGAAAGATGTCGGTTGGTTAAAGGCTAAAAGGCGAGTGACTGTCGACAGTTTTGAGCAGGCCATACAGGCTGTGAGCAATGGTTTAGGCTTTACCCGTATTCCAGAATATATGTTTGAGAATGATAAAAAAGATTTGGCCAGATTGAATATCAAAGGGGCGAGCTGTTATCAGGTTCCTATTCATATCACCTTACCTAAGACCGCAGATACAGGCCCAGCAGCACTGACACTCTATGAACTGATTATTGAGCAGAGTAGATTGGTATAATTTAATATTCAGCCAATAAAAAACGCACTCATTTGAGTGCGTTTTTTGTCAATGTGACAAGTCTTAGTGCTTGAACATTGCCGAGATAGACTCTTCGTTGCTTACGCGACGAATCGCTTCGGCAAGGACTGCTGACATAGTCAACTGAGTGACTTTCTCAACCTTTTGCATCTCTGGGCTCAATGGTGTGGTATCTGTCACAATTACTTCATCGATAACTGAGTTTTCGATGTTTTGTGCAGCGTTACCAGAGAATACTGGGTGAGTCGCGTAAGCAAATACACGGTTTGCACCATGCTCTTTTAATGCTTCTGCTGCTTTTGATAGGGTTCCACCTGTATCAATCATATCGTCAACGATAATACAGTCACGGCCTTGAACGTCACCTATGATATGCATCACTTGAGCAACGTTCGCCTGTGGACGACGCTTATCGATAATGGCTAGATCTGAATCATCTAGCAGTTTCGCGACAGCGCGAGCACGAACAACACCACCGATATCTGGTGATACCACAACTGGGTTGTCTAGTTGCTTAGCTTGCATATCTTCTAGTAGCACAGGGCTACCGAATACGTTATCAACAGGAACATCGAAGAAGCCCTGGATCTGTTCAGCGTGAAGATCACAAGTCAGTACGCGGTCAACACCTACGCTAGATAGGAAGTCAGCCACCACTTTTGCGGTAATTGGTACACGGGCACTACGTACACGACGGTCTTGACGTGCGTAGCCGAAGTAAGGAATAACAGCCGTGATACGACCAGCAGATGCACGACGAAGCGCATCAACCATAACGATCAGTTCCATTAAGTTATCATTAGTCGGCGCACAGGTAGATTGGATGATAAATACATCGGCACCACGTACGTTTTCATTTATTTGGACACTGATTTCACCATCGCTAAAAACACCTACGTCGGCATTTCCAAGTTTGCAAAATAAACGGTCGGCAATCTTTTTAGCGAGGCTGGGGGTAGCATTCCCAGCAAAGAGCTTGATGTCGGGCACGGTATGAACCTCAGGCGTTTGCTTTATATTTAGTGGCTGGAGCCGGTCTCATCAAAATCGGCTCCAGAAGTCTGTTTCTAGAGGGGTTAAGTCGTTAGAGTTGACTTAAACGCTGCTCTAGCGGCGATCTATTGATGCCTTGTGCAACGAAACCACGTAGCGATTTAGGTAATTTCTCTAATGCGCTAAGTGCTTCATTTTGTTCATTGAATGTTCCAAACACGCAGGCGCCTGTTCCGGTCATTCTTGACGGCGCATATTCTACCAGCCACGCCAGTGCCTTGGCAACTTGAGGATAAGTGTCGGCAACAAGCTGCTGACAGTCGTTTTTCCATTCACTATTTAATAATGTAGAGAGGGATAATTTAGCCGTATCACGGGGTAAATTGGGGTGTTGAAATACTGCTTGGGTCGAGACATGGACCTCAGGTATTAGCACTAAATACCATGGCTCGTCGGCTTCAACTGCTTGTAGTTTTTCGCCGACTCCTTCGGCAAAAGCCGCGTAACCATTAATAAAAACAGGAACATCGGCACCTAGGCTTAAGCCTATTTCAGCGAGCTCTTGACGGCTAAGTCCGGTTTGCCAAAGTGCATTGAGCGCCACTAGTGTGGTGGCCGCATCCGATGAACCACCACCGAGTCCGCCTCCCATAGGTAGGCGCTTATCTAGCCAAATTTCTGCGCCCAATTGGCATTGAGTATGAGTTTGTAAGGATTTTGCGGCTTTTAGAATTAAGTTATCGCTATCCGGGACAGATAGGCCCATGTTTGAGTGGAGCTTTAATTCGGGACTTTGAGTGATTTTAAAATCGAGATAATCGGCCTGAGTCACAAATTGAAATAATGTTTGTAGTTCATGGTAACCGTCTTCTCTTTGGCCATTGACGTGCAAAAACAGGTTGAGCTTTGCTGGTGCCGGCCAGCCCATTGACACCTCTGTGTGCTGGGTTAAATCCTGCTGGCTGAGTCTGGTCATTGTTTGTTTACCTATTTGCTAATTACTTTCAAAATTGCTGATAAAGGCTTATTTCACTATTACAGCTTGGTTATCCAAGGCTTGCCATTGATTGGTTTGGATTTTTAGCCGAATTCCCTCTCGCTTTACTGATAATAGTCGAGGAATCTGGGCACCGCTTTGCTCCTGCCAACGGGTGTAATAGACATTCCATGCCGGCTGGCCTTGGCTTTGAATTTGTTTAGGCCGGTTTGCTTTATCTGTCTGTAAAATCAGATCATTGCCTTGGGGTTGACCTGTTATCCAAAGGGGTAACTTATGTAGTGGTAAAGACCAGCCGGTGACTCTTGTGAGCAATCTTTGCGCATTGGTATCTTGATAACTATCACTGCCGACCTCGAGTAAGGCACCGTTGGGGTTAGAGGTGAGAGTTAATAAAGATGTCCCCAGCATGCTGGTGAGAACCAGCTTGTCCTCTTGTTGAGTATGGAGCCAATAAAGGTTAGCACTGAGTTTATCATCTGGTGTCTTTACCGACAGTTTTCCCTTGAGCTCCCACGCCAAAGCTTGGCTTGGATGAGATACGTCAACGGGCTGCAATTCAGCAGGTGGTGTTAGGCTACAACCTGATAATAATGTTGAGGCGAGTAACGCCCACAATAAGAGGTGTTTTGTGATCTGGTTCAAGATATTTCGCTGTCCCTGAAACAAAGAAGTCCCTATGATACGGGGGCGCTAAAATAATACCAATGCCTGTTCGTAAATTTGTGCAATTTAAGGTTTTTTTAAGGTTTCTTACCCTTAATGTGGATGATTATTTTAGAAATCGCTATTAGAAAGAGATCATTATTCGGTTTTGTTAAGCGTATTCTGTTTTTAATAACGGCAATTCAGTAGAATGTCGCGTATTATAAGAAACGCCAAGAATCTAGAAAGAGTCAGATGAGCCTTGTAGCAATCGGTATTAACCACAAAACAGCCTCGGTAGATCTGCGAGAAAAAGTCGCGTTCGCACCCGATAAAATCCATGATGCGATGAAGAGCCTCGCCAATTCAACGAAAAGTGGCGAAGCTGTTATCGTTTCCACCTGTAACCGCACCGAATTATATTGTAACGCCCTAGAAGAAGCCGCTGTGGTTGAGTGGTTTGAACAGTACCACGGCTTAGACCATGCCGATGTAGAGCCTTGTCTCTATAAGTATGAGGGCCGTGAAGTGGCAAAACACCTAATGCGAGTCTCAGCAGGTTTGGACTCTCTGGTCTTGGGTGAGCCACAAATTCTGGGACAGGTGAAGCAGGCTTTTGTAAAGGCCAAAGAAGCTGGCACTGTGGCTGTGACCATAGACAGGTTATTTCAAAACACCTTCTCCGTTGCTAAGAAAATCCGCACCGAGACTGAAATCGGTAGCGCCGCTGTGTCGGTCGCTTTCGCTGCCGTGAGTATGGCAAAACATATCTTCTCATCACTGGCCAAAACTCAGGTGTTACTAGTTGGTGCGGGTGAAACCATAGAGCTAGTGGCTCGCCATTTAAAAGATAATGGTGTGTCATCTATGGTGGTGGCAAACCGCACTGTGTCACGGGCTGAAGCCATGTGTGAAGAGTTCGGCGCCAAGGCAATTACACTAGAACAGATACCAGATTTTCTCCCTAAGGCCGATATCGTGATATCCTCTACCGCCAGCCCTTTACCCATACTCGGTAAAGGCATGGTAGAAAAAGCGCTAAAGCAGCGTCGACATCAGCCTATGTTATTGGTTGATATCGCGGTACCAAGGGATATTGAGGCAGAAGTTGCCGACTTGGATGACGCCTTCCTATATACGGTTGACGATCTGCATAGCATTGTTGAACAGAATATGGCCTCCCGACGTGAGGCTGCCGAGCAGGCTGAACTGATCGCAGAAGAAGAGTCCCACCAGTTTATGGAGTGGATGCGCTCTTTAGAGTCGGTCGATAGCATTAGAGAGTACCGAACTCAGAGTCTTGCCATCAAAGATGAGATGGTAGATAAGGCATTAAATAAATTAGCCCAAGGTGGTGACAGTGAGAAAGTCTTGCTTGAATTGGCCAATAAGCTGACTAACAAGCTTATTCACGCGCCGACTCAAGCCCTTACCGCTGCGAGTCGCCAAGGGGATTTAAATGCCCTTGGACAGTTACGAAATGCCCTCGGTTTAGATAAAAGTTAAGGTTAGCGAGTTAAATGAAACAATCTGTTGTCCGCAAGCTAGAGGGCTTGCTTGAGCGTAATGAAGAGGTATTAGCACTGCTGAGTGATGCAGATGTGATAGCCGATCAAGAGCGTTTTCGCGCCTTATCCAAGGAATATGCTCAACTTGAAGATGTCGTAAAGAGCTTCAAGGCTTATCAGCAGGCGGAGGAAGATCTTGAGTCTGCTCAAGAGATGCTAGAGGATCCTGAGCTAAAAGAGATGGCTCAAGAAGAGATTAAAGAAGCTAAGCAGGCTTTAGAAGATCTAGAAGCTCAGCTGCAAATTCTACTTCTGCCGAAAGATCCCAATGATGATGCCAACGCTTTCGTCGAGATTCGCGCCGGTGCTGGTGGTGATGAAGCGGCTATCTTTGCCGGTGACCTGTTCCGCATGTACAGTAAGTACGCCGAGTCGAATAAGTGGCAGATGGAGATCATGAACGCCAACGAAGGTGAGCATGGTGGCTTCAAAGAGATGATCGTTAAGTTTAGCGGTGATGGCGTTTACGGCAAGATGAAGTTTGAGTCCGGCGGTCACAGGGTACAGCGTGTACCAGAGACAGAATCTCAAGGCCGTGTTCATACCTCTGCTTGTACTGTGGCTGTACTTCATGAAGTGCCAGAAGCGGAAGCGATTCAGATTAACCCTGCTGACTTGAAGGTGGATACCTTTAGGGCGTCGGGCGCAGGTGGTCAGCACGTTAACAAAACTGATTCTGCTATTCGTATTACTCACATTCCATCTGGTATCGTGGTTGAGTGTCAGGATCAACGTTCACAACATAAGAACCGTGCTCAGGCAATGAGCGTATTATCGGCGCGTATTCAAGCGGTAGAAGATGAGAAGCGTCGCAGCGAAGAAGAGAGCACGCGTCGTAGTCTTGTAGGGAGTGGTGATCGCTCTGAGCGTATTCGTACCTATAACTTCCCGCAAGGTCGTGTGAGTGAGCATAGAATTAACTTAACTCTGTATCGTCTAGCCGAAGTGATGGAAGGGGATTTAGATGCGATTCTTGATCCTTTGATGCAGGAGCATCAAGCGGATCTGCTTGCTGCGTTATCGGACGAATAAGGACCGAGTTTTGGCCTCACAATCGAGTATTTCGGAAGCCCTGCAATGGGCTTTCGCTGTGTTAAACGAGACCTCTGAGTCCGCTCATGTCGATGCTGAGGTGTTACTCACCCAGTGTTTGAATAAAAATCGCAGCTATCTATACACTTGGCCTGAGAAGGCGTTGAGTGTCGAGCAGTGGCAGCAGTTTCAAGCTATGGTGGCTAAGCGCCAAAAAGGCATGCCCGTTGCCCATATTGTGGGGGAGCGTGAGTTTTGGTCTTTGCCCTTTATTGTCAATGATTCCACTTTGATCCCCCGCCCTGATACGGAAATTTTAGTGGAAACAGCGCTCAATCTGCCCCTTGCCGATAATGCCAAAGTGCTCGATTTAGGCACAGGTACAGGTGCCATTGCACTGGCGTTGGCATCGGAGCGTCCAAATTGGCGTATTACTGCGCTAGATAAAGTCGAAGATGCCGTGATGCTCGCCAAGGCGAATCGCGATAATTTGAATCTACCTCAAGTGGATATTCTACTGAGTGATTGGTTTAGTGCAGTCGAGAATCGTGACTTTAACTTGATTGTTTCCAATCCGCCTTATATTGATGAGGAAGATGAGCATCTTAGCCAAGGTGATGTGCGCTTTGAGCCTCAAAGTGCATTGACGGCTGCTGAGCAAGGTTATGCGGATCTTTATCATATTGCAGGCTGTGCCAAGAAGTATCTTGTGCCGGGTGGGCAGCTGCTAGTTGAGCATGGCTACCAACAGGCACTCGCTGTGCGCAATAAGCTGATTGAACTTGGCTATGTGGATGTGGCGACGGTGCGAGATTTTGGTAGTAACGATCGCTGCACACTAGGTCGCTGGCCGGGATAGCGACAAGTTAAGATGATTTGATGTAAACGGGACGCCAATTGGCGTCCCGTTTTTTTGAGTGCAGTGTGTGAGAGCAGTGTTTGAGCTCATTGCTTAGTTTTAGTGTTGTGCTTGCCTATGCCGCCAATGACTTTGATCGACCTTAAGAGTCTTAATGTCCGGCTAAAAGTGGGAAAATACAATTAGGCAAGATTTTTAATCATAAAGTATTTGCATCCAGTGAGGGGGTAGTGATTTTGAGTCCACTGAACCTGATAGCCCATAGCTTCATAAAAAGGTTTCGCTTGAAACTCTAGGGTATCGAGTAGCACCTTGTTGCACCCTCTATCTTTGGCGATAGCCTCTGCTTGTGATAGTAACTGTTTACCTAGCCCTTTACCGCGACACTGCTCATCGACCCAAAAATTATCGATAAGCAGCCAATGACCAAAGCTTCTGCCTGTAATGCCAGCTATCACACGGCCATCCTTATCACAGAGCTTTAAGCCAAGGGGAAGACGCTCCACTTCGGGCCAATGTTGCCAATCATATCAATCTAACTAAATATCTGCTCAATTCAGAGCCTCTCAGGCTTTTCAATTTAAGGCGCATTGATGCAAGAATGGTTATTCCCTTTTAAGTCAATGCAACACAGAAGTGAAACGTCTGAGAGACTCCCACAGGGCGGGTTTCAACACCTCGTATGCTGTGTTAGATGCTTTCGAAATAGAACAACTATTCACATCTATCATCTGCCTTGCCTACGAAGTGTTGAATTCCCGCTGAATGATCACATATTTAGTGCGATTGGTATCAACTTGGCGATCTTCTGTTTAATCAGATTTGCAAACGCTTCTGAATCATCCTCAAGGATAGTTAAGGCTTGCGCTGGCTGTGACATCGTTAGATTTCCTTGATTCTTTTGAAAGAGCTTAATTGATTTTTACTGACTAGCTTAGTGTTTTTGCGACTTGGATAATAGCATTGAGTCAAGCGAGTTCTCAGGCTCAGCGAACGAAACAGGTGTCATTTCCCTTGTGAGTGAGGATCGGCTTGGTATTGGTCTTAGTTCAGTTGTTTTATTCCAGTGTTTGTATGATTGTACAGCAGTTTTGATGCTAGACATTCAATTGGATTGGTATAACTGAGCATGGATAAGGTACACTAGCGCCTTTGTTAGTAAAACAGATGTAACATCATGGAATTTATCTACAGTTTATATCCCTATGTGAAGCATACTCATATGTTGTTTGTTGCAACCAGTGTGCTGTTTTTTATTGTTCGCTTTGCTCTGCATATGCGTAACTCTCCATTGATGCAAAAGAAATTTTTTAAGGTTGCGCCCCATGTAGTCGACACCTTTTTATTGCTTACAGGTTTAATGCTTTGCTTCTTAATTAAGCAATATCCTTTTGTTGACCCATGGCTAACCGAGAAGATCACCGGTGTTGCTGCCTATATTCTGTTAGGCGTAATGGCAATGCGTAAGAATCAAAACACTTTCTTTAAGATGTTTGCTTTCTTTGGTGCTCTAGGTTGGGTGATTTATGTGGGTAAGATTGCAGTATTTAAGTCTGCTGTCTTACTTGGATAATGCTGAGTAACCTTGTTTTTAAGTGGTAATTAGAATTTAAAGTTAATGCATACGTATCAAATGACAGACTCGATAAAACTGCCTGAAACCGCACTTGAGCTGAACCAGCACTTAGGTTTTTCCCAAAAGAAGGTAACCGAGTGGGCTTGGCTTGAGCTTGCTGGCTCTGTGCTCAGCCACTATGTGGTGGATCAGCAACAAAGATTAGAAGGCCTATTAAAGTGGTTTTATCAAGACTTAGGTTTCTCGGTTAAGCAGGACTACTATAGTGTCGAAGCCGCAGATCTAGGTATGTGCATTACGAGCCGACAGGGCAATAGTACTACTCTAGCGACGGTATTGATTCTACTTGCTAAACAGTTGGACCTGACACTCGAAGCCATGTTACTGCCTGGCCATACTGTGCTTTGCTCACGCCTAAGTGGTAAACCTAGGTATATCGATCCCTTAACAGGAAAAGATCTGACTAAGCATGAGTTACATGTTCTGGTGCGCGGTGAGTTGGGTAATGCGGCTAAGATGAAGGTGAAATACCTTAAGCCTGCCACTGTTAAGCGTCTAATATCCCGTATGTTGCATGAGCTAAAAGCCGCTTGTATTGTGGCTCACAAATTTGAGCAAGCGATGGAGTGCTGTAACTTGCTGATGCAGTGGCACCAGGATGATGTTTATCTTAATCGTGAGCGTGCTTTTATTGCCCAACAGCTTGGGTGTATTAAAGTGGCGGCCGATGATCTAAAGCATTTTGTCGATAACAGTCCACACGACCCTGTGATTGAGCTAGTCAAAATGCAACTCAAAGAGTTAGATGAGCATAGTGAAGTGTATCACTAATCTATCGCAATAGAATTGAATAAAGAACAGCTTGCTTATAGTGTGCAGGCTGTCTTTTTTTGTACCTAGCCTTGCAATTACACTGTGAATTGTGGGCTGAATATAATAATAAGATAAGTATCAATTCTAAATAACTTACTAAAAATAAAAACAAATATTTAAAAGCTAAAGTAAATTGGGAAGGGAGCTAAGACAGTATGACAAATACCGCCTTAATTACAAATGATGCCACCGCTTTAGGGGTTTTAGCGGTCATTCTTGGATTTGTATTTTATACCAATTCAAGTATGCACCCATTTTGGCGAGGGTTTTACAAATATATTCCAGCACTGCTACTGTGTTATTTTTTACCCTCTTTGATGAATACTTTTGGGGTGATCGATGGTCACGCATCCCAGCTCTATTTCGTCGCGTCACGTTATCTATTACCTGCTTGCTTGGTGCTGTTGATTTTAAGTGTCGACCTCAAGGCGATTCTTGGGCTAGGGCCAAAAGCGATTATCATGTTTTTAACGGGAACCTTAGGGATCGTTATCGGTGGGCCGATTGCGCTGCTCGTGTTATCGGTTCTTGCACCAGAAGCTGTTGGTGGCAATGGGCCTGAGGCCGTATGGCGTGGTATGACAACGCTTGCGGGTAGCTGGATTGGCGGTGGGGCCAACCAAGCTGCGATGAAAGAGGTCTATAGTGTTGGCGGTGATATCTTCTCTGTGATGGTGACCGTCGATGTGATTGTCGCCAATATCTGGATGGCAGTACTTCTGTTTATGGCGTCAAAAGCCAAAGAGATAGATGCTAAAACCGGTGCCGACACCAGTGCAATCGAGCGCTTGAAAAACCGCGTTGAGCAGTATCACGCAGAAAATGCTCGTATTCCAATGACCCGTGACTTGATGTTAATGGTGGCTATTGGCTTTGGTGTGACTGGTCTGGCTCATTTCTGCGCCGATTTTCTCGGGCCATTTTTCCAAGAGCATTATCCTTGGACATCACAATATAGCTTAACATCTAAGTTCTTCTGGCTAGTGGTGATAGTGACGACTATTGGCCTAGGTTTATCCTTTAGCCCAGTTAGACACTTAGAAGCTGCCGGCGCATCTAAAGTGGCATCGGCTTTCCTTTATATTCTGGTGGCGACCATTGGTCTGCATATGGATGTGACTAAGATTGCCGAAACGCCAGTTTATTTTGTCGTGGGCATAGTGTGGATGCTAGTGCACGCAGGTCTCATGTTATTGGTCGCTAAGATTATTAGAGCGCCCCTGTTCTATATGGCGGTGGGAAGCCAAGCTAACGTAGGTGGCGCGGCATCGGCTCCTGTGGTGGCAGCATCATTCCACCCATCGCTGGCACCTGTAGGTGTACTACTGGCAGTATTTGGCTATGCTGTGGGTACCTATATGGCATGGCTATGTGGTCAGTTCTTACAGTTTGTAAATTAGTCGCCCTTAAGAATTTTAATATTTGCTTGCCTTGAGCGAGCCTTTTGAGAGAGAAGTGATTATGGATCATAAGACGATTAACTTAGGTAATATCGAGATTGCCAATGACAAGCCATTTGTGCTGTTTGGTGGTATGAATGTACTAGAGTCGCGAGATTTAGCGATGAAGATTGCTGAAACCTATACCGAGGTGACTCAGAAATTAGGCATTCCTTATGTGTTTAAGGCTTCTTTCGATAAGGCTAACCGCTCTTCGGTTAACTCATACCGTGGTCCTGGCATGGATGAAGGGTTAAAGATTTTTGAAGAGATCAAATCCACTTTTAATCTACCTATCATTACCGATGTACATGAGCCTCATCAGTGTCAGCCAGTGGCCGATGTGGTTGATATTATTCAGCTGCCAGCTTTTCTTGCGCGTCAAACCGATCTGGTTGTGGCCATGGCAAAAACAGGCTCAATCATTAATGTTAAGAAGCCTCAGTTCTTAGCGCCCCATGAAATGCGTCATATCATTACTAAGTTTAATGAAGCGGGTAATGATGAAATCATTCTTTGTGAGCGCGGTAGCTGCTTTGGTTACAATAACCTTGTCGTTGATATGTTAGGTATGGATGAAATGAAGCAGTCGGGCTATCCGGTTATCTTTGATGCCACCCATGCTCTACAACGTCCTGGTGGTCGTAGTGACAGTGCTGGTGGCCGTCGTGCGCAAGCAACCGAGCTGGCAAGAACCGGTATGGCATTAGGTATTGCAGGCCTATTTATTGAGGCTCACCCTGATCCTGACAACGCTAAGTGTGACGGCCCATGTGCATTACCTTTAGCTCAGCTAGAGAATTATCTCTCTCAGATGAAGGCTGTTGATGATTTAGTGAAATCTTTCGACCCAATCGATACCAGCAAGTAAAAGCGTTATTAGCCCCGAGTTATCTCGGGGCTTTTTGTTTGGCGATATTTATTCTCAGCGTCGAGTGTTGGCGCTGTGGTGAGATTCTTTTAATGGCTTATTTATGGATAGCTTTTACCATTATGGCTGCTGCCATGCAGTCATGGCGCAATGCATTACAGGGACAGCTAGCTAAAGAGGTAAGTACCCTAGGGGCAACCCTAGCGCGTTTTTTGTGGGCTGCGCCGATAGCGGCGCTTTATTTGACGTTGCTTTATTACTGGCGAGATGCTGAGCTTCCTGAGTGGCAGGGAGAGTTTGTTGGCTATATTTTTGCTGCCGCTATTATGCAGATCCTTGCTACTGCGCTAATGGTGAGGCTGTTTAAACAGCGAAATTTTGCCATAGGTGTCGGGCTTGCTAAAAGTGAAGCCTTGATGGCGGCGATTTTAGGCACCATTTTCTTTGGCACTCAACTGAGTCTGCTCGGTTGGGGCGGCGTTGTTATCGGTGCTATTGCTGTGATCCTCATGTCTAGTCGAGGTAAGTTGACTGATATTTCCTTAGATACTCTGTTACTCGGTATTGCTTGTGGTAGCGCATTTGCACTGACATCTTTGTGGATCAGACAGGCGAGTATCAGCTCTGGCTTACTCTTTCCCCATAGTGCGGCTTGGGTACTGCTGTTAGTTATTAGTTTGCAGACCCTCATTTTGGTTGGTTTCTTAATATTTAAAGAGCCGAGCAGTTTATTAAGTTTATGGCGGCGTCCTAAGTTAGTGTTTATGACTAGCCTATTTAGCGCGTTAGGTTCTATTGGCTGGTTTAGCGCTATGTCCTTGCAGACTGTGCCCTATGTGAAAACCTTAGGCCAAGTTGAGATCCTCTTTACCTTGCTCGTAGGGCGTTTTTATCTAAAGCAGAAAGTGAAGTTTAACGACCTCGCTGGCTTACTGCTTATCGGCATTGCCGCTGTGATGGTGATGTGGAGTGGATAATTTTTTGCTTGGTTGCCATATAAGTCATTTTGTTTTTTGCCCTTGAGTGGTACTCTTGCGCACCTAATTTTGTTTGGCTCTGAATATGGGGCTATCGAGTAAGAGAAGATAATGACAAAGAAGTATGAGAGCCTAATAAGCCAAACAGAGACTAGCTGGAAAGCAGAGATTGTTCGCCGTGTATCGGCCCGTAAAACTAAGGTTTCAAAGTTCCAAGATGGTTTTGCAAGTGAATCAGAAGCTAAGGCTTGGGCAGAAACTGAGTTGGCTCAGTTTTTAGCTAACCAAGGCCAGCGAAATGAGCGTAAAGCAGTCAAACGTCAGCAAAGAGAGCTCGCTCTTGAGGCTAAAGCTCTAGCAGCATCACTAGCTAAAGAAGCCCAAGAAGGTGAAGAAGCCGCTTGGGATTATGACGACGATGAAGAGCTAGGTTAAACCTAATGCTTGAAATAAAAAACGCACTCAATGGAGTGCGTTTTTTGTTGTTAAGTTGATGAGAAATGAAGGATTAACTATCTTGCTTTTGCTGTGCCTGTTTCATCGCGATAGAGATACAGTAAGCTGCACCGCCCCAAGTCACACCTAGTCCGAAAAGCATCATAATGATGGCGCTTGTACTCATGATAATTGCTCCTTACCTTTACCTAAGGTGACAAGGTTAATAATAAAGGCGACACCTAACATGGTCGCGACTAGACACCAGCCAAGAATAAGCTGGTCAAACATAGGATAGCCGCCATAACCTTCATTTATGGTAGTCATTAAGTTATTGACTAAAATGACAGCTAACATGATAGGGCTGACAAACCTTAGACAGATCTCGAACCACTTGCCAATCGAAACCTCTGAGTATTGATTCACATAGTCTCGAACATCGGCCACTTTAAATAGCCAGGCAATGATCACTAACTCAATCAGGCAACTAGTTAATAAGGCGATGTTATTAATAAAGTAGTCGATCAGATCGAGCAACAATAGGCCACCATTGGTCGCAAAGGCCATAGAGATAATAAAACCAAAACCACAAACTAAAGTGGCAGCTTTCTTACGGGACCAGTTAAGTTTATCGATAATGGCTGAAATGACGGCTTCTACGATAGAGATATGGGAGCTTAAACCTGCAACGACTAAGGCGAGGAATAGCAGCGGTCCCATTATCTCGGGTAGGGGTAATAGGTTAATGGCGGCGGGCAGAGTGACAAAAGCTAGACCCACACCAGAGGAGACCACTTCGGTAAGAGGTTTAGCTTGCTCAGCAGCCATATAGCCAAGGATACCGAAAATCAGGATACCAGCAGTGATGGAGAAACCACAGTTGATCAGTACCGTCATAAAGGCATTATTACTAATATCTGACTTTTCTGGTAGATAGCTTGAATAGGCGAGCATGATGGCAAAACCAACGCTCAGACTAAAGAAGATTTGACCATAGGCAGCTGACCAAACCTTGGCATCGAGTAGCTTGCTAAAGTCAGGTTCAAACAGGTAATTCAGACCATCGAGTGCGCCCGGTAGCACTATGATACGACCAATGATGACGATAACCATAATAAACAGCAGTGGCATCATCACCTTGCTTGCACGCTCGATACCGCCTTTTACGCCAGTAAACACTGCCAGTGAGGTGATACACCAAGCAATGGCAATAGGTAGCACGATATGAGCTTGAAAATCACCTAGGTTAGTCGGGGAGTTTTCTCCAAGCTTTAGGTACTCATTGAAGAAAAAGGCGTTGGTGTCGGTGCCCCAGCTCTGGCTGAAGGAGAAGCCTAAATAGGAGAGTGCCCATGCAATCACGGCCACATAATAGACGGCGATGACAGAGGCGATAAAGACTTGAAACCATCCTAGCCATTCAAGTTTGCCGCCTAGGCGTGAAAATACCTTAGGTGCAGCGCCTCTGAGCTTGTGGCCTAGGCTAAATTCCATAATCATAAAAGGGATACCAGCGGATATCATGGCAAACAGATAAGGGATAAAGAAAGCTCCCCCTCCATTTTCATAGGCCATATAGGGGAAACGCCAGATGTTTCCTAGGCCGATTGCTGAGCCGACTGCCGCGAGAATAAATCCCACTCGGGAGTTCCATTGTTCTCGTTTCATGCTTGTCTCCAACCAATTTGTTATCGGTGCTAGTCACTAGGTGCCGCACCTTTGTTTTTGTTTGTTGTTATTGCCACTTTCAAAGATAAAAGCGTAATAAGAAGAGTGTTCTATGAAAGCGTGTTAACTATATTACTCATAAATTTAACATTTTCTCAAACTTTTAAGCTGTCAAATTAGCTAATAAATCATAAAGCGCGGTGAGGAGATTAAATTTGAAAGATGTTTAGTTAGGGAGCTTTATCACTTGCTGGTGAAAATGCGGAGATATGAGAACTGTGGGTGTTATGAGTTTGGTAAGCCCTTTTAAAGGTTAAAAGGGCTCTGGTTTTATAAGTTCACTTACCAAAGTTTGAGCTTTGGTCGTAACCAGCAATGGATGCCATTTAAAGCTATCAGCAAAGAGCCTTTGGTTAGTCCATGAAGGGCTAGCATATGGCGACGGTATAAAGTGGTGTAAACAAAGCGAGCCGGGCAACCCTTGATAGCTAAGCCTCCACCTAGATAGGAGAACATATTACCTACAGTATGGAATTTAGATAAATTCACAAAGGCACCTAAATCCTTATAAAGGTAGTCTTTTAGTTGCGCTTTAGGATCCTTTAAAAGGCGCATAATATTGTCACCTGTCAGTAATGCCATTTGTCTAGCCGTTTGTCCTCTAGCAGGGGTAAAACTGCCATCGGGTTGAGGGCAAGCTGCACAGTCTCCAAAGGCAAATATGCGTTCATCACTCGTGGTTTGGCAGTTTGCTTTGACCATGAGTTTGTTCATTTTATCGACTTCAAGATCTAATGAGGATAAGACCTCTGGGGCTTTGACTCCAGCTGCCCATAGCATCATATCTGATTCAATAAACTGCCCATCTTTAGTATGCATTCCTTCTGCGGTTACCTCAGTAACGAGTGTATTTGTCATTACGTTAACACCAAGCTGCCTTAACTGCTCATCTACTGCTTCATACAAGCAGGCTTTCTTTAATGCAGGCATAACATGGTCTGCGGCTTCCACTAAATTAATTTTCAGTAAGTTATCATCTATGTTATAGCCATAACCTTCTAAAAGATCTGCAACATGGTGCATTTCTGCCGCTATCTCAGTGCCAGTTGCGCCTGCACCAACAATGGTGATTTTAAAACTTCCGAGCTCAGGCTGCTTTGCATGCTGAAGAAAACGATTTAGTATTTTTTCGCGCAGATTCATTGCTTGTTCTGTTAAATCAAGAAATTCACAATAGTCACGTACGCCTGGAATACCGAAGTCATTGGTAACTGCTCCTATGCCTATAACTAAATAGTCATAGCTCAGCTGGCGTTGAGGTAAAATTTCATTGTTATTACGATCTGTTAGTGGCGCTAAGGTTATGGTGCGCTGTGTACGATCGATTCCTACTAGGGCGCCTTGTTCAAATTTATAGCCGTTTTTAGAACCATGAACTCTGTAATCGACAGCATTTAGTCCTTCATCTAAACTTCCAACGGCCAGTTCATGCAGTAAAGGTTTCCAAATATGATGGCTGGAAAGATCCACAAGAGTAATATTTGCTTTACCTGACTTCCCTAGCTTATTCCCGATTTTTCCTAGTAGTTCCATGCCTCCTGCGCCGCCACCGATTACAACAATATTTGTCACCTGATTACTCCTAATTACTTCCTATAGCCTGATTTACTCATGAGCCATTGCTTAAATGGCTTTAAGTTTGTGGGGATTATTGTTCAGTTAAGAAATTATGATAATTGCCCTAAATATAAAATTACTTTTACAGGTGAGTAATAATTCATGGGCGAAAATGCTGAACTATCGAAGGAGGCTTGTTAACTAAAGGGTGAAGCCGCAAGTTTAGGTAAAGCACTTGGACTTTATTATTACTCATGTGTAAAAGCTTTTTACTTGTAAAGGCAATTATCAATAGATAAGCGAAAGGTAAAATAGCCTGTGTATATTTTTATAAAGTAGCAGCTAGGAGATGATATTTATTCTTAACTTGCTATTAGGTTACTAAGGATTTTCACTTTGTCTCGCCAGTTGTATCAGCTAGTTCAAATGCTCAAGTCATCAAGTCAGTTGTCTGAAATTGCAAAGTTTAAGCGTGGGATTGAAAAGGAAGGGTTACGTGTAACACCCAAGGGGACAATTGCTCAAACCAAGCATCCAGAAGTTTTAGGCGCTGCGCTTACACACCCTAATATTACAATTGACTTTGCTGAGGCGCAGTTAGAACTGATTACTGATGCAACTACTAGTGTTGATGCAAGTTTGGATAAGCTTGAGTTACTTCATGCTCACGTGTTTTCTCATCTTGATGGTGAGCTGATTTGGCCTGGAAGTATGCCGTGTCATTTTAACCATGCTGATGAGATTAAGATTGCCCACTTTGGCAGTTCATTCGAGGGCCAAACTAAACATATTTACCGATTAGGTTTGGCGAATAGATATGGGCGTACCATGCAATCTATATCTGGTATTCATTTTAACTTTTCTGTGCCTGAAGCATTTTGGCAAACGTTCTCTCACTGCTGGCAAACACAACAGGAGAAGCAAGCATATATATCTTCTCAATATTTCGCTTTGATGAGGAATTTTAATCGGCATTCCTGGTTATTGTGTTATCTATTCGGTGCGTCTCCTGGAGCCGATGTCAGCTTTGTCGATTCTGACCGTCACTCCTTAAGTTATATAGGAAAGGATACTTTAGGGTTACCCTACGCGACTTCTCTAAGAATGAGTGACCTAGGTTATCAGAGCCAAGCTCAGTCCAAGCTCAATATCCGCTTTGACAGTCTTAGCACTTATCTTAACGATCTCAACAAGGGCCTTGCACTTCACTACTCAGATTACGAAGAAATTGATGGAACCGCACAATTGGGGCAACAGCAACTTAATTGTAATCTGTTACAGATTGAAAACGAGTTCTATAGTCAGATCCGTCCTAAGCAAATACCGAGTTTCGGTGAGAGTGCAAATCAAGCATTAAGAAGCCGTGGTGTTGAATATGTGGAAGTTCGTATTTTAGATATTAACCCTTTCTTACCGCTTGGGCTGAATGAGGAGCAAATAAGATTTCTAGATATGTTTTTGCTCTATTGCCTTTTAAGCGAAAGTCCTTGTATTGGGTCAAAAGAGCAAAATGAAATTGATGGCAACCTTTCTCGGGTGATTGCAGCAGGGAGAGACCCTGAAGCCGTGTTGTGTCAAAACGGAAAATGTATATCTCTACAAGAACAGGCAAATTATCTACTCGACCAAATGCAGCTTCTAGCTGAGTTACTAGATAGTGCTCAGCAGGGTAAGGCAAAAGCTTACCTTTACGCACTTGAGGAGCAAAAAAACAAGGTTGAAAATGCGGAATTAACCCCTTCAGGTATGTTAAGTGCGTCAATCGGCCATGATATGAGCTTGAGCGACTTGATGCTTTCCTTGGCTCAAAAACATGGGGAGTCTTATCAGAGTCGTCGAATAAATGAAGGTGAGAATCAGCAATTATTTCGACTAGCGTTAACCTCCCTTGCTTCAGAGAAGGAGTTAGCCGATAAGCAAGCTTCGCTTACTGAATCTTAATAGCCCCTAAGCTCACACATTATTACCTTATAGTAACAGTGTTTTATCTGGTAGGGTGATTATCTTTCTATTTGTCTTAAATATAATGATGATTCTTGGTTACTTAATGGTTGTAGTCATTAGTCAGAGTTAAGGAGAAGATGGTGGAAAAAATTGATCAAGAATCAGTGATTAATAGTATGGGGCACATAATACATTATGCTGTTAGGGCCCTGGCGGTATTAATGACATTAGTGATTCTGTGGGGAGTGATTGATGTAGGCAGGATTTTGTTCTTGCAAATTATTACTCCACCCTACGGCCTGATGGATATGCAGGATATTTTGAGTGTATTTAGCTCATTTCTTGCGGTATTGATCGCTATTGAGATTTTTCAAAACATAACGATTTATTTAAAGGAAGAAATCATTCATGTAAAAGTGGTTATCGCCACTGCACTCATGGCCATTTCTCGAAAGATTATAGTATTAGATTTTAAAGAGACGGAAGCGACATATATTTGGGCCTCGGCATTTGTGATTATCGCCCTTGGAGTGACCTATTGGCTGGTGTCGAGTAAAGCTCACGCTAGAGCAAAATCAAAGATAGCTTAAGAATGTACATAGTCCATAGAAAAAAGAGGGCAAGATGGCAAGTGGCTGGGCGAAAGATGGCGCGATTCAATCACAAATTGATGACAGCATCTTTGATGCTGTTGCAAAGGTGAGAGAGGGTTTATCCCTAGAAGAAAGCGCTTTATTTTGTGAGGAGTGTGAAGAACTTATTCCTGAAAGTCGTAGAAATGCCCTTAAAGGCATTAAGCTTTGTATTGCTTGTCAGCGTCGTAGAGAAGAAATGGCACAGAGCCTTAATACCTTTAATCGCCGAGCCAGTAAAAATAGTTTACTTCGTTAGTCATAGTGCTATGACTTCATTCATTAATGCTTCGTTTTCTGGCACCTTTATATTGTGAACTTTCGCCCTTTGGCATACATAGCCATTAATCGCTAAAATCTCCGTTTGGCGTCCATGTTTAACATCTTGGTGCATAGAAGAGAAGTTCTCTGCAGTCAGTGAGATGACTTGGTAAACACGCTCTATCAATGCCTGTCTATCTAAATGCACTCCTTCCGCTTGAGCAACTTGCACTAGTTCTGACACGACTTGAGCTATTTGGGTGTGATACTGGTCAGATGCCAACTGACCATTCTTACATTGATGAATCGCGGTCAGCGGATTGATGGCTGTATTGATGGCGAGTTTCTGCCACAGAGCTTGAATGATGTCATCGAGCCATTTGCTGTTGGGTATAGCTTGCAGTATTTGCTGCTTGTGTTGTTCATTAAGCTTAGGGCCGCAGAAATGCCCGAACTGAGTGAGCCCGTTACCCGTTTGCTTAATAGCATGTGCATTAAGCTTCAATGCTGCTTGGGATGTGGTGCCTAGGCTTAAACCAATCTGTGTTTTTTCCTTTTGTTTGAGCAGTTCTGCGAGCGCTAGATGTGGCCCCATGCCATTGTGGAGTAGTAGAATGTTGCATTGGGAATTTAAGCTATTCAAAAGAGGCGTCAGGGCTGGTATCACCTGATAGGCTTTGACGCAAACTATGAGTAGCTCAACCTTATCTAAGCTAAGCTGCTGAGCGCTAGATACCTGATGCCAATCGACGACATATTCGATAGCGTCAGCTTGATTCAGTGGGGTAAAGCTAAGCTGTTTATTTGCATTCGCTGAGCGGGCGAGCATGCTTACCTTTAGATTGGCATCTACAAGTTGTCTATGAATAAGCTGGCCTATGGCGCCAGCACCAAGAATGGCAATTGGATTCATTTATCGATTTCTGTGCTGTATTGAGTTGAAGGAGTGTTACTCCTTGATTTTATCTGACGATATTTTCGGTATAGCCAAAGCAAGCCATAGAACAAACCAACCCCTAACATATCGGCGACAAAGTCAGCAGTAGATGCGCTGCGATAGGGGAGAGTGGACTGGATGAGCTCTATCAGCAGTGCATAAGCACCTAGAGATACAGCCACTAAATACCATTTAGGTCTAAAAGCCAAAAAGCTGAGCAGGGTTAAGCCGAAAAAGCTCACCAAATGTCCTACCTTATCAAGGTGAGGTATGCCTTGAGGGTAGCTAGGGCGAGAGAAAACTAAATAGCTAATGATGAGAATGGCAAACACCAATGCTAAACGTGCGATGTTTTGTATATTAATCAAACTGGGCTGCTTTAAAGTATTTTTGTCATCATAAGTAAATCATCAGTCAAAGTCATTAGCGATTTATGTGTCCTTAAGTAAAGGTTCAGTTAGGCCTTTGGATTTGTGATATTCACGATTGCAATGGTTTTGCCGTGGCAAGTACACTAGAGCAGATTATTGTACTAGGAGTGTGAAATGCCATCTTTTGATATTGTATCTGAAGTCAACGAAGTCGAATTGAGAAACGCAGTTGATAACGCTAGACGTGAGCTATCTAGTCGTTTTGACTTTAGAGGCGTCGATGCCAGCATTGAATATAAAGACTTCCAAGTGACGCTTACCGCTGAAGATGACTTTCAATGTAAACAGCTTGTCGATATTTTGCGTATGCAGATGAGTAAGCGCAATGTTGATCCTGCTGCGATGGAAGTGGATGAGAAAGCGGTGCACAGTGGTAAAACCTTCTCAATTAAAGCAAAGTTTAAAGAAGGTATTGAATTCCTAGTTGCAAAGAAACTGGTTAAGAAAATCAAAGATAGCAAGATTAAGGTGCAAGCAGCGATTCAAGGCGACTCTGTGCGTATTACAGGTAAGAAGCGTGACGATTTGCAGGCTGTGATGGCATTAGTACGTGAAGCTGACTTAGGACAGCCGTTTCAGTTTAATAACTTTAGAGATTAATTCTGAATTAAGTTATTAATAAAAAGTGAAGCCGATGGCTTCACTTTTTTATGTGTATGTCCTAGGTTTCTGTAACGCCAGATTTGGCTGTCGAGTCAGTGTCTGTCGTTGATGCTTTAGGCGTGTACTTGGCAACTAGCATAATGAGTATCAGCACAGGAAACCCGATAAGGCTGGCACCGATAAAAAAGTTTACATAGCCAAAGTTGTCAACATAGGCTCCAGAGAAACCAGCTATAAACTTTGGAAAGAGCAGCATGATGGATGAAAGCAGCGCATATTGGGTGGCGCTGTAGCCACTGCTCGTTAGGCTCGATAGGTAAGCGATAAAGGCAGCCGTTGCGATCCCTGCGCTAAAGTTATCGACTGAAATTACCGCTGTTAGCATAGGCACGTGGTAGCCTACAACCGCTTGCCAGGCAAATAGCAGATTAGTCAGAGCAACCAATAAAGCCCCTAGAAACAGAATTTTCAAGGTGCCAAACCTTGCTAAAAGCACACCACCAAAAGCGGCGCCTACGAGTGTCATGATAAGGCCATAGATTTTACTGATATAGGCAATTTCATCCTTGGCAAACCCCATATCCACATAAAAGACATTGGCCATAATGCCCATGACAATATCTGAGATGCGGTAGCAGGAGATAAGCAGCAGAATAAGCAGTGCACTTTTGCCAAAGCGCTTAAAAAAATCGATAAAGGGTAAAACACTAGCGGTATAGACCCATGAAAACAGGCCTGCTATCGCTTTGGGGTACTGATGAGCCAGTTTAGCTTTTAACTCGGCTTCAGCAGTATCCACGCTTTTGGTATCAACCTGTGGCTCTTTGCTAAAAAGCGTGGTGAGAATACCGATAAACATGAGTCCTGCCATCACACTATAAGCCAGTTGCCAAGAGGCGAGATGATAGCCAGAATCGCTAGGTTCAACCCAAGCCGCTATGGTGAGCGCACCAGCCGTTGCCATAATCATGGCGCTGCGATATCCCACTTGGTAAGCGGCAGCGAGTGCCGCTTGCATACCCTCTGGAGCTGATTCGATACGAAAGGCATCGATAACGATATCTTGAGTGGCTGATGCAAAGGCTACCATTAATGCGAAGATCACCAGATGATTGAGATCTTCAAGTGGATCGCTTAGCGCCATGCCAGTTATTGCAATGACTAATAGTACTTGTGCCAGTAGCATCCAGGAACGTCTACGCCCGAGTAAGCGGCTTAATATAGGCAGTGACATGCGGTCGACTAATGGTGACCAAACCCATTTGAAAGCATAAGCTAGCGCTATCCAACTGAAATAGCCGATAGCGGTTCTGTCAATTCCTGCTTCCCTTAGCCAAAAAGAGAGGGTTGAAAACACCAGCATTAAAGGCAGGCCAGCAGAAAAGCCTAAAAGAAGTAAAACAAGTACCCGCTTATGGCAGTAGACAGATAAAGGAGCAAGAAGTTTATTGAGCAAAGCTGGTGGTTCCCTATCGCTTGCGAGAGAGCTATTTGGCTCAGCTTACGCAGCTTAGTCTCTTGATTCAAGTGAGGAATAAACTTGGAAGTTTAGGTTGAATAATAAATAGCCCAGCATAAGCTGGGCTATTTCAGTTTATCAAGCAGCTAGGGCCTAATTCCTATACAGCCAATAGGAGGTGTGCCTCCTAAATATAGATAATCACAACACTGATCAAACTGTTTTCTCAGAGCTTGATTACCTCTAATCATATAACCTGGCCAACTATCTATAGTGTGTAGTAAATGCCAGAACACTCTTTCCATATCACTTTGCGCATCACCTTGAGCGTTAACCTGTTGCCACTCTTCTAAGGTGTCCCATAGGTATAGATGGATCTCATTAAAGTCGAGCTTACCACTGAGCATTGCCTTGCCATAATGAGCCAACTGGGGCGCTTTATTATCGATGAACTGATTGGGTGTCATCGTTCGCCTCCTTTATTATTTGCGTTTTCAGTATAGGCAAATAAATTAGGCTTTTTACTCGACTTTAGTAAAAAGAGTGTTCTAGTAAAACTGATTGACTACTCTCGAGGCAATAAAGTGGCCTTTTTTAGTATGACATCCTTCACTGGAAAATCAGGCCAACTCAGGGTGCTATTTTCGCCAGTTTCGACGAGTGCCATTGCATTGAGTACTTCCATACCTTCGATGACTTCACCAAATACGGCATAGCCCCAACGGCGGCTAGAGGGATCGAGACGGTTGTTTTCGCCAACATTGAAGTAGAACTGGCGAGTGGCCGAATGAGGCGTGTTGTCTCTGGCCATGGCAATAGTTCCCATGCTGTTTGATAAACCATTTCCTGACTCATTAACAATCGGCTCAAGCTCAGGCAGTTCTTCAAGTTTTGGGCTTAGTCCTCCGCCCTGAACAACAAAGTCAGGGATGATGCGGTGAAACAGCGTATTGTCATAATCGCCCCTAACGACATAGGTAAGGAAATTATCGACGGTAATCGGTGCGCGGGTTCTATCTAGTTCTACGACTATCTTACCCATGCTGGTGTCCAGTTCTACCTTTGGATACAGGGTGTTTTTTTGAATATCAATTGCTTGAGTGACAAAGCTAACCGCTAGTAATAGTGCGGCATTAAGCCAACGCAACATAATGAGTTCCTCTATTATTTTTGCTGTAGAAATTGGTTGAGTTCAGGATCGTTGATGATGTTGCCTGTCAGCTCGCTTAGGAGCTGATTGAGCGCAAGTTCGATGGCCGCCACATCTATACTTAGCGGTCCCTTTAAGGTGCCGGTAGCGCGATAATATTTAGTGAGTTTTCGCTCAGTATTATCTGCAATGACCTTGATAACAATTCTATGCTCCGCAAGATGCTCAAAGCTAGATTCAGTTACATTTGAAATGAGGGACTCAATCTGTAGGCTCAGTTTTGTGCTTGAGTTGCTGTTGAGGGAATAGCCTGACTGAATAAAGCCTTGATTAAATAGCTTTTCTAACTGGACTCGAGGAGGAATGGCTGGGCTAATAAGTTTGGCAGCTTTCTCTTCGCGGTCAAAACGAACAATGAAATTTGCAGCACGTGTATCTATGGTTTGAATCTTGAGTGCCGGTAACTCCCCCTGTTGAGTGATGACTGCGGGGGCTTCTGGAGACAGTGCAATTTGACTTGGTATCTTGGCTGAGCAGCCTGTGAGTGTGACAAGGCTGATAAGTATAAAAATTAATTTTTGCATGGTGTCGTAAAAAGATGAACGGTTGCCGCTAGGATAACAGAAATATAATCATGTGTGTTCCTTGTAGCTGATGTTAAGTCTATGTACAGGTTGTAACGAATGTAACATGTTAGCATGCGACCTTCGTCGTTATTGAAGGATGGATTATGAAGTATCAGCTATTAACTATTGGTCTTTTGTTGAGTGCAAACGTATTGGCGAGTGAAGAGGTCCCGTCAGCAATTAACAGTAATGTGGTAGGAGTAAATCTTGGGTTTGGCACTCAGGATCTTGAGGTGCAAGGGCTTGAGATAGACGATGGTTCTGATAATTGGGCTTTAGATATCTATTATCGCCGTATGTTAAGTAACAACTGGGGAATTGAAGTTGGACATCATTCCGGGACTGCTGGTATCGCTCGTGCGTTTGCCTCTGTTCTTGATGACCTTTCCGATGTGGATTACAAAGGTATCAAACTCGCTGGATACGGTAGATTTAACGCGGCAGAGAATAGCTATTTTTACGGTAAGTTAGGTGCGAACTTTCATAATGTCGATTTCACCTATGGTAAAACTGAGTATGATGAGTCTGGGGTCGGTGCTTTTGTTGCAGCAGGTTGGGAATATACCTTTAAGAGTGGCATAGCATTGAACTTAGAAATTCAACATTTGCCTATGGATGAACTTAAAGTCACTACCTTTAATTATGGCATGAGCTACCACTTTTAATTTTGTGCAGATAAATCCCATTTTCCCATTATGCTCCCTTAGCGGGGAGCATTGTTATAAGTCGAAACTAAAGCAGAGTTTAACAAATTATCTACATATTGCTTCTGCGCTCTTTTATCTTGGGGCAGATCACGTTAGAGTAAAAATTCCACATATGAACTGACTCGTCCATTGAAGGAATAATGCGTGAAACTGGCTGAAAATTATCACCTTGCGGCTAATAGGCTTTTGACTAAAAAAGCGCCACTTAGTCTAATCTCTAAACACACAGGTCTGCCTGAATATGGACATTTTGATGGCGTTATCGAGTCCTTAGGTTTAGCCAACTTTCAGTATCACAATGAAATGGATAAGCCTGCAGGTGCCTTGGCTAAGCACTTTCACTACAAGCAGTTTCAATTTGTCTGTATTAACACTCCTCGCTATGTTATTGGCGTTGCACTGGCTGATATTCGGTATCTTGGTAGTGCTTTTTGTTATCTCTATGATATTAAGAACAATGAGTTAATAGAATCTAGCTTATTAAGGCCCTTAGGGGTTGGTTACCGGACGAGTCAATCTCCTTTAAATGGTGAGGCTGGCATTGCCGGGCGTAAGCTAAGTGTTGATTTCACCATACAAGATGGCCAGTGGCATTTAACCTTAGCGACTGACAGGATTGATGCCAAGCTCAAACTTCTACCTTCGCCGTTAAGCTTACCTATGGCGATGTGCGCTCCTTGTGGTTACAACGGCTGGACCTATACCCAAAAGCACAATGGTTTAAAGCTCAGCGGTGAACTTACCATTAATCACGAGCCACAGCCTCTTAATCAGGCGTTAGCTGGCTATGATTTTTCAGCCGGTTATATGCGCCGAGAAACCAGTTGGCGCTGGGCAAGTATTAATGCTCATATTGAAGAAGGTGTGATGGGGCTAAACCTTGCTGCTGGTGTAAATGAGACAGGTGCGAATGAGAATGTATTTTGGATCAATGGTGAGCGGCACCTGCTAGGGCCCGTTCATTTTGATTTTAAGCGAAAGGGTGAGGGGGCTGAAGCCTGGCGTATCTATTCCGATGATGGTCGAATTAATTTAACTTTTACTCCCAATAATTGCCGAAAAGAGAAACTTAATCTTCTAGTGTTGAAGAGTAATTTTAGGCAGTTTATCGGACGTTATAGTGGCGAGATTATTGATAGTGAAGGAAAGCTATATAGGCTTAATAATATTCTTGGTTTAAGTGAAGACCATTATGCTAAATGGTAGCGGTGAAGGATAGTGCTTTACCAAGGGTGTAACGGATAAAATTATAATAATAAGGAAAATTCGATATGGATTCTAATGCGTTGATAGCACATCCAGAGATGTTACTTCTGGTTCTTGCTCCCATATTCTTTGTATGTATTTTACTGGAATGGTGGCTTGGAGATAGAGGCCGGCGGTTGCCCACTAATGCTAAGTATCACCTACCAGAAGTGCTGTGCAATTTTACTTTGGCTGGCATGCACCAGTTTGCCGACATAGTGACAGGCTTAGCCATCTCTTATCTTTATTTGTGGCTTTTCGATTGGCGTTTGTTTGATATAGAGATGACTGCCATGACTTTTATCCTGCTGATGTTAGGGCAGGATTTTTGCTATTACTGGTTCCACCGTGCTAGCCATAGGGTGCGCTGGATGTGGGCAGCTCATGTTGCACACCATAGCTCGGAAAATATGAACTTTAGTACCGCATTTAGACAAAGCTTTATGTATCCCTTTGCTGGTATGTGGGTGTTTTGGTTACCCCTAGTGATAATTGGCTTTGATCCTAAATGGGTGGTGTTTGTGGTATTGCTGAACCTTGGTTTGCAGTTCTTCGTTCATACTCAAGCGGTGAAGACATTAGGGCCTATAGAGTGGCTCTTTAATACCCCATCGCATCACAGAGTGCACCATGGTGTTAACCCTCAATATATTGATAAGAACTATGCTGGCGTATTGATTATTTGGGATAAATTATTTGGGACTTTTGTTAAAGAGGAAGAGACGGTTAGATACGGTATTACTAAACCTGTTAATAGTTTTAACCCGCTGGTGATAACCTTTAGTGAATGGCGAGATATGTTTTCTCAGCTATTTCAATCGGGCCTAACGTTAAAGCAAAGAGTTAAAGTCGTGTTAGCTCCGCCCGCTGAGGCGGAGGAGCAATTGCCCGCTTCTTCTACCCAGCAATCTCACGGGTCTCAAGAGCAGAAAGAACAAGCTTCTTAAACTGGCACTAAGACGATAAGGCGAGACTTTCATTGAGCATGACTAAGTTTCGCCCCCCTTGTTTAGCTTGATATAGCGCTTTATCGGCGCTTTGAATTAAGTCGTCATTAAAGGCATTACTTTGAGTTAATCCAGTAATGCCTATGCTAGCGGTTATTTCAATCGAATATTCACTACCATCATTGTGATTCGACAGTTTTATAGGTTGAGTCGCGATGATGTTTCTTAATCTTTCCGCAAGCTTATGGCCATCACAGGGTTCTGTTTTGGGGAGAATAACGACGAGCTCTTCTCCGCCGTAACGCGCAACGATATCAAAATCTCTAATCGCGTTTTTTACGAGCTTAGCAATATGTTGCAATGCTTGATCGCCGACTTGATGGCCATAGGTATCATTCACCTTCTTAAAATGATCTATGTCGATAATAAACAGTGAGAGCGGATGTTGATATTTTTGAGCTTGGCTGATCTCTTCACTTAAACGCTTATCTAAATACCTACGGTTAAAAATGCCCAGCAATGGGTCAGTTATCGAGTCGCGCTTAAGGGTATAAATTTGCATCATATCCTTTGTGGTTTTCAGCGATAAATGATTAACCATCAATACGAAAATGGAACCACAGAAGAATACAAAAGGCACGGTTAAGCTTTCGATGTCGACAGGCTTTTGTTGACTCTGTTGCCAGAAGGCAAGATAACCCACAATAAAGACTAAAATGAGTGAAATAAGAAACCCCCACTGCAACCTTAACTTGGTTTTAGGCAGTTGCTGAAATAATTTCCAAACGGGGGTGATAGCCAAAGCTAGAATGATAGCTCCGGAAATAATAAGACTGTCCTTAAGAAATATTAGCCATTCGTTCATCATGATTCCCTTATCTATCTACTTAGCCATCTTGAATTGCAAATGACGGTAGATCTAGGTTGAGAATAGCAGATGGCTGAAGTAAAAAAGTGATTTAATTCAAATATTACAGTGAACTATTCTACTCTTTTACAAGTTGTGATAGGGGCTTGAAAAGCGAGGGATGTGGGCCATGTTAGCGATAACTGAAAAAACAGGTATCTAAATCACGCCTTTAATGAGAAAGTCATCATGTCGCAAATTAGCCTCGCCTAGCGAGGCTAGGCTTTATTAGTTTTTTTGCGCCTGTAAGATGACAAACTTTCCATTAGAAGCCACCGTCTTGCAGTTTTTAAATAGGCGCTTGAGTTTAATATGGTAACCAAGGTGACGATTGCCGACGACGTGAAGTAAGCCGCCAGGTTTTAAGCGATTGCGCGCATCGAGGAACATCTGCCAAGCAATATGATCGGTAATGGCCTCACCTTGATGAAATGGTGGATTACAAAGTACTAAATCCGGTTCAATATCTGCTGGTAGATGCGATAGGCAATCATCCCAATAGAAATGCCCTTGTTCGGCTGGCAACTGATTGAGTTGCCAATTTTCCTGGGCCGATGATCTAGCCATAAAGGCATCGTCGACAAAATGAATATGAGCTTGTGGATATAATTGCGCCGCTCTAAGACCTAATACGCCATTACCACACCCGAGATCGACAATCTGCTTAAAGTCGCCCTGAGGCATGTTTTCCAGCATGATTCTGGCGCCAATATCGAGTTTATTTGACGCAAAAACATTGGCTTTGTTGGATATCGTCAATTGATACTCCGGCACTTGCCAATTGCTATCGCCCTTTAATTTTCTTGCTTTGCCATCACAGATGCAGCTAATGACTCGTGTCTTCTTCCATGTCAGGCTTGCGTTTGCAGGCCCTAAGTCTTGCTCTATTGTGGCAAGTAATGACTTATTGATTCCTTTAGCTTTTGCACTGATAAGTATTTGTGTGCCTTGGGGCAGTACCTGAGATAAGCGTCGTAGCTGATAGCTAAAGTAGGTTAAATTTTTTGGAATTTTGACTATGACTAAGCCTATTTCTTGGGGGAGTTCGTCTAGGCTAGTGAGCCAGTTTACTTGCTCTATATCGAGTTGATTTTGCTTGAGGTTGCTTTGGGCACCGAGACGGCTTGTTTTGGCGTCAGTTAAGTGCCAGATTTTATCAGTATAACTGGCTTGTTGAAGTAAGGCGCAAGTTAGCGCGCCAAAGTTGTCATTGATGATAAGGGTATGCTGTCTACCCTGAGCGTTTTCCTGTATGTGCTTAATTAAGTGTTCATCAGCCGCATCCCAAGCCTGCAAATTGGAGTCTTGGGTCGCAGGGTAACGTTCTAAGTTGAGTTGGATGCCTAAGGCTGAGAACTGAGTTGTCATAAATTATTTAATGAGCTGAAAATTTCGAAGGCTGATTATCTCAGATTTATCTGTCCTTCGCGATGCTAAACTTAGAGAATAAGATGCGAGCTTTATCTTGTTTGATATTAATTAGCGCTACGTCTGCTATATGAAGTGGGGAAGGATAATTCATGTCGGTTGAAATTAACGCTCAACTCGAATTGTTAGCAAACCTTAAGGATGAGAAATCTCAGCGTCATGAAGTATGCCCTAGGGAGACTGAACATGTACCTCCTATCACCTTGATAAGGCAGTTTCTTAATTCACAGCAGTGCCAAGCTTTAATGAAGGAGGCGAATTGCTACCCTTTTGAGCGGCCCAAAGTGAAGGTGTATGGTAAGGAGCACATTATTCCAAGAAGTCAGGTCTGGTTCGGTGATAACGGCTGTGATTATTGTTATTCGGGCTTAAGAGTCGTGCCTTTACCTTGGCCTAAATATGCTCAGAAACTCAAGCATAAGATAATGAGAGAATTAGGTGGTGAATATAACTCGCTATTGGTGAATCGCTATCAAAATGGTCATGAGTATATGGGCTGGCATAGTGATGATGAGCCTGAATTAGAGACTCACGCTGATATAGTGTCAGTAACCTTGGGGGCGACTCGTGACTTTTTGCTTCGACATAAGGAGTCGGGACAGCAACATAGGGTTGCACTTGCTGACGGAGATCTTCTCATTATGCACGCCCCCATGCAGCAAAGTTGGCAACATGGACTGCCAAAGCGTCTCAAGGTCGAGCAGCCTAGGCTAAACTTTACCTTTAGAAGGATAGTGCCTCACTTCTATGCTTAGCTTTTTATTAAGCAATACAAAGGCTAATGAAAAGAGTAAGGGGACTCACGTGCTTTAGTTGTTGCTGCTTTAGCGTGTGCTGAATAAAGTGTTTGATTTATATGAATAAAATTCAGTGAAGATCGCTTTATTATTCTGCTTTTCGGAGTATGATTAACCTGTAGCGATAGATTTTTTACCATGATACAAAGTGTGATGCGGCACAATGCTGCTAAGCTCATTAGATGGAATTTTAGTTGTCACAGCATTATTCATCTTGTTAGCTGTAAGAGGAATTTACTATGAAAAAGATCTTTATTACTTCCATTTTAGGCCCCGTCACGCCAGGCTTGATTAAGGCGTTGGCTAAGGCAACCCGTGAACTTGGTGGCGAGTGGTTATCTAGCCGAGTCGTTAAATTAGATGATCGTTTTGCAGCTATGATGAAGGTTTCTATTGAAGAAGAAGCCGAAGCTAAGCTAAAAGCCGAACTCGAAGCACAATTTAGTGAACTGCAGTTCTTCTACGATAAGGCGCTCAGTGAAACCCATGAGCCAGAGAAATCTGTCGATCTTATTTTCGACTGTAACGACAGACCTGGGCTGACAAGAGATATTGATGATATCTTCGCTAACCTAGATTTGATTGTCGATAATATGGAAGTGAATCGCTTCCAAGTCTCAAGCCTAGGGAATACGGTATTTTCTTCTCGCTTCTCTGTTGCATTACCCGATAATGTCAGTACAGAAAGTGTGATTGAATTACTCGAAGGTATAGGTGACGATGTGAGAGTGCACGTTGCTTAATCTGGTATATTCACCACGGTAACTTGATAAATAAAGCCTAGCTACAAGCTAGGCTTTATTGTTTTTGAATGGAACTAGGTTGTGAGTTGCTAATCGACCTGTATCCCAGTAATCTTGATTTATCTAAGGTAAAGCCACTGGCACCTCGATGACACCTTTATGTTGAAATCTAGATGCAACCTAGTGAGAGTCGTCAAGCCTGCTGGCTAGAATAACGAGAAATTTATGTCTATTGCCCAACAAATCACCAATAAAATTACCCAGGCTCTTGCCCCTTCACATATAGAAGTGATTAACGAGAGTCATAATCATCATGTGCCGCCAAATTCTGAAACCCATTTTAAACTGGTTGTGGTTAGCAATGAGTTTGAAGGTAAGCGTTTATTGGCTCGCCATCGTATGGTGAACGAGACACTAGCTGAAGAGTTTGCTAATGGATTACACGCTTTGACCATGCATACCTACACACCTGAGGATTGGGACAAGCTTGAAAACGTGCCTGATTCGCCAAAATGTACTGGTTAAGATATTCGCATGAATATCCCTCATATTAGGCTTTTACGCTATTAACTAAGCTGATTAAAGGGTGCTATGCTCAGAGAATTATGCTTTTGTTTAACGGAGTGCTTTTATGCCATTGCTCGATAGCTTTACTGTAGATCATACTCGTATGCACGCTCCTGCGGTACGTGTCGCTAAAATCATGAGTACGCCTAAGGGAGATACTATTACCGTATTTGATCTTCGCTTTTGTATTCCCAACGAACAAATTTTGAGTGAGAGAGGAATTCATACTCTTGAGCACCTATTTGCGGGGTTTATGCGTGATCATCTCAACGGCGACAAGGTTGAGATTATCGATATTTCGCCAATGGGATGTCGTACAGGTTTCTATATGAGTTTAATTGGCACTCCATCAGAATCAGACGTGGCCGCTGCTTGGATTGCATCTATGAATGATGTATTAGATGTTCAAAGTCAGGAGCAGATCCCTGAGCTCAACGAGTATCAATGTGGTACCTATGAGATGCACTCACTTGAGCAGGCGAAAACCATTGCCGAAGAAATTTTAAAGGCAGGTATTAAGGTCAATCACAATCAAGACCTTAAATTAAGCGATGAAATTTTAGGTGGTTTATAGCCTAAGTTGGTCTTTGTAGAATGTTTGAATGGGTAGCCTTAGGCTGCCCATTTTTTATGCTTATTTGTGTGTTGTAGCAAGTTAGTAATGAAAGTATGTCTTTTCATCAAAAGTGAATTACATTGAAAAATATTCAAGCCTTTATGTGATCTTTGTTGTAAGTTAGCATCGGCTTAATCAGCTTACTGCTAGTTTAAGTTATTTTTCACTCTTTTCGACTTTTCGCTAGATTTAATTCTTAATTATTAAGACTATACTCTATGGCTCTTGAAAATAAATTCAGTTGTAATGACTAAAAAATGGCGAATAATTGTCTGTTATTACTTTATTTTTGAGCAAGAAACCGTGATCTAGGTAAAACACCCATAATTTTCGTGGCGATAGCGTGCTATTTGCGGTAAAATGCGCGCGACCAGCGTGATTGCGATCGCATTTCTGTGATAAGTCTGCGCTAGCTCAACGCCCTGTGCTGTGTTTGATTTGGGGGTGTTTAGCAGGAACGCGGCGCATTGTCTTTCCTTCAAACGTAGTGCTTGTGAATATGATTACAATTAAGAAAGGATTGGAGTTGCCCATAACCGGCAGTCCAGAACAAGTTCTCCATAATGGCCCAGCCATTAAACACGTAGCTACATTGGGTGAAGAGTATATTGGCTTACGTCCAACCATGAAAATTAAGGTTGGCGATAAAGTGGCAAAAGGTCAGGTTCTTTTTGAAGATAAGAAGAACCCTGGCGTGAAATATACGGCTTTGGCTAGTGGTACTATTAAAGAAATAAACCGTGGTGCACAGCGTGTATTGCAGTCTGTCGTTATCGAAGTTGAAGGTGACCAAGCGGTTACTTTTGCTAAGTATGACCTTGACGCCGTAGACGCGATTGAGCCTCAAGCCGTTCGAGATAATTTAATCGAATCTGGTTTGTGGACCACTCTTCGTACTCGACCATTCAGTAAGGTGCCTGCCATCGATGCTGAAGCTGCTGCGATTTTCGTCACAGCAATCGATACTCAACCCCTAGCAGCCGATCCTGCGGTTGTGATCAATGAACATAAAGAAGATTTCGCTAACGGTTTGAAGCTGCTGTCTAAGCTCACCCAAGGTAAAGTTTATTTATGTAAGGCTCCTGGTGCTGATATTCCTGCCGCTAATGCTCAAGTTCAAGAGTTTGCGGGGATTCACCCAGCCGGTTTAGTTGGTACTCATATTCATTTCCTTGAGCCTGCTTCTGCTAATCGCACTGTATGGCATATAGGTTATCAAGATGTCATCGCTATTGGTCAGTTATTCGCTACAGGTGAACTTAATACTGACTGTGTCGTAGCTGTGGGTGGCCCTAAGGCGACTAAGCCAAGACTACTTCGCACCGTTCAAGGTGCTAACTTGTCTGAGTTACTTCAAGGTGAGAGTGAGTCTGGTCAGGTACGTGTCATCTCGGGCTCTGTGCTTAAAGGTAAGACGGCATCGGGCCCCCATGATTATCTAGGTCGTTATCACCAGCAGGTGAGTTTACTAGAAGAAGGCTTTGAGAAAGAGTTGTTTGGTTGGGTTATGCCTGGTGCTAACAAGTACTCTATCACTCGCGCATTCTTAGGCCATCTATCCCCGTCTCGTCTATTTAATATGACAACCAGTACTGGTGGTTCAGACCGTGCAATGGTGCCTATCGGTAACTATGAGCGTGTTATGCCATTGGATGTGCTGCCAACCATGTTGCTAAGGGATCTTGTCTCTGGTGATTATGATGGCGCGGCTGCACTGGGTGCGCTGGAGTTAGATGAAGAAGATTTAGCACTGTGTACTTTTGTTTGTCCTGGTAAGTACGACTATGGCTCGTACCTGCGTGACTGCTTAGACACAATCGAGAGGGAAGGCTAATGGGCTTGAAAGCATTTTTCGAGCGTATTGAACCGCAGTTTGAAAAGGGCGGTAAATACGAGAAATTTTATGCCCTATTTGAAGCGGCATATACGATTTTCTATACCCCAGGTCATGTGAACAAAGGGCAAACCCATGTTCGCGATAACCTGGATCTTAAGCGTATGATGATCACTGTATGGGCATGTACATTCCCTGCAATGTTCTTCGGTATGTATAACGTTGGCTTGCAAGCCCAAGAAGCATTAGTGGCCGGCTTCGGTACCCCTGATGTTTGGCAGGTAAGCTTATTTGGCCTATTTGGCACAGAGCTAACAGCTGATTCTGGCGTTGCGGCTCTGATGTGGTACGGCGCCTGTTTCTTCCTACCCATCTATTTGGTGACCTTCGCCGTAGGGGGAGTTTGGGAAGTACTATTTGCAGCCATACGTGGTCATGAAGTTAACGAAGGTTTCTTCGTTACCTCTATCCTGTTTGCCTTAACCCTGCCGGCGACCATTCCACTATGGATGGTGGCGCTGGGTATTACCTTTGGTGTGGTAGTAGCAAAAGAGGTGTTTGGTGGCACAGGGCGTAACTTCCTTAACCCAGCACTTGCTGGTCGTGCTTTCTTGTTCTTCGCCTATCCGCTGAATATGTCTGGTGATACAACATGGGTTGTTGCCGATGGCTTCTCTGGTGCGACAGCACTAAGTCAAGCAGCAGCTGGTACGCTAGAGTACGGCCTGACACAGGCTTGGTGGGATGCATTCCTTGGCTTTATGCCTGGTTCTGTGGGTGAAGTCTCTACCTTAGCTATTATGTTAGGCGGCCTAGTTATCATCTATACCCGTATAGCCTCATGGCGCATTGTAGGTGGTGTGATGGTCGGTATGATTGCCGTATCGCTACTACTTAATGCAATCGGTAGTGACACTAATCCTATGTTCGCTATGCCTTGGTACTGGCACTTTGTATTGGGTGGTTTTGCCTTCGGTATGATGTTTATGGCGACCGACCCTGTATCTGCGTCATTTACTAACCAAGCTAAGTGGGCATACGGTGCATTAATCGGTGCTATGGCTGTGTTTATCCGTGTGATTAACCCAGCTTTCCCAGAAGGCATGATGTTGGCGATTCTGTTTGCCAACCTATTTGCGCCACTTTTCGACCATTTCGTGGTTCAAGCAAATATCAAGCGGAGGATTGCACGTGGCTAGTAATAAAGATTCGTTCCTAAGAACGCTATTTATCGTTGTAGGCTTGTGTTTCGTCTGCTCTATGCTGGTTTCTACTGCGGCTGTGTTGTTAAAACCAACCCAAAATGAAAACAAGTTGTTAGATAAGCAGAAGTACATTCTTTCTGCAGCAGGTCTTGTTGATCTCAAGAAAGTGAACAAGCAAGAAGTGCTAGCAACCTACGACAAGTATGTAGAAGCCAGACTGGTTAACCTTAAGACTGGTGACTGGGTAGAAGGCATTAATGCTAATACCTATGATCAGAAAAAAGCGGCTCGCGACCCTAAAACATCGTTTAAGCCTGAGAATGATATCGCATCGGTTAAGCGTGTTGCCGATGATGCTGTTATCTATCTGGTTCGTGATGACGCAGGTAAGCTAAAGACGGTTATCTTCCCGGTTAGAGGTTACGGCCTTTGGTCTACCATGTATGCCTTCTTGGCGGTTGAACCTGATCTGAACACCATCGAAAGCTTAGTGTATTACGACTTCTCTGGTTCTGGTGAAACTCCTGGTCTTGGTGGTGAAGTACAAAACCCTAAGTGGGTTGCTAAGTGGAAAGGTAAGAAGCTATATAACGCTGAAGGCGAGTTAGCCATTAGCGTCACGAAAAACCCAGCTGTTGCTTCTTCAGTTCACGGTGTTGATGCACTTAGTGGTGCCACCCTAACGGGTAACGGTGTACAAAATTCACTTGAGTTTTGGTTAGGTAAAGAAGGTTTTGCGCGCTTTATTGAAAAGGCTCGCAAAGGAGGACTGAGCTAATGGCTGATGCTAAAGAATTAAAGCAGGTTCTTACTGGCCCTATCGTCAGTAATAACCCAATTGCATTACAAGTCTTAGGTGTATGTAGTGCGCTAGCGGTAACCAGTAAGCTAGAAACTGCTTTGGTAATGACGATTGCATTGACTTCGGTTACTGCTTTTTCAAACCTGTTTATCTCGATTATTCGTAATCACATTCCAAGCAGTGTGCGTATTATCGTGCAGATGACGATTATCGCGTCGCTAGTAATCGTGGTTGACCAAGTGCTGCAAGCATATGCCTACGATGTGGCTAAGCAGCTATCGGTATTCGTTGGTTTGATTATTACTAACTGTATCGTAATGGGTCGCGCCGAAGCATACGCAATGAAGACGCCGCCTATGATGAGCTTCTTTGACGGTATAGGTAACGGTCTGGGTTACGGTGCCATTTTGCTATCGGTTGGCTTTGTCCGTGAACTGTTCGGTAATGGCTCCTTGTTTGGCGTTGAAATCATGCAAAAGATTTCTGACGGTGGTTGGTATCAGCCAAATGGCTTATTGCTACTTCCGCCAAGTGCGTTCTTCCTGATTGGTGGTCTGATCTGGATTATCCGTACTTACAAGCCTGATCAAGTTGAAGCAAAAGGATAAGCCTAATGGAACATTATATTAGTCTATTAATTCGTTCTGTTTTCATTGAAAACATGGCGTTATCTTTCTTCCTTGGTATGTGTACTTTCTTGGCGGTTTCTAAGAAAGTTAAGACTGCTATGGGCTTAGGTGTCGCCGTTATTGTGGTATTAGCAATCGCGGTACCAACTAACCAGCTTATCTATCAAGGTATTTTGGCTCCTGGTGCATTAGCTTGGGCTGGTGTGCCTGATGCAGACTTGAGCTTCTTGAAGTTCATTACCTTTATTGGTGTGATTGCTGCCTTAGTACAGATTCTAGAAATGGCGTTAGATAAGTACTTCCCGCCACTTTATAACGCACTCGGTATTTTCCTACCTTTGATTACCGTTAACTGTGCCATCTTTGGTGCCGTCTCTTTCATGGTTGAGCGTGACTACAACCTAGGTGAGAGTATGGTCTTTGGTATCGGTTCTGGTGTGGGCTGGGCTTTGGCTATCGTACTGCTTGCGGGTATCCGCGAGAAGATGAAGTATGCAGATGTTCCTGATGGCTTACGTGGTCTAGGTATTACCTTTGTGACTACAGGTTTGATGGCCTTAGGTTTTATGTCGTTCTCTGGTGTGTCTCTATAAGAGCCAACATAGACCGCATAATTTGAACCTTTAAAGGATAAGTTGATGGATATTATTCGTAATATTTTAGAAGCGACCCCGATTGATGTTTATCTGGGCGTGAGTATGTTCACCGCTATCGTTGTGGTACTAGTACTAGTGATTCTTTTCGCTAAGTCTAAGCTAGTATCAAGCGGTGATGTGACTATCGGTATCAATGGTGATGCCGACAAAGCGATAACAACAGGTGCTGGTGGTAAGCTACTTGGCGCTCTAGCAGACAACGGTATTTTTGTATCGAGTGCCTGTGGTGGCGGTGGCTCTTGTGGCCAGTGTCGAGTAAACGTTAAGTCTGGTGGTGGCGATATTCTGCCGACCGAGCTTGACCATATTAGTAAAGGTGAAGCCCGTGAAGGCTGTCGTCTATCTTGTCAGGTTAACGTTAAATCTGACATGGAGATTGAACTAGACGAAGAGATCTTTGGTGTTAAGAAGTGGGAATGTACTGTTATCTCAAATGATAACAAGGCGACCTTCATTAAAGAGCTTAAGCTAGGAATCCCTGATGGCGAGTCTGTACCTTTCCGTGCAGGTGGTTATATTCAGATTGAAGCGCCGGCTCACCATGTTAAATATGCAGATTATGATATTCCAGAAGAATATCGTGGTGACTGGGAACACTTTGGCTTCTTCAAGCTAGAATCTAAAGTGGATGACGAAACAATTCGTGCATACTCCATGGCGAACTATCCTGAAGAGGAAGGTATCATCATGTTGAACGTGCGTATTGCGACGCCTCCACCACGTAATCTAAGCCTACCATGCGGTAAGATGTCTTCTTACATTTGGAGCTTAAAAGAAGGTGACAAGGTCACGATTTCTGGTCCATTTGGTGAGTTCTTCGCTAAAGAAACCGACGCGGAAATGGTATTTGTCGGTGGTGGTGCTGGTATGGCACCTATGCGTTCTCATATCTTCGATCAGCTTAAGCGTCTTAAGTCTAAGCGTAAGATGAGCTTCTGGTATGGTGCTCGTTCTAAGCGTGAGATGTTCTATGTTGAAGACTTCGATGGTCTAGCGGCAGATAATGACAACTTCGATTGGCATGTAGCGCTGTCTGATCCTCAGCCAGAAGATAACTGGGATGGTTACACAGGCTTTATTCATAACGTACTGTATGAAAACTATCTCAAAGATCATGAAGCGCCAGAAGATTGTGAGTTCTACATGTGTGGACCACCAATGATGAACGCTGCTGTGATCGGTATGCTGAAAGATTTAGGCGTCGAAGATGAAAACATTCTATTGGATGACTTTGGTGGCTAAATAGCGCAAACTAACCCTCAACGTGGATTCATTTCCATGTTGAGAGTTAGCTAAATCTTGGCTCATCTTGCTATGTGGGCGAAGTGGTAAAGATAACACTGTCAGTTGCTGGCAGTGTTTTGTTGTTTTAGGACAGAGAGTTGTAGTGATTATGTTGCATATCTTGGCTAAAAGGTTAAATGTGAGAAGCATGTGGCATGGGTTAGTATTGCTAACTTTAGCCCTGTTGGTAGGAGCTTGCGCCAAGCAAGATGAAGTGATTTCCCTAGCGGGAAATACCATGGGAACCACCTACCATATTAAGCTAGTTAAAAGCCCTAAGCTGCCCGATGTGCAACTGCTGCAGGCAGAAATTGATATCGCCTTAGAAGCGGTTAATGATCAGATGTCGACATATAGACCTAACTCTGAGTTATCGCGTTTTAATGCTATGCCTTTATCACAAACTGTTGAGGTATCACCTGACACTATTACAGTGTTGAAAGAGGGGCTCAGGCTTAATCAACTAACTCAAGGTGCCCTTGATGTCACTCTTGGACCTATTGTGAATCTTTGGGGGTTCGGGCCAGATAAACGTCCAACTAAAATTCCTACCGATGAGATGATACTAGAAGCGAAAGCCAAAACCGGTATCAAATATGTAGCGATCGAAGGGCAAAAGCTGAATAAGCGTATTCCAGAGTTATATATTGATCTCTCTTCTGTCGCCAAAGGCTTTGGTGTCGATAAGATAGCTGCCTTGTTAGATAAATATCAGGTGACAGGCTATATGGTTGAGATTGGTGGTGAGTTAAGAGTCAAAGGTGTTAAGCCTGAAAATCAGCCTTGGCGTGTTGCGGTAGAGCAACCAAGTATCGATGAGCGAAAAGTGCAGCAGATTATCGCACCTGGCGATATGGCGATGGCGACGTCCGGCGATTATCGCAATTATTATGAAGGTGAGGGACGTCGTTACTCTCATCTCATCGATCCAAGAACAGGTTATCCTATTAATCATAAACTTGCCTCAGCTACTGTCATGCATCCTTCGGCGATGACAGCCGATGGTTTAGCGACAGCTATGATGGTAATGGGCACAGAAGCATCATTAGCCCTTGCCGAGCGTGAGAATTTAGCGATAATGCTAATAGAGAAGCAAGATGATGGCTTCAAAGTGTTTTATAGTGATCCGTTTAAGTCCTATATTGATGCCAAGCAGTAGGAGTTCAAAATGAGTAGTTTTATTGCAGCATTTGTTATTTTGTTGGGATTCTTTCTATTAATGTCCATTGGTTACATTATTAAGAAAAAAGCGGTTGAAGGTAGCTGTGGCGGTCTTGGTGCCTTAGGTATTGAGAAAGCTTGTGATTGTGACGATCCATGTGACAAGCGTAAAGCCAGAATGGCCGAAGAAGAAGCCAGAGCCAAGAAGTTAGCTCAGAATAGAATCCTCTAACTGATCGTGTTTTAGCTAATATTTTTATAAAAGCCCCCACCTTTGGGGGCTTTTTTACATTCAATAACCCACTCGCTAACACAAAACTCTAGTAATTCAATTGCTTTTGCATTCATTGAGAAAGGCTATCTTAATGATAATCGTTATCCTTGTTATCTGTATGAAATAAAACGATAATTTGCTAAATCTAGGCTCTTGCGCTAGCTTTAAAATATTGATGTAGATCAAATTTATTGGGTTAACTAACTCAATAGTGACTAACCTCAATTGCTGCGAAATTCCGTAGCCATGCCTAAGCCTAAATTTTAATAAGGATAGCGATAGATGAAAGGTCAGCCAAAGGTAGTGGCACAGCTTAATCGAGTATTAACCTGTGAGCTTACCGCAATTAATCAGTACTTCCTTCACGCCCGCATGTTTAAAAACTGGGGCTTGAATAAGCTAGATAGCAAAGACTATAAAAAGTCGATTCAAGACATGAAACACGCAGATAAGCTTATAGAGCGTGTCTTATTCTTAGAGGGGCTACCGAATCTTCAGCAGTTGGATAAGTTGCGGATTGGCGAGCATGCACAAGAGATGCTGAGCTGTGATAAGCAGATGCTTGAAGAGCAGCTTGTGGTACTGAGGGAAGCCATTGCGCTTTGTGAACAAGAAGCGGATTACATCAGCCGAGATATTTTGGAAGATCTGCTTGAAGATGAGGAAGAGCATCTAGACTGGTTAGAGGCTCAGTTTGATCTTATCGGCATGACAGGTATTCAAAACTATCTACAATCTCAAATGAACAAAGAATAGGTGGACCATAGCGATGAAAGGTAATCAAGAAGTGATAGATGCACTAAACGGTTTATTAACCGGAGAGCTTAGCGCTATGGATCAATATTTTGTCCATGGTCGTATGTTTGAAGATTGGGGACTGAATGAATTACATGAACGAATTTCCCACGAGTCTGATGATGAAAGAGAACATGCAGGTAAGTTAGTGGAACGTATTCTGTTTTTAGAAGGAACCCCAGATGTTGCCAGTCGTGAAGCTCTGAGTATTGGTAAGCATCCTGAGGAGATGTTACGTAATGATCTAGCATACGAATACAAGGTTGCCGACAACCTACGTAAGGTGATTGCGCTGTGTGAAGAGAAACAAGACTACCAAACCCGTGAAATTTTAGAGGTGTTGCTAGAAGAGACGGAATCGGATCATATGTATTGGTTGGAAAAACAACTTGGGCTGATTGATAAGGTTGGTATTCAAAATTATCTACAATCTAAGATGTAGTCCGTGTCTTAGCCCTAATTAAAGCCCTGCTTCTCAATGAGCGGGGCTTTTTGTTTATTCGGTTACAACTTGATACAGGAGTAGCTTAGTTAGCGCTAGCTGATACAGCCAGTGTTCAGCTTTGAATCGTAGTATTTAGTTTAGTATTTGAACAGAACAGAGGAGGACAGATGGATCTGAATTATGCTAAATCTAAGGTAGCTTGCGGTTTTGATACAACACAAAAGTCTTCCTTGGCTCAGGAAGCCCTTGCCAGCATTGGGCGATTGATGGCAGCGCAATCGCAACTTGCAGTTAACTCAAGCCATGTTGATGTTAACTCGCGTGATGCTGTAGTTGATTCTCTATTACTTCATATTGCACAGCTAGAGCATGAAATATCTGAGTTAAAGTTGGTACAAGCTCAGGTGAATGCCAACTTGCTTACCGAGCAGGTTCCAAAATCCTCGGTCTCCCTCACTTCTGATGAGATGTATTGGTTAAAGCAAGTCTTTTAACTTGTTAGGTTAAGAATCTCCTTCGACAGTTGATAACTGTGTTTTTATACAGTATCTTTGTGGTTGGAGGATAAATCAGTGCGAAAAATTATACATGTCGATATGGACTGCTTTTTTGCGGCCGTGGAGATGCGTGACTTCCCAGAGCTGAGAGATAAACCCATTGCCGTTGGCGGCCGTAGTGATAGACGGGGAGTGATCAGCACCTGTAACTATCAGGCTCGCAGTTTTGGTGTCCGCAGCGCAATGGCCTCGGCTTATGCGTTAAGGCTTTGTCCTGACTTAATACTAGTACCCGGACGTATGGATGTGTATAAAGCCGTTTCTGGTCAAATTCGTACTATTTTTGCCAAATACACCCAGCTTATTGAGCCTCTCTCCCTTGATGAGGCTTACTTGGATGTGAGTGATTGCTCTTTATATAAAGGCTCGGCCACTCTGATTGCACAAGCGATACGCCAGGATATACTGGACGTGACCGGACTGACCGCATCCGCTGGTATTGCCCCTGTGAAGTTTCTCGCCAAAATCGCATCGGATTTAAATAAGCCCAATGGTCAGTATGTGATCACTCCAGAGATGATCCCCGAATTTATTAAAACACTGCCGCTTAGGAAAATTCCCGGCGTTGGCAAGGTGACAGGAGAAAAACTTCAGGCTCTTGGTCTTGAAACCTGTGGCGATGTACAGGTCTTTCCAAAGGTCGAATTAATTGAGCGGTTTGGTAAATTTGGTCAGCTGTTAATTGAGCGCTCGCAAGGCATAGATCCAAGAGGCATTTCCCCTCACCGTGAACGTAAGTCTGTTGGTGTTGAAACCACACTTGCTAAAGATATTTTTAGTTTGGCTCAATGTGAGCAGGTGATGCCTGGGTTAATTCAGGAGCTCTCGAGCCGAATTAGTCGCAGTGCCAAAGACAGACATATTCAAAAGCAGGTAGTGAAGATTAAGTTTGATGATTTTAAGCAAACAACAATTGAGCATCGCAGTGATGAGATATCAGTGAAGCTATTTTATGAACTTCTACAACAGGCTCTTGAGCGTCGTCAGGGGCGGGGCATCCGCTTACTTGGTGTATCCGTTGGTCTTCATAGTCAAAAGGAGCAAGTGCCAGCCAGTGCAAATCAGGTCGAGCAGTTAGATTTGGCACTATAGATAAGAAAAAGGGTTACCTATGTAACCCTTTATATTGAGTATTGCTCGCCAATGGCACAAGATGGTTAGTCTTTTGCTGGAATTCGCTCAAGCACTGCTAATAACAGTTTCCAGTACTGCTCAACGGTTTCGATAAGCACTTTCTCATCTGGACTATGTGGGAAACGAATAGTCGGGCCGATAGAGACCATATCCATGTCTGGATAAGGCTTCTTAAATAGACCGCACTCAAGACCTGCATGGATCACCATGATAGTCGGCTCTTTATGATAGATAGACTCATAGGTGTCTTTTACTATCGCCATTACTGGAGAGCTGTTATCTGGTTTCCAACCTGGATAAGCGCCGCTAAACTCAATGTCTGCGCCTGCTAGATTGCTTAGTGAGGTCAGCACGCCTTCAACTTCATCACGGCCAGAATCAATAAGTGAGCGAATAAGGCACAGCACTTCAACGCTTTCGGTTCCTGTGGTAATCACACCCACGTTAAGTGAAGTTTCAGTCACGCCTTCAACTTCATCACTCATGCGAATGACGCCATTCGGACAAGCATTGAGTAGCTCAATCAAGGTTTGTTGGCTTTGCTCTGCCATCACCTGTTTTGGCGTCGGGATCTCTTCTAGCTCCAATAAACAGTCAGGATCGGCAATAGCCAACTCTTGACGTACTAAAGCTTGGAAGTCGCTCATAAGTTGCTGTAGTTTCGCTAGGTTTTCACTTGGCAACATAAAGCTTACACTGGCTTCACGAGGAATCGCATTACGCAGTGAGCCACCAGTGAAATCGACTAGTTCAAGTGCAAGCTCGTCGCCGTGATTAAATAGGAAGCGAGCCAGTAGTTTGTTGGCGTTGCCTCGGCCTAAATGTATGTTAACGCCCGAGTGACCGCCCAATAAACCCGATAGAGTCAGCTTAAAGCTGCTCAGGCTGGTTTCTGGTGCTTGCCAAACCATAGGCACGCTGATTTGACCGTCAACACCACCGGCGCAGCCCATGTAGATCTCGCCTTCCTGCTCTGAATCTGTGTTGATCAGAATATCGGCTTCCAGCATGCCTGCTTCTAGGCCAAACGCACCTGTCATTCCTGCTTCTTCATCGATCGTCAGAAGTACTTCTAAAGGACCATGGGGAATGTCATCAGCGCCTAGAATGGCTAACGCAGAAGCCATACCTATGCCATTATCTGCACCAAGTGTTGTGTCTGATGCCTTTACCCAGTCGCCGTCGATACGTGGAACGATAGGATCTTTTTCAAAGTCATGTACTTTGTCGGCGTTCTTTTGCGGCACCATATCAATATGCGCTTGGATAACCACAGTTTTGCGATTTTCCATGCCTTGGGTTGCTGGCTTCTTGATAATAAGGTTACCGACTTTGTCTTCGACGACACTAAGCTGTTTATCTTTAGCCCAGTTTTGAATGTAGTTGCTGAGTGCTTGTTCGTGTTTGGAAGGGTGTGGAATGGCACAAATTTGCTCAAACCACTGCCATAATGCTTGAGGTTGTAGTTGGCTTAACGTTGTCACGTTAGACTCCTGTTCGCTATGTAAATCCATAAGGCTTTAATCGCTGGTCAGTCTATCATAAATTAAGCCAAATGAGATATTGCAAGGCGAGTCGCTAAACTTGTGTAAAGCATTTGCCATTGGCAGATTTTTGCGCAAATATGCTGCTACTAAAATAAATAATAGGGTGGGGTATGGCTCAAGTTAATTTAATTGATGTACAGGATGATGGTGCCATTTTTGATGGTAATGGTTGGGATGCCTTGGTCGTGGTGACGCCAAGCCTTGAAGCGATTGCGCAAGAAGAGGTGGGGGCTCTGGCCAATCATGGTGTTACAGTCGATAAGCGTATAGGTAAGCAAGTAAGTTTGCTGTTTGCGCCTGGCTTAGCTGGGGGGCGTTTGATTGTCTCTCCTGTGAAAGAGGTCTGTGACGATTACACCGATGTTCGCGCATACGCCAATGCGGCAAGAGCGGGTATTACCATGGCCAAAGATGCTGGTGCAATGCGCCCTTTGTTGATTGTCAGCGATAGTGGCCAAGGTAAATATGAGTTTGCCACTGAAGTGGCTGCGCTTTCCTGTGGCCAAGAGTTGTGGCAAGCCCTAGAGCTTAGAGAAGCCAAAGAGCTAGGTGCGCCGCTTGAAGCTATTGGTTTGCTAAATAGTAGTGAAGCCGCTAGTGCACTCAATGCGATAGAGGCCGGGCGTATGTTAGCTCGTGATTTGTGTGGTACAGAGCCCGAGAGAATGTCAGCTCCTGCTTTTGCCGATTATTGTGTTGAGTCATTAGCCGATTCTGGACTCAAGTTAGAGGTAGAAGAAGGGCGCTGTGAGCTCGAGCGAGACTATCCTTTATTAAGCGCTGTTGCTCGTAGCTCTTGTGCTGTATCTCGCCACCAACCTCGCGTGGTGAGCATCGAGTACACAGGTGACGGGGAAATCACAAATACTTATCTGTTTGCCGGTAAAGGTGTGGTATACGACACTGGTGGTGCCGATCTTAAAGTTGGTGGTGCTATGGCTGGTATGAGTCGAGATAAAGGTGGAGCGGCAGCGGTTGCTGGTTTAATGAAAACTATCTCTATGCTTAAGCCTAAAGGTATCAAGGTTATAGCACAGCTAGGTTTAGTGCGTAATAGCATAGGCAGTGAAGCCTTTGTGTCCGATGAAATCATTACTAGCCATGCTGGGTGCCGAGTACGTATCGGTAATACTGATGCTGAAGGACGTTTGGTGTTAGCCGATATTTTATCTCATCTACGTATTAAAGCTGAGAAAGCCGTGAACCCGCAGATCTTTTCCGTTGCAACCTTAACGGGTCATGTGGTGAGAGCCTATGGTGGCTATACTGCTCTAGTTGAAAATGCTGTGGCTAAATCTCAATCTGTAGCCAGTAATCTTGCTCAAACTGCCGAGCTTTGGGGCGAGCCAGTCGAAATCTCATCCCTACGTCATGAGGACTTTGGCAAGATAGTCGATCCTTCTGGTGCTGCTGATGTGCTTTCATCTAATAATGCCCCTTCATCGGTAACGGCACGGGGACATCAATATCCAGCTGCCTTCTTGCTAAAGGCATCAGGCTTGGATAAGCATAATTTGACATCGGACAAGCCTATTGCATATACCCATGTGGATATTGCAGGCAGTGCGACCGAAGGTCACCCATTATATGGTAAGCCAACCGCAGCACCTTTGGTCGGTTTGTTTCAATACATGGTGAATAAATAGCCGAAACATCTATTGGTTGTGATATATGTCGCATTCTGAGTTATATGGAATGCGACGCTTATTTAGATATTAATGAAATGCTGTTATTTGTATTTGTGTTGTAAAATTACATTCTTGGTGCTTTTTAATTGTTTTTCACCTTGATTGTTGTAATTAAATAACGAAAGTGTATAATGCTTCTCGTTGGTTAAGTATCGTGTTTACTTCTTTTGTCAGTCTGACTCCACCCGTCAGATATCTCCATGGAATCGAGTGACCTTAGGTATCAGATGTTTTATCTGAATCACACCTAGTTGTTGACGTTTTAATTTAAGTTGCTCATATCTCATTTCCGACGTTCATCGATAAGTCTCATAGGCAAACAGTTTGCTTGATTATTGATGCTAGGGCTAACTAACCCTTAACTTAGTTACCATCATCAACCCTTAACACCTCTATGGTGTGTTTTAGACTCAAGTTGTACAGCGATAATTCGTTGTGCCAGGTATCAACTGTTAGCGCAGTCTTATATTTGTCCTTTGGACTACTTGAAACATGTCTCGCCTGCTCTTTGAGCAGGCTTTTTTTTGCCTTTTATTGCTAAATTCGTGACTAGGGTTCTCTGAGAACTTGTTTGTTTAGTAAGCTTGTGTTGAAAGTTAATTTCTTAATCTGCGTCGAAAGTGATGTTTTTGTGATTTTTATCAGAAAACTCTTGTAATTTAATTACAGTTAATTATAATAGCTCTCGTTGGTTAAGCAAAGAATGCTAACCACTCTAGTCTATCCAGGAAGGATAATGTATCTCCAAGGAATCGAGTGACAAGTTGTCTCCACGGATATGAGAATCTCTAGTTCCAAGGAACCGAGCCCAGCTTTACTAGAGTCTTTTTTTTACAACTTTGTTAGGAGTTTTGACTATGTCTTATACAGGTAATTACACAGTTTCTTTAAGCGGTACTTGGTTTAGCACAGACGCCCTACGTGGTGGTCTATATACCCTGTCAGCTAAGCGTTAATACGCCGGACTATTTAGTTAGTCACCATCATCTTGACCCCTTATTGTATTGTGCCGATTTGGTGCAATCTCGACTTAGAAGGCTAGCCTAGGGGCTACTAGGTTAGTCTTCACAAATTAATGAGCCGATTACTCGTTAGTTTGCATAGATAGGTCTTCGCCCACTCTTTGAGTGGGCTTTTTTTTTGCCTGAACCATAACTGCTTCAGTCTTCATCACATGTTTCATTTAGCCTCTCGGTGTAACTTAATGACGGAATGTGGTCTAAAAACGCTCTTTCAATGGTTTTGTTGTGAGGTAAAGCAGAAATTGTTTGTAATTAAATTACATTTGATTATAATGTCACCACTAGATTAAGTGCTCTACTTAGTCTTATGGTCTATCTAGGAAGGATAATCATCTCCAAGGAATCGAGTGACAAGTTGTCCCTTGGGTAGTAATCGCTACTTCAGGTTAGGGAAACGAGCAAATCAGTATTAGAGCTTAATTTAACAACTTTGTTAGGAGTAATTGACTATGTCTTATACAGGTAAAAACAACATTTTTTGGCAGAACACTTGGTTCGATGCACAAATCTTACGTGGTGGCCTTTATGCCATGGAAAACAAAGGCTAATGATCTTGGCTTGTTGGTCTATGTGGCGTCATTAACTAGCTCAGCTTTGTGTCGGCACTTAATACCGCAGAAAAGTAACCTTGAAAGAGCAATACGCCTTAGTAATAGATAGCAGCTCGTTCACATTTTAGTGGATGTTGATCTGCTTCAAATTCCTTGACGGCTCATCAGCATAGCTTTTGAGGCGTTAAAGGTATTCAGTGCACAGAGCAATGGTAACGGGATCGTGGAGAGAAGCGATGGCATCTTCAGGAAGAAGTCGATTTTACTGGCGCAGTTTGTTGTTAGTATTCATCGTGTTTATTTTATTGTTTGCTAGCTTTATTCAATATTTATAGTTACATAGTGTAGAGAGATGTCAGTATGTTGTCGTCACCTCTTTACTGCCCTCCAAGTTTTAGTTCGATTTATTTTGTTTATCCGTTGTTAGCATTGGTCTCTTATTAGGCTGTCGTCTTTCATTGATTTGAGACTAATATAATGCCTACCTCTATTTTGGTTATAATTTCGTAAATTAATAGCTTTTATGGTTATGTAAATGAGTCATAATCACTCGTTTTCTGTAGTTGAATTACAGTTTATTGGTGTTTTTGTGATTTCTGTCAGAAGCTTCTTGTAATTTAATTACAGATAGTTATAATAGCTCTCGTTGGTTAAGCAAAGAATGCTAACCACTCTAGTCTATCCAAGAAAGGATAATGTATCTCCAAGGAATCGAGTGACAAGTTGTCTCCACGGATATGAGAATCTCTAGTTCCAAGGAACCGAGCCCAGCTTTACTAGAGTCTTTTTTTACAACTTTGTTAGGAGTTTTGACTATGTCTTATACAGGTAATTACACAGTTTCTTTAAGCGGTACTTGGTTTAGCACAGACGCCCTACGTGGTGGTCTATATACCCTGTCAGCTAAGCGTTAATACGCCGGACTATTTAGTTAGTCACCATCATCTTGACCCCTTATTGTATTGTGCCGACTTGGTGCAATTTCGACTTAGAAGGCTAGCCTAGGGGCTACTAGGTTAGTCTTCACAAATTAATGAGCCGATTACTTGTTAGTTTGCATAGATAGGTCTTCGCCCACTCTTTGAGTGGGCTTTTTTTTGCCTTTAGCAGGCTGTTTTTGTGTGAACGATCCAATTTTAATTGTTCTGCTTAGCAAAAGATCCCGCTTTGCTTTATTTCGCTTTTCTTTACTAGCCTCACACTTGCAAAATCTCTATACTCTGGCGCCATCTCGATATGAGATGAAAGTGGTGTAAATTGTTTCTTGTTAAGCTGCTGTATTTATTCTTTTCAAGTAATTTCTTGGCACCTCTGTACCCACAATAAAAAAATATTTAACCCATTCAAGGGCCCAGTTCCATGTTAGAACAATTGTTTAAACTGAAAGAAAATCAAACTAGCCTAAAACAGGAGGTGATAGCAGGTTGCACCACCTTCCTAACCATGGCTTATATTATTTTTGTTAACCCTATGATGCTTGCTGATGCCGGTATGGATCAGGGGGCTGTGTTTGTCGCGACCTGTTTAGCCGCTGCAATTGGCTGTCTAATTATGGGGTTAATGGCGAACTACCCTATTGCTCTTGCACCAGGTATGGGTCTAAACGCCTTTTTTACCTATACAGTTGTCGGTGAAATGGGCTATAGCTGGGAAACTGCTCTTGGCGCTGTGTTTATGTCGGGGATCTGTTTTTTAATTTTATCTTTAGTCAAAATCCGCGAGTGGATAGTTAATAGTATTCCCATGTCCCTAAGGCTAGGCATTGCTGCAGGTATAGGTCTGTTTTTGGCGCTTATTGGTCTTAAGAGTGCAGGTATAGTGGTTGCAAGTCCTGCAACTCTTGTGACTATGGGAGATATTACTGCGTTTCCTGCTGTGATGTCGGCATTGGGCTTTTTCTTAATTATTGCCATGGTGCAACGGGGGATGAAGTCTGCTGTGCTATTAAGCATCTTGTCTATTACTGTATTAGGCTTGCTGTTTGGTGATGTTCAATATGCAGGCCTAGTGTCTACGCCGCCCTCTGTCGCACCAACTTTTATGAAAATGGATCTTTCGGCTGTGCTTGAAATCAGCATGATATCGGTCATTTTTGCTTTTCTATTTGTCGATCTATTTGATACTTCAGGCACCTTGGTGGCCGTGGCTCAGCGCGGTGGTTTATTGGATGATAAAGGTCGCTTACCTAGGCTTAATCGAGCATTGAGCGCCGATAGTACGGCAACTATTGCGGGTGCCATGTTAGGTACCTCTACGACAACAAGCTATATCGAAAGCACCGCGGGAGTGAGCGCAGGTGGGCGTACTGGATTAACGGCTGTCGTAGTGGGGCTGCTCTTTATTGCTGCACTTTTCTTCTCCCCACTAGCGGGTATGGTGCCAGCCTATGCAACTGCTGGAACACTTTTCTATGTAGCGATTTTGATGATGTCTGGTCTTATGCATGTTGAATGGGAAGATTTAACCGAGGCCGCACCTGTGGCCGTGGTATGCATATTAATGCCATTAACTTTCTCTATTGCGTCGGGCATCGCCTTTGGCTTTATCGCCTATGCAGTGATTAAGCTCTTGTGTGGACGCTTTAAAGAGCTTAACGCAGGCGTGATTGTATTGGCGTTACTGTTTATTGCTAAATTCATCTATGCCTAAGGTTGAGAAATAAAAGGTTTAAATAAAGTTAGTAACTTGTGATGTTTTGATTAGAGGTCATACAATGTATGGCCTCTTTTTTTGAGCTATCAATAAAAAATCCCCATAAGTCTCTAGGATTAATGTTATTCAGTATCAATTCAGGGGCAGATTCGGTATAAAAATACTATTAGTTTACTTAATCATGCACTAGAGAGGATTGAAATGATCGCTTATCGCCGAGTGGTGGTAAAACTGGGAACCAGCGTGCTGACATCTGGTAGTCAGGCGTTGGATAAGGCCCATATGGTGGAATTAGCAAGGCAGATGGCACAGCTGATGAAATCTGGGGTTGAAGTTGTACTTTGTACTTCTGGTGCTATTGCCGCCGGACGCGAACATATGCAGTTTCCCAGTTTGCCCGATACTATGGCTAACAAGCAATTATTAGCCGCAGTTGGGCAGAGCCAACTTATTCTTGCATGGTCTAATTTATTCGCCTTATATGGCTTGCACGTTGGACAATTGTTGCTGACTCGCGCCGATCTGCACGATAGAGAACGATATCTTAATGCTAGGGATACGCTAAATGCTTTATTGGCGCAGAACATTATTCCCATTATCAATGAGAATGATGCGGTTGCGACTAATGAGATTAAGGTCGGTGACAACGATAATCTATCTGCTAGGGCCGCGCTGCTGTGTGATGCTGACCTCTTGATATTACTGACAGATCAGCCCGGGCTGTTTGATGCCGATCCGAGATCGAACCCTGATGCGAAGTTAATCAGTAAGGTGACTAATATTGATGACAGTCTGCGTCAATTGGCCGGTGGTGCCGTCTCTGGTTTAGGGACTGGTGGTATGGCGACTAAGTTAGAAGCGGCAGATCTCGCGCGCCGCTCTGGAGTCGAAGTGGTTATCGCCTCAGGGCATCACCAAGATGTGATAGCAAAAGCGGCACGTCGTGTCGATGTTGGTACCCATTTTTGCACCACTAAAAACCCATTAGAAAGCCGTAAACAATGGATTCTTGCAGGTCCTGCTACTCGTGGCAAGTTAGTCCTTGACGATGGCGCCGTGCTGGCCGTCACTCAAAAGGGACGTAGTCTGCTATCTAAAGGTGTTGTCGAAGTCATGGGGGAATTTGACCGTGGTGCAACGCTGCAGTTAGTGGATAAAAAAGGCAAAGAAGTGGCGAGAGGAATGAGCCGCTACAGTGCTAGCGCGGCTCGGAAAATTGCGGGTTTTCATTCAGATGATATCGAAGGTCTAATTGGCTACGACTATGGCGATGCCATCATACATAGAAACGATATGGTCGTTTTATAGTGATTGAACAAATAAGGGGCTTGATAGATGAATGACTATTTAGAACGACTGGGACAGAAGGCTAAAAATGCGAGTTATCAACTTGCGAGCTTAAATGCTCAGCAAAAGAATCAATTACTGACTTCGGTGGCAAAGGCGCTAACGCTAGCGAGGGATGAGATTTTGGCTGCTAATCAAAAAGATATTGAAGCTGCAAAAGACAATGGCTTGTCGAATGCACTTATCGATAGACTTTTACTAAATGAAGAGCGCTTAATGGGAGTGATTGGCGATATCGATAATGTGGTTTCCCTTGCCGACCCCATTGGCAGTGAATTTGATAGTCAGCTACTGGATAACGGGCTACGACTATGTAAGCGAGCCGTTCCTCTGGGTGTGATTGGCGTGATTTATGAAGCGCGCCCTAATGTAACCGTAGATATTGCAACCCTTGCGCTAAAAACCGGTAATGCGGTGATTTTACGTGGTGGTAAAGAGACACTTGAGTCCAATAAGGTGCTGTGCCGAGTTATACGCCAAGCATTAGTGGAACAGGGGATTGATGAGAATAGCGTTCAATTGATTGAAAGCCCTGATAGAGAGCTAGTTTCAGGTCTGCTAAGGCTTGATAAGTATGTTGATATGATAGTGCCCAGAGGTGGACAAGGATTGCAGAGGTTATGTGCCGAGCAGGCAAGTATTCCTGTTATTCTTGGTGGTATTGGTATCTGTCATCTTTATGTTGATAGTAAGGTTGACCAACAAAAGGCAATCGAAGTGATTGCCAACGCTAAAGTGCAAAGACCAACTGTATGTAATGCGCTAGATACTTTGCTGGTTCATGAGCAAGTGGCTCAGAGCTTTGTTCCTCAGGTTTGTGAAGCCTTGCATAAATTAGGAGTCGACTTCTATGGCTGTGAAAACAGTGCAAAGTTAGCTGCCGATTTGGATATTAAGCTGCAAATGGCAACGTCTGAATCATATGCTACGGAATGGTTAGCATTGACCTTAGGTGTTCGAGTGGTCAAGGATATCGATGAAGCAATTGCTCATATTCGTCAATATTCTAGTGGCCACTCTGAAGGCATATTGACCGATGATATTCATCAAGCTGCCTACTTCCTTAATCAAGTGAATTCTGCTGCTGTGTATGTCAATGCCAGTACCCGTTTTACCGATGGCGGTCAGTTTGGGCTGGGTGCCGAAGTTGCGGTCAGTACCCAAAAGCTTCACGCTCGTGGTCCTATGGGGCTTGAGGCGTTAACTACCTATAAATGGCTGGCTAGCGGCGATTATACGAGCCGAAGTTAACTAACCTTTGCTCGGAATAAGCAGCGCTCATTATTCCGAGTTGAGGTTAACTATGATTAATGTAAAAGCCCCTAATCGTAAGACTAGGGGCTTTATACATTAATAAGCGTTATTGGCCTGGAAAAGGTGGCGGGCTCTGATAGGTTAAGAAGGCGATGAGCCACACCATTAAGAAGACGGCACACATTAAACTGGTGAAGCCTCTGAATGCAATGATGTACTCTTGTGTATACAAAAAGTACCGTTCGCGTATTTTTTTCGTCAATCCAACTGTGGGTAATAAAAAGGCACAATACAACATCACCACCATATTGGAGAAGCTATTACCATAGAGTTGTTCATATACGACTAAACCTAAGCAGATCAGGCTTGCCAGAATAGAGATATTACGACTGAGGCTAGATTCCTCATAAAATTGATCATTTGGCTTATCCATTTGCCATCTTCCTATTGTTTGTTCCGTTTTAAGCACGTGCTATTCAGCTGTTATAAACATTTATTGGTTAGCTAATCCAATAAATGTGCGCCGCTGTTTCCTTGTCCTTGCCTAGTTAGGTATAACCTGTTGTGAAAAAATGATCAAATCAAATCTCGGCTATTGCCGACTTGTTCCAACCTTTTGGTGATGTTTACTGTTTTATTGCGGCAAAACGGCCTCTACAAAGATTGGCAAGATCAGTCGGAGAGATTGCTATTTGCAGCCCGCGTTTACCACCACTGACAAAGATTTTTTCATGGTCCTTGGCGCTCTCATCGATCAATGTGGTTAAGGTTTTTTTTTGTGCTAAGGGACTAATGCCACCGACTAAATAGCCAGTAGATTTCTCTGCTTGAGCCATAGAAGCCATCTGCAGCTTTTTAAGTTTTAGCTGTTTGGCTAAGGCTTTTAGGTTAAGTTGTGAATCTACTGGTACGAGTGCAACGGCTAGCGGCGCACTTGCTTCATCAGCAGCAACGAGTAGGGTTTTAAATACTTGAGCGCGAGCTTGTCCTGTTGCATTTGCGGCTTCTTCACCAAAATTAGTGCAGTTGGGATCATGTTGATATTCAACAAGTTCAATATTGAGCTTATGTTTTTTTGCGAGTCTAACTGCCGGTGTCATTGTAATCTTCTGTTATCAAGAGGTAGAAGGCCTTAGTTTAAACCAACATTAGGTGCTTGTTAGTGCAAATGGCGAGAAAGGCTAATCTTGTTCACATTCTTATCGTTTTTTGTCAAAAAATGAAATTAATGGCGACTCATCATTTCTACAAAAAGTTATCTCTCTGTTTTTATTGGTTAAAAATGTTGGCTTGTTGTTTGCTTAATGTGAGCAGTATTTCGATAACAAGATGATATCAAGTTCACTATAAGGAATTTTCACTATGCCAATGTTGCAATCACTTTCGTTAATCAGTGTCTTTTCTGTGAGTTTAGCAATAAGCGGCGCTGTCTATGCCGATGACAGTAAGCGCTTAACACGTACCTTAGAGTACAGGGAGCAAGTTGTAGAGCTGGATGTTGAAGTGGGGCAGGCTCAGCTGATTGCAACCGACGAGCAAGCCATTCGGGTCGAGGTCGATATTAAGGCATCGGAAACCTCTTGGTTCGAGCTTTTTGGCTCAACCGATGTAGCCGATATAGAGCTCGCAACTAGCGTCAGTGATAACAAGATTCGTCTTGCATTGTCGGATCAAGGAGATATTAATCAGACGTGGCGTGTTTACCTTCCTCGTAATGCGTCAGTCATTATGGATATGGGAGTGGGACAAGTCGAAGTCGATGGCATGCAAGCCGATGTCGATATCGATGTGGGTGTAGGAACGGCAGAAGTGAGCTATTCCCACGAATATCAGAAAGTAGAGTTGAAATCTGGCGTAGGTGAGGTGCGTGTCGATGATAATATGCTTAAACATAAAGTCATTCGTAATTTGGTGAGCCAGTCTGTGAGCTGGCAGGCACCTAATTATCACCAAGATATGAGTGAGCTGAATGTTAAAGTCGGAGTTGGTGAGGTTATCGCCACCCATCTCTAATCTCTAACTTGTGGATTGAGGCTTTATCTTTCTAGATAGCCAAGGTGGATTTGCCTTGGCTATTTTGTTGTCTGTACTTTTTCACCATATTTAGCAATCAGTTTTGGGCAGAGTTGCTGCAGCATCAGAGCGCTGAGAATAAGTGCTAGGCCGATAAAGGTGGAACTGGCTATGGTTTCACCAAGAATTGTCGCGATAAAACCAATAGATAATACAGGAGAAAGAAACACGAGCGTACTGACCTTGGCTGTATGGCTTGCAGTTTTTAGCGCCATTAACCATAAAATAAAGGTGGCACCCATCTCAAATAGGCCTACGTAAACGCCAGCAGCCAGTGCTTTGGGGCTCCATGCTGGCCAATCTCCCTGAATTAACATCACAAGTGACACCAGAGGCAGTCCGACAATAAAGCTTAATAATAAGCTCACTACAGGGTCACCATTGTCTTTGGTATTAATAATCCAGTAGAGACACCAAAACAGGGTACTCAGTAGAGCCAGACCTATACCTATAGGACTGTCAAAAGAGAGGGATAGCGGATCGCCTTGGGTAGCGATAATGATAACGCCACTATAAGCAATAAAAGCCGCCAGCAGATCTGTCTTGGTTAGCTTTTGCTTGAGTAGCGGCACACTGAGGATAGGCAGTAGGATGGCCCACGTATAATTAAGTGACAAGGCTTGCTGGGCTGGTAGCAAATCATAGGCTTTAAATAATACCAAGTAATATAAAAATGGGTTAAGCAGGCCCGTCTGCAGGTAGAGCAGTGGTCGACGTAAAAACTGTCCTTTCAGTAAGCCCAATTTACCTTTACACCCTAAGTACAAGGTTAAGGTCGCAACCGAAGTTAAGCTGGCAATGAAAAGCAGCTGAATCGGGGAGAGTCCGGCTAATGCAAGTTTAAATGCTGTGGCTACCGTCGCCCATAGTATAACTGCACCTAGGCCATATAAGACTGCTTGTCTATCTGATTGCAATGTCATTCCCTTATCTATTCCTGTGTGGGCTTCTTTTTAATGCTTGGTGGTGACTAACTAACCCTAAATATTGCATACATTATGCAATGCGCTTTAGGGAAATGTGAAATAAAAAACTTCGACAGGAGAATTATTTTTGCCTTTGGCCTTGTATTCACTCTCCCTGTCCCAATATAGAGGTGTAAGGAAGATCTGGGGGCTTAATTTGCCGTTATCTTTATTGAAAGTAACGCCCGAAATAAAGCAAATGATGATTTCAAGAAAATAATCCCTTGAAAAAAGTACGACCTATCCCCATATCGTCAACATATCACAGAATTAGTTTGTATTAAGATTTTTGGAGGACCCCATGGGTAGAATTATTGGTATCGATTTAGGCACAACCAACTCTTGTGTTGCAGTACTTGATGGTGATAGCGCACGCGTTTTGGAAAATGCCGAAGGTGATCGTACTACTCCTTCGATCATTGCTTATACCGAAGAAGAAACCATGGTAGGCCAGCCAGCTAAGCGCCAAGCAGTGACTAACCCACAAAACACTTTCTTTGCTATTAAGCGTCTAATTGGTCGTCGTTTTAAAGATGACGAAGTTCAGCGCGATGTCGACATTATGCCATTTAGCATCATAGGTGCAGACAATGGTGACGCATGGGTTGAGTCTCGTGGCAACAAGATGGCTCCACCACAGGTTTCTGCTGAAATCTTGAAAAAGATGAAGAAAACTGCCGAAGATTTCCTAGGTGAAGAAGTTACTGAAGCGGTGATTACGGTTCCTGCATACTTTAACGATTCACAGCGTCAAGCAACTAAAGATGCTGGCCGTATTGCAGGTCTAGAAGTTAAACGTATTATCAACGAGCCTACTGCGGCTGCTCTTGCTTACGGTATCGACAAGAAGCAAGGTGACAACATTGTTGCTGTATATGACTTAGGTGGTGGTACTTTCGATATCTCTATCATTGAAATTGATAGCGTTGAAGGCGAGCAAACCTTTGAAGTTCTAGCGACTAATGGTGACACTCACTTAGGTGGTGAAGACTTCGATAACCGTCTTATCAACTATCTAGCTGATGAGTTCCATAAAGATCAAGGTCTAGATCTTCGCAATGACCCGCTAGCGATGCAGCGTTTAAAAGAAGCTGCTGAAAAGGCAAAAATCGAGCTTTCTAGCACTACTCAAACAGAAGTTAACCTGCCATACATCACTGCCGATGCAACAGGTCCTAAGCACTTAGTGGTTAAGATCACTCGTGCTAAGCTTGAGTCGCTAGTTGAAGACCTAATCACTCGCTCTCTAGAGCCACTAAAAGTTGCTCTAGCCGATGCTGACCTGTCTGTTTCTGATATCAACGACGTTATTCTAGTTGGTGGTCAGACTCGTATGCCTAAGGTACAAGAAGCGGTATCTGAGTTCTTTGGTCAAGAGCCACGTAAAGATGTTAACCCTGATGAAGCGGTAGCTGTTGGTGCTGCAATTCAAGCTGGTGTACTTGCTGGTGACGTTAAAGACGTTCTGCTACTTGATGTAACTCCGCTTTCTCTTGGTATCGAAACCATGGGTAGCGTGATGACTAAGCTTATCGAGAAGAACACCACTATCCCGACTAAAGCACAGCAAGTTTTCTCGACTGCAGATGACAACCAAGCGGCAGTAACGATTCACGTACTACAAGGTGAGCGTAAGCAAGCTGGTGCTAACAAATCTCTAGGTCAATTTAACCTAGAAGGTATTGAGCCAGCACCTCGTGGTATGCCACAAATTGAAGTTGCATTTGATATCGATGCCGATGGTATTTTGCATGTATCTGCTACCGATAAGAAGACAGGTAAAGCACAAAACATCACCATTAAAGCCTCTTCTGGTCTAAGCGATGAAGAAGTCGAGCAAATGGTTCGTGATGCTGAAGCTCACGCCGATGAAGATGCTAAGTTCGAAGAGCTAGTTCAGACTCGTAACCAAGCCGATGGTATGGTTCACGCGACGAAGAAGCAGATCGAAGAAGCTGGTGAAGAATTACCAAGCGAAGATAAAGAGAAGATCGAAGCTGCTATGGCTAACGTTGAAACCGCTATCAAAGGTAACGACAAAGAAGCTATCGACAAAGCTTCTCAGGAGCTAATGGAAGCTTCAGCTAAGCTAATGGAAATCGCTCAAGCTAAGGCTCAAGCACAACAAGCTCAAGGTGCACCAGAAGGTGAAGCGCAAGCTAAAGACGCCACTGCCGATGATGTTGTTGACGCTGAGTTCGAAGAAGTCAAAGACGACAAAAAATAATTTAACTTAGGTTAATTTATTGAGGCGGGCGTTAAGGGCAAACCTTAACGCCCGTTCGTATAACTCCAGCATAGAAAGCAAGAGATTATGTCAAAGCGAGATTATTATGAGGTTTTGGGCGTTGGTCGTGATGCCAGCGAGCGCGAAATCAAAAAGGCATATAAGCGCCTAGCGATGAAGTATCACCCGGATCGTAATCCAGGTGATAAGGCCGCTGAAACTAGCTTTAAAGAAGTCAAAGAAGCCTATGAAATCCTAACCGATGGCGACAAGAAGGCCGCTTATGATCAGTTTGGTCATGCCGGTGTCGATCCAAACCGTGGTGGCGGTGGTTACGGCGGCCAAGGTGACTTTGGTGATATCTTTGGTGATGTTTTCGGTGACATCTTTGGTGGTGGTCGCCGAGGTGGTCAGCGTCAAGCGGCCCGCGGTAGTGACTTACGTTATAACCTTGAGTTGTCCCTTGAGGAAGCGGTTCGCGGTTTAACTAAAGAGATCCGTATCCCAACGCTAGCTAGCTGTGATGTTTGTGATGGTAGCGGTGCGAAAAAAGGCACTTCTGCAACCACTTGTGGTACCTGTAATGGTGCTGGCCAAGTACAGATGCGCCAAGGCTTTTTTGCTGTGCAGCAAGCCTGTCCTACCTGTCATGGACGCGGCAAGATCATTAAAGACCCTTGTAATAAGTGTCATGGTGAAGGTCGTGTTGAGAAGAGCAAAACCCTTTCAGTTAAGATCCCTGCAGGTGTCGATACTGGCGACCGTATTCGTCTTTCTGGTGAAGGTGAAGCGGGCGAATTTGGTGCTCCTCCAGGGGATCTCTATGTACAAGTGAGTGTGCGTGAGCATGCTATTTTCGTACGTGATGGCAATAACCTTTACTGTGAAGTGCCAATCTCCTTTAGCAAGGCTGCCCTAGGTGGCGAGATTGAAGTTCCTACTCTTGATGGCAAGGTTAACCTTAAGATCCCATCAGAGACTCAAACCGGTCGTATGTTCCGTTTACGCGGGAAAGGGGTAAAGTCAGTGCGTAGTCATGCCGTTGGCGACTTGATGTGTAAGGTTGTGATGGAAACTCCTGTTAACCTTAACGAGCGTCAAAAAGAGCTACTGCGTGAGTTTGAAGAGACATTGACTGGCCAAGCCAAGAAACACAGCCCTAAGGCTGAAGGTTTCTTCGATGGCGTTAAGAAGTTCTTTCAGGACTTAAATAGCTAACAAATAACTGTTAGTTGCTTCAAAGCATAAATCCGATAAACCAAATGGTTTATCGGATTTTTTATGCCTGAATTTCGCCTCAGCATTTCGATTGTTGTTTCCAAACCTCGTTTGAATCAAAGTCGTGGTGCTTTGCCAACACCAGACTCTGATGGGTTTTGTTCCATCTTTTTCAAGCTGCGCTTGAATTAAAGTCGTGGGATTCCATCCCCATCTTTTGCAAAGAGCCAGCCCAGAGGGAAACAACAGCTTTTCCCTCTAGCCAGTTTGTTTGGTCAGAGCCCTAGCCGCCCCAATGAAGTTGTCCTCCTCATACTCCCAATAAATATAGCTAACGGCTCAGATGGGACATCTAATGTGAATGGATTCACAAATGCCATGATGGCAATACGCTATTTTCATCATCGTATTTCGGCAACTTCAATGGGGAGTGTGTAGCTTTTACCTGACTCTGGAATAAACGTATTGTCGATACTTAATTGTGGTACGGCATATGTCTTTTGATTACAGGATGTGCTTTTAACTTATTGATATTTTGTGAGATAATGCTCGTGTGGATGATTCTATTTCTGAGGTTGTTAGCTTGGTAGTTGATACAAATATCATAGAAAAAATTGGTAAGAATGGCTCATGGTTGCTGACTGACACAAAGCAACTCAATTTCTTCATTGGCCCGAACAACTCAGGTAAGAGTCGTCAAATACGTGAGCTTTTTAGTGACTCTAATAAATGGATGTTTGAGTTGTCACTTTTAAGTATTGATAGTATTGCAGAACAAATTTTAATTAGGCTCAAAGATCGGAGTCTATCATCACGGCTTATGCAGTTACATTTTGTTGAAGATAGCAAGTTAAAAGGTGTGCTTGCTGGAAAGAACTGGAAAACTAGTGATTTTGATGGTTTTGTCTCAAGTATTCATCAGAAAAGTAAAGTGCGGCCAAATTATTCAGACTCCCAAGAGGAAACTGACTTTTATGAATTTATTTCAGATATTTTGTTGGAAGAGGAGCGTGGTACAAACTTCATAGAAAAGTATAACGAATTAAAATATGTGCTCTGGACAAAAATTTACATACCAACGTTGAGAACTTTACGAAATGTCAGTGGAGAGGGTGACGAGGATATTTTTCTTCGGCGTACCCGTTCTGATTACTTTGACAACGGAGGTGATTACAGCAAAACGGTTTTTACTGGTCATCAGCTGTACCAAGACCTTGTTGAGCACTTATTAGGCTCTCATGAGAAAAGGCAAAAGGTTCGAGAGTATGAGCGCTATCTATCTGAAAACTTCTTTTTTGGGAATGACATTTCATTGGTACCTATGGTCGATAAGGATGTTGTTTATCTGAAAGAAGGTGATAGCCCCGATAGGCCAATATATGATTTAGGCGATGGTATACAGTCTATTATTTTGCTGACCTATAAACTGTTTATGGCCGAAGAGCCGACCATGTTCTTTATTGAAGAGCCCGAGCATTACTTGCACCCAGGGCTCCAGCGGACGTTAATCGAGACATTTGCTAACCATAAAGAGCACATGTTTTTTATGACAACGCATTCAAATCACTTCTTAGATTTAGCCCAAGAGAGAAATGATGTTTCTATTCAGCAAGTCTCTAGGAAAGGTGGTGAAACGATTGTTGCACCTGCTAAGGCCTATGGGGATGTGCTTACAGAGTTAGGTGTTAGAGCTTCATCGGTTCTTTTGGCTAATTGTTCTATTTGGGTTGAAGGGGTAACAGACAAGCTCTATCTTCGAGAGTATTTGCGCAAGTATATTGAAGAGTTAGAGGATGAAGAGCAGGCCAATAGGCTTCGAAGTTACCACGAAAACCTTCATTACATTTTTACTGAGTATCAGGGGAGTAATATCACCCATTGGAACTTCTCTGAAAATGCTAGTGATGATGATTCTCAAACTCCTGCAAAGCTGTTGAGTCGAAATATTCTATTAATCGCAGATGCAGATATTCAAAGTAAAGGTGATAGAGTCGCAGCTTTGACCAATGATTTAGGAGACTCGTTTCATCTATTGGAATGGAAAGAAATCGAAAACTACATCCCTTTCGACATTCTTATCGATACAGCCAAAGCGCGGTGGGAAACCTTCAACCTGCGAACTGACTGTCATATAGATCGATTTTCAAATATTACTATAGATAAATTTCAGTCTGAAAGTAGTGGTATAGGTGCAGTTCTAGAGCGGTATGTATATAAACCTAAAGATTCGAAACGCGACTTTTTCAAAGATAAGTCTGGAACAATTAAGGATAAAGTTAAGTTTTGCCATACAGCTATTGAGTTAATGCAAAGCTCAAGAGAGTGGACGCTGTCCCCTGAGTTGACAGAGCTTTGTGAAAAGGTTTGGCAACATATAGAAGCCCATAATCAGGTGCGATAAGCAGAAGTTTGCTGAGGTTCGAGTTCACTTCCCCATTGAAGTTGCCGAAGGGATTTGAAGAAAATGACGTAGGCTTAGCATGGATGCTAAGTCAATTTTCGGGGTATAGGGATGTACCATCGAAAATGTTAGTTATTTTCGAGTAAGACCGAGGAAGTACAACTTCGTTGGGGCGGCGAGGGTGATGCAAGAGGGAAAAGCTGTTGTTTCCCTTTTGCCCCGTGCAGGGTGGAACCCTGCGATTCTCATTCAAGCGCAGCTTGAAAAAATAACCATCAAATGAAGTTTGAAAACAAAACAGACAGTCGACTTGCCGACAAGCCCAATCTTCACCATATCTTCTATCAATTTATGTTATAAAATTCACTATATTCATTTACTAAGAGATATTCATAGATGAAAAAGCTCACTCTTATTGCGCTAGCACTGTCCTTATCTGCTTGTGTCACCCATAACTCGCCTACAGGAAGGGGGCAAACCTTGCTGTACTCATCGGCACAGATGCAGCAGATGGGAGGCCAGTCTTTCGAGCAGATGAAAAAAGAACTAAAGGTAAGTAAAGATGTTCAGACCAATCGCTATGTGAGTTGTGTAGCGAAGCATATTACCGATGCATTGCCGCAAAAACAGGCCTGGGAAGTGGTGGTGTTTGAATCTGAGCAGGTGAATGCTTTCGCGCTGCCCGGTGGTCATATTGGTGTTTATACTGGGCTATTAAAAGTGGCTCAAAATGAAGATCAACTGGCTGCGGTAATAGGTCATGAGGTTGCCCATGTATTGGCGCGCCATGGTAATGAGAAGGTTTCTCGAGCGCAGATGTCAGGTCTGGGTCTTAAGCTTGCTGATCTAGCATTAGGTGCAGGGCAAGTAAGTAATAAGGATCTCTATATGCAAGCCTTAGGTCTAGGTGTCAATGTTGGTTATGTTTTGCCTTACGGGCGAGAGCAAGAGACCGAAGCAGACATTATGGGCGTCGAGTTGATGGCTAAGGCGGGCTTTAATCCAAAGGCGAGTGTGGCACTTTGGCATAATATGGCAAAGGCTGGTGGAGCGCAGGGGCCGGAGCTACTTTCTACTCATCCATCCCATGGCAATCGTATTAGTCAGCTGGAAAAGATGCAGGCTCAAGTTATGCCTCTCTATCAGCAGGCTAACCCAAAAGGCAAACGACTGTGCCAGCGTGAAAAAAACTAACAATGCTAACGGTGTAAATCAGGATTTAGCTCGTGGTATAACTAGAAGTCAACTGCGGCTGTGTTACAATGCTCAGCGAAAATTCACAGATACAATGAGAGTTATTAACTATGTCTGACAAGTTCACAACTGTTGAACAGCAAGCGAGCTATGGTGTTGGTCGCCAACTAGGTGAGCAATTAGCTGCAAATTCTTTTGAAGGTCTTGAAGTTTCTGCTGTTCAAGCAGGCCTTGCAGATGCATTTGAAGGTAAAGAAAGCCAAGTTTCAATGGAAGATCTGCAAGCTGCATTTGGTGTGATTAGCCAGCGTCTACAAAAAGCTCAAGAAGAAGCTGCTGCTGAAGCAACTGCTGAAGGCGAAGCTTTCCTTGCGAAAAATGCTGAGCGTGAAGAAGTGACTGTTACTGAGTCTGGTCTTCAATATGAAGTACTAGTACAAGGCGAAGGTGAGAAGCCTACTTATGAGTCTACTGTACGTACTCACTATCACGGCACTTTCATCAATGGTGAAGTATTCGACAGTTCTGTTACCCGTGGTCAGCCTGCTGAGTTCCCAGTATCTGGCGTGATTGCAGGTTGGACTGAAGCACTTCAGTTAATGCCTGTTGGTACTAAGCTTAAGCTATATGTTCCACACCACCTAGCATATGGTGAGCGTGGCGCGGGTGCTGCTATCCCACCATATTCTGCTTTAGTATTTGAAGTTGAGCTGTTAGATATTCTTTAATAGCAAAATGAAATCGCTTGAGTTTACTCAGGCGATTTTTTTATCTGGCGTGAGTCAGAAAGTCTGTTAATTGATAAAAATGAGAGGATCCCATGAGTGAACAAGTTCGAGTTGCCATTATAGGTGCCTGTGGCCGCATGGGACGTACTTTAGTTGAAGCCGCCGATAATCATGGCAACATTGTGCTGGGTGCCGCTATTGAGCGTAAAGGCTCTAGCCTTGTTGGTGCCGATGTTGGTGAGGTTGCTGGGCTTGGCTCTTTAGATGTCACAGTAGCCGATAGTTTAGATAGCGTACATGACGATTTTGATGTGCTGGTCGATTTTACCTCTCCAGAAACCAGTCTTGCCAACCTTGATTGGTGTGTACGTAATGAGAAAGCGATAGTTATTGGCACTACAGGCTTTAATGCCGCACAAAAGGCTGAAATAGAAGCCTATGGTGAGCAAACCCCCGTTGTTTTAGCCCCTAATATGTCTGTTGGGGTGAACTTGATGTGGAAACTGCTCGAGCTGGCAGCAGAAGTGATGGGCGATTATACCGATATAGAGATTATTGAAGGCCATCATAGACATAAGAAAGATGCGCCATCGGGTACCGCCCTAAAAATGGGTGAAGTGATTGCTGAAACCTTAGGTCGAGATTTAGAAAAGTGTGCGGTTTATGGCCGTGAAGGTATTACTGGCGAGCGAGACCCTGAAACCATAGGCTTTGCCACTATTCGAGCTGGTGATCTGGTCGGCGAGCATACGGCTATGTTTGCCGACATAGGTGAGAGGCTCGAGATTACCCATAAAGCCTCAAGTAGAATGACGTTTGCCAATGGCGCTATGAGAGCCGCTGCTTGGGTGAATGAGCAAAGTGCAGGTTTATACGATATGCAACAGGTGCTTGGTTTTAATGATTAACTAATCTAAAAATCAAAAACAGTATCCTATTTTAAAATTAATTGGGTTTAATTATTCCTTATAAACCCCATGGATACTGAGCTAAAAGCCTATTGCAATAGGGAATTTATGGGTTTTTACCCTTTATAAATTAAAACCACCATCAAGGTGGTTTTTTTTCATGTTAACTTGCTAGGTATAGACGGATTCAAAGAATAAATGTAGACTTATTGGAATTTGTCAAAATTTCGTGTTTTTGCGGAAGTTGGTATTTTAAATAGAACTAAAAAACTTTAAATTTTAATGGCTTGACTCTTTTCGGAGGTCGTGTTGACAAAGTCTGCCCTACTCGTACTTGAAGATGGAAGCGTTTTTTCTGGCACTGCAATCGGTGCTGATGGCATAGCCGTCGGAGAAGTCGTTTTTAACACTTCTATGACTGGCTATCAAGAAATATTAACTGATCCATCCTACTCTCGCCAAATGGTGACATTAACTTATCCCCATATTGGTAATACTGGCACTAATGATGAAGATACTGAATCCGCTGCGGTTCATGCATGTGGACTTATCATTCGAGATCTTCCCCTCATTGCTAGTAACTTCCGTAACCAAGAATCCTTAAGTGATTACCTCAAGGCTAACAAGGTTGTTGGCATAGCCGATATCGATACCCGCAGATTAACCCGTATTTTAAGGGAAAAAGGGGCGCAAGCTGGCTGTATTATGGCTGGCGATATCGACAATGCTAAAGCTCTTGAGCAGGCGAAAGCCTTCCCGGGATTAAAGGGAATGGATTTGGCTAAAGAGGTGACAACTGAGCAAAGCTATCAATGGCGTAAAGCAAGCTGGCGTTTAGTGGGCGGTTTGCCTGAAGATACGCCGGCGGAAGACCTTAAGTTTAAGGTTGTAGCCTATGACTATGGGGTTAAGCGTAATATTTTACGTATGCTGGTGGACAGAGGTTGTGATGTCACTGTTGTGCCAGCAAAGACGCCTGCAAGTGAAGTCCTATCGATGAATCCAGATGGTATTTTTCTCTCAAATGGCCCAGGCGACCCTGAGCCTTGTGATTATGCTATCGAAGCGATTGGCGAAATTCTTAAGACTAATATTCCTGTGTTCGGCATCTGTTTAGGCCACCAACTGTTAGCGCTTGCCAGTGGTGCCAAAACCATGAAGATGAAGTTTGGTCACCATGGTGCCAATCACCCTGTTAGTGATATTGAAAAAGGCACTGTGATGATCACCAGCCAGAACCATGGTTTTGCTGCTGATGAGGCCAGTTTGCCTGCCAACATTAAGGTGACTCACAAGTCACTGTTTGATGGCTCACTTCAGGGGATTCATCTGACAGATAAGCCGGCCTTTAGTTTCCAAGGTCACCCAGAAGCTAGCCCAGGTCCACATGACTGTGCACCGCTATTCGATCACTTTATCGAGTTGATTGAGCAATATCGTCAAACCGCTAAATAATCAGTGTCTGGGAGAATAGAAGAGCGATGCCAAAACGTACAGATATAAAGAGTATTCTAATCCTAGGTGCTGGCCCAATTGTCATTGGCCAAGCCTGTGAGTTTGATTACTCAGGTGCCCAAGCTTGTAAGGCACTGAGAGAAGAAGGTTATCGAGTTATTCTGGTTAACTCTAACCCTGCAACCATAATGACAGATCCTGAAATGGCCGATGCGACTTATATCGAGCCTATTCACTGGGAAGTAGTACGCAACATTATTGCGAAAGAGCGCCCCGATGCGATTTTGCCTACCATGGGTGGCCAGACTGCGCTGAACTGTGCGCTAGAGCTAGAAGCAAAAGGGGTGCTTGCCGAGTTTAACGTCGATATGATCGGCGCTACAGCCGATGCCATCGATAAGGCTGAAGATAGAAGTCGTTTCGATGTGGCAATGAAGAAAATTGGCCTAGAGTGTCCTCGAGCTGGTATTGCCCATAGCATGGATGAGGCCAACGAGGTACTAGACCAAGTCGGCTTCCCTTGTATTATTCGCCCTTCATTTACCATGGGTGGAAGTGGCGGCGGTATCGCCTATAACCGTGAAGAGTTTGAAGAGATCTGCTCGCGTGGTTTAGAGCTGTCTCCGACCAAAGAGCTGCTGATCGATGAGTCGCTTATCGGTTGGAAAGAGTATGAGATGGAAGTGGTTCGCGATAGAAACGATAACTGTATTATCGTCTGCTCTATCGAGAACTTTGACCCTATGGGTGTACACACAGGTGACTCAATTACGGTTGCTCCTGCGCAAACCCTAACCGATAAAGAATATCAACTGATGCGTAACGCCTCTATGGCGGTACTGCGTGAAATCGGTGTTGAAACGGGTGGCTCTAACGTACAGTTTGGTATTAATCCTAAAGATGGCCGCATGGTGATTATTGAGATGAACCCTAGGGTATCTCGCTCATCGGCATTGGCGTCTAAGGCTACGGGTTTCCCAATCGCTAAGATTGCCGCCAAGCTGGCTGTCGGCTTTACCCTTGATGAGCTTAGTAACGATATTACTGGTGGCTTAACCCCTGCGTCATTTGAGCCTGCCATCGATTATGTTGTCACTAAGGTGCCAAGATTTAACTTTGAGAAGTTTGCAGGCTCTAACGACCGCTTAACCACTCAGATGAAGTCTGTGGGTGAGGTGATGGCAATCGGCCGTACTTTCCAAGAGTCACTGCAAAAAGCACTGCGCGGACTTGAAGTGGGTAAGCAAGGGCTCGATCCTGAGGTGAATCTCGATGACGCTGATTCGCTATCGCGTATTCGTCACGAACTGAAAGAGCCAGGTGCTGAGCGTATCTGGTACATTGCCGATGCGATGCGTGCTGGCATGTCGGTAGAGGGCATTTTCCGCCTAACTAATATTGACCCTTGGTTCCTAGTCCAGCTTGAAGATCTGATTAAGCAGGAAACCAAAGTCAGTGATGCAGGGCTTTCTGGCCTTGATGAGAGCTTCCTTTATCAGCTTAAGCGTAAAGGTTTCTCCGATGCTCGTCTCGCAGAGCTGCTTGGTGTGTCAGAAGCTGAAGTGCGTAAGCTGCGTCATAAGCATGAGATTTTCCCTGTTTATAAGCGTGTTGATACCTGTGCGGCTGAGTTCTCAACTGATACTGCTTATATGTACTCAACCTATGAGGAAGAGTGCGAGGCAAATCCAAGCGACAAAGAAAAGATCATGGTGTTAGGCGGTGGTCCAAACCGTATCGGTCAAGGTATCGAGTTTGACTATTGCTGTGTTCATGCAGCACTAGCACTGCGCGAAGATGGTTATGAAACCATTATGGTTAACTGTAACCCTGAGACAGTGTCCACCGACTATGATACTTCAGACAGACTCTATTTTGAGCCAGTGACCTTTGAAGATGTGCTAGAGATCGTCAGAGTCGAGCAGCCTAAAGGTGTGATTGTGCAATATGGTGGCCAAACGCCACTGAAACTTGCTCGAGCACTCGAAGCTGCTGGTGTACCAATTATTGGTACTACGCCAGATGCTATTGATAGAGCTGAAGATAGAGAGCGCTTCCAGCAGGCGATTGAGCGCCTTGGTATGAAACAGCCTGAAAACGATACTGTTACTACGGTTGAAGGTGCTGTTATTGCTGCCGAACGTATCGGTTATCCGCTGGTGGTACGCCCATCCTATGTACTTGGTGGCCGCGCGATGGAGATTGTTTATGATGAGAACGATCTACGCCGTTACTTCAACGAAGCGGTAAGTGTTTCCAATGCCTCTCCTGTTCTATTAGATCACTTCCTTGATGATGCTATCGAAGTGGATATCGATGCAGTATGTGATGGTACTCACGTGGTGGTGGGCTCTATCATGGAACACATTGAGCAAGCAGGTGTTCACTCTGGTGACTCGGGATGTTCTTTGCCGCCTTACACCCTAAGCAAGGCAATTCAGGATGAGATGCGTGAGCAGGTGCGTAAGCTTGCCATGGAGCTAGGTGTGGTTGGCCTAATGAACGTGCAATTTGCGGTTAAAGATAGCCAAATCTATATGATTGAGGTGAACCCAAGAGCTGCGCGTACCGTGCCTTTTGTATCTAAGGCAACAGGTGTTCCACTGGCCAAGATCGCTGCGCGTGTGATGGCTGGGCAAACTCTTGAGTCTCAGAACTTTACTCAAGAGGTGATCCCGCCTTTCTATTCAGTGAAAGAGGTTGTGCTACCGTTTAACAAGTTCCCTGGTGTTGACCCACTACTTGGGCCTGAGATGCGCTCAACTGGTGAAGTGATGGGCGTTGGTGATACCTTTGCCGAAGCCTATGCTAAGGCTCAGCTTGGTGCGACCGCCGAGGTGCCTAAATCGGGTCGCGCATTATTGAGTGTGCGTAACAGCGATAAGAAGCGAGTGGCAGATCTTGCTGCTAAGCTGATTGAGCTTGGCTATGAGATAGATGCTACCCATGGTACTGCGGTAGTCCTTGGGGAAGCCGGCATTAATCCGCGTCTGGTTAACAAGGTACACGAAGGGCGTCCACATATTCTTGATAGAATCAAGAACGGTGAATATACCTATATCGTTAATACTACCGAGGGACGTCAGGCGATTGAAGACTCGCGCCAGTTACGCCGCGGAGCATTGCGTTATAAGGTGAACTATACGACGACCATGAATGCCGCCTTTGCTACTTGTATGGCCCATGCCGCTGACGATAGAACTAAAGTGACCTCAGTACAAGAGCTACATGAGCGAGTGCAAGGTTAATTAGTTAAATTATTGAAACACTAAAGGGCTGCATCGGCAGCCCTTTTTGTTGTCGGTTTATTAAGGCGCACATTAGTTAATGTGTGACCCTAGTAGTTTTAGTGAGAAATAGTAATTAAGTTTTTTTACTTAGCACCTAGCAACAATGACTCGCCTTGAGTTAAGCTGTTAGGTCTAGTTTAGATTGCGAAGGGCGAAGTTACGCCCAAGTTGTGCAGAATTGACTGATATCGATGGTGCATAAGCCGTCGATATTTTGTTTTGAAGGAGACATAAGAAGGCTATGAATAAGGTTCCTATGACAGTTGTGGGTGCAGAGCAACTGCGTCAAGAGTTAGAAGTTCTTAAATTTGACCGCCGTCCTAAGATTTCAGATGCAATTGCGGCAGCAAGGGAGCTTGGGGATCTTAAAGAAAACGCCGAGTATCACGCTGCTCGTGAAGAGCAAGGCTTATGTGAAGCGCGTATTCGTGATATCGAAGGTAAGCTTTCCAATGCGCAGATTATCGACGTGACTAAGATGGAAAATACGGGTCGCATTATTTTTGGTACCACAGTGACGATTCTAAATATCGATACCGATCAGGAAGTGACCTACCGTATCGTGGGTGATGATGAAGCTAATATTAAAGAGAACCTGATCTCTGTTAACTCTCCTATCGCTAGAGGTTTAATCGGTAAGAACCTAGACGATGAAGTGACGATTCAGACACCGGGTGGCGATACTGATTTTGAAATCGTAGCTGTAGAATATATTTAAGACTTTCGTCTTAAGTGCTAAAAAGCCGCTATTATTAGCGGCTTTTTTGTTATGCAGCAGATTTGAAATCTTTACTTAAGTGCTTACTTAGCTCTTGGAATGGCGATTTTCATCTCTTCTGATTGACGAAATAGTACTAACACGTGACCGATAAGCTGTACTTTTACAGCTTTAGTTTCACGCACAATGGCGTCAACGATTGCATTTTTTAGCTCTCTGTCTCCAGAAGCTACTTTCACTTTAATGAGTTCATGGTGGGAAAGTGCATTATCAATTTCCGCCAGTACACCTTCAGTCAGGCCATTGGCACCAAGCAGCACGATAGGCTTTAAGTCATGCGCTAGCGATTTCAAGTGCTGTTTTTGTTTGGTTGTTAAGTTCATTTATACCAACTTTTGCTGAGTTACTGTTGAAAAGCCGTTATTCTACCCTTATATAAGCCTTGTGTAACTCTGATTTATTGCGGATTTTGAATGTCAGCTAAAAAACGTACAGCCAGTTCGACGCGTTGGATGCAAGAACACTTTGATGATCATTATGTTAAACTCGCTCAAAAAAGAGGTTTGCGTTCTCGCGCTGCTTTCAAACTTGAGGAAATTCAGCAAAAGGATAAATTAATTCGCTCAGGCATGACTGTGGTGGATTTAGGTGCCGCTCCAGGTGGTTGGTCGCAAGTGGCGGCGAAGCTCGTTGGAGAGAAAGGTAAAGTGATAGCTTGCGACATTTTACCTATGGAACCTATGGCCGGTGTTGATTTTCTGCAAGGGGATTTTCGTGAAGATCAAGTACTCGATGCGTTGCTAACCCGAGTCGGGGACGCTAAGGTAGATGTAGTACTGTCAGATATGGCGCCTAATATGAGTGGTACCAGTGGTGCCGATCAACCTAGGGCCATGTATTTAGTCGAGTTAGCGCTCGATATGTGTCACCAAGTCTTGGCGCCTAATGGTAGTTTTGCCGTTAAGGTCTTTCAGGGGGAGGGCTTTGACGAGTATATGAAAGCAGTCCGTCAGGCATTTAAGACAGTGAAAACGCGTAAACCAGATTCTTCGAGAGCACGCTCTCGAGAAGTCTATCTTGTGGCGACAGGATATAAGTTGTAGTACCCTAACGTTAATAATCGCAAGACTTTATGAGGTCTAGTAATTTGAGTGATATGGCAAAAAATTTAATACTCTGGGTCGTCATCGCAGTAGTGCTGATGTCAGTGTTTCAGGGTTATTCCCCCTCTTCTTCATCATCGCAGAAGATGGATTATTCGACTTTCCTAGATAACGTGAGTAACGGTCAGGTGAGCATGGTTGAAGTGAAAAGCGACCAGCGCACTATTGAAGGTTCTAAGCGTACTGGAGAGAAATTTGTAACTATTATGCCTATGTATGATCAAGATTTAATCAATGATCTGCATAAAAAAGGCGTAATCATGAAAGGGCAGGAAGCCGAAGAGTCGGGTTTCTTAACTCAGATTTTCATCTCTTGGTTCCCTATGCTACTGCTGATTGGTGTGTGGATCTTCTTCATGCGTCAGATGCAAGGTGGCGGCGGCAAAGGTGCTATGTCCTTTGGTAAGAGCAAAGCCAAGTTGATGAGTGAAGACCAGATTAAGACTACCTTTGCCGATGTCGCAGGTTGTGATGAAGCTAAAGAAGAAGTCAAAGAGATGGTTGACTATCTTCGTGATCCAACCAAGTTCCAAAAGTTAGGTGGCCGTATTCCTACTGGTGCACTTATGGTGGGACCACCAGGTACAGGTAAGACGCTATTGGCTAAAGCCATTGCCGGTGAAGCTAAGGTACCTTTCTTTACCATTTCAGGTTCTGACTTTGTTGAAATGTTTGTGGGTGTGGGTGCATCTCGTGTACGTGACATGTTCGAGCAAGCTAAAAAGTCTGCGCCTTGTATCATCTTTATCGATGAGATCGATGCTGTAGGTCGCCAACGTGGAGCAGGTCTTGGTGGCGGACACGATGAGCGTGAGCAAACCTTGAACCAGATGCTGGTAGAGATGGATGGTTTTGAAGGTAACGAAGGTATTATCGTTATTGCTGCAACCAACCGCCCAGATGTATTGGACTCAGCACTGCTTCGTCCTGGTCGTTTTGACCGTCAAGTTGTGGTTGGTCTACCAGATGTTCGCGGTCGTGAGCAGATCCTCAAAGTGCATATGCGCAAGGTGCCTTTGGCCGATGATATTAAAGCCAGCATTATCGCTCGTGGTACGCCAGGTTTCTCTGGTGCGGATCTTGCCAACCTAGTGAACGAGGCTGCCCTGTTTGCAGCTCGTAACAACCGCCGTACTGTGAGTATGGAAGAGTTTGAGCGAGCAAAAGATAAGATCATGATGGGTGCAGAGCGCCGCTCTATGGTGATGTCGGAAGATGAGAAGATCATGACAGCATACCATGAAGCAGGACACGCTATCGTTGGTTGTCTAGTGCCTGATCATGACCCTGTACACAAGGTTACGATCATTCCTCGCGGACGTGCACTGGGTGTGACTTTCTTCTTGCCAGAAGCTGATCAAATCAGTCAAAGCAGACAGAAGTTGGAAAGCCAGATCTCTGTGGCTTATGGTGGCCGTATTGCCGAAGAAATTATCTTTGGTACTGAGAAAGTGTCGACGGGTGCATCACAAGATATTAAATATGCCACCTCCATTGCTCGCAACATGGTGACTCAATGGGGCTTCTCGGACAAGCTTGGTCCGTTGCTTTATACCGAAGAGGAAGGTGAAGTATTCCTAGGACGTAGCATGGGTAAAGCAAGTCATATGTCTGATGAGACTGCTTCGATTATCGATGCCGAAGTCAAGGTGTTTATCGACTCTAATTATCAAAGAGCAGAGCAGCTGCTTAATGATAACTTAGATATTCTTCATGCGATGAAAGAAGCCTTGATGAAGTACGAAACTATCGATGCCGATCAGATCGATGATTTGATGAACCGACGTGAAGTTCGCCAGCCTGCCGATTGGGATATGGACGACAATGGTTCAGATAGTAATGGTTCTGGAAAGGCAAAAGAGGAGAAGGTCTCTCAAGAGACTGATGCTTCGACAAATAGTACCGATGAATCATTAGCAAAGTAAGTTGCACTCAATAAAGAAAGCCCCGAAAGGGGTTTTCTTGTTTATGCTTGGGTGTTACTTGAGTCGATAATTGTTATAGAGCAGTAGATAAACTCCAGTGTTCACATTAAATCATCATAAAAAGTCCCTTATCTTGGATAAGCCCAAAGTGATGGGCATACTCAATGTTACTCCTGATTCCTTCTCCGATGGCGGTCAGTTTGCTGCCTTTGAAAATGCTTGTCGTCATGCCGATGAGATGGTGGAGCAAGGCGTTGATATTATCGATATTGGCGGGGAGTCAACTCGCCCAGGTGCCGAAGATGTCAGCCTTGAAGAAGAACTCAGTCGAGTTATTCCTATCATAGAGTATATTCACGCTAATCATGATGTATGGATCTCTATTGATACTTCTAAAGCACTGGTGATGGAAAAAGCGGTAGCTGCAGGTGCAAACTTGATTAATGATGTGAGAGCTTTGCAAGAAGAGGGCGCATTAGAGACCGCAGCTAGACTGAATGTGCCAGTTTGCCTTATGCATATGCAGGGACAACCAAGAAGCATGCAGTTATCTCCTCAGTATGATGATATTATCTGTGATATTAGTGTGTTCTTTGAAAAGAGAGTTCAAGCTTGCATTGCTGCTGGGATCAGTAAGGAGAATATCATTCTCGACCCTGGTTTTGGGTTTGGCAAAACATTAGAGCACAACTACGAGTTACTAAAACGTTTTGCTGAGTTTACCAGCTTTGGGCTTCCTCTTTTAGCCGGCCTTTCTCGAAAGAGCATGTTTGGTCAGTTACTGAATAAGCCAAGTGATCGTAGAATGCCTGCAAGTTTAACTGGTGCAATTTTGTGCATGCAGCGTGGCGCTCATATTGTTCGAGTCCACGATGTTGATGAGACGATTGATGCATTAAAGGTATTGCAAGCGGGGGCATGATAAGAAATGCTTTCTATATATAAATCAACTGTTAGCAGCCAAACCTTGATTGAGTCGAATGGAAAAAGAGCAGAGTGGCCGAAAATTACTCGTTTCAATCAAATATAAAAAAAAATACACTCTTAGGTATTGTAACTTAACAAGCGGTTCGCTATTATTCACGCCGCTTTCAGAAGGAGACAGCGATGGCACTAAGACGCCCTATGGTGGCTGGTAACTGGAAAATGAATGGTAGCGCACAATTGGCGCAAGAGCTGTTCAAGAAATTCGGTAGCAAGCTACAAGACGATTCCACCGAAGTGGTTTTATGTCCGCCTTCTATTTATCTAGAAAGTGTAAGGCAACTGCTAGAAGATAACAAAGAAGCCCTGAATGGTTCTTTGGTTAGAATGGGAGCTCAAAACTTAAGTCAACATGACTTTGGAGCTTACACCGGTGAGATATCCGGGCAGATGCTAAAAGATTCAGGATGTCGATATGTAATTATCGGTCACTCCGAGCGTCGCCGTATGTACGGTGAGACAAGTGATATCGTAGCAGAGAAATTTGCTGCAGCACAAAAGCATGGTCTTACACCTATATTGTGTGTAGGCGAATCAGGTCCAGCTCGTGAAGCAAGACGTACTTTTGAAGTCATTGCGGAAGAGTTAGATGTGGTGATAGAAAAAAATGGCACCATGGCTTTTGATAACGCTATTATCGCCTATGAGCCTTTATGGGCTGTAGGAACAGGTAAGAGTGCTACGCCAGAGCAGGCTCAAGAAGTTCATGCGTTTATACGCAAGCGCCTCTCTGAAGTTTCACCTTTTATTGGTGAAAATGTCAGAATTTTGTATGGTGGCAGCGTAACACCGAGTAATGCGGCAGATTTATTTGCCCAGCCTGATGTCGATGGTGGACTGATTGGCGGTGCCAGCTTGAACTCAACTGAGTTCTTGAGTTTATGTACTATAGCAATGAGCGCATAATATGTACGAAGTACTGATGGTAGTTTATTTAATTGTCGCCCTAGGCCTTATTGGTCTAATCCTTATACAACAGGGTAAAGGGGCTGACATGGGTGCCTCTTTTGGTGCCGGCGCGTCAGGAACCTTATTTGGTTCATCTGGCTCAGGTAACTTCTTAACAAGAAGTACCGCAATTCTTGCGATTTCTTTTTTCGCACTAAGTCTGATTATTGGTCGCATGAGTGCGCATCATAACGTTGAAGCTGATTCTTTTAGTGATCTAACTTCGACAGCAGAGCAAGTAGTTGAAGAAGTGAAAGTAGACGAGAAAAAGTCAGAGAATATTCCTGACTAAAAAATCTTAGTTGCTAGCCAACCTCAAGTTAGCAAGAAAGACTAAGAAAGTTTGATGATGCGGATGTGGTGGAATTGGTAGACACGCCATCTTGAGGGGGTGGTGGCCTATGGCCGTGAGGGTTCAAGTCCCTCCATCCGCACCAAATATTAACTTCGATAGAAGTTAAGTAATGAAGCTGAAGCAATTCTTGCTTTGTTATTGCAAGTAGTGATGATAATCAATATACTTGCAGCAGTTGACGCGGGGTGGAGCAGCTTGGTAGCTCGTCGGGCTCATAACCCGAAGGTCGTCGGTTCAAATCCGGCCCCCGCAACCAGCACCCAGTTATGTATAACTATCAGTTCGAATTGAGTTGATATTTATCATTACTGGTTACAGGTTCTATATTCTAAAGACCTCGTATTTACGGGGTTTTTTGTTATCTGTAACTTTTAATTTGTCACCTAGGTGACCTGTTACTGGGGCTTTAAGCCCTTTTTTTGTTTTTTGGAGAAACATCTTGGCAACGATAGAGTCTAGACTGACCGAAATGTTAACTGCACCGGTCGAAGCATCGGGTTTTCAGCTTTGGGGCATAGAGTATGTCGCAGCAGGAAAACACTCGATCTTGAGATTGTATATTGATAGTGAAAATGGCATCTCTGTCGATGACTGTGCCGAAGCGAGTCGCCAAGTGAGCGCCGTGTTAGATGTCGAAGATCCGATTTCAACAGAGTACACATTAGAAGTTTCTTCACCTGGGGTTGATAGACCTTTATTTACCTCAGAGCAATATGCTCAATATCTTGGTGAAGAGATAAAAGTTCAGCTGACTATGCCTGTTGCGGGTAGTCGTAATTTAAAAGGCACCATAGTTAAGGTCGAAGGCAGCATGCTGACGTTCAAGGTTAATGGTGAAGAGTTATTGGTTGCTTTGGATAACATCCGTAAAGGCAACTTAATCGCTAAGTTTTGATTGACGAGGCAAGATAATGAATAAAGAGATACTGCTGGTCGCTGAGGCGGTTTCAAATGAAAAAGCAGTTCCACGTGAGAAGATTTTCGAAGCGTTGGAAATCGCTTTAGCAACAGCTACTAAAAAGAAATATGAAGGTGATATCGACGTTCGTGTTGCCATCGATCGCAAAACAGGTGATTACGATACTTTCCGTCGCTGGATGGCGGTAGAGGATACGGGTGAGCCACTAGAAAATCCGTTTCGTGAAATTACACTAGAAGCGGCACAGATTGAGAACCCAGAGATTGAGCTAGGTGAATATGTAGAAGATCAGATTGAATCTATCGTCTTCGACCGTATTACCACTCAAACTGCTAAGCAAGTTATCGTACAAAAAGTACGTGAAGCTGAGCGCGCACAAGTGGTTGAGCAGTTCCAGGACAAAGAAGGCGAGCTAATCACGGGTGTTGTTAAGAAGAGCAACCGAGATAGCGTAGTGGTTGATTTAGGCAATAATGCAGATGGCGTATTGTTTAAAGAAGATCTGATTTCTCGCGAAACCTTCCGTCCAGGTGACCGTGTTCGTTCATTACTATATTCGGTTCGTCCAGAGGCCCGCGGCGCACAGTTATTCTTGACCCGTACTAAGCCTGATATGCTGATTGAGCTATTCAGAGTGGAAGTACCTGAGATTCAAGATGAGATGATCGAGATTATGGGCGCGGCTCGTGACCCTGGTTCTCGCGCTAAAATCGCAGTTAAGTCTAATGACCGTCGAATCGATCCTATCGGTGCTTGTGTTGGTATGCGTGGTGCACGTGTTCAGGCGGTATCGAACGAGCTTAACGGTGAGCGTGTCGATATCATCATGTGGGATGATAATCCGGCTCAATATGTGATTAATGCTATGGCGCCAGCCGATGTTGCTTCTATCATTGTTGATGAAGATAACAACTCTATGGATATCGCCGTTGAAGCAGATAGCCTAGCTCAAGCCATTGGTCGTAACGGTCAAAACATTCGTCTAGCCACTCAGCTAACTGGCTGGGAGCTTAATGTGATGACTGTCGAAGAGATGAACCAAAAGCATCAGGCTGAGAGCGCTAAGATAGTTAACCTATTTGTTAATGCGCTTGATGTGGACGAAGACTTCGCTCAAGTGTTAGCGGATGAAGGTTTCACTTCATTAGAAGAAGTTGCCTATGTACCAGCTTCAGAATTACTAGAGATTGATGGTTTCGACGAAGATATCGTTGAAGCATTACGTGATCGTGCAAAAGCTGCGATCTCTACCAGAGCGTTAGCTTCAGAAGAAGCATTAGACGGTGCACAGCCGGCTGAAGATTTACTTGCGCTAGAAGGCTTAGAAAGTCATTTAGCTTATGTACTTGCAAGTAAAGGTGTTGTAACGCTCGAAGATTTAGCCGAACAAGGCGTAGATGATTTGATCGAAATTGAAGAATTGACAGAAGAAAAAGCAGGTGAGCTCATCATGGCAGCCCGTAATATCTGTTGGTTTGGCGACGAAGAATAGTCGGTCAACAGGGGGAATAAACTGATGGCAGAAACTACAGTAGATAAATTAGCCACTGAGGTGGGTAAGAGTGTTGAGCGATTAATTGAACAGTTCTCAGAGGCTGGTATCAAGAAAAGCAAGACAGACACAGTATCAGAAAGCGAAAAGCAAGCTTTGCTTACCTTTTTGCAGAAGCAACATGGCGGCGATGCTAAGCCGACCAAGATGACCTTACAGCGCAAGTCGATTTCGACCTTGAGTGTGTCTTCTAGCTCTGGTCAATCTAAAGACGTAAAAGTAGAAGTTCGTAAGAAGCGCACCTTCGTTAAGCGTGATGAGTCTGAAGTGAAAGCGGAAGCTGAGGCCAAAGCCAAGGCAGAAGCAGAAGCGGCAGAAGCAAAAGCTAAGGCTGAAGCGGAAGCTAAAGCTAAGGCAGAAGCAGAAGCTAAGGCTAAAGCAGAGGCAGAAGCCAAGGCTAAGGCAGACGCTAAAGCAAAAGCAGAAGCCAAAGCTAAGGCAGACGCTGAAGCCAAAGAGCCTAAAGATGAAGCTTCAACCGCTCAAGAAGCTGAAGCGAAAGCAGAAGCCGAACGTCTTCGTAAAGCTCAAGAAGAGCAAGCTAAGCGTAAAGCCGATGAAGAAGCTGCACGTGCTGCCGAAGAAGCTAAGCGTCTTGCTGAAGAAAACGAAAAGCGTTGGGCCGAAGAAGAAAAAGCCCGTAAAGAGCGTGAGCGTAATACCGATCACCATGTGACAACTTCTAGCGCCGCTCGTGCTGCTGAAGATAGCTCTGACATGGATGCTGAAAAGCGTGGTCGTCGTCGTAATAAGAATGCGGCGAACAAGAAGCGCGGTGGCAAAGATGGTCGCAATGCTCGTGGTGGTAAAGGTCGTAATAAGACCACTGCCCCTGAGTCTATGGCCCATGGCTTTAATAAGCCAGTAGCTGCAGTTACCCGCGATATTCGTATCGGTGAAACTGTTACTGTTGCTGAACTTGCTCAGAAGATGGCCGTTAAGGCAACCGAGATCATCAAGCAGATGATGCAGATGGGCTCTATGGTTACCATTAACCAGGTACTAGACCAAGAAACTGCTCAGCTTGTTGCTGAAGAGATGGGTCATAAGGTGATTCTGACTCGTGAAAACGAGCTAGAGCATCAAGTATTGTCTGATCGTGATGAAGATGTACAACTAGAGTCTAGACCTCCTGTTGTGACTATCATGGGTCACGTTGACCATGGTAAAACATCGCTACTTGACTATATCCGTCGTGCTAAAGTTGCTGACGGTGAGGCTGGCGGTATTACTCAGCATATTGGTGCATACCATGTTGAAACCGACAATGGTATCGTAACTTTCCTAGATACTCCTGGTCACGCCGCGTTTACCGCAATGCGTGCTCGTGGTGCTAAGGCGACCGATATCGTAGTACTAGTTGTTGCAGCTGATGATGGTGTAATGCCACAGACAATCGAAGCGATTCAACACGCCAAAGCCGGTGATGTGCCTTTGATTGTGGCTGTTAACAAGATGGATAAGCCAGAAGCTGATGTCGACCGTGTTAAGACTGAACTGTCTAACCATGGCGTTATGTCAGAAGAGTGGGGCGGCGAGAACATGTTCTGTTATGTATCTGCTAAAGCGGGTACGGGTGTTGATGAGCTACTCGATGCGATTCTTCTGCAATCTGAAGTACTTGAGCTTAAAGCTGTTAAAGATGGTATGGCTGCAGGTGTGGTCATCGAATCTCAGCTTGATAAAGGCCGTGGTCCAGTTGCTACTGTTCTTGTTCAGGAAGGTACGCTTAAGCAGGGTGATATCGTACTTTGTGGTCTCGAGTATGGCCGTATTCGTGCGATGAAGGATGAGAATGGCCGTGCCATTAAGGAAGCTGGTCCATCGATTCCGGTAGAGATTCTAGGTCTTTCTGGCGTGCCATCAGCTGGTGATGAAGCAACCGTCGTTCGCGATGAGCGTAAAGCCCGTGAAGTGGCGCTATATCGTCAAGGTAAGTTCCGCGACATCAAGCTTGCACGTCAGCAGAAGTCTAAGCTTGAAAATATGTTCGCCAACATGACTGAAGGTGAAGTTCAAGAGCTTAACATCGTACTTAAGGCCGACGTACAAGGTTCTTTGGAAGCGATTGCAGATTCTCTAACTAAGCTTTCAACCGATGAAGTTAAAGTTAATATCATCGCCCGTGGCGTAGGTGCTCTAACTGAAACTGATGCAACCCTAGCTGCTGCATCGAACGCAATTATGGTTGGCTTTAACGTTCGTGCCGATGCACAAGCGCGTAAGACGATCGAAAGCGAAAGTGTAGACCTACGTTACTACAGTGTTATCTATAATCTAATTGATGAAGTTAAGGCGGCAATGAGCGGTATGCTAGCCCCTGAATTTAAGCAAGAGATTATCGGTCTTGCAGAAGTACGTGATGTATTTAAGTCGCCTAAGATTGGTGCTATTGCAGGTTGTATGGTGACCGAAGGTACCATCAAGCGTAGCGCGCCTATCCGTGTACTACGTGATAACGTTGTTATCTACGAAGGTGAGCTTGAGTCGCTACGTCGCTTTAAAGACGATGTTAACGAAGTACGTAATGGTATGGAATGTGGTATCGGTGTTAAGAACTACAATGACGTCAAGGTTGGCGATCAGATTGAGGTCTTTGAAACCGTACAGGTTGAACGTACCCTGTAACTCATAGTCTGAGTTATTTGTTACACAATAAGGGCGGCGTTAGCCGTCCTTATTATTAGTAATTCCTATTGGGTAAATATTATGGCAAAAGAATTTAGCCGCACACGTCGTATTGCTCAGCAGCTTCAACAAGAGCTTGCCACCGCATTACAGCGTGATTTAAAAGATCCTCGTGTAGGTTTTGTGACGGTCAATGACGTAGATGTCTCCCGTGACTTAAGCTATGCCAAGGTGTTTGTTACCTTCTTTGAAGAAGAGCAAGCTGTTGTCGATGAGAAAATTGAAGCATTAACCGCAGCGGCACCTTATGTACGCAGCTTAATTGCGAGTCGTATGAAGTTAAGAGTCATGCCAGAGCTAAGGTTTGTCTATGACAGCTCGTTAGTTGAAGGTATGCGTATGTCGAACCTAGTGTCTCAAGTGATTAGCGATGATGAAGCTAAGCAAAAGGCATTTGGTAGCGACCAAGATAGTGATGGCGAGGATAAGAGCTAATGGCTCGTCGTCCAAAAGGCCGCTTAGTTAATGGCATTGTGTTGCTGGATAAAGATACCGGCATGAGCTCAAACTTTGCTTTGCAGCGGGTTAAACGTATCTTTAACGCTGCTAAAGCTGGTCATACTGGCGCATTAGATCCTCTGGCTACTGGTATGTTGCCCATCTGCTTAGGTGAAGCGACTAAGTTTTCTCAACATCTACTCGATGCTGATAAGCGTTACTTAGTCACGGCCAAGCTAGGTGAGCGCACCGACACTAGTGACTCAGATGGTGAAGTGGTACAAACCCGAGAGCTTAATTTCTCACAGGAGCGACTCGAGGAGTGCTTAGAGCACTTTAGAGGCGATACCATGCAGGTGCCATCTATGTTTTCGGCGCTTAAGTATCAAGGTCAGCCCTTGTACAAGTATGCCCGTGAAGGTATCGAAGTTCCTAGGGAAGCTAGACCCATTACCGTATTTGAGTTGTTGTTTGTCAGCCTGGAAGGTGATGAGCTTACACTCGATATTCACTGCTCAAAGGGTACTTATATTCGAACCATCATTGATGATTTAGGGGAGATGTTAGGCTGTGGTGCCCACGTGACTATGTTAAGGCGTACGCAAGTGGCAGGTTATCCCTATGATAAGATGGTCAGTCTAGCGCAGCTTGAAGAATTACTGGAAAGTGCCAAGACCCAAGAACTTGCTCCTAAAGCCTTATTAGATCCGCTGCTTTTACCTATGGATACCGCAGTTAGCGATCTAAAAGAGATCAACCTTCCTCGCGATATGGGCGACTATCTTAAGCATGGTCAGCCAGTTCAGGCAGCTGGATTAGTTGATGGTGAGCTGGTTCGTATTACTCTAGGTGATGAGCATGAGTTTATCGGCATTGGCACTATGAATGACGATGGTTTACTCGCACCTAAGCGTTTAGTGGTATTTGCTCCAGCTCAGCAAGATTGATGTTGTAGAATTAATTGCTTAGTTGCAATTAAATGGGTAGAATAGCGCGCTGTTTCGGCTGAGTTAGTGATCGGCTGAAACTTTATTTATATTTATTTTGGAGAGACACATGTCACTAAGTACTGAAGCGAAAGCAAAAATCCTAGCCGAGTTCGGCCGTGGTGAAAATGATTCTGGTTCTACTGAAGTTCAGGTTGCACTGCTAACTGCACAAATCAACCACCTACAAGGTCACTTCAAGCAGCACATCCATGACCATCACTCACGTCGTGGTCTACTACGTATGGTTAGCTCTCGTCGTAAGCTTCTTGCTTACCTTAAGCGCAAAGATGTAGCTCGCTACACTGCTCTTATCCAAAAGCTAGGTCTACGTCGCTAATTAGCGCTAAGACACTGTTAAAAATAAAAAAGGAAGCTTATGCTTCCTTTTTTATTGCCTATAATCAATCGACTTAGCTATCTATATGGGAAATTTTAGCGTTTTGATTGGCAATATATTTTGCTTCAAACTCTTCCCTAGCTAATGGTTGGCTATAGTAAAAACCTTGTCCTATTGGGCAATTGTGCTGCTTAAGCCAGTCCAGCTGCTCTTCATTTTCAATACCTTCGGCGACAATTTTCAGATCTAGCTGTCTGCCTAGCATCAAAATGGTCGATGCAATGGCGCTATCATGGGGTAGATCTGTCACGAAACAGCGATCGATTTTCATGGTGGTTATCGGCAGGTGGCGTAAATAAGAGAGTGACGAGTAGCCTGTACCAAAATCATCAACTGCAATACCAAAGCCTGATGACTTAAGCTGTTGGAGTTTATTAATTGCCAGCTCAATGTCATTCATTAATGATGTTTCAGTTATCTCAATCTCTAGTAGCTCAGGCTTAACCTGATACCTTAATGCCATTTGTTTAATGTCAGGTACTAAACTGGCGTCGGCAAACTGCTGTGAAGCCACATTGATAGCGATGGGCAAGGAGAAGTTATATTGCTTTTGCCAATCGCGAATGATTTTACAGCTCTGCTCAATTACCCAGCGCCCGATAGGAATAATAATACCTGTTTCTTCGGCCACAGGAATAAAGGACATAGGGCTGATTAAACGGCCATCTTTTTGCCAGCGTATTAAGGCTTCACAGCCAATAACCTTGCCTGTATTGATATCAAGCTTGGGCTGGAAGTGCAGTAAAAACTCTTCGTTTTTCAGCGCATCATGCAAGGATGCTTCGGTGCGCAGACGCACCGCTGCACGCTCAGTCATTTGCTGCTTGAAGAAGGCCCATTGGTTGGAACCTGCTGCTTTGGCGCTATACATGGCGATATCGGCGTGACGAATGAGATCTTCGGCCCCGTGTCCATCTTCAGGGTAGATAGAGATACCAACAGACGCTGCAGGATGCACTGCATGCTCACTCAACTGTATCGGAGTATTAAGCTGAGTTAACAGTCTGTCGACAAACTCAGCCGCTTCGTTGGGAGACTGAATGTCATCGGCAAGAATCACAAATTCATCGCCGCCAAGGCGCGCAACTGACCCCTGATCGCCAACAACCCGTTCTAAAATCCTGGCAATACGAGCAAGGAATTGATCCCCAAGCGCATGGCCTAAGGAGTCATTGACGTTTTTAAATCTATCTAAGTCAATAAAGAGCAGGGCAAAGCTTCGCTTGTGAACTCTTGCGCGCTGAATGGTTACCGCTATGGTTTCCAGCAATAATGTCCTATTGGGCAAGCCGGTTAACGGATCGCGAGTCGCCATTTTTCTTAGCTTGCTCTGGGTCTGGCCGAATTGGATCAAAATCTGATTAAACTTGGAAGTCACTAGCCCCAGCTCATCATCTTTATGAGCTCGCGACATAGGCAATAGATTCTCGTCAGGAGAATCCGGCTCAATCTTATCTATGGCTTCACTGATCCTGGCAATGGGCTGAGTGAGAAAACGGTGAAACACAACCGATAATACTAAGGTTAAGAGTAACGCTCTTGCCAGTGTGGCCACTAAGCCTAATTGCAATTGTGAGAAGAGAGTATTGGTTAGCTCTTGGGTATCATAGAAGATGGTCAGGGTACCGATGAGCTGCTGCTGTTTAGTGCCTTCAAAATAGAAAGGTCGATATAGGGCTCTGTCGATCTCCCTGATATCACCAAAAAGCTTATGACTAATATCGATAAAAAAGTCTGAATATTCAGGACTGGTATTATTGACCGAAACAAATAGCGAGTTATCGTCAAGGTCTATGACAGCTGACCCCACATGCTCAACCTTGAGCACCCCCTCCAGGGTTTGTCTGGCTAAGTTGTCGTCCAGTGCCCATACCGCGTTGGCGGCAGGTTGCTCTACTGAGTCAAGCAGTTCTTGCTGGGCTAAAACAAGTTGCTGTCTTTCTGTCACTACTACAAATGCTATTTCTACAATAAAAATAGCCACAGCAAAAAACAGTGCTGTAAACACAACAAGGTTTGTCTGTTTCCATGTAAGTGACTTAAAAGCTGCAGCCATTAGCCTATTCCTAACATTGGGTTGTATATCATTACTTGCATCTAGTTAGTGCTGACTTCGCTTAATTGTGCACGGATATTCTCAGGCAAAGCCGTCTTTTTTATTGCAATACATTCACTTTAGAGAAAAGAACCTACTTTGTCACCCCTATATCCCCTTTATCTATTCATTCGACTTGCAGTATACTTATGCGCGTATTTTAAGGTAATTAAATTAAGGAATGGGTCAAGTGAATCCTATTGTAAAGAGTTTTGAGTATGGTCAGCATACTGTCACCCTAGAAACTGGTGTTATCGCACGTCAAGCAGATGCGGCTGTACTAGCAAGTATGGGCGATACAACGGTACTAGTCACCGTTGTGGGTAAGAAAGAAGCTGACGCTGGTAGGGATTTTTTCCCGCTAACGGTTAACTACCAAGAAAAGACCTATGCGGCTGGTAAAATTCCTGGTGGTTTCTTCAAGCGTGAAGGACGTCCATCGGAAGGTGAGACTCTGATTGCACGTCTTATTGACCGTCCTATCCGTCCTCTTTTCCCTGACGGATTTAAAAACGAAGTTCAAGTTATCATTACCGTTGTTTCTGTCGATCCTGAAATCAGCCCTGATGTGATTTCAATGATAGGTACTTCTGCGGCACTTTCTGTATCTGGTATACCATTTAACGGTCCTATCGGTGCTGCTTGCGTAGGTTATGTTGATGGTGAGTATGTACTTAACCCTAATGTGAGCCAGCTTGCTGATAGCCAGCTAGAGCTTACTGTTGCTGGTACTTCTAGTGCTGTACTTATGGTTGAGTCTGAAGCTGAGTCTTTAGCTGAAGAAATTATGCTTGGCGCCGTTGTTTATGGTCATCAGCAGCAACAAGTTGTTATCGATGCGATTGCAGAGTTTAAAGCAGAAGTTGGCAAGCCGACTTGGGACTGGACTGCGCCAGAAGTTGACCTGCCACTTAAAGAAAAAGTGAAGGCGCTAGCTGAATCTGGTCTAGAAGATGCGTATCAGATTACGACTAAGCATGAACGTCGTGATGCAGTTATTGCTGTTAAGCAAGCTGCTATCGAAGCTCTAGTTGCTGAGAATGAAGAAGTTGATTTACGTGAAGCTGAAGGCCTACTTGGTAGCTTAGAAAAGAAAGTGGTTCGTAGCCGTATTATTGCGGGTAACCCACGTATCGACGGTCGTGAACCAGATATGATCCGTGCATTAAACGTATCTGCTGGTGTACTGCCTCGTACTCACGGTAGCTCTCTCTTTACTCGTGGCGAAACTCAGGCACTTGTTACTTGTACTTTAGGTACTGAACGTGACGCGCAGAAAGTTGACAGCATCATGGGCGAGCAAACAAATCGCTTTATGCTGCACTATAACTTCCCTCCATACTGTGTGGGTGAGACTGGCATGGTTGGTTCACCTAAGCGTCGTGAAATCGGCCATGGTAAGCTAGCGTGGCGTGGTATCAACGCGGTTATGCCTTCTGCTGAAGAATTCCCATACAGTGTTCGTGTTGTATCTGAGATCACTGAGTCTAATGGTTCTAGCTCTATGGCTTCTGTATGTGGTACTTCACTGGCATTGATGGACGCGGGTGTACCGATTAAGTCTTCTGTAGCTGGTATCGCTATGGGTCTAGTAAAAGAAGGCGACGATTTCGTTGTTCTTTCTGACATTCTAGGCGATGAAGATCACCTAGGTGATATGGACTTTAAAGTTGCTGGTACTCGTGATGGTATTACTGCGTTGCAGATGGATATCAAGATCGAAGGTATTACTAAAGAGATTATGGAAATTGCACTGCGTCAAGCCTATGGTGCACGTGTACATATTCTTAATGTTATGGATCAAGCGATTGGTTCTCACCGTGAAGAGATCTCTGATCATGCTCCACGTATCACTACCATCAAGATCAACCCTGAGAAGATCCGTGATGTGATTGGTAAAGGTGGTGCGACTATTCGTGCCCTAACCGAAGAGACTGGTACGACTATCGAGCTAGATGATGACGGTACGGTTAAGATTGCTTCTGCTAACGGTGAAGCAACGAAAGAAGCGATTCGTCGTATCGAAGAGATCACCGCAGAAGTTGAAGTGGGTAAGATCTACACTGGTAAAGTGATGCGTATCGTAGACTTTGGTGCCTTCGTAAACATCCTTCCTGGTAAAGATGGTCTAGTACATATCTCTCAAATCAGCGAAGAGCGTGTTGCCAACGTATCTGATCACTTAGAGCTTAACCAAGAAGTAACGGTTAAGGTGATGGAAGTCGATCGTCAAGGTCGTGTAAGACTGTCTATCAAAGAAGCACAAGAGAAGAAAGCAGAAGCTGAAGCTTCTGAATAATGTTTGATACTTGTGTAAAAAGGAGACCTTAAGGTCTCCTTTTTTGTGTCAGTCGTGTGTAAAAATCGAAAACAGAAACAATTTATCGCGTTATCCTTTAAGTTGTTGATAGCTCTAGCGGGTTTGGGTTGCTATGATTGAGCTAATCATTCCCAGTGCAATATGAAGGGTTTATATAGATGGATTTGAAAAGTAAAGCCGTGTTCTCCAGCTGTTTATTGGCTTTGAGCCTACTGCTAGGTGGTTGTGCCTCAACCGATAAGGCTAATACTCATATTATGGTGGCTCCTGTCGCACCTGATTATAAATTAGAGGTCACCTTAGCTCGGCTGAATGATATTTTGTCCAATATGGAGCTGAGTGACGAGCAAAGAGCCCGCTTCCATTACGATAGAGGCGTACGCTATGACAGTGTGGGTTTAAAGATACTGGCAAAAATTGATTTTCATCAGGCGCTAAAGCTACAGCCAAATCTCGTTGATGCCTATAACTTTCTTGGTATTTATTATACCCAGGAAGGTGAGTATGAAAGTGCCTATGAAGCTTTTGATAGCGTGTTAGAACTTTCGTCCGATTATGAATATGCTTATTTAAACCGAGGTATAGCACTCTATTACGGTGAAAGAGATAAATTAGCCATTAACGATATGCAGGCTTTTTATGATTTCAATCCGGCAGATGGCTATCGTGCGCTTTGGTTATATATAGTCGAGCAAAAGGCAGATCCTAGTCATGCGAAGCTGCAGTTATTGGAGCAGAGTCGTGGATTAAATAAAGAGGAGTGGTCGAGTCGACTGGTTGATTACTATTTAGGTCAACTTGATGAAAAAGAGCTGATTGCCCTAGCTAAGAAGAACTTAACGCGCCCTAACGAGTATGCTGAAAGACTGTGCGAGGCCTATTTTTATATGGCTAAAGTCGCGCAAAACCAAGCAAATCATGAGCGTGCTGCGAATTTGTTTAAACTGGCCCTAGCGACCAATATCTATGATTTCGTCGAACATAGGTATGCAAGACTTGAGCTCAACAAATATGCACAAGCTTATCAAGCACAACAAAACGCTGCGAGTAATCAATAATCTCGCTGCCGAAAGCCACTTTGCGTAAACTGCAAGGTGGCAAAAGTATTCGCGAATATGAGCAATACATTGCTTTGAGTGTAAACCTTAGCTAATTCCCCATTCCTTCTCAGGTAACAGATCATTAATCCCGCCTAGCCAAGGTGCTGCGTTGGCGCTATAATTTGCGCCTTTTCTAGCTCTTCGGTGAACAAGGTAAACATGTCAGGCAATAAAGTAGAAGTTGATAAGCGTCGAACCTTCGCGATTATCTCTCACCCAGATGCGGGTAAAACTACCATTACAGAGAAGGTACTGCTGTTTGGTAATGCCTTACAAAAAGCGGGTACAGTAAAAGGTAAGAAGTCAGGTCAACATGCCAAGTCTGACTGGATGGAAATGGAAAAAGATCGTGGTATTTCGATTACCACCTCTGTGATGCAGTTTCCGTACAATGATGCCTTAGTTAACCTGCTTGATACTCCTGGTCACGAAGATTTCTCTGAAGATACCTATCGTACTCTAACTGCTGTCGACTCTTGCCTTATGGTCATTGATTCGGCTAAAGGTGTAGAAGATAGAACCATTAAGTTAATGGAAGTCACCCGTCTTCGCGACACACCTATTGTGACCTTCATGAACAAGCTTGACCGTGATATTCGCGATCCACTAGAGCTGATGGATGAGGTCGAAGAGGTATTGAATATCGCTTGTGCCCCTATTACTTGGCCTATTGGTGCGGGTAAGGAGTTTAAAGGTGTTTATCACTTGCTGCGTGATGAAGTGATCCTTTATCAGAGCGGTATGGGGCATACGATTCAGGACTCGCAAATCATCAAGGGGCTAGATAATCCTGAGCTTGATGAGGCAATTGGCCATTATGCCGATGATGTGCGTGAAGAACTTGAACTTGTCCTTGGTGCTTCAAATGAATTTGATCACGAGCTGTTTCTTAAAGGCGAATTAACACCAGTATTTTTTGGTACCGCTTTAGGTAACTTTGGTGTGGATCATATTCTTGATGGCATAGTCGATTGGGCGCCAACGCCACAGTCTCGTGATACTGCTGACAGAACTGTTGAGCCAAATGAAGAGAAGTTCTCTGGTTTTGTATTTAAGATCCAGGCAAACATGGACCCTAAACATAGAGATAGGGTCGCCTTTATGCGTATCTGTTCAGGAAGATATGAACAAGGCATGAAGATGCATCACGTGCGTATCGGTAAAGATATCAATGTTAGCGATGCTTTGACCTTTATGGCTGGAGATCGTAACCGAGCGCCAGTTGCCTATCCTGGTGACATTATTGGTCTGCATAACCACGGCACTATCCGTATTGGTGATACCTTTACCCAAGGCGAGAAGATGCGTTTTACTGGTGTGCCAAACTTCGCGCCTGAAATGTTCCGCCGTATTCGCCTTAAGGATCCATTAAAGCAGAAGCAGTTGCTTAAAGGTTTAGTCCAGTTGGCTGAAGAGGGGGCGGTCCAGGTATTTAGACCCCTAGATACCAATGATTTGATTGTAGGTGCCGTTGGTGTGCTGCAGTTTGAGGTGGTTGTAGGCCGTCTTAAGGCTGAGTATAACGTCGAAGCTATCTATGAAGGTATTAGTGTGGCAACCGCACGCTGGGTATATAGCGATGATGAGCGTAAGCTTGAGGAGTTCCGTCGAAAAGCAAGTAGTAACTTAGCCCTAGATGGCGGCGATAACCTCACTTATATTGCCCCGACTATGGTTAATCTTAATCTTGCGATGGAGCGTTATCCTGACATTGACTTTGCTAAGACTCGTGAGCATTAAGGGTTGCTAGACTCGTTTTAAGGGAAGGCTAGATGCCTTCCCTTTTTGTTTGCTGCAGAAATAGCGTATACCTTATATAGATTGCAACGATGGAGAGTATGATGCAGTGGTTAAAGATGTGTTGGACAAAGTATATCAATTGGTGTGACAGCATGGGATTAGTACCTGAGAATCAACGCTGCTGCGCACCTCGCTTATCTGATGTTGCTGATCCTAAGTCGAAAGCGAGTGTTGAAGTTATTGGTAAAGCCCATGGCATGAATACCAATACTGGTCTAGATAAAGAGTAATAGTTGAAAGGTAACCTAGCAATATGCGAATGATAGATACCCATGCTCATATGGATGCGTCAGAGTTTGACTCTGATAGAGCTCTATTGTTTGAACGAATGCGAGATGCTGGAATAGAGAAAACCGTTATTCCCGGTATTGCGCCAGAGTTTTGGTCTAAACAACTGGATGTAGCAAAACAATTTGATTGCCCTTTTGCGCTAGGTCTGCACCCTTGGTATTGTACTGAACAATACCAGAGACAATTGGATGAATTAGAGAAGCAGTTAATCGCAAATAGAAGTACCCCTAACTTGGTTGCTTTAGGCGAATGTGGCCTAGATAAAGTTAAAGCTGAGAACTGGTCTTGGCAACTCGAAGCTATAGAGCAACAGCTTAAATTAGCTGCAGAATTGGAACTTCCCGTCATATTACATGTAGTAAAAGCACATAATGAGATGATTAATGTGCTAAAGCGTACATCTTTTGAGTTTGGTGGTGTGATCCATGCCTACTCTGGGAGCCTAGAAACAGGCTTGGAGTATATTAAACTTGGTTTCAAGCTTGGGATTGGCAGTTTGGTGGTGAATAAAAATGCCAAAAAATTGCGTAAAGCCGTGTCCGAGTTACCTATTGACTCCTTAGTAATAGAGACTGACTCTCCCTATATGTTACCTAAAAGTTCGACTCAAACCCTCCATACACCGCTATTTGCTGAACAATATATCGCCGAAGTCGCTTGTTTAAGAAAAAAAACAAGTGTTTTTATATCCGAACGATTATTTGTCAATTCTCGCCAATTGTTTGAAATTTAGTATTATTTTTTTTAAATAGGTGCAAGTCGCATTTAATGGTGTGATATTCATTTTGAAATAAAACTCCAAAAGTTTGATCAAAGCAACGCTTTTCACTGCTGAAGCAGTTATAATCTTCCCCGGAAATAGGTTGGTTAACAACATAATTAAAAAGTGTTAACAATAGGGTGATGGTTAATGAATATTTTAATGAGCTTAGTAGGTGTGGTCGTCCTACTTGGGATAGGTTTTTTACTATCTAACAATAAAAAAGCGATTAGCGTACGAGCCGTGGGTGGTGCGTTAGCAATTCAAGCGTTTTTTGCTGGTTTTGTTCTATATGTTCCAGTAGGTAAAGATATCCTTAAGAGTGTTTCTGATGCTGTATCTAGCGTAATCAGTTATGCACAAAACGGTATCAACTTCCTATTCGGTGACTTAGCACAGTTTAAAGTTGGCTTCATCTTCGCCATCAACGTGCTACCAGTTATCGTATTCTTCTCATCTTTGATCGCAGTACTTTACTACCTAGGTATCATGCAGTGGGTCATCCGTATTATCGGTGGTGGTCTACAAAAAGCATTAGGTACTAGCCGTACTGAGTCTATGTCAGCGACTGCTAACATCTTCGTTGGTCAAACTGAAGCGCCTCTAGTTGTACGTCCGTTTATTGCTACTATGACTCAATCTGAGTTATTCGCAATCATGGTGGGTGGTCTAGCGTCTATCGCTGGTTCTGTATTGGCTGGTTACGCACAAATGGGCGTGCCAATTGAGTACTTGGTTGCTGCATCATTCATGGCTGCACCTGGTGGTCTATTAATGGCTAAGCTAATGCACCCAGAAACTGAAGTTGCTAAGAACGAAATGGATGAGCTACCAGAAGATCCAGATAAGCCTGCTAACGTTCTAGACGCAGCCGCTGCTGGTGCTTCGTCTGGTATGCACCTAGCACTTAACGTTGGTGCAATGCTTATCGCATTCGTTGGTTTGATTGCTATGATCAACGGCATCATCGGTGGTGTAACAGGTATCTTTGGTGCAGAGGGTATCACCCTTGAGCTAATCCTAGGTTACCTATTCATGCCGCTAGCATTCCTAATCGGTGTTCCATGGAACGAAGCGCTAGTTGCGGGCTCTTTCATCGGCCAGAAGATTGTTGTTAACGAGTTCGTTGCTTACCTGAACTTCGCACCATACATGAAGGACATTGCTGACGGCGGCATGGTTGTTGAAGCAACTGGTGAAGCTATGACACACAGAACTAAAGCGATTATCTCTTTCGCTCTATGTGGTTTCGCTAACCTGTCTTCTATCGCAATTCTTCTTGGTGGTCTAGGTGCAATGGCTCCTAACCGTCGTCACGACTTAGCTAAGCTTGGTATCCGCGCAGTTATCGCAGGTTCTCTAGCTAACCTAATGAGTGCAACATTAGCAGGTCTTTTCTTAGCGATTTAATCGGTAAGAAAGAGTTGCGAGATTAAGTCGAAGAAATTGTTCTTCGCATCAGGGTCCTGGTCTTTAACCAGGGAGCAGGACCCAGTTTAGTCCAACCATTTTCCAAGTGATTTTATATTGTTATGCGGTGATAGCGCCGCGTAGCACAAGAGTTGTCAACGTAAAGAGGTTACAAGGCCTTTAACATAAAGTTGCGACTTTGTTCACAGTAAAAAATTTAGTGTTCGTGGTTTTACGATTTTGATATTGAGATTTCGTTCAATCAAGGTAAAATGCGAACGCCACAAAAAAGAACGCTACCAAAAATGGTAGCAAACCTACGATAAATGGGGTTGATGATGAAAAACTTAAAGACTTTTGCATTAGCGGGTACTGTTGCTCTAGCGGGTACTGCTTTCACTGCTTCAGCTGCTGATCGCACAGACGTTCACGCTGGTAACTACAAGTGGATGCAAGCTAACCTAATGTATTCTATCGGCGAGAAACCACAAGTTGGTGATGCTGATAAGCATGATTACCTAGAACTTGAATTCGGTGGTCGCGCTGGTGTTGTCGATTATTATGGCTATATTGATGTATTTAACCTAGCTAACAAGCAAAGCAGCTCTAATGATAAAGAGCCTGGCGATAGCAAAATGTTCATGAAGTTTGCTCCTCGCTTCTCTCTTGATGCTATTACAGGTAAAGACCTTTCTTTCGGTCCAGTTAAAGAAGTTTATTTCTCAACTCTATTTAACTGGGGTGGCGGTGCAATCGGCTCTGATGTTAACGAATCTTTCTGGGGTATCGGTGCTGACGTTGAGCTTCCTTGGTTAGGCAAAACTGGCATGAACCTTTATGCTAACTACAGACTGAACCAAAAAGAATGGAACGGTTATCAGTTCTCTATGAACTGGTTCAAGCCTTTCTACTTCCTAGATAACGGCAGCTTTGTTGCTTATCAAGGTTACATCGACTACCAATTCGGTGGTGATGAAGACCAAGGTAACGAGTTTGTACCTATGACAGATAACGGTGGTGCTATGTTCCACGGTATCTACTGGCACTCTGACCGTTTCGCTCTAGGTTATGGTCTAAAAGGTTACAAAGACGTTTACCTTCTTGAAGATGGCGCTGGTATCGTAGGCCTTGAAACCACTGGTTGGTCTCATTACTTCGCAGCCACTTACAAGTTCTAATCTAGACTTGTTGGAGCCGTGTATTGCACGGCTCCTTATTTTTGCTTACTTATATTAGTAATTACCTAAGTAAAAGCCGTTTAGTTAACATTGTTGTTTTATTTAGGTAAAGATTAATTGTTTATTTTTGATAATTACTTGGCTATAAGCTAAGTGAATATCCAAATTGAGAGTTAGGTTTTTCTCGCGCTAAAACGGATTTTTCGCGGTAAGGCTGGAACAACTCGGTTCTCGTTCCCCCTTCCCGGTCTTCATGGATTCAAGTCGTGATACTTGTTATCAAATTTGAATACCTAAAATTTATATACAAGACAGTCAATCTTGTAGTGGCAATGCCCGAAGGCCCGGCCAAAGTATTTTCCTTAAGTGTGCTTGATATGCCCATTTAAGGCCTAGATGCTCATTTCATGTTATGGCAACAAGTAATAGAGCGCTTAATCTAGACGTTACGCCTGCATAGTCTTCTGTGTCGCCAAGATGAATCATTGATATATTGAGTCTCGGAGAGTTTCTATGAGCGAACTAAAACAAGCTGCGCAACATGCCATTAATTTAATGGACTTAACTACCTTAAATGATGACGATACAGATCAAAAGGTGATTGAGCTATGCCATAAAGCGGTAACGCCCGCGGGCAACACCGCTGCTATCTGCATTTATCCGCGCTTTATTCCTATCGCCCGTAAAACCCTTATTGAGCTGGGCGCTGAAGAGATCCAAATTGCTACCGTCACTAACTTTCCCCATGGAAATGATGATATCGCCATCGCTGTTTTAGAGACGCGAGCCGCTGTTGCCTATGGCGCAGATGAAGTGGATGTGGTCTTTCCCTATCGCGCATTAGTGGAAGGAAACGAAACAGTCGGCTTTGAACTAGTAAAAGCCTGTAAAGAAGCCTGTGGTGATGTACTACTCAAAGTCATTATTGAGTCCGGTGAGTTAAAAGATCCTGCGCTTATTCGTCGTGCCTCTGAGCTTGCTATTGATGCAGGAGCTGACTTCATTAAAACCTCTACAGGTAAGGTCGCTGTAAACGCCACTCTAGAGGCGGCAGAAATCATGATGACAGTGATCTCTGAGAAGAATCCTAAGGTTGGATTTAAACCAGCAGGTGGCGTTCGTGATGCGGCAAGTGCCAAAGAATTTTTAGATACAGCTAAGCGAATATTGGGTGATGACTGGGTGAGTGCTAACACTTTCCGTTTTGGTGCATCTAGCCTTTTAAATAACTTGCTTCACACACTGGAGCTTGCTCAGGCACCCCAAGAAAGCCAAGGTTATTAAATCTGATAATTGGAATTGATTAACCTTTTTTACAGTTTCATATCATTTAAATAGTGTGATCTGAATCTATTTGATGATGGCAAAACTTAGTTAGTATTGACCGTAATATTACTACGATTTTTATAATTAAACCGAGAGCTGATTACTAAATAACGATATTTAGTTACAGTTTAGGAGGCGGTAAGATGTTTCTAGCACAAGAGATTATTCGTAAAAAACGTAACGGCGAAGCCTTATCTAACGAAGAGATTCAATTCTTTGTTAAAGGTATCACCGAGAAAACAGTATCTGAAGGTCAAATTGCGGCCTTTGGTATGGCTGTTTATTTCCAAGATATGAACATGGATGAGCGTGTCGCGATTACGACTGCAATGCGTGACTCAGGTACTGTTCTGGATTGGAAATCTCTGGACCTAGGTGGCCCAATTATTGATAAGCACAGCACAGGTGGTGTAGGTGACGTTATCAGCTTAATGCTTGGCCCTATGGCTGCGGCATGTGGTGGTTATGTTCCTATGATTTCTGGTCGTGGCCTAGGCCACACTGGCGGTACCCTTGATAAGTTTGATGCGATTCCTGGTTATCAAACTGAACCTACTAACGAACTATTCCGTAAAGTCGTTAAAGAAGCGGGTGTTGCTATTATCGGTCAAACTGGCGACCTAGTACCAGCTGATAAGCGTTTTTACTCAATTCGTGATAATACCGCAACGGTTGAATCTATTGGTCTTATTACTGCTTCTATTCTTTCTAAGAAGCTGGCCGCTGGCCTTGATGCGTTAGCTATGGATGTCAAAGTAGGTAGTGGTGCATTTATGCCTACCTATGAAGCTTCTGAAGAGTTAGCGCGTAGTATTACCGCTGTTGCTAATGGTGCAGGCACTAAGACTACAGCTCTGCTTACCGATATGAACCAAGTATTGGCTTCTTGTGCCGGTAATGCAGTAGAAGTAAGAGAAGCGGTTAACTTCTTGACTGGTAAGTATCGTAACCCGCGTCTATACGAAGTGACTATGGGGTTATGTGCTGAAATGCTGCAATTAGGTGGTATTGCTGCTAGTGAAGAAGAAGCGCGTGCTAAGCTCAATGAAGTATTAGATAATGGTAAAGCTGCAGAAGTATTTGGTCGCATGATTGCTGGTCTTGGTGGTCCTGCAGACTTTATTGAGAATTTTGATAACTACTTACCTCAGTCATCTATTATTCGTCCAGTTTATGCCGACACTAAGGGCTATGCTTATAGCATGAATACCCGTGAACTTGGTCTAGCAGTTGTGACCCTTGGTGGCGGTCGTCGTAAGCCAGGTGATGCACTAGATTACAGCGTGGGTCTAACGGATGTTTGTGCCTTAGGTGATGAGCTGACTGCTGATAAGCCATTGGCAGTTATTCATGCTCAGTCTGAGTCGGCTTTCGAAGAAGCGGCTGCAGCAGTTAAGAAGGCAATTGTGATTGGTGAAGCTAAGCCAGAGAAGACACCTGAGATTTACCGTTACATCCGTGCGGAAGATCTTTAAGGAAATAGAATTATGAAACGTACAATTATTATGATGCTTGACTCATTTGGTGTGGGTAGCGCATCGGATGCAGACAAGTTCGGTGATACTGGTTCTGATACCTTTGGTCACATCGCCAAGGCGTGTGCCGAAGGCAAAGCCGATATCGGCCGCCAAGGTGAGCTTAAACTTCCTAACTTAGCTAAGTTAGGTCTCGCTCACTGTGCTAAAGAGAGCACAGGTGAGTTTGCGCCTGGCTTTGGTGATAATGTCGAAGTTATCGGTGCCTATGGTCATGCAGATGAACTGAGTTCTGGTAAAGATACCCCAAGTGGTCACTGGGAAATGGCTGGTGTACCAGTACTTTATGAGTGGGGCTATTTCAGTGATTTGGAAAACTCTTTCCCGAAAGAGCTAACTGACAAGATCCTAGAGCGCGCAGGCCTTGAAGATTACCTAGGTAACTGCCATGCATCAGGTACAGCAATTCTTGAGAAGCTAGGTGAAGAGCATATGCGTACTGGTATGCCAATTATCTATACTTCTGCAGACTCTGTACTACAGATAGCCTGTCATGAAGAGACATTTGGTCTTGAAAATCTATACCGCTTATGTGAAATCGCACGTGAAGAGCTAGAACCATACAATATTGGCCGCGTTATCGCTCGTCCATTTGTGGGTACTGGTCCTGAAGATTTTGCTCGTACAGGTAATCGTCGCGACTATGCGGTTGAGCCACCATCAAAGACAGTTCTTGATAAGTTAAAGGATGCTGGCGGTAACGTTGTCAGTGTCGGTAAGATCTCTGACATCTATGCTCATTGTGGTATCACTAAGAAAGTTAAAGCCTCAGGTCTTGAAGCGCTTTTCGATGCAACTTTAGAAGAAGTTAAGCAAGCTGGCGATAACACTATCGTATTTACTAACTTCGTTGACTTTGATTCTCACTATGGTCATAGACGCGATGTTGCTGGTTATGCGAAAGGCCTTGAATACTTCGATGGCCGTTTGCCAGAGATCTTATCTCTGCTAGGCAAAGATGATTTGTTGATCTTGACCGCAGATCATGGCTGTGATCCAACTTGGCCGGGCACAGATCACACACGTGAGCGTGTTCCTGTGTTAGCCTATGGCGCTGGATTAGAGGCTGGTTCTCTAGGTCGTCGTAAGAGCTTTGCCGATATCGGTCAATCTATTGCTAGCTACTTTGGTTTAGAAGCAATGGAGTATGGCGAATCATTCGTCAAATAAAGTATCAATCTTTGAGTGAGCAAGTAGAGAGGTTTTCGCCTCCGATAACTCTCTCAAAGGTGTTTGCGGCGGAATAGTTCGGCCGCCGCAAAATAAATCAGACGTAAGTCTTAATAAAAAAACAGGGGTTATAATCAATGGCTACACCACATATTAATGCAGCTGAAGGCGCATTTGCTGAAACAGTACTTTTCCCAGGTGATCCACTACGTGCTAAGTACATCGCTGAAACTTTCCTTGAGAATGTTGAGCAAGTCACTGACGTTCGTAACATGCTAGGTTTCACTGGTACTTACAAAGGTAAGCGCATCTCAGTGATGGGTTCTGGAATGGGTATCCCTTCTTGCTCTATCTATGCTACTGAGCTCATCAAAGACTATGGTGTTAAAAACCTAGTTCGCGTTGGTAGCTGTGGTGCTATCAGCACTGACGTTAAGGTTCGTGACGTTATTATCGGCATGGGTGCTTGTACTGATTCTCAAGTTAACCGTCTACGTTTCAAAGGCCAAGACTTTGCTGCGATTGCTGACTACGGTCTACTGAGCAAGGTTGTAGATGCTGCTAAGACTGCTGGTATCGACGTTCGTGTTGGTAACATCTTCTCTGCTGATCTTTTCTATACTCCAGATCCAGAAATGTTTGACGTTATGGAAAAGATGGACGTACTAGGTGTTGAAATGGAAGCGGCTGGTCTATACGGCGTAGCTAAAGAGTTTGGTGCTAAAGCACTAACTGTATGTACTGTTTCTGACCACATCCGTACTGGTGAGCAAACGACTTCTGACGAGCGTCAAACGACTTTCAATGACATGATCGTTATGACTCTTGAAGCTGCTATCAACTTCTAAGTCAAGAGAGCAGTGACTATTTAAAACGGGCCTATGGCCCGTTTTTTGTTGGTTAACTTTCTTTCGCCTGCTGCTTTTCATTTATTTGCTGCTGTTTTCTTCGTCTATGGAGCAGCGTCTTTTTCCTATCGACATAGGCGCGTTTAAAAGAGAATGATCGCGATAGCAACATACCTATTATGCCTGCGATAAGCAGCATCATCTGCTGTTGCTTCATATTGAGCTCGTGGGCTTCTTTAATATGATCAAAGAATAGCCTTTCATCTAAACGAACTTCCACATAACCAAGGTTCTCCCCCGATTGTGTAACAGGCTCTACAAAGGGAGGGTAGGGCGCTAATAGGGCTTGCATTTCATCTGATTCGGGTAATAGCTCTTCTTGAGTGACACTCTGGGCAAAGGCGAGCCTCTGACCTTGTTCGCTATAGATGATGGCTGACATTACCTTGGGATCTAATACCAGCGCACTAGCCAGCCATTCTAGCTGTTCATCATTTTGTAATTGCAACGCAGGTGCGGCACCATAGGCAGTCTGCTGAACTAACAATCTCGCCATCTTTTGCGTTTGAGACTTTAGAAGCTGCTGCCCATGTAGTAGGCTTGTTTGCCAGAGTTGTATTAGCCCAAATAGCAAGGCGACAGCCAAGATGATTTGTAGTAGCCGGCTAAATCTCTGAGTTTTGCGAAGACCCTTAAAAAATAACACCTTGTACCCAAATAGAATCAAATGCGTTTGCCTAATCATAATGGAAATAGGGTGAACTCGATAGTTTAGGAGTAATGAAAGATGCAGTCTCAGTTAACAAACTTGTTGTCAAATGTTTCGAGCTCACTTGGCTCTGCCCTTGTTTGGCAAGATAGGAATGTGAGTGTTTATGCTGAGTCTGAAGCTGTTGATGCCATTTGTGTGATTCGAGTTGTTTATGCCGATAACCCACAAAGTATTGAGCAGCTTGAAGCTTGGTTAATTTCCCTCGAGTGTGACTTTGCCATTGCGGTGCTAGAACGCAGTTCTGCTTTAAAGGGGGTCGAGCTTAGTTTTGATAGCCAATTAACCTCATCAAACCTAGATAAGCTTGCCCAATGTGAGCTGCTAGAGCATTTTGTTATCACTAAAACCTTGCCGCAATTAAATAGACCTGGGCTGTTAGTCATGGATATGGACTCAACCGCTATTGAAATCGAATGTATCGATGAGCTCGCCAAGCTAGCCGGTGTTGGCGCAGAGGTGAGTGAAGTGACTGAGCGCGCTATGCAAGGGGAACTGGACTTTGAGCAAAGTCTAAGGCAGCGCGTTGCTAAGCTTAAAGGCGCCGATAGAAACATTATCGCCGAGCTGTGCCATAACCTGCCTGTAACGGCAGGACTTGCTTTAAGCATCAAAGAGCTAAAGACCCATGGTTGGAGAACCGTTGTTGCCTCTGGTGGCTTTACTCCTTTTGTTAATCATTTAAAGAGTTTGCTGAATTTAGATACTGCCCATGCTAATGAGTTGGTCTTTGAAGGTCAGCGTTTTACTGGCGAAGTGACCGGTCAAGTGGTCGATGCAGAGTATAAAGCGAAAGTACTTGTGGACAGTGCCGAACAATGGGCAATTGATGCTGAGCAAACTGTGGCTATTGGTGATGGAGCTAATGATATTCCTATGTTAGCAGCCTCTGGCTTTGGCTTGGCTTTCCACGCTAAGCCAAAATTACAGGCAGTGGCAGATCAGCATATCGCTAAGCTGGATTTGGGCTGTTTACCTTTTCTGATGCGTTTTGCTTAACTCTTTGTTGCTCCATTTATTACATCATTTTGTGATTATCTTTTGTTTTCTTAAGCACTCTCGGCTAATTCCAAGAGTGCTTTTTGTTAAATGGACTAGTGCAATTACTCTTGTTTTTACTTGATTAACTGAGTAGGTTATTACTCAGTGACATTCGATACAGGCTAGGGAAGAGGCATAAGTCGTGATTGAGCAAGAGTCGATATTTTTGAGTTACCGCACTGGTAAATTGCATTTACGTAAGATTTTTCCTGTTCAGGATAAGCAATCTCAAAAAGGTGAGATTGCAAATAAGACACCGATCCTTATGCTACATGGAGCCATGTCCAATGGCCGAGTTTTTTATAGTCAAAAAGGGAGAGGCTTAGCTTGTTTTCTCGCTCGGCTTGGCTTTACTGTTTATGTGCTTGATTCATGTGGTCGTGGCTTAAGTACGCCTAAGCTATCTAAGGGCTTTGAACTGGGACAAGGTGAGGTGATTCGAGAGCAGTTACCTTTGGTTCAAGAATTTATTCTGCAGCATACTCAAGCGTCTAAAGTCCATTGGTGTGGACACTCCTGGGGAGGCGTACTGATGGCGAGTGCCATCGCTAGATATGATCACCTGCAGCATAGTGTCCGCTCTTTGCTCACCTTTGGTAGTAAACGTACGATTCGTACACGCTCGTTAAAGAAGTGGTTGATGGTGGATTTGGTGTGGAATCGCCTCGCCCCAAGTATTGCATCGGGTCATGGTTATCTTGCGGCAGATCGCTGGAAAATGGGCATGGATAACGAGAGTAAAGCATCCCTTGCTCAAAGTATTGACTGGGTGAAGGGGGACTGGATTGATCATGACGATCACTTTGATTATGCCAAGGCGGCTAAAACTGCTCACTGGCCAGTATCTTGGTTTATCGCTGGGGCTAAAGACCCGGTTTTAGGCAATCCAAGTGACGTTAAAGATATGATGAGTGAGTGCCAGATCCCACAAACGCAGTTTAGTCTGCTATCGCGAGCCAATGGCTATAAGCATGACTATGGCCATGGGGATATGTTGACCCATATCGATTGCGAACAAGACCATTTCCCTATGGTTGGGGATTGGTATCTAGGCTTTGATATCGCTCCTCTTCGAGCAGCCCACGCTAGTTAAAGCAGCCTTGATTAGTCCTAACAATTACAATATCGAGCACTGAGAATTGAGATTAGCTAAGTATGGCTAACTGACTTTTTCTTCGATGATCTGCTCATGCTGGTGTAATTCTGGATATCTTAGTAGTACTTCTGCGGTAACATCGAGCAGCTCTCCGGTACCTATGACTTTCCAAAGTTTCTCTTCTAGGGCTTTAGCCTTGTGTTGAGCGTGTAGCATCATATAGGCGAGCTCACGGCGAATATAGTTTAAATCTGGTTTACCAGTAGCACCGTAATAAACCCTAAGTGCGACAAATTTGCCGAGTTCCTGTGCCAGTTTAATAAAGTGTATTTGTGCATCTTTATCACTAAGCTCATCGCTTCTGACACATCTTAGTTGGATCTGGCCACGGGATTGCAAAGAGACTTGGAGATAAAACTCAATGAAATCCATATGCTGATGAGGGTCCATGGTTTTCACTGGTTTAATTATGTCTTTCTTGAATTTGTCTAAGCTAAATAATGGCTCAAGATTGTATTCCATTGCCTTGTTGGTATCAGCTGCAAATAAGGCGGTAATATCATCTCTCTGGACAGAAATACCTAGGTTACTTAGCTTGGCTGAGCCAGTGGTTTTCTCGATAAATAGCGGAATGGATATCAAGCGCCGCATTAATAGGTTTTTCAGGCCTTCGGCTATCTCTTTTACATCACTATTATTTTCGGTTAATTGAACCAATTTTGCTTTATTTAGTTCGATTAGCTTGCTTAAGAACTCGACGCCAACATGGGGCGTATGGCCCATTAGCGCACTTAAATGAATCGTAGCCCCTTTCTTACGGGAGCGCACCAGCTCATAGGGGAGCTTTTCAAGCTTAAGATTTCCAGCGGCTTCTTGTAATCTTGGAAAGCTTAAGTGCAGTGGTTTCTTGGCATCGATCTCCATAGTATCGAGCAGATTGATCTGTAGCCCTCTACTAGAGATATCTTGGGTGACACCTTTAATAACTTGTTGACCTTGGCGTATCACCACCGAAGTTTTAAAGGCATACCTTGCTTCATGTCGACGTTCACTGAAATGAAGAGAAACTAACTTGATGGAATTGTCTTTAATCTTGTCTTGGCCAAAGGGTTTGAGCATATTGGCGTTCCCGCCTTTGCCCCAATCCTGATACATGCTGGTGTATTCAGGATTGCTGAGCTCTACCACTTGAATGACATGGGACAGGCTGTTTAATTGTTGCTGAGCCAAAGGCGAGTATTCTGAATCGTCACCCGGAAGAATTGAGGCCTTATAGGAAGCATCTTTATCTATTTCATGGGTATAGAGCTTGAACACTCGCCAGCTAGCCTTGCTGGAACCAAAGGTAAAAAACAGCGCCTGTAAATCTGTCTGCTTGAGTTCGGCTAAACTGGCTGAGTAAAATAGCTGTTTACCACTGGCGTGATAGATAAAGCTGAAAAAGAGACTGTGATCTGAATCTTCGCCATAGGTAATCAGCTTTTTAAGGCGCTCTTTAGTCAGCATGCCTTGCAACTGGCAAGTATCTGTTTCATCTAAGAAGTAATTGACGAGTTTGCGATTATCATGACTTAACAGTTGGTGGGTAATTCGATATTCCCGCTCCATTAAATCATTGACCAAGTCATTCACCTGCTCCACAAACAAGGGGAGATGCGGAAGGTGGGGCAGATAATGACGTTCCATTCCTAAGCCAGATGCCGTGACATTGACATCATTAATATCCACTTTGTAGCGAAATTTATAGCCTGTAATAAGGTTTGCTAGCATTTCGCTTAGCTCTTCACTACCACTGACTCTTTTGAGTCTCATCCAGGTATGTTTGTCGTTGGATTGAGTATCGACAACTTTATAGTCAACCCCTTTCTGTAGATCTTCAAAGTAATACTCTTCACCTAGCTCAAGCAGTTTGATGCGCAACGGCTTTTCTAAGTCAAAGTGATGACGTTTTTCTATTCTGATCCTTGCGCCACTGACTGAAAGGTCTACTGTGATACCACTAATTTCTTCTCTTCCGGGTTGTGATACAGCAATTTTTATACTGTAGTTCATTCGCTCTTCTTGGCGATTGATATAGTTACCCAACACTATCCCCGGTACTTTGAGGGCGGAAGTTAACTTTGCTCCAGAGGCATTTAAAGCCTGTAGTTTCTCTCTACGGCGCACAAATGCCGCCATAACCTGCTCATAAACGCCTAATGTATATTTATTGCGAAAAAGCGCTAGAGATTGCTGAAATACTGCTTTAGATTCTTCATCGAGAAAGTGGCGCTGTGAGCCTTGAATCACCTCTTCACAGGGAAGATCTGATTTATTACGCAGGTCGATAATGCGAGTACAAGGGGCAGCAATACGTTTGAGCTCCATCTTGAGCAAGAAGCGAGTAGAGTTACTCTCGTTTCGAGTAAAGTGTTCGAAAACCTCTTGGAAGTTGGCTTCCATAATAAGTGGTTTCAATTGCTCAATTAGTGCTTTGTGCTGTTCTAAACTCATTCGACTCTTACTTAAATTAATTCCGTTTTGGCACAATCCCTAGGGATTACTAGTGTATGGGTATTATAAGTTATCTCTTGTGGCTATTGCTTGTTAATTGGTAGCAGTTAGCGTAATTATGCAATTATACGGAGTGGTTCCAATATTATTTCGGCCAAAACTGCAGTAACTTTATATAATAATCGTTTAACTCACACTTGCCTGCTTGTTTAAGGGGCTTTTTTTACGGAATGCTGCTTTATTGAGCGGTCTTCTCTGGTTTTAAGGGAATTTGAAAGTAAGGGTTATGGCAAAGAATAAAACAGCCTATGTGTGTAATGAGTGTGGTCAGGATTTTCCCCGTTGGCAGGGGCAATGTAGCGCTTGTCAGGAGTGGAATACGATAACTGAAGTCCGTTTAGGGCCTGCTAAGAGTGCGCGAGCTGCTCAGTTCTCCGGATATGCTGGCCAAGGTGGGAGTGAAGTTCAAACCTTAGATCAGATTGACCTTAATGAACTACCAAGAATAACTAGTGCTTTTTCTGAGTTAGATAGGGTGCTAGGTGGCGGAATAGTGCCTGGTTCGGCAATTTTGATAGGTGGCCACCCTGGTGCAGGTAAGAGTACCTTGTTGTTGCAGACCCTATGTTTACTTGCTGAGCAGATGCCTGCGCTTTATGTCACAGGGGAAGAGTCACTGCAGCAAGTGGCTATGCGAGCAAATCGATTAGGTTTGCCGACCGCCAAGTTAAGAATGCTTTCAGAAACCAGTGTGGAACAGATCTGTGATATCGCGTTAAAGGAAAAGCCTAAGGTTATCGTCATAGACTCTATTCAAGTGATGCATATGAGCGATGTTCAATCATCTCCAGGTAGCGTTTCTCAGGTGAGGGAGTCAGCTTCATATTTGACACGCTTTGCTAAGCAAAATGGTATCGCCATTATTATGGTGGGTCATGTGACGAAAGACGGTAGCTTGGCGGGGCCTAAAGTACTTGAGCACTGTATCGATTGCTCTGTGATGTTTGAGGGCGATAGTGATAGTCGTTATCGAACCCTACGTTCACACAAAAACCGTTTTGGTGCGATTAATGAACTTGGTGTATTTGCCATGACGGAGCGTGGACTTAAAGAGGTGGCTAATCCATCGGCTATCTTTCTCTCACGTGGTGATGGCGCCGCTTCAGGCTCTGTGGTTATGGTGGTTTGGGAGGGGACAAGACCGCTTTTGGTTGAGCTTCAAGTCTTGGTGGATAACTCCGCTATGTCTAACCCTAGGCGCGTTGCTGTGGGAATGGATGCCAATCGCTTAGCCATGTTACTTGCGGTAATGCACAAACATGGTGGTTTATTGATGTCAGATCAAGATGTGTTTGTGAACGTGGTTGGTGGGGTAAAAGTTACTGAGACCAGTGCTGATTTATCTGTATTGCTTGCTATGGTGTCGAGTTTCCGTGATGAGGTATTAGCGAGCGACCTTGTAGTATTTGGTGAAGTAGGTCTATCGGGAGAGATTCGCCCCGTGCCTAATGGGCAGGAGAGGTTGGTGGAAGCGGCAAAGCATGGATTTAAAAGGGCAATAGTACCTGTCGCCAATGTGCCTAAACGTATGCCTGAAGGGATGGAGGTTGTCGGTGTGACCAAGTTGTCACAGGCGCTCGAAGCCCTATGAATACAGGTAACTAATACAGTTAATTTATACAAGCACTAAGAAGAACTAGGTGCAGCTGTTTGCTACCCCTAGTTCTTTTATTTTGAGTTAATCATTGGAAGTATCGTGGGCTTCGACAAAGAGTGCCAATTCGCGATTGAGTAAGGAAGCATCACCAATATTAAGCTCAAGAATTCGCCTTAAATGGCTGATGCTATCGACATCTATGTTTAGGCATTTTAACCCTAGCTTTGTGGCTTCATCGTGAACCAGTTCTGCTTCCATGTTTAGTTCAATATCAGAATCGGGCAGGCTAAAGTTTAGGGTGACTTGCTCTGTCGATAACTCTGCTCCTTGGGGCTTTTCTATCAAGGCGCCATTAAGGCTAAGATCTAAAATTCTAGTATTCCACTTCTGCTTGCCTTGACGAAGAAATGCTGTAGCGGCAAACAAAATACGAGAAAACTGGCGCCTATCATCCATAATTCATCCTTTGATTATTAATAATGCTGCAGGTTTATCCTTAAGCATATGCGATCTTGTTGTCGCTGTAAAAAGTCCTTGTTGATAAATAGTGAGCTGCACTCAATTATTTTAAGGGCTGATTCTCAGATTAGCAGTTCAACACTGGGAATTTATGAAAAATTATGAATAATTAAGGGGTCGTGTCCTAATAAGAGTTTTTTATGAGCTATAAAGTACTGGTTGTCGATGATGAGGCAGTAATAAGAACAAGATTAAAAGGCTACTTTGAAAAAGAGGGCTATCAGGTGCTGCAAGCTATGGACGGTGAGCAGATGTGGCAACTGTTTAATGCCAATGACATAGATCTTGTCATGTTGGATATTAATCTACCAGGCACCGATGGTTTGAGTTTGGCGAGGGAATTAAGATCCCAGTCTGAAGTGGGCATTATTCTAGTCACAGGCCGAGATGAGACCATAGATAAGATTGTTGGCCTAGAAATGGGAGCCGATGATTATGTTACTAAGCCCTTTGAATTAAGAGAGTTATTAGTTAGAGTCAAAAACCTGTTATGGCGTATAAATTTAACCCGTAAAGTGCAAGCAAAGCTTGACGCTATCACTCGTGACGACAGCGTAGTGAATTTTGATGATTTCACCTTAGATTTAGATAGCCGCAAGCTTAGTCGTAATAAAGAGCCGATTAAACTTACTAAGGCTGAGTTTGAACTACTATCAGCATTTGTTCAGCAGCCACAGACCGTACTTTCTCGAGAGCAGTTGATGCAAGCATCCAGTCATCGCAGTGATGAGGTTAATGATAGAACCGTCGATGTGCTTATCAGACGTTTGCGTAACAAATTAGACAGCGACCTATTCGTCACTGTCCATGGTGAAGGTTATCTGTTTTCTGCGAAAACTAGTTAGCCGTTACTTTATATTTAGGGTAAAACTCGGCTGGCGCTAGGCTGTTTGTTAACGCGCTTTGGGCTGGCGCATTATTATCTAAAGGAATGATCTTGGGGCCGATATCACCAAATGGCTTGGCCCCTTCAAGCTCTCTTACGATAACATCGACTGCGAGCTTTCCTTGGAGTACAACTTGATCGTCGTTAGCATATATGACTTTTCCCCGATAAAGCCCTCTTAAGGTTGCCGGAGACAAGTAGGTACTGACTAGCTTAATCTTTTCTGTGAGCCCTTTTTGTTTTAATAGGCTAACAGAAGCTTCGATAGCGACTGCACTGCCTATGATGTATTCGGGGACAAAATCCTTTAATTGCAGTTGAAGCTGTTTTCTATGTAGGTTTCGGTTGTTATCGGCGTGACGAATGGCTTTTATTTGTACATGGCTATCGTTAATAGCCGCTCTTAGGCCTTGTTCTACCCAGTTTGAGCCACCGACTTTCTTAGGCCCTGTAAGTAATGCAACTTGCACCTGTTGCTTGGCATTACGCTTGATAAACTCACCAACCATAGACCCCATTTGATACCAGTTTACTCCGACTCGTGTATTAACTCTCTCACTGGAGAGTTGGTTTACTAGGGCAATGATAGGTTTGGTAATTTTCTTTGGGTAAAAAGAGAGTATGTCGGGCGCTACGGCTCCGAGTAAAATAGCATCATAATCTGCTTGCAGGCATTGCTCTAGCTGCTCTAGCTGGCGTGACACTCCATAATAGCTATTGGCTTCATAAAGATCTAAATGAATGTTGAGCTGTTTAGCGTGACGCATTAGGCCATAGTTGATGCCTATCCAATAGGCATCTTTAAGGTGAGGAACGAGTGCACAAACCTTCCAAGCTTTACTTGCTGTCGCCAACGGCGTGTAGTGTAAACTTTTCAGCTCTTGTACCTGAGAGTTATAGGGGCTTCGCTGCTCTAACAGCCAAGATGAAGGAGCTGCTTCCACTTGGCAGATACAATTAATGATAAAGATAGCGATACCTAATGTAGCTGAAAATACCTTATACAAGCGCAACCCCCTTATGTTGATTGTCCCTATTATAATCCCAGTAGCCTTAGGTTAATAGGAAGCTTTACCTTGTTATGGGAGTTGTATCAACTGCAATTAGTTGAATTTTGTTATCATTAATATTGAGTTTTTAAATAAGCCTGTTGGTTTGGTATTTAGAGAAGGGCAGTGGGTGAGAAGTTTATCTTGGTCTACCAGTAGCTTAATTGGCCGGCTTATGTTGGCTTTTAGTTTATTAGCTGTACTACTGCTTTTACTCATTAGTCAGGGCAGTTTAAGCCTGTATTGGGTCAAGCAAGCCGATCAATTTCTGTATGAGAAATCTCTGCCAGCATCAGAAACTGCTCGTCAACTGTCGAGAGCTTCATCGGCGTTAGCGGATACAGCATTACAATTTGAACAAGTTGAGTTAGAAGCTCAGCGTGCAGGTATCGAAGCTAAACTAATCCAGTATTCACAAGAGATGAATCGGGCCATTGCAGAGTTAGAAGCCTTGGGGATTACTTCAGAAATTGACCTGCAGCAAGTTGGCAATATAGCCAATGATATTGTCGATATTAGTCAGAGTGTAAAGCAAAGGTTGAAGATGGAAGATCTGCTTAGGGCTCAGTCTAGGTTGCTTTCTCGCGCGGCGAATACCAGTGCTGAATTGCTGCAAGCAGAGTTAGCCGTTGTCGATTCTGCTATTTTGGCTAAATTGAGTTTGGCCTATCCGCAACAGGTTGGTATACAAAAGAGTGCAAGCTTGCTTGATGACGTCATTGAGTTGGATATCGATATTCAAGAGCAGCTCAATGCAGCGGTCAAGTTGGTTCATCGAATCTCACTCATCAGTCAGCTGTTTCTGTCTCCTCAGCAACATGAGCTGTTGCAAACCTTAGTCGATATGGCGTCAGAACCCGCAATTAACCACCCTGGGCGCACCGTTGATTTAAACGCATTGGACTGGGTAATTGAACTTGTTCGTGACCCTGTTAGAGCGCAGTCACTAGAGCGTCAATTCAAGCTACTGGCTAGTCTTGAAGGCAGTATCGCATTGCATCATAAATACACTACCCACCTAGAAACAGAGTCAATCAAACTAAATGCGTTAATCGATAAGCTTAGCTTACTCAACGCAAGCGTTGATCGAGCATTATTGGCACAGCAGGATTTGGCAAAACAGGCCAGGTCAAGTTATTTGCAGCAGTTAAACTGGGCAACAATTGGTTTGTGGGTGACAGGTTGCTTGATGCTGGTGGTGATTCTTTTTGTTGTTTATAAGGTCATATATCAAGGAATCGCTTTAAGACTTAACGAGGCAACCGATGCCTTGGCTCGATTAAGTCAGGGCGATACTAGAGTTAGCTTAGATCCACATGGTGATGATGAATTGACCGCTATGGCCAGTGCTATTGAGGCGTTTAAGCGTAAAACGAGTCACAATCAGAAGTTGCAGATGGATTTGCGTAAGAGTGCCAGTGAGTTAACCGAACATAAATTAGCACTAGAAGCTAAGGTGATAGAAAGAACCAGAGAGCTTGCCGATACAAACGAAAGGCTGGACTCTGAGGCGAAAGGTCATGCTCAAGCAAGGGAAGTCGCAGAGAAGGCCAATCAGGCCAAATCCTTATTCCTAGCAACTATGAGTCATGAAATTCGTACACCGCTTAATGGGGTGTTAGGAACGCTAGAGTTGCTTGGTCAGGCTCAGTTACCGCCTGCACAGAAACAGCTATTAGCGCTATCTCAATACAGTGGCACTCTACTGCAAACAGTGCTTAACGATATCTTAGATTTTTCTCGCTTAGAGCAAGGTGCTTTGCGTAATGAGCCGAGACCGGTAGCTATCAGTGAGCTACTCGATGAAGTGATGGCGATTATGTTAGCGGGTGCAAACTTAGCTGATTTGACCTTAACCATTGATAAGCGAGATCTACCTGCTTGCATCAGTGTTGATGGACCCAAATTAAGGCAAGTCTTGTTTAACCTTCTTGGAAATGCGATCAAATTTACTGCTAGGGGTAAAGTTGAGTTGATTGTGCAAGCTAAGGAAGGTGTTTTGGAGTTTGAAGTGGTTGATACTGGGGAAGGTATAGCCCCTGATGCGATTAAGCAGTTATTCAAGCCCTATAGTGATCTGCCCTTATCGAATTCACAACCTAAGAGCCGTACTCGGGGAACAGGCTTAGGCCTGGCAATCTGTAAAGAGTTAGTCGACTTAATGAACCAAGATGAGCACAAGAGCATCTGGGTGAAGAGTGAGTTAGGTAACGGAAGTCGCTTTGGGTTTAGCCTGCCTTTAGTGATAACTCAGGAGTGTGGCTGTCAGGAAGCGCAAGCGCCTTTGCTTGTAGAACCTATGAAGGTGCTGGTGGTTGAAGATAACAAGGTCAATGCCATGGTGGCTCAGGGCTTTTTGGCTCATTTGGGGCATACTTCTGTGTTGGCGACCAGTTGTGAGCAGGCATTAGCACTTTATACGCGAGAAACAGCGTTGGAGTTTGATGCCTTAATGTTAGATATTCAACTAGGTGATGGAACAGGTGTTGAGCTGCTTGATAGCTTTAAACTGCTTAATACTCAATTGATGCATCATATACCAATCGCGGCATTCACAGCTCAGCTTCAAGAGCAAGACCTTAAGGCTTATACCAAACGAGGCTTTGATAAAATTTTGGGTAAACCATTAAGCTTAAATGAACTCGGTATGTGGTTGGGCATGGCGACTAGCTCCGAAGCAAAGGCTGAGCAAGCTGTAGAGCCGGAGTTTAAGGCTGTTGCTAAGGACGTAAGTCTGGCTCAAATTAATGAAGAGCTTCATCAAGAAGCTGAATATGACCTGCTAGATGTCGCTTTATTAGAGCAGGATATTGATATTCTTGGGCTTGCTAGTGTTATTGAACTACGCGAATTGTTTGAGCAGTCGAGTCGTTCACAGCTAGATGGGCTTATGGCTACTGATGCCAATACCGCCAAATTGCTTCACAGTTTGAAAGGCAGTAGTGCCAGTATAGGTTTAATTAAACTATCCGCCTTTTGTAAGCAACAAGAGCAAGAAGTGTTTGGAGAAGACATTCATCAAGCACTCGTTCGCTTATGGCAAGCATCCTTGGCTCAGCTAAATTCACTGCTAAGCGCTCATGATGCTAAGAAATAGCTTCAAAGTAAAAATTTTATTGTTCTGATATATGTATAGTGTTTTCTCATGATTTTGAGTCAAAATGCCACAACAGGATTAGGTGACTGGTGGCGAATGCAGTAGTATTCGCCGCCAACAAAGGTTGTGTGATTTTCTAGGCCGAGTTATCGGAGGAAAATCTAAGTTATTCTCAAAATGTCAGCACGCAAAGGCTGATAACAATCTCGTTATTTTTGAGGATGATTTGCAAATCACTCTTTATTGAGTGGATCTCTCACTCAAGGTATTTACCTTGGGGCTCTAATTTGCCATAGCCGGCGTCAATATGACCGAAACTAAGAGATCTATAGGCAGTATTACTCATGAATTCTCAATCTACTCTAGCGTCTGCTGAAGCAAGCGCTACCCAAACTCAATCCCAATCACAGCAGTCAGTCCTTGAAAGATTGTTTAGCATCACAGCGCGCGGCAGTAGCGTTAAGCAAGAAGTTGTTGCAGGCTTAACTACCTTCTTAGCCATGGTCTATTCGGTGATTGTTGTGCCTAATATGCTAGGCACTGCTGGCTTTGACCCCGCTGCAGTATTTATTGCGACTTGCTTAATTGCTGGTGTTGGCTCTCTACTTATGGGGCTGTGGGCCAACTTACCTATGGCTATTGGCTGCGCCATCTCCTTAACCGCGTTTACCGCATTTAGTCTAGTGTTAGGCCAAGGCATGTCTATTCCTGTGGCTCTTGGTGCTATCTTTCTTATGGGCGTGGTATTTACGCTAGTGAGTGTAACTGGCGTGCGTCAGTGGGTGCTTGCTAACCTGCCTAAGGGGATTGCCCATGGTACAGGTATTGGTATTGGCTTATTTCTTCTGCTGATTGCCACAAATAGTGTGAGCCTTATTGTGGCCAATGATGCGGGTCTGCCTGTAAAGCTAGGTGATATCAATAGCCTACCAGTGCTGGCCACCATAGTGGGCCTTGCAGCCACAATAGGCCTAGAGAAACGTGGTGTGCCAGGTGGTATTTTGCTGGTTATCGTCTGCTTATCTGTATTTGGGTTAGTTTTCGATCCTAACGTGACTTACCAAGGATTGTTCGCTCTGCCTGATTTTACCTCTGATAAAACGCTCATTGGCCAGCTTGATATCATGGGAGCTCTTAACCCTGTGGTTTTCCCTATCGTATTAGCCTTGGTAATGACGGCGATATTTGATGCTACGGGTACGATTCGCGCTGTTGCAGGTCAAGCTAACCTGTTAGATAAAGACGATAAGATCATTGGTGGTGGTAAGGCGTTAACCTCAGACTCTGTTAGCAGTATGTTTGCTGGTCTTGTAGGTGGAGCTCCTGCAGCGGTTTATATTGAATCTGCGGCTGGCACGGCAGCTGGTGGTAAGACGGGCCTGACTGCAACGGTTGTGGGTGCGCTTTTCCTACTGATGATTTTCTTAGCGCCACTAAGCTACCTAGTACCAGCCTATGCTACGGCGCCAGCACTCATGTATGTAGGCTTATTGATGCTAAGTAATGTCACTAAGCTTGATTTTGATGACAAAGTGGATGCTATGGCGGGCCTGACTTGCGCAGTATTCATTATTCTTAGCTGTAATATTGTCACAGGTATCATGTTAGGTTTTGTCACCCTGACTATAGGCCGTATTACCAGCGGTGAGTGGCAAAAGTTAAAACTTGGTGTTGTGGCTATCACTCTTGGTCTTGTCGCTTTCTATATGGGTGGCTGGGCGATTTAAACTTAAGCTATAACCAATGAATGATAAGGCCTGCAACAATGCAGGCCTTTTTGTATTTATATCAGGGCTAGTGGAGAAATGCTTGTACAGGTTTATACCTTAGTGATTATTGGTCAGCCTTTATGTCCAACTGCGCCTTTAACAGATCTTTCCAGGTGACTATTCCGATAAGCTGATTGTTTTCTAGTACTGGCAGACAACCAACTTCATGTTCTAGCAGTAGAGTTGTGGCATCATTAATATTTAGGTGAGATGCGACCGTAACTGGATTTCTACTCATGACTTGATGGACACGCTTTTGCAGAGTCTCTCTATCTCTAGTGGTTTCATTGAGTCCGAGGTTCGGACTGATTGCTCGAAGAAAGTCACGCTCCGACAGTATGCCCATCAGCTCCCCTTCATCGACGACAACTAGATGGTGAAAAGGGGCATTATCAAAGATCTCTTTGACTAAGGTTAATCTGTCATCCATCTCTATCGTGACTACTCGAGAGCTCATAATATCTGAGATTTTCATAACCCCCTCCTATGCACAAGCGTCCTAATAAGATGAAATATTTTAGCGTCTTATACAATGATTATCGGTCATTGTGAGGGAATAGTTATACCAATCTAACTAAATATCTGCTCAATTCAGAGCCTCTCAGGCTTTTCAATTTAAGGCGCACTGACGCAGGAATGGTTATTCCCTTTTAAGTCAGTGCAACACAGAAGTGAAATTCCTGAGAGGCTCCCGCAGGGCGGGTTTCAACACCTCGTATGCTGTGTTAGATGCTTTCGAAATAGAACAACTATTAACATCTATCATCTGCCTTGCCTACGAGGCGTTGAATTCTCGCTGAATGATCACATATTTAGTGCGATTGGTATCCAGTAAAAAAGGAGCGGCAAAGCCACTCCTTTTTATGGAAAGTATTGTCGCTAATCTTTAAAAGATAAGGTGTGCAATGCCGGCGATCACTGGCAGCGTCACTAAGGTTCGTAGAATGAAAATGATGAATAGTTCAAAGAAGTTCACTGGAATTCTACTACCAATAAGTAGTGCGCCTACCTCACTCATGTAGATAAGCTGAGTGACAGACATAGCCGCGATAATAAAGCGGGTCATTTCGCTTTCAATTGAGCTGGCAAGAATCGCAGGGATAAACATATCGGCAAATCCGACCACGATAGTGCTAGAGGCTGCTTGAGCTTCAGGGACTTGTAGTAGCTCAAGTAGTGGAATAAATGGCATGCCTAAGTAGGTAAAGATAGGGGTGTACTCGGCGACAATCAGTGCCAAGGTACCAATAGCCATGACTACAGGTAAAATGCCAAATACCATGTCGACAACATTCTTAATGCCTTCAACAAGGATCTGTTTCACATTGCCTGCTTTCTCTGCACGTTTTAGTGCATTGTGAAAGCCCCAAGAGAATACGTTGTGACCTTGTGGAATCACCTCTGCGTCAGCGTGGCGAGGCGTGTCATCGATATAACGATCGATTTTACCTCTTAGAGGTGGCAGTTTAGGCACAATAATCGCCGCAGCAATACCTGCAAGGCAGACTGTCAGATAGAAAGGAACGAACATGTGCTCGAGTTTAACCTGAGAGATCACCACTAGGCTGAAAGTAATAGAAACCGCTGAGAAAGTCGTACCAATCACAGCCGCTTCTCTTTGGGTATAGAAGCCCGCTTCATATTGCTTACTGGTCATCAAAATCCCGACACTACCATCACCCAACCAAGAGGCCATACAATCGATCGCACTGCGTCCAGGAAGATTGAAAACCGGGCGCATAATTTTGGTTAGCAGGGTGCCAAATAGCTCAAGCAGACCAAAATTAAGCAGTAGTGGTAACAGCATGCCTGCAAAGATGAACACGCAAAATAGTACAGGCAGTAGGTCGTTGAGTACTAGGCCACCTGTGCCGCCGGAGAATACTGCTTCATGTCCAACCTGGTTATAGGTTAAGACAATGAATATTGCACCGAGAACACGAATAGCAAACCACATAGGGCTAATGTTGAGTAAGCCGTTAAGAAAACCATTGTTGGTCACTATCTTAGGCTTAAGCAACTTAGTTGCTATGCTGGCCAGTGCCATAAAGACCACGATTGTCGTGATTATCAAGGTAAGGCTATCGCCAAGTAAGCTTTGTAAGCCTTTAGAGACGATGGCAATGGGAATAGTCAGTCCGTCTTGATAGCTGATAGGAGCTAGGAAGAGAAGCAAACCTATTACTGAAGGAATAATAAAGGTGAGTATTGTTTTTAGACTATGAGATTGTGTTGTAGTAGCCACGTAAAAACGCCTTATAAATCTATTAAGTACTTCGCTCATTATCTGGATATTGCACAAATTCGACATATTATGCATTTTCATTCAGATTTGTGACGAAGCTGGTACAAAGAGTACCTATTCTATTCACCAAAAGTGGTGGTGAAATAACTATTTGCTTTAGCAATAATGAATGCTTGCCGAATAATTATTGCATTTGCGTGATTAAATATATTGTAACCTATTCAGTTGAAATTTAAACCCATTAATTTCTTTAAAATTAAGGTGTTAATCTTTGGTTTTTGTTTTGTTGCGATTTTGTGGGTTTATTTTGGGTGAACTTTAGATAAGTTGCAACTATCCTTTGGTTTTTTCATTATATTAGCAAGGTTTAATTTTTGAAGAATGTTGAGTTGTATGTTGGTTAATTAAACAAGGTGAGCGTGAATTGTGAAGTGGTTTACTTTAAATAGGTAGAAGTTTCCTATAAGTGTAGGTCCTTGACCGTTATGCAATGAAACTTGTTTTTGGCTAGGTCTAGCCTCACTTGTACCTGTGAAGTTGCTTTACTGAGCTAGGGGGAAGTGGCGCGACTTGAGTGTAAAAACTAATCAGCAAAGTTCAAACTCATTCTAGTGAGTATGTTACAAGTGATAATCAGTTATGTATCTATATCATTATGGGTATTTAATGTTAGGTTAATTAATTGAAATTTAGGAATATTTGTATAAATTTTTTAATCTTACACTTGTAGGTACGGTAAAAATAGATGAAGATAGCCCATACTTTGATGACATCATAAGCTCAGCGTTTTGTTATAACGCTCTGTCTTTTTGATAGGATTTGCAAACCCTTAATATGCTAACTAAAGTCAATCGGCTTAATTCACTTGCCTTTAAATTTGGTTTACTTGGTGCCTTAGGCTTGCTTTTGGGGATCCTTGGTGCGAGTTTAGGTTATCAGGGATACGAAGGTGAGGCATTTAACTTTCTCAACCATACCTTGAGTGAGCTGGGTAATTATGGGCATTCAAGATGGGCTGTCATACTCAATGGTGGCATATTCTTCGGGAGCCTATGTTTAGTGCTTAGTTGTTTGTTCTTATTACAGCTTCAGCTATCTAAGTGGGCATATCCTTTTATTATATCTCTGGCTTTGGGCTATGGTGCATTAGCGATAACAGGCTTGTTTCCACTCAATGTGTACCATTTACATGTGTTTGGTTTAAAGTGGTTTTTCTATCTTTCAAGCTTAAGCTGTCTATGTTTTGTGTGTTATATGGCGATAGTGCCAATACCACATTGTTCTCGTTGGGCTATCGTGCCTGCCTTGATGGCATTTGTGAGTTTAACCGCATTTCTTTTTATTCCCCACCTAGAGCTTGGAATTATTGAAGCTGATAGGCCCTTCTATCAAGAGATGGTGCTAAAACTACCGCGTCCGAAAATTTGGTGGCCAGCATTATTAGAGTGGTTGAGCTTAGGCTTTATCTTAATCTGGACTGCGGCTTTGTGCTGCAGTAAATCAAGATAAAGCCTAAATTGCCTCAGCTCGGAATAAGCAGCACTCATTATTCCTAGCTGAGGTCAAGCAAGTTAGACGAGCTCAAACCCAGCTTTGTCGAACCAATAACCGTTACAGCTAGCTGGAGCTTGTCGAGCTATCGCTTCGCCCGACACTAAAGATTCTGCTAGGGCTATGCTCTCAAGACTTGATGGAGAGACTCTAAAGTGAGTCACCCCCATTTGTTTCATTTCATTAATTTCGCTACTCAGATCAACTTGTGCCGCTGACTGTGTTTGAATGCCGTTGAGCCTTAGTAGAGGCTGAGACTCTTGGGTTTGAGCTAACAAACCTTTACTATGGGATAGGCAAACAATACCACATTGATCCTTTTGTAGTTTGTTGTGTCTGGCGGTAAAGCAGCGAGCCGAGTGGGCGAGGGGAATATAGCCATGGCCTAGGATTTCCACTTCAAAATCTGCTGTTTTTTGGGCGAGTACCTGTGAAAGCCAACTGCGACTTAACTCTACTGGCATAACAAAACGCTTCATTCCCCAGCTATGTAACTTTTCCAAGCTTGCGAGGTTGTAGTTGTTAATGCTTGGACCACAGACAAACTCTAATCCTTGTGATTTGGCTAACTGTACGCCAGCCATATCATTGGCTTCGATAATAAATCTGCCATTACTGACCTGTTTAGCTAGCTCTGTGTACTCCGATGGTGCCTCTACCAGAGCCAGAGTCGAGAGTATTACCTGTTTGCCTTTACTTGCCAACATATCAGCTAATTCGAGGTAATCGGCGAATTTGACTTCTCGTCTACGGCTACAAACGGCTTCACCAAGATAGACGACTGGAATATTCGTGTCGGCCACCTGTTGGTAAAACTCGAACACCTTTTGTTTTTCCCAGCAATAAAGTAATGGCCCTAAAGAAATTTGCATTGAATTTTGTCCTATTGCAGTGATTTATTGCCAAGTTCTTTCGTAGGCGCCAAGGGTCGTGGTTTGACCTTCAGATACCTTGTCTAGTGCGCGATTCCACTCACTTTGCACTCGATACTGTTCTGGATTAGCAAGATAAGTATCTATGGCTTGACGCCATACTCGAGTGACCTGCTCAACATAGGCTGGGCTGCGCTGTCTTCCTTCAATTTTTAAGGACACGACATTGGCTCGAGCGAGCTCAGGAAGCAGGCTTAGAGTGTTTAAACTGGTGGGGGATTCAAGCAGGTATTCTGGATCCATATTACCTTGTGTGGTGTAGCGTCCCTTACAGACAACGGGATAACCCATCTGCTCGTCTATATTTGATTTGTCGATTAAGACTTCGTTGAGTCGAGTTAGACGGCTGTTTCCCTCTTCTTGCCAGCGAACATGTTTTGCTGGTGAACAAGAGCCGCCGGTATTGGGCGATTGTCCCGTCACATAGGAGGAGAGGTGGCAGCGTCCTTCGGCCATTATGCATAGGCTACCAAAGGCAAAGACTTCGAGATCCACAGGGGTAACCTTAGCGAGGTCCCTTACCTGCTTCATCGACAACACTCTTGGCAGTACCGCTCTTTCGATATTGAACTCTTCTTTATAGAGTTTAAGTGCGCCCAAGTTAGTGGCACTGGCTTGCACTGATAGGTGCAAGGGTAAGTCTGGATATTTGCTATGGGCATAATCCAAAAGGGACAGATCGGCGACGATAAGCGCATCAATATTGTTGCTAGCTGCAATATCGACCGCTTGATACCAGCGTTGCTCTTCACCAGGCTTGGGGAAGGTATTAAGGGTGAGAAAGACTTTCTTGCCTTGAGCCTTAGTGTAATCTACAGCTTGCTTTAGCTTGGCTGGGGTAAAGTTCAATCCCGCAAATGAGCGAGCATTGGTGTCATTTTTAAGCCCTAAATATACGGCATCGGTACCAGCGTTAAGGGCTGATTTTAATGATGCGAGATTACCTGCTGGACACAGCAGCTCCATATCACTTCTCCTAGGCTCGATTTTAAAGCTGCTCAGTGTAAAAGGGATTTAATGTCGAAGATTTGATGTGAGACAGGTTTGTGATCATAAAACTTGGCTAGAATCGTTTCTTTTTAATGGTATCTGCAGTAGGAGATAGATGAATGGGGAAAAATTACCCTAGAGAGATCGCAAAGCGTTTGTTGGATGTCGCGCCTAAGATCGCAAAAGGCCCGGTTGCTGTGGTGCCATTCAAGTTGAAGGCGCAGTTATTAGAGCGCTTATTAGGGCTTATTCTCGCTGAGCAAGCTAACGATGGTGAGCTAGATTTCTTAACTGGCAACTGGGTTGGGATTGAGATCAAAGATTTGGCGTTGAATTTTGAAGTTAGCTTTCAAGAAGGCTGGCATGTGAGGCCTTTATCAAAGCCTCAGGTGACCTTTAGCGCTGAATCGAAAGAACTTATTCTGATTGCGGCAGGAAAAGAAGATCCTGATACCCTTTTCTTCCAGCGTAAACTTAATATTGAAGGGGATACTGAGTTAGGGTTAGAGGTAAAGAATTTACTATTGAGCATCGAGTTTGATGCTATGCCCGCGCCTATTCGCCATGGTGTAGAGCAGGTTTCAACCATGATAATTAAGCTTCAGCAGCAGGCAGAGCCTGAACTTGCATAGTGCTGAGTATATTAGTTAGCTAAGTATGCTATCGAATAATAAAAAACGGCGCATGATGCGCCGTTTTTTAATGATATGTACTAGGTTATACCTTACCCGTAATAATACAGAACTTTTCTAATAGCTCGTCTTGTGACTCTTTGTGCTCTGGATCTGGGTCGATACAATCGATAGGACAGACAGATACACAGGTAGGCTTATCATAATGTCCTACGCATTCAGTACAGAGCAGGGGATCGATTTCATAGATCTCTTCGCCCATAGTGATTGCCTGATTTGGACACTCTGGCTCACACATATCGCAATTGATACAGCTATCATCAATCAGTAGTGCCATCTGTTATTTCTGCCTAATTTATTGTTCTGCAAGTTTTTATCAATACCATGCTATTTAGCATGGGGATTACGGGTATCTTGTCCTTGAGGTAAGTTGCGCATCAAAATCGCCTGATTCAGGTCAACCTCCTTAGGTACAGGTAAGTATACTATATGACCAGAGCCTAAACCTGCTTCTACGCTTTCGCCTTTACGGTTCTCGAGATGGTCTATGGTAAGGTTGATATTGCCCTGTGGTGTCATGAGTTCGACACTGTCACCGACACTGAACTTATTCTTTACATCAATTTCAGCCATGCCTGCATCGTTGCGCTTGCCTGTTACTTCGCCCACAAACTGCTGAGTATCACTGATAGAGTAACCATAATCATAGTTTTGGTACTCATCATGCACATGGCGGCGTAGGAAGCCTTCGGTGTAGCCTCTGTGTGCAAGGCCTTCAAGTTCTGTCATCAGGCCGCGATTAAAGTCTCTGCCAGCAACGGCATCTTCAATGGCTTGACGATATAGCTGAGCGGTTCTTGCCACATAGTAGAAAGATTTAGTGCGGCCTTCGATCTTAAGTGAATCAATGCCCATCTTAGTCAGGCGCTCAACGTGCTGAATGGCGCGAAGATCCTTTGAGTTCATGATATAGGTACCATGCTCGTCTTCAAAAGCGGGCATATACTCACCAGGGCGGCCAGGCTCTTGCAGTAGATAGATATTATCTGTGGTGCTGCCTTCACCTAAGGTTGGCTGCTGTATTTGTACATCGCTCTGTACCGCGACCACATCACCTGTTTCTGTCTGTTTAGCTTCGTGTACATCGTATTTCCAGCGGCAAGCATTAGTGCAGGTGCCTTGGTTTGGGTCACGCTTATTGATATAACCAGATAGCAGGCAGCGACCCGAGTAGGCCATGCATAGTGCGCCATGAACAAAGACTTCTAACTCAATGTCTGGGCAGCGTTGACGTATCTCTTCAATTTCATCCAGTGAAAGCTCGCGACTTAAAATCACGCGCTTGATGCCTTGCTTCTCCCAAAACTTCACCGATGCCCAGTTAATGGCATTAGCTTGTACTGAAAGGTGCACGGTTTGATCTGGGAAGGCTTCGCGTACCATCATGATTAGGCCTGGATCTGACATAATCAGTGCATCTGGACCCATGTTGACAACAGGCTCCATATCGCGAATATAGGTCTTAAGCTTGGCATTGTGTGGGGCGATGTTACTCACCACATAGAGCTTTTTATTTAAGCTATGAGCCTCTTCAATACCTGCGGCGAGGTTTTCCATTTTGAAATCATTGTTGCGAACCCGTAAGCTATATCTTGGCTGGCCAGCATAGACGGCATCGGCGCCATAGGCGAAAGCATAACGCATATTCTTTAATGTCCCAGCAGGAGACAATAGCTCAGGTCTAAACATAATTACTCTCAAATTCTGAATGAAATTCGCACATCGCGCGGGGGCGGCATTTTACTCAATGGAAGTGGGGTTATGCAAATTTATGCTGAAATTAGCCCGCCCTAGTTAAAGTTTAAGCTATTTGTTTTGGTAGCGTTAGCTGAGCTTCCATTATGCTTATGATGGAGATAGGAGAAGTATCAAGGCTTTAGTGTTTGTCACAAATATATTTTATTTCTATGCTACGTAACTGATATTACTGCTGATATACTAAGGTAAGTCCTTTGGTGTATATATTTTGTTTTTGGAGATTACATGTCTACTGAGCATCAACTCTTAGTAGGATTATTGAAAAAGTTAAAGGATGACTCCCTTGTCCTGCCAACACTTCCTGAAGTCGCTATGCGAGTACAATCTGTGGTGAGCATGCCAGATGCCAGCCTTAAGCAAGTTGCCGATATCATTGGGCAGGATGCTGCGATTTCGGCCAGAATTATCAAAGTTGCGAATAGTGCTCTATATAGCCGTGGAGTACCTGCTGAGAACATCAATAGTGCAGTCACTCGTATTGGCTTAACCCAAATTAAGTCTATCGCTACCTCTGTAGCCATGGAGCAGCTGTTTATCTCGACGAATGAAATGGTATGGGAAGTGATGGATGAAGTGTGGCGTACCTCTATCGATGTCACTGCATCAGCTTGTGCCATGCTACAGATTTATAAGAAACATCATCGAGACTGTCAGTTAAATATAGACACACTAACTTTAGCCGGATTGGTGCATAACATTGGTGCTTTACCTGTGTTAACTGAAGCCGAAAATCATCCAGAGCTTTTTACTAGCATAGATCAACTCAGAGCTTTGGTGCGTAAGATGCAAGGGCCGTTGGGGCGGGCCGTGCTTAAGAGCTGGGATTTTGCGCCAGAGGTGATGGAAGTCGTGGAGCGCTGGGCAGATCTTCCTTATTTGTCAGAGGATGTGTCATATCTTGACTTTATTCGCTCGGCAGCGTTTTACACTGGAGAGTTAAGATCCGGTAACAGTTTAGAAGAGCGCCTTGAGGTGTTTATTCAGCGTGGCTTGCCTGTTACCACTGACGCCTTAGCTAGTGAAGAGTTTATCGAGCAATATCATTCGATTAAACAAAGTTACGCCTAGCTAGGTAAGAGTAAAAAGCTGTTATTTTTAATAACAGCTTTTTTATTAGTCTATTTTAGCTCTGGCACGGTATCAAAGGCTTGTGCGAGGATGTCAAAAAGAGCAGTAGGCATTGGGGTTAGCTGTCTAGCTTGATTCATACACACCATTTCAATGACTGCGGTAACTGCAGGTTTAGTTGCTCCAGGGCGCCAAATTTCTTGATGCCAAACCGTACGGTATTTACTCTCAAAGTAAAAACGAGTTTTAACATCGATAATATCGGCAAATTCGACTCCTTCATGACACAGCATATCGCTACGATAGACAGCAAAGCCTAATTCTGACTCCTGCCATAGCTTGAGCAACCTATCAGCACCTATGACGTGCTCTCTAGCTCGTTCAAAGTACTTCAGAAAATTAGGGTGATAGACGACTCCCGAAAAGTCTGTATCTTCATAGTATATTTGGATAGGAAATTGATATTCTCGACTAAAATTCGGTTGTTGATGAGAATTGAACTGGGCTTTAGGAGAGGTCATTATCATTACTACTGATTAATTTTGCTCTCGAGTTTAACGGCTCTAATTGCTAGCCGCAATGGCTCATGTCGCTCCACTACTATTTATAGACCTTATTATTTTTGACTATGAGCTATTGGCTGAGCATAACCAGAAATGATTTTTTGATAGGTGCCATTATCTATCAGCTTTTTTAGCCCAAGATCTAACTGTTTTGCCAACGATTGGGAGTAGGGCTGCTGTCTTGAAAAGGCTAAATAGACATGAATAATCTGATTATCAAAAGCGGGCTCAATTTCATCACCCACTCCCATTTGATCAATGTATTTCTGTGCCACTTCTTGGTACATAAGAGCCGCATCTATTTTTCCTGTTAGTAGCAGGTTGATAAGTTGATATTGATTGCTTACTTCTAAAAATTGAATATTGGTTAGTTCATCGATATTACCGCCGTAGTAAAAACCCTTAATTTTACCTATGCGCATTTTGTCTGTGAGTTGTTGAGGGCTACTGGCCTTGATGGGCTTGCTTTTGGCTTGGAAAAAGATTGATTTCGAAATGAAAAGGGGTTGTTCACCGAAGATAAAAGTATCTTGGCGTTGTTTTAGTTTAGCTATGTTAAAGACGCCATCGACATTACCATCTAGGGCCATTTGCACTCCGCGGGAGTGTGGAACCAATATGCTATTAACCTTAATGCCAACTTGGTTAAAGGCATTTTGGATAAGCTGATGGGAAACCCCTTTTCCATATTGATCGGCAAATGGAGGCCAGCCATCTTCAGCGGCTAAATTTATCTGCGTAGGTAGTTGAATTGAGGCACTTTCAGGTTCACTCAGTACTGGGTTGCTAGCATAGTTAGCTATTGACTTAGCCTGCTGGGCACAGTCACCCTGTTTAGCAATACTAAAGATGAAGACAGTCAAAATAAGCTTTAGCAGAGATGACATAATGTATTGATTTGAATAGCTAGAAAGTAGTTTGGTTATCCTACCTTGTTCTTCATTGATTTATCAATTAACTCATTATCGTTTTATCACAATGGGCTTGGCATTAGTTGTTGTTTTTTGGCGCGAGGGACTTTGTTAGGGGTCACTTAAGCTCTCAAGGTTCGAGTGAACTCATTTTAGTATTGATAGAGCGGCTTATTTATGACCATTCGGATGAATTTCTTAGACTTTGAACTTGGTTGTGGCTACTTGCTAGGATTAATGTGGAATTATGATTAGAATAATCTGATTGAATTAAATCTAATTGAAAAAGGGGAGCGATGATGGCTGAAAAAGTAGTTGAAGTGAAGACACAGATGGGAGCTGGCTGGAAGGTAACAGCCCAGGTAAGAGAACATCTGTTAGTGATAGATCAACCAACAGCCGGTAATGAAGGGGCTAACCCCTTAGAAACATTTCTGTTTTCGCTTGCAGGTTGTATTTCTGCTATTGCTAAAATGGTTGCTAGGGATCAAAAGCTAACCCTGAAACAATTTGACGTACATGTCACTGCAACTATGAATCCCGCTGGCTTGCTTGGACAAGAAACAGATGATCCTGTCGGCTTTAAATCAATTGATATTAAAGCGGATATCGATGCTGATCTGACTGAACAAGAAAAACAGGAGTTTTTAGACAGTGTATGTCATCGCTGCCCAGTGCATGACAACCTACTTAATCCAACCTTAGTGACACATAGCGCTAGTTAATCGCATTATCGTAATAACTCGTGGTCAATTTCATGATAGTAGCACGCAGAGTTAATTAAGGAGTTGGCCGTTAATGTGGGAACGCCATAGACATGGGTTTCCACATTATGTTGCTTATAAATATGCTGTAGTAGCAAATCAAAGTCGCCATCGCCCGAAAGCAATACTATCTGGTCAACTTCCTTGGCGGTTTCCATAATATCTATAGTAATCCCAACATCCCAGTCCCCCTTTGCTGAACCATCACTTCTTTGAATAAAAGGCTTGAGCTTAATATTGAAGCCTATATGTTTCAGTGCGTCTTGAAATTTGATTTGCCCATCGTCGCCCCTGTCTATGGCGTAGGCGTTGGCAATGAGGATTTCACCTTGGCTTGATAGTGTTTGCCAAAGCTTATGGTAATTAAACTGACGGCCATAGGCTTGGCGGCAGGTGTAGTAAATATTTTGTACATCGACAAAAATTGCGATGCGGGGTGACTTGTTTGAAGTATTCACTATCAGCTCAATGAATAAAGAGTAAGTAGTTAAGAATACTAACAGGTTTGAGAATGAACTTGATGCAATAGAAAACAAAAAAGCCACTCAGAGAGTGGCTTTTTTGTTTATATGGTGCCGGCACCAAGAGTCGAACTCGGGACCTACTGATTACAAGTCAGTTGCTCTACCAACTGAGCTATGCCGGCGAATTGTGGTGCCCGAACCCGGAATCGAACCAGGGACACGAGGATTTTCAATCCTCTGCTCTACCAACTGAGCTATTCGGGCAACTAACTAAGTGTTAGTTAACTACGCCAAACTAGAGTGTTTGTTACCCTTGCCGTTTGGAGTGCGCGTATAATATAGCGGTCATATTTATCGTGCAAGTGCTTTTTATAAAAAAAATGGTGTTCGATTAGTTAATATGCAAAATGAGTGAATTTTGTCTGATATTGGCTCTTAAAAGAGTCGTAACGGTAGAAAAGGTCACCGATATCTAGGGGCTGTTGATCTTTGCTGATGAGTTTTTGCGCTCAGCCAAGGGTATTTTATCGAGGTGAAACTTAGCAATCTAAGTGAATGCTCGCTCAACTGCTGCAAAAATAACCTTGAAAGATCTGCAGCCCCTAGATTGAGCAGTATGCTGCAATCTTTGGAAGCATTTTGAGCCGTTGCCTTTGATTCATATAAAGGAGAGTGTTAGTAAAATGCCGTTAATCATATTTACTCGTTAGTCTTTGAGATGACTTGATAGAAAGTTGGACTGATTGAGCGCTAAATGAATAGGGCTCAATCAGTGGTGCTAGAGTGACTATAGTGATCAAAGATTGAGTTATTTAATTTTTTGCCTACCGTCATGTGCAGAGCGTGGTTGTGCTCTTGTTCCCCTGTGTTTTACCTCTCTTACCTGCGCAGCAGGTGGCTTATAGTGTGAGGCCTTATGTTTGCTATGGGGTTGCTTGTACCTCGCGTTAATATTGGCTTGCTTATTATGTTTGAACTTTGCTTTTTTTACTGTTCGGGTGATTGTTTTATATTGCACCTTTTTATCAGCACTATGGGAGACCTTAACTGAACGATTTACCTTATGGTGAGGTTTTACCTTGACTCTTGTATCTTGTTTGTAGCTATAGCTCGTTCTATTGCCATTGCGGTAACCGGCAGTTGTTGAGTGTCTGTGGGACTTGCCGTGCCAACGCTTAGCACCATGACTGGTGATGATTCTATGTTTAGGGCGATAGTAGTGTGAGTTGTGGTGTGAGGTCACAACTACATGCTTTTTACGCCAATGAAAGGTGCTGAAAAAGTAGTTGAAATTAATATGCACTCCTTTACTCCAACCAAATCGATGACTATGTCCTAGTTCGATATGTATGCTGGTAGAAGGTTTATGATGCCAGTATACAGGCGGGTGACTATGCCAACGCCAATGACCGTATACGACTCTTGGATCGTAATAAGGAACATAGATAACTTCTCGATATCTTGGTTCGATAATGATTTGTTGGTCAACATAGGAGACAGATAGGTTTTCCATCCCACTAAAACTATCGGCGAGTTTCGCTTCTCTTCTTAAATGTTGAATACTGGCTAATACTCTAGACTCACTTTGGAGGAAAGCCTGTCCCAGAGCCTGAGTCCACTCTAAATCATCATTCATTCGTTCAAGAATATCGGGAAAGGCAACAAGTGCAATGATGCTGGGGCTCCAATCTTTTTTAGAGGCCTTTCGTGAAAGCTTTCTTTTGCTCAAATAGGCGTGTTCTTGCTGCCATCTATATGCTTGCACTATTTGCACTGGGTTGGTTGACGCGATAAGAATATGACTAAGGAGGGTATCAGGGTATAAGGCTATCGGAGCGAGCAGCTGTGCGAGTTTTGGCTGACTTAGCAGTTCTTGGTAGTGGCCGTCGGCATCATAGTCACTGTAATATTGATTTTCACTATCTAGCGAATCGTAACGCTCTAGAGAATAAGCAGAATTAGAAACTAAGGCAGTGAAGCCCAGAATACAGGCAAACAAGCCTTTTCTTATTTGGGTGAGATTAGATTGGTATTGTGTTTTCATATCAAACTCCTTTCGCTACCTTGAGTTTGATAATGCCAAAGGTTAGATGAACATTAGCTGAAATGCTTGAACAGCTATTTTGCTCTTTGGCCTTTGGCTTTTTGCCACATCATTTTAAAACCATTTTGTTGGCGTTGATCTAAGATTCTCCAGAGAATGAGGTTGTCTTTGAAGTAATTGGGGTTGTTTAAGTTATAGCGCTTTACTTCTTGAGGTGAAAGTTGAGATTTTATACTCAGATTAACTGGATATTGCCCAATGTTTCTGACATAACTGATTTGCATCTCTGGGCTAAGGCTATAGTTGATCCACTCTTCAGCTATCCTTTTTAGTAGCGGTTTGTTTTTTAATGAGTAGCCTATAGACCACACATCTACCCATCCAGTAGTGCCTTCTTTAGGTTGTGCCATTTGCCAAACCTTGTTGCGTCTCTTTAATTCTGGAAATGAGAACCCCCAAGCCGTACCTAAGATTAAGTCGTCAAATTCGTCAGCTCTATCAACACCTACCCAAAAGCGCTTGGCGTTTTGAGCCAGCTCGGTTAGTTTAGCTTGGAAACGAGGATCTTTTCTTAGAAGATCGTAGTCAAAAATTTGATCTTTGTTATAGCCAAGAGCTAATGCGGTAATGTAGATGTTGGCTTCATAGTAATCAGAGCTGATAGCATATTGCTTTATATAATCCCGTTGCCATAAATGTTGCCAGCTCGAGATAGGAGCCTGTATGAGGTCTTTATTATATGCCAGCCCATAGGGTCCATATAGAAGAGGAACTCCATAGTGGTAACCATCTTGTGTAACATAGGAGAGCTGCTTTAACTCTTCAATAATATTAGTGAAATTAGGAATGTTGTGTACATTGATGGGGATAATGAGGTTGTTCTTAATGAAATTCCATTTCAATGACTTAGGTACGTGATGAGAAGGGCTGATGATATCTGCATCTTTTGCTCTAATACGATCAAAAAACTCTTGTGGATCTGAGATGTTACTAACATTTATGGAAACTGCTACCCCATACTTCTGTTTTATTATTTGCCTAAATTGATTGACATAAGCTGCAGGAGCATACCCCTCCCAACAAAGGATGTTGAGGCTTAATTCCTTGGCCTTTAGTGGTGCTATAAATAGTAATAAGCAAGCTATTAGTGATCTAATTAGGTTCATTAACGCTTTGTCTCTGCAATTTTATTCGTCAGTACAACAGAAGTAAGTGATATGCATTAATTGATAAGGCTGCATATTAATATTAAGACAAGTATAGATGAGGATAGTTAAGCCACACATCATTGCTAATGCTCTGCATGAGCAATGATGTGTGGCTGCAAAGGTTATTTATTAAAGGTACAGATAAAGTGAGCACCGCCGAGTTTTTCAGATTGCTGTATCTGCAAACTACCGCCATAACTGTCAATAAGATCGCTTACGATAGCTAGACCTATGCCATGGCCCTTTTCATAGGTGTCAGCTCTGACACCACGTTCACATATCTGCGATGCTTTTTCCTTGGATATTCCCTTGCCGTCATCTTCGATATTAATGATTAACTTGTTGGGATCTGGTGTGATAGACATTGATACCTGAGAACGAGCTGCTTTGCAGGCATTGTCTAACAAGTTACCTAGAATCTCTGTGATATCGGCTTCATCACCCTTAAAGATAAGCTTATCGCTAACATCGGCATTTAAATGAATAGATGGATGACTGTAAATTTTGCCCAGAGTCCTAATCAGTTTGTCACTAATAGGTTTGAGTTTGACTCCAAGATGCCATGAGGCACCTGCTGCAGTTTGAGCGCGTTTGAGTTGATGGTTAATAATATTATTGATAGCGCCTATCTGCTCTTTCGATGCGCTGTTCAGATCGGTTTGGCTTTGAATGACCGCTAACGGCGTTTTCAAACTATGGGCTAAGTCAGACAAGGCGTTGCGGTAGCGTTTTCGTTGGTTTTGCTCTGTGCTTAGCAAGGTGTTAAGTTGATGGGCCACATCTGCGAGTTCATTTGGATAATCGCCTGTAACTTGTATCTTTTCGCCCTGCTCAACTTGATTTAGTTCTTGTTTAAATCTTGCAAGGGGTCTGAGTGTCCATGCCAGCCAGCTTATTTGAGCGACAAGCAAAAATAACATTAGGACGGCTAAAGAACGCCATAGCTGATGATTGAATTCACTTAATGCGGTGTAAAATCCTGTTTTATCTTGTATTACATGTAAGGTGATAGGGAAGTTTTTCCCCCTAGCAGTAAAGTTCACACCATAGCTGAATACAAAACTCGGTTTACCGTCTAAGGACTTAGATGAAAATGCGATTTGGCCAACATTGACTTCAGATAGATCAATATCTAGTTTGATCCCCAGTAGTGACTGGGACTGCCAAACAACATGGTTAGCATCATGGGAGTTTGTTTTTGCGCTAATAAGGGCATAGAGCCCAGAGTTGACGAGATTAAATTGATCATCGACTAAGGTTTCTGGCGTATAAACCTCACCATTATTGACTTCTGTAACAGCAAGAATCGAGTAGATATAGGTATTTAATCTATCTTTGTGTGATGTGATGAGCTGACGCTCAAAGGCGCTACTCAGTGCTATAGCTATGATAGGTAATAGCACTAATACGAGTAGGAGTGCGCTGAGTATCAGTCTTGCTTTTAATGAGTTAAATATGGCTAATTTAGTCAGCATAGGAGGCTGCTATTTAATCATTAGATAAAATATTTAATCTATAGCCTTGCCCTCTTAGGGTTTCGATAAGGCCGAATTCATTATTTGGGTCTAGTTTAATCCGTAATCGACGAATAAAGACCTCAATAACATTAGAATCTAGATCGAAGTCTTGATCATAAATATGTTCGGTTAATACCGTTTTTGAAGTGACTTCACCCTGATGCAGCATAAGGTATTCGAGCACCTTGTATTCAGAGCCGCTGAGTTTGATTAGATTACCACTAGCGTACACCTCATGGCTGCTAGTGTTGAGGCTATATGGACCATTCTCAATGAGTGGGCTCGCTTTTCCTGCGCTACGACGTATCAAAGCTTTGATACGCGCGACTAATTCTTCTGGATGAAATGGCTTAGTGAGATAGTCATCGGCACCAGCATCTAGGCCTTCAACTTTATCCTGCCAGCTGTCTCGAGCCGTGAGAATGAGAATAGGAAAGTCACGCTTTTTTACCCTTAAGGCTTTGATGAGACTAATGCCATCAAGTTTTGGTAAGCCAACGTCTATGATAGCAGCATCATAATCATACTCTTCTCCCTGGAAAAGCCCATCTTCGCCATCAGATGCGGCATCTAAGGTAAACTTGGCATCAATCAGGTGTTGCTTGAGGTTTTCTTGAAGTTGTAAGTCATCTTCTACAAGTAATAGTCGCATCTTTTTTCCATTTATTGTGGTGAACTAGTTACGGGAAACCGCTCCTGTTACTGCATTAACAAATACAGTAAAGACTTGGCCGTCTTTAGTGACTAACTTCACTTTATATCCAGGAGAACCTTGGTTTGTAGATTGAACCCTTAGCACTTTAGCTTTGTACTTCCGCTTTACCACACTGATTGCTTGTTGCGGGCTAGTGATTATTAAGTTTTGCGCTTTATTGCTGGCGATAAGGCTAGAGGCTGCGGTCATTGAGTTTAGATTTAACCCATGACTGGGGCTTGCCACTAGCCATGTAAAAAAGAATAAGAATGTTAGGGATGTCAGTCTCATTTGATGCACCTGCAATAAGTCGTAGCCCTAGTGTAAAAGATCCTATTTTAATTAGAAACCAAGTAATCCTTCTATATTCAGTGATAATTGTTGGCCAACTAGGTTCAAGCCAAGCTTTGTTTGAAGTTTGAATGAATGGGTATGAACAAACCCTGAATGTGGACTAGAGAATTTTATTATTTGATTTTTATTGTTCAGCTTACATTCACAGCCACTTGCTTTTAATGGAGCTATTAAAGGCAAGTATAGAGGCTTAACAATGAAGACATATCCATATCAAGCATCTGGGATTAAGCAGGGACTTACTAAGCTATTTACGAGTGACTTTATCTATGTGTTAAAAACAGGGGGTAGCGTTGCTGCACTGGGGCTGGTACTTATGGCTGTAGTAGGAGTCTTACTGCGAAATCCGGTTATGGCACAATCGACTGCAACAGGAGTTGTCAAGAGTATCGAACGCCAGTCCCCTAATGTCACAGCTACTTTATCTGAGCGAGATAAGAAGGCGCTGCTAGAGGCTAAAGCCAAGTCATTAATTAGCTTAGATCCTACTCTAACTCACTCTTTGCTAAAAGGAAGGGTGACACGTGAGCAGATGATTGCTGCCCATAAGGCGAATCCACAGAGTCGTATTAGTCAGAAAGTAAGCTCAAATGAGCAGAACCTAGCTGATAAATCGAGCGTTTATCATAGTTTCTCTATCTATGAGGCAAGCACTCGATTATATGAAGATTCTGATTATGATGGATTTTATCAAACTTTTGGTGTCACTTTTGATGCTGATGTCGACACTGTTGGTGGCCCTAATACAGCTTTAGTTTTCGCCGAGCTTTATCTGAGTCAAGACGGTGGGCCTTGGGTGCATTATTTTACAACTGAGAGCTTTATCATCTCAGGCAACTCTAACTTAGATGATTATGAGGTGTTGACTACCCTCAACGCTGGCTATGATATGGATCATTATGATGTGCTCATCGATCTCTATGAGGTTGGTTACGGTGATATTGTGGCCAGTATAAGCTCTAATGAGACCGATGCTTTGTATGCTCTGCCACTTGAAAGTAGTGAGTTGGATTCTGATACAGGCTATGTAGAAGTTACAGTAACGGAAGTGAGCAGCGGTAGCTTGTCTTTCTTGGGGCTAGTGTTAATAGGAGGGCTGGCGCTAGTTAGACGAAAGCTTGCTATCAGTTAATGTATTCTTGCCAAAAATAGCAAAGGCGCCATTAGGCGCCTTTATTGTCTCTAAACTTGGGTTTTATTCGTCATCTTTTTGCGGCACATAGCCTTCAATTTCGACATCTTTACCTTCAAATAGAAAGCTTGTCATCTGTTCTTCTAGTAGCTTTCTATCATCGACATTCATCATGTTGAGCTTTTTCTCATTGATTAACATGGTCTGTTTCGATTGCCATAAGGCCCATGCTTCTTTGCTGATGTTATCGAAAATACGCTTACCTAGCTCGCCGGGATAAAGTTGAAAGTCTAGGCCTTCGGCTTGTTTATTCAGACAGACGCAATTTACTGTGCGAGCCATGTTTACTCCTTAATCATTTGGGGTTCTAAGCTGGCTAAAATCCGCTCTGTTGCTGCGGCGAGTCCCACCTTAGAAGGTTGTTCTATGTTATACCAGAGAGTCTGCTTAGGTTCCATGACCTGATGTTGGCTTTGTTGTTTAAGTCTTACCAGAATGGGTTGAACATCAAGGTGAAAGTGGCTAAAAGTATGTCTAAAGCCGGGTAACGCTTGTTGATTTGCAATTTGATATTGGCCTTGGTCAAGCATATCGATGGCTTCTTGTTCAGTGTCATATTGAGGAAAACACCAAAGGCCGCCCCATATTCCAGCTGGTGGCCTTTTAATAAGCCACACTTGGTCATCATGCTCTAACACCAACATAAAAGCTGACTTGGCTGGAATTGTTTTCTTAGGTTTCTTTCCTGGAAATTCGCTTTGCCTTCCTTGAAGCTGTGCTTGGCAATCGATAGCCACAGGGCATTGGCCGCAGCTAGGTTTACTTCTGGTGCAAATGGATGAGCCCAAGTCCATCATGGCTTGGTTATAGTAAGTTATGCCTTCTTTTGGGGTATAGGATTCGCTAAGTTGCCATAGGGCTTGTTCGACAGCTTTTTGTCCAGGCCAACCTGAGATAGCACCATGACGAGCTAATACACGTTTTACGTTACCATCTAAAATAGGGTGATGCTGCCCAAGGGAGAGGGATAAAACGGCTCCTGCAGTGGAGCGGCCAATGCCGGGTAGGGCAATGACATCTTCTATTTCTGTTGGAAACTTCCCTTGATACTCATCTCGCAGAATTTGTGCGGCTTTATGTAGATTGCGCGCTCTGGCGTAGTAACCAAGACCTGTCCAATGGTGTAGTACCTCATCTTGGTCGGCATTGGCTAAGGTATTGATATCGGTAAAACGCGCCATAAACTTTTCATAGTAGGGGATTACTGTGGCTACTTGAGTTTGTTGCAGCATGATTTCAGAAATCCATACTTTATATGGGGTTTTATCAAGTTGCCAAGGGAGAGTTTTACGGCCGTGGATATGATACCAGTCGATAATTCGACTAGAAAAATTAGGTGTCATTTTCATGGGGGCAGTGTAGCGATTTGTCACCTCAAGCTCAAGAATCCGATTTGGTTTGATATTTCTACGATAAAGGCTTGCACTCGAGGCCTAACTTTGGATAATGCCCTTCTTTTTAGCGATACTTGACTCGTTTTTTGAACAAGGTTAAAGGCTAGCTGAATAGCAACTCCTAGTTGGTGAGTTTATGCTACTCTTGCTGTGCACCTTGTCTAGTTAGGAGATAATTATCTCTAGCTATGGGTCATAACGACATTATTTGATTATTCTCCACTGGTGAGGACCACATGAGCGAAGTTACTACAGCCGAATATAATGAAGATGGCAAATACCTACGTAAAGTCAGAAGCTTTGTATTGAGAGAAGGTCGTCTGACAAAAGGTCAGGCTCAAGCCATGGAGCAGCAATGGCCGACAATGGGGCTAGAGTATTCAGCAGAAGCTATCGATTTAGAGGCGGTTTTTGGTAACTCATCTCCTGTAGTATTAGAAATTGGTTTTGGCATGGGAGCATCTTTGGTTGAGATGGCTAAGGCAGCACCTGAGCAAAACTTCATTGGCATCGAGGTACATAAGCCAGGTGTCGGCGCATGCTTAGCCGACGCTGCGGCTGCAAATGTGACAAATTTAAAAGTTTTTCATCATGATGCGGTGGAAGTATTAGAACAAACCATTGCTGATGCTTCTTTAGATAGAGTTCAGCTATTCTTTCCTGACCCATGGCATAAGAAGCGTCATCACAAGCGCCGTATAGTACAGCCAGAGTTTGCCGAGCTGATCAAGCGTAAGCTGAAAGTGGGTGGTGTATTCCATCTAGCGACAGACTGGGAAAACTATAGTGAACATATGCTTGAAGTGATGAGCGCTGCTCCTGGATATAAGAATTTATCAACAACAGGTGATTTTGTAGAGCGTCCAGAACATAGGCCACTTACTAAATTTGAAGCTAGAGGTCATAGACTAGGTCACGGCGTTTGGGACCTTATGTTTGAGCGTACTGAATAACTGTTTATTACTTTAAGAAGGAAAATGTTATGGCTAGCAATCGTAGTCGCCGTTTGCGTAAAAAATTGCGCGTTGATGAGTTTCAAGAGTTAGGTTTCGATGTGAGTTGGACTTTCAATGAGTCTGTTTCAGAGTCTGATATCGATGCAATCGTTGATCAATTTATTGAGCAAGTTATCGAGCCGCGTAAGTTAGGCTTTCACGGCGGTGGCCATAAAGAGTGGGAAGGCATTATTGCCACTCAGACCATAGGTAAGTGCACAGAAGAAGATCGCACTGCAGTGACGGATTTCTGGGCTAAGCAGAATGTTACCAATGTTGAGGTGACAGACTTATACGATATCTGGTGGAGCTAAGCAGTTTACATAAACTGTCACTCACCAATTCTTCCTTGCTTGAGCGAAAAGGTTCAAGTAAGGAAGGGTAAATCTTCTCTCTTTATTTCCTCATTTTTTTCTTTCTATTTACCTCTGCTATTTATTAATGCCTATAAAAAGCGTTTTGATCGGCAAATGTGTGACTTTCACTAAAATTTATTCATTTTTCACCATTAACTTGTGTTTTCTTTTATTAAACCAATAGGGTTAATTTGAATGATTGCTAGTTTATTCCTTAATTAATAGTAGGTTATAAGTCTTGGCACGCTAAGTGCTTTGTCTGTGGCATAACACTGATAAGGAACTCTATGATGAAAATGAACAAACTGCTTACTGGCCTAGTATTTACTTCAAGTATGTTGACCTTTGCTGCTGCACCGAGTTTTGCCCATGATTCCGGACATAAAGAGTGTGAAGTTTCACTTAACTATGATGTGCTGGTTGAGCCGCAAAAGTTAGTCTTTAGCCATAATAAGCAAGAAGCCTATCGCGTTGAATTAGGTAAACTGTTTGTAGAAGGAAAGCAGGTTCCATTAAATGCTCAGCAAAGCCAACTCGTTGCTGATTTTTCTCAGCAAGTCTCTACTCAGGTTCCTGAGGTGATAGACATTGTTAATCAAGCCGTTTCTATTGCTAGTCAAGCGGTATCTATGGCACTGACACCATTACTAGGAGATGAAGCGGGTGCCAAAATTGATGAACTTATGGTTGGGATTAGCGAAAGAATCGAAGCCGTTGCCTATCAACGTGGTGACCAGTTTTATCTAGGAGCAACTGAGAGTTCCCTTGAAGATACCTTTAATCAAGAGTTTGAGCAGGAAGTAGAAAATATCGTTCAGAACTCCATCGGTAGCATGATGATGGCGCTAGGTAGTCAGATGATGTCTAGTGAAGGTGGTAGCTTTGAAGAGAAGATGCAGAACTTTAGCCTTAAGATGGAGAAAATCGGTGACGACATCGAGGCTCAGGTTAGCCTTCAGGCACAAGCTTTAGAAGAGCGTGCCGATGATTTATGTGATGGATTTAAGCAAATTTTAGCAACTGAGAAGAAATTAAAGGCTGCGATTCCAGAGATGAATGAATTTTCTCTAGCTCAAAGCAAAATCAGTAGCTAACCCATTATCCCTTTCCCCTCCCTTGATTGGACATAGCGCACCCTGTATCCCTATTTGATACAGGGTTTTTTTATTATGTTCACTTTAAATAGCCTTCATCGGCTTAGCATTTCCGCTGACTGCCCGTAAAAATAATGAATCTAATACTTTGATTGTTAAAGAATTGGATAAGATTGTCTCTAATTTTGTGCTAAACATGTGATTGAGTATTGGAGTTCGCCTAGAATGATTTGGTATACTTCTAAAAAATAACAAGAATTCTGGTGCTTTACCGGATACTAAACTCTACTCCTGTAGCTTATTTTTGACTTGAATAGCTTGTTTGAGGTTATCCAAGATAGCCAAGTGCAGCAAAGTAAATGAGTCAATTTAGATAGGCATTTTATCGGCGTCGTAAACAGCTTAAGGCGACTTTCATGTTAGAACTGTTAGAACCAATTGCGATTTTTACCCATGTAGCTCGAGCAGGGAGCTTCAGTGCGGCAGCAAGAAAGCTGGGAATATCCAAGTCTAAGGTTAGTACTCAAGTTGCAGACCTTGAACATAAGTTAGGTGTTCAGCTTATTCAACGCACAACCAGAAGCTTGAGTATGACAGAGGCAGGTCATCTGTTATATGTGCAAGGGGAAGAGTTATTAAGAGGAGCTGAGCAGGCAGTTGCAAGTGTGCACAATCTTAATGATGCAACCCGTGGTGTGTTAAAGGTTGGTATATCCGAATCTTTCGGTACTATGCATATTATTCCTGCATTGCCAGATTTTATGGCTAAACATCCTGAACTAGAGTTACAAGTTAGCTTGCTAGATCATAAAGTTGATGTAGTCAGTGAAGGTTTAGACTTACTATTAACCATGTCAGAGCAGTTACCTTTAGGCATGGTTGCACGTCCTTTGATGACTTGCCAGTTCCTGTTAGTCGCATCACCTGAGTACATAGCTAAACACGGTGAACCTAAGACTCCTGAGCAGTTAGTAGAACATAACTGTCTTGTCTATAAAGGTGAGTGGCATGAGCACAGCATGTGGCAATTTAAGAAAGGTGATGACTATTGTGAAATTGGCGTTTCAGGCAATTTCAGAGTCGACAATGCTCCGGCACTTAAATCTGCAGCGATCAGTGGCTTAGGTATTGGTTATTTAGCGAGTTATCTATTGGATGATGAAATTGCAAAAGGGACTTTAGTTCCACTTATGAGAGAGTGGCAATTAACTAACCACCTTCCATTACAAGCAGTTTATCCAAGACGTAAGCATTTGGCTCCTAAGGTAAGTGCCTTTATTGATTTTATTAAAAATCATATCGGAACACCGCCTTATTGGGATCAAGCGTATCAAGAACTCTATAAAGAAAGGATGTAATTTAAGGAAACATTGTTTTCTTAGTGAAACGATACATTTTAGCAACATATTGATCTAAATCAATATCGTTTTAAAACATAGGGTTACAAGTATAAAAAGCTGTGAATTCATCACGGCTTTTTTAGTGGTTTCTAAACAATGATCTTGATCATGGTTGCGGTATGTTCTGATTTAAATACAATGAACTCAGTTGATTTAAAAAGGTTTGAATTCTTTGCATTTGTTGAAAATGACCCCTTTCAATTTGTGCATACAAACTTGGCATAGTCGCCCTTTTTGAATCACTGCTAACTGAGTTTACGAACTAAAACAATGTTAGCTTTAAAACCATCATCCTAATTTTTTTGGTTTATACCCCGGCAATGACCGGGGTGATTTTTGTCTGCGGTATGATAACGAGCCCGCAATAAAGCATAAAATCCTCATCTTTTCTTGTTTAATATTGACTCTGCGGTACCACTTTACGTTAATTTGAGCGCCTTAGTCTTGAGCCTTTAAGATTGGTATTGGTTTTTTGGCTGTTTACAAACAGCATCATATTTTCTGAAAAATTAAAAAAGGTCACTCAAGGTGACCTTTTTTTAGTTCATTTCTTGTTAGAAGCGATATGCAGCGCTAATACGTACTGTTCTAGGCTCTAACACATGGTAATGAATATCTTCGACTCCCTGGCCGTTAGGCTCATTTGCTAGTCTAGATTCGTAGAAGTAATCGATATCATGATCATTGCTATCGGTTAAGTTAAGAATATCTAGCTTAAAGGTCCAGTCTTGATAACGGTAGCCTGCTCTTAGGTTTAGAATAAGGGAGCTATCAGACTCTACAGAGCCATCTTCTACCAGTGGGCGACTTCCAAAGTAGCGCGTACGCAAACTACCAAACCAACCATTATCAAAATTGGCATTGAATCCAGCTTGGGCTACATGCCTGATGGCTCCTGGGATCTCGTTGCCTTCGCTCGAGTGCTCACTAAATTCGGCGTCGGTAAAGGCATACTCAAGATCAAAACTCCATTGGTTAGAGATTTGGTAATAGGCGGTTAGCTCAACGCCACGCCTTTGTGAGCCACGACTCGCTTCGGTATTACCTGCATCACCAACAAATAGTAGTTCACTGTCTAGTTTTAGATACCATAAAGAGATTGAGGTGTTGAGTGAGTCACTGATAAAGCCTCGTAGGCCAGCTTCATAGCCAAGAGAGCGAACAAGCGGGTTAACTTTATTGACAGTAGAACCATCGGCAGGATCGGCAGTGATAACCGTACCTCTGGCATCGTTAGAGTGGAAGCCTTGACCACCCGAGATATAGGTTTCCCAGTCATCGTTGAGACTATAGATAACACTAGCTTTTAAAGAAACGATATCATCATGGGTGCTACCACTGTTTTGTGATAGGTCGATGCCATTGCGATTGATGCCTGCTTTATCCGTTACGTCAAAATCATAGTAATCATAGCGCGCACCCAGGACAGTGCGTAGCTTGTCATTCCATTGGATTTCATTATGCCAAAATAAACCTATGCTCGACTCTTTTACTGCATCACTACGGGTGACACCAAGACGCTTACGCGCTTGAGTATGGTAGAGTCCGACTTCATCGATATCATCAAAGCGATATTGCAGACCAAAGTGATTGCTCATAGCTAAACTGTTGAGATCGCTATAAAGCTTGTATTTAATTTGACCGCCATAGATGCTTCTATCATCGACCTGTTCAAATTGATCCCCACGGCTTGGATCATCTAAGAAGTAGGTAAAGTTGGACCAAAGGTTGAGCTGATAATCGATAACATAGGCATTGATGTCCCAGTCATCGCTTTGCCAGCTAACATTGACACTATATCGGCTCGACTCACCACCAACGGTATCATCTATTACTCCGAGATCTGAAATGAGCCCTTGTGAGACGGCTCGAGCAGGGATTTGATCGGCACTGTTCCACTTATTGTCATAACCCATAAAGCTTAGAGCAAGCTCTCCTGAACCAAGTTTGCGACTATGCTTTAACAATAGATTGCTACGCTTTAAATCTTCGCTAATCGCCCAAGGGCCATCATAGGTGTTGTGCTCTAATGCTATTAGGTTTTCACCTCCTGCGGCTTTAACAGTTCCCATTAGTAATACACGCTGATAGTTGTCTTCACCTAAGGTGATTTCCCCTTGGTTTTCCACTTTATCGGTTGTGTGCATAAAGGCTGCACCTGCACCGCTGAAATCTCCTACATCGGCATAATAAGCGCCTTTCTTGTAGGTCATGGTTGAGATAGTTTCAGGGATGATAAAGTTGAGATCTGTATAGCCTTGACCATGGCCATGGGTACGCATATTGATAGGCATACCATCGATATGCGTACCAAAATCTGTACCGTGATCTAGGTTGAAGCCGCGCAGAAAATATTGATTCGCTTTGCCTGTTCCGCTGTGCTGAGTGACAACCATGCCGGGAACCATCTCAAGAATTTCACCTGTTCTTAGGAGTGGGCGTAGAGCAATTTCCTGCTGACCAACAACACCTTCCGATGCTGAAATGGCTTGACCGAGCAGATTGATGTTTCTACCTTCGACCACTATGGTCTCCATATCATGGCTTGTATTGGCCTGAGCACAGGCACAACTGACGCAAAGTGCGATATAGCTTATATTTTTCATTATGATTTTTTTCTCATCTTGACTTGCATTGGGCTTGAATGGAAGATCCACCCATACACTGCTGTGCACGGTATTATCATTGCGCTTTGAAAAACCGATAAGAGGTCGATCTTAATGAAGTCCATTGGTCAGACACTGACGCTTTGGTTTAGCCAAGGTGCTAAAAATCAGCCGTTACCCTCTTTAGGGGCAAGGGAGCTGGATGTCATAAAATGTGCTTGGCAACATGGTGAACAAACAGCGCAGCAGATGTTGACTCACTTTGAGCATGAAGCTCTTTCTTTAAGCACATTACAAAGCACCCTAGAGCGCCTTCATCGAAAAGGGTTATTCTCTCGACGAAAGTGTGGCCGTCAGTATCGCTATACTTGTGTGATGAGCCAAAGTGAGATGATCAGCCGCATGTTAGAAGATATTGCCTGTCAGATCAGTGATGGTGATATGGCACCTATGCTATCTGGGATTATGGATTTTGTTGGCGAAGAGAACTCAGAGCTGTTAGCTTCTCACGTACAGAAAACTAAACGCGGGTAATTTACCGTGTTCACCCTAGAATTAATCTATGCTTGGACTGCTTCTTCGCTGTTGTTGTCTTGGCTATTTGGCTTTATCTATCCAGTATTAAGAACTCGCATCCTTAAATTGCCGGCTACCTTCGCAAGCCAGGTTATTCTTTTGTTATGCCTACTACCTTTGATGACCACTTCTTTGGTGTTGTTACTCTATAGTCATCCCGCGCTGAATGGTTACTTAGTGGAAGATCATTGCCATGGGGATATCTGTGGGCCTCATTGGTTTTTTATGCCTACGTCTTCCACTCTTAGCTCGGGAGTAGAGATAGGTGTAATTGCCGCATTTCTCCTTATTTGCATAATCATTACGCGTCAAAGTATCAAGGGGCATAATTACAAGCGGTTATTAAAGGAGCTAACCGATAAGGACAATGAACGGCCCTACAGAATCGTTAAAAGTAATCGTATTACGGCTTGGTGTGCAGGGGTATGGGAGCCTGAGATTTATATGACTCAAGGGCTGATCGATAAGCTTTCTCAACAGCAGGTTAACTTGGTGTGGGCTCATGAGCATTGCCATGCGGTCAATCATGATAATTTAAGAAAGTCTCTAGTGCACTGGCTAACCTTACATTGGCCTAATAAGTTAAAGCGCACCATCCGTAGGGACTTTTCTGATCAACTTGAGTTGAGTTGTGATCTGGCTGCCATACATGGTGTGATTGCTGAAAATAACGGGGCCGCAGCAACAAGTGTCGAGACAGTTGCTGAGTTTGAACAGACGATAAATTTGCTAGCAAAGCACTGCTCGCGGGATGAGCCTTTAGATGAAAGAAAGCTCAAATTGAGGGTAGAACTGCTTAATCGAGAGCTAAAAAAGATAGATGAGATCAATCAGCTTTCCATAACCAAAAGCTGGCTATTAGCAATCGCAAGTATTATGGGGTTTGTGCTTTGGGTTATCACCGTAGCTGGCTTATTGCATCCGATTTTAGAGCTGCTCTCTGCGTAATATTTTTGAGTCAGCTCTTCATTATTTACTTAACAAAACTGGCTTAATAGCTCGTTGACAAACATCTGCCCCTTGGGCGTGGTTTGCCAATGCGCTTCAGACTCTGTCATTAGCCCTTTGGCTATCGCTTTATCCATTCCCGACTTTAACTCACCACGGCTTAGGCCTGTGGTTTGTTCAAATTCGATTTTAGGAATAGGAGCTATCAAGCGTAAGCGGTTCATCAGGTATTCTAGCGCTCTGTCTTCTGGCTCAACCTCATCGGTTTGATAGGTCCAATTATTACTGGCCAAATAGCCTTTGGGGTGCTTAATCTTGACGGTGCGAATAATCTTGTTTGCTTTGGCCTGAGTTATCTTGCCATGGGCGCCACAACCTATACCTAGGTAATCACCAAAGCGCCAGTAGTTTAAGTTGTGTTTGCACTGAAAGCCGGGCTTGGCATAGGCGGAGATTTCATATTGCTGGTAACCTAACTCAGCCAGCTTTTTCTGTCCCTGTTCATAAATATGCCATAGGGCTTCGTCGTCAGGAAGTTGTGGTGGTTTGGAGTGAAATAGAGTATTTGGCTCTATGGTAAGCTGATACCAAGAAAGATGCGGTGGTGCTAAAGATGCAGCCTTTTCAATATCATCCATGGCTTGCTCAAAACTTTGGTTAGGCAGGCCATGCATAAGATCTAGGTTAAAGCTATTAAAGCCTGCTTTATTAGCTTCGATTGCCGCAGACTCGGCTTCTCCCTGATTGTGAATTCTGCCCAGAAGGTTGAGCTTGTCACTGGCAAAGCTTTGCACTCCCATGGAGAGACGATTGATCCCAGCTGCTTGATAAGCCTTAAGACTGTCATGCTCCAAGGTGCCAGGATTGGCTTCCATGGTGATTTCGATATCATCTTCGAACTCAATCAGGGCATTGATACCTTGTAGTAACTGCTTAATATAGCTGGCTTCAAACAGGGATGGAGTACCACCACCAATAAAGATGCTGTGAAGTTTGCGCCCTTGGGCATAGTGAATATCTTGCTCTAAATCTTTAAGTAGAGCAGTGATATATTCAGCCTTAGGTAACTCTCCCTGTTGTCCATGGGAGTTGAAATCACAGTAGGGGCACTTTTGTACACACCAAGGGATGTGTACATACAAGCTTAGTGGTGGTAATGACAGCATAATTAGCAGTTTGCCTCAAAAATGCCTTTATCCATCATAGCTTGCATCAGTAGCGCTAAAGCTTTACCTCTGTGACTTAGACGGTTTTTCTCATCGCTTGATAATTCAGCTGCGCTGACTTGATGTTCGGCAGGAATGAATACTGGGTCGTAACCATGACCATTTTCCCCTTGAGGAGCGCGGGCGATACTACCTTCCCAAGATGCTTGGCAGATAATAGGAGTTGGATCTTTCGCATGGCGCATATAAACCAATACGCATTGGAATCTAGCGCTGCGATTATCAGATTCATTTTCCAGTGCTGTCAGCACCTTTTGGTAGTTGTCACTGTCCTTAGCGCCTTCGCCTGCATATCTTGCGGAATAGATGCCAGGAGCCCCTTGCAGAAAGTCGACTTCTAAGCCAGAGTCATCGGCGATGGCGGCAAGACCTGTAATTTCGGCAGCATGGCGGGCTTTGATAATGGCATTTTCGACAAAGGTGGTGCCTGTTTCTGGGACTTCTGGTACATCGAACTGGCTTTGTGGAAGCACCTCTACTTGATAGCGAGATAGCATTTCACTGAATTCTTTAAGCTTACCTTTGTTACCTGAAGCTAAAACTATTTGCTGCATATGCGCACCTATAAATCAGTCGTTAACTTAAAAGGTGAGGGTTACCTTTTAAGGTGAAAAATAATTGGCGGCAATGATAACTAAGCTTAGGGGGGAATACCAACCGGATTTAGCTCCGGCTGGCTGTTATCTTCTAGTCTACGTAAAACTTCTGTTTAAACTTAAGGGCAGTATTGAGTTTGTTTTTGTGTTTAATAGCGATTTGAAAGTTGATCTCTTGATCGTCACGGTAGGGGACTTCGGCGATATAGTAAATGGCATCGCCTTCACGTATCTCTCTAAATTTGAGTTCAATTCTGGCATCCAACAGGTTGTTGGCGATACCGGAAATTTCTACCGGAACCGCTGGATTACCTTCTTGGCTGGTATCTAATATTGCGATATTGACTAGACCCGTGTAACGGCTGCGTTCTATACCATAGTTACGGGCGATGCTTGGGGTTAAGAAGGTGCTGCCAAGTGCCATATAGTGAATGTCATAGTTGCCCACACTCTGCTTTTGTTCAGCTAATACAGACCCGATAAAGCTGAAGAAAATGAGTGTAAAAGTGGCTATTTTTCGGATCAAATTTTTGTAAATCATGGTGGTATCCTTGTTGCTTACCCAGTTGCTTTGTCATAGACAACTCATTAAGTGATTGATGACATATTATTTGGGGCATTCCTTGAGTATAGGTGGTTTTTTACAGTCTAATCAAAGGCTAAATTTTGTGTTACAAATGACTCGACCCTGCTAGTTTTCTATAGACAGTTATTTTACTTCCGCTATTAGATGTGCAATGGATTCGGGGATGACTTTAGGCGAGTAAATTTTCACTTGCTTGTGCCTTCCTAGCTCACCTTTGATTATTTCGATTTGGCTCTTAGCCACTTTAAATTGTTTTGATAGAAACTTGCTTAAGTGAGCATTGGCTTTGCCATCTATAGGCGGGGCTGTGATGGCAATCTTTAGCTCATCGCCATGGAGGCCCATTATCTGATCTCGGCTTGCTTTGGGCTGAATATAAAGTTGAAGCAGCAAGTCATCTTGCTGCTTCACTGCGCATGTCATAGCTAAATACTCTCGTTAGATCATGGCCCAAAATGGCACATATTGTGAGAGGAGAATATTGATAAAATTAAGTCCTATCATAAGCACCAAGAAGGAGAGATCTAAGCCGCCCATTGGGGGAATAAAACGTCTGATTGGCGCGATGAAAGGTTCTGTCAGCTGAGCGATAACCATCTCAATAGGGTTATGTCCTTGGCTCACCCAGCTGAGAATGGCTCTTAGGATTAGCATCCAGAATAGCAGTACGCCTGCTTCTTTAAATACTGACACCACAGCGAAGAGCAACACGGTCAAAATATCTATGCCTGCGCCCGCCATTAGGCTAAGAATGACAACTTTTGCTGTGACAACTGTCAGTGCTAGGAATACCGATGCGGTATCTAAACCACCCATTGAAGGCAGAATGCGACGCAGCGGCGCGAGAATCGGCTGGGTAGCCTTAACGACAAACTGGCTAAATGGGTTATAGAAGTCAGCTCTAGCAAGTTGAAGCCAAATTCTTAAAATGACCACCATAAGATAGAGGTCAAATATTGTATTAATAAGAAAACTGAATGCATCCATAGGGTGTTGTTACCTCTATATATCTCTAAATTGTTCTGTAATTAGATTTAGCTTAATCTAGCAAACTTCTTTGCCGAATAATAAATTAAAACTGCTCAGCCATCTCTTCGGCGCGCTTAATGCAGTTATTCATGGCTTGTTCTACTAGCTGGCGTAACTCTCCCGCCTCAAATGTGGCTAAGGCTTCTGCTGTGGTGCCGCCCTTTGAGGTGACATTTTCTCTTAGTTGTGCTGGAGAGAGCTCTGGGTTCTGTTTTACCATTTCTGCTGCGCCAAGGGCAGCCTGTTGTACTAATTCTCTGGCTTTTGTTTGATCCATCCCCATTTTATCGGCCGCTTGCAGCATAGACTCCATAAATAGGAAGAAATAAGCCGGGGAACTACCAGCGAGTGCGATAACCTGATTCAATTCATCTTCTTGGTCGACCCATACGGTTTTCCCACCGCTGGACATAATCTCCTCTGCAATAGCTTTGTCACTGCTTGATGCATCATCGGTTGCATACAGGCCTGTCATACCGACACCGATTTGAGTCGGAGTATTTGGCATGGTGCGAATAAGGTTTATTTTCTGATTAAAGAAATCATGGTAACGCTGTGCCTTAATGCCAGCTGCGATAGTGATGACTAACTTATTAGAGAGATCGAGTGATGCCAAGTCGCCACAAACCGCTTCCATCAGTTGCGGCTTAACGCTTAAGACTATGACATCGGCAGCGTTGGCCGATGCTAAATTGTCATGGCTGGTTTTGATACCAAAGTCTTGCTCAAGTGCGACAAGTTTAGCAGAACTTGGGTTGGTCGCTATTACACGACTCGCATCATAGCCACTTGCGATGAGTCCACTTACAATTGAGCGCGTCATATTGCCCGCGCCGATAAAACAGATCGTTTGAGTTGCCATGTTATCCCTTGTTTGCTGTAAATTATTGTCTAAGTGATATGGGTTATATTTGGGTTGAGCAGATAAAAAACAAGCCTAGCTCTGTAGCGCTATTCATTCTCTGCTGCTCATGTTTAGTTTCTTGCTCCGAAAATTGCACTGCCAATTCTTACCATGGTAGAGCCATTGGCAATTGCTTGCTCAAGATCTTGGCTCATTCCCATTGATAGCGTATCGACACTGGGATACTGGCATTTCAATTCATCATAGATAGCTTTAAGTGCGGCAAACTCACTATGTTGTAACTCAATATCGTCGGTGGCAGTAGGAATGGCCATTACGCCTTTTAGGTCGAGGCTAGGTAACTGGCTGATGGTTTGCGCTAAGGCCATGACCTCACTGGTCGGAATTCCAGATTTTGAGGCTTCATTACTAATGTTGACTTGAATGCAGACCTTAAGTGGGACCATATTCTTCGGTCGCTGCTCATTGAGTCTAAAGGCGATTTTTTCTCGACTAAGGGTGTGCATCCAATCGAAATTTTCCGCAACGATACGACTCTTGTTGGACTGAAGCGGCCCGATAAAATGCCAAACGATATCGCTATGGCTTTGTCTAAGTGCGTTAACTTTCTCTTCGCCCTCTTGCACATAGTTCTCGCCAAAGCTACGTTGACCCGCTTCATAGGCAGCTATAATTTGTTCTATGGGTTTGGTTTTACTGACAGCAAGAAGTTTGATCTCTTTAGGGTTTCTTGCACATTTTTCTGCCGCTTGGGTTATCCTGCTCTGGGCTAGGCTGAGTCTGTCTGCTATTGTTGTCATGATATCTTGAACTGCTTAAATGGGTGTCCCCAACTATGGAAATCACTGAATTATTAGCTTTTAGTGTAAAACACAATGCCTCTGATCTACACCTCTCTGCTGGTGTTCCGCCTATGATACGCGTCGATGGCGAAGTCAGAAAGATAAACTTACCAGCGTTAGACCATCAAGGTGTGCATAGTTTGGTCTACGACATCATGAATGATAAGCAGCGCAAGGACTTTGAAGAACATCTAGAGATTGACTTCTCCTTTGAAGTGCCTAATCTTGCGCGTTTTCGTGTTAACGCATTTAATCAATCCCGTGGTGCAGCAGCGGTATTTCGTACCATTCCTTCTGAGATTCTATCTTTAGAAAAACTAGGTGCTCCTGAGATCTTTAAAAAAATCTCCAGCTTTCCCCGTGGTTTGGTATTGGTAACGGGTCCTACTGGTTCAGGTAAGAGTACTACCTTGGCGGGGATGATAGATTACATCAATGACAATAGACACGATCATATTTTGACCATTGAAGACCCTATCGAATTTGTGCACCCCAATAAGCAGTGTTTGATCAACCAACGTGAAGTGCATCGTCATACTCACAGCTTCAATGCCGCCCTAAGAAGTGCATTGCGTGAAGATCCGGATGTGATTCTAGTAGGTGAGATGCGTGACCTTGAAACCATTCGTCTTGCGATGACTGCCGCAGAAACGGGTCACTTGGTATTTGGTACTTTGCATACTACCTCAGCCGCTAAGACAATTGACCGTGTAGTTGATGTATTCCCTGCATCTGAGAAAGATATGGTGAGAACCATGTTGTCTGAGTCATTGCAGGCGGTTATTTCGCAAACACTGATTAAGAAGGTTGGCGGCGGACGTGTGGCTGCCCATGAGATAATGATGGGAACGCCAGCGATTCGTAACCTGATCCGTGAAGATAAGGTTGCCCAGATGTACTCTGCGATTCAAACTGGTATGGCTCATGGTATGCAGACGCTAGAGCAGGCGCTACAAAACCTAGTAAACCGCGGTTTGATTACTCGAGAAGACGCTATGTCTAAGAGCTCTAATAAGCAAGCCAGCTTTTAAGCATTGAATTCTAAGGATTAACCATGGACGTACGGCCATTTTTAAAAATCATCATAGATCGTAAGGCGTCGGATCTCTTTATTACCGCAGGTTTTCCGCCTAGCGCTAAAATTGATGGTGAATTGCGTGCTTTATCAGAGCAGTCATTTAATCCTGCTCAAGCATTGGACTTTGTTGAGTCTCTGATGACAGAGGCGCAGAAGAAAGAGTTTCATGAGACTCGTGAATGTAACTTCGCCTTTGCGGCTAAAGATTTAGGCCGCTTCAGGGTTAGTGCTTTTTGGCAACGAGAGTCTCCTGGGTGTGTCATGAGGCGGATTGAGACTCGCATTCCTACCTGTGAAGAGTTGATGCTGCCGCCGATATTGAAAGATTTGGCCATGAGTAAGCGTGGTTTGATCATCATGGTGGGTGGTACTGGTACGGGTAAATCAACCTCGCTCGCGGCCTTGGTGGGCTATCGCAACGCTAACGCTAGAGGCCATATCCTCACCATTGAGGATCCGGTTGAGTTCGTCCACGATCATGATAAGAGTATCATTACTCAGCGAGAGGTGGGCATAGATACAGATTCCTTTGATGCGGCGTTGAAAAGCTCGCTACGTCAGGCGCCAGATGTGATTTTGATTGGTGAGATCCGTAGCCAAGAGACCATGGAGTTTGCGCTGTCATTTGCTGAAACCGGTCACCTGTGTATGGCGACATTGCACGCCAACAATGCTAACCAAGCACTGGATAGGATCATGCACTTAGTGCCAGAAGACAAGCATCAACAACTGTTATTTGATTTGTCTTTGAACTTAAGAGGTATTGTGGCGCAGCAGTTGGTGCCTAAGGTTGATGGTACAGGGCGCCGCGCAGCGATTGAAATTTTGATCAATACCCCAAGGGTTGCCAGTATCATCACAAAGAATGAGCTGCATCTGCTTAAAGATACCATGGCTAAGTCTAATGAACAGGGAATGCAGACTTTTGACCAGGCCTTACTTGCCCTTTATACCGAGGGTGAGATTAGTTATGCCGACGCCTTGCACCATGCAGACTCACCAAATGATCTGCGTTTGATGATCAAACTGCAAAGTTCTGAGTCACCTAATGCGGGCTTTATGGAAAATGTGACCCTAGATATGGATTAGTCTGAAGTTATCCTAGGGGCTGTTGATCTTCCAAGGTTATTTTTGCAGCAGTTTACAGCGTGCTTAAACAAGGCAGGGCTTGTGCGGTGTAGTTGTTCTACATAAATGAGCGATATCGCAGTAGAAGTGCGCTGTAAACGCTGCCCTTCGGGCGTGATTCAATGACATTTTCTCTTTGTTGAACGAGAATTTACTTAGATTGCTAAGCTTCACCTCGTTCGCCGCGATAAAATGCCATTGACTTAGCGCAAAAACTAATCAGTAAAGGTCAATAGCCCCTAGTCTTTTAAGCTTAGATTTAAGCTTATACTGCAAACTGCTATCGTGAAATCGATAGCAGTTTTTTATTGGGTGAAATAAATCGATAACCGCTTCACGTAATTCATTATCTTAGTAAAAAAGCCATGGACGAAACTTGCTAGGAGAGTACAATCAGTGGCTTAGCATTTGGTGAATTAGCAATTGGATTGCTTAGTTGTTAGCTGCGAACATAACTGCAAATAAAAATAAGAGGTCAGTTTGGCAAAGTTTATTGGAATTTCAAAAGAGCAAGGTCATCAGACCCGCAATAAGACCTGCGTTTTATTAGTCAATCTTGGAACGCCCCAAGCTCCTACGCCTCAAGCTGTGCGAACCTATCTAGCCGAGTTTTTATCGGATCCTAGAGTGATTGAAATACCTAAACTAGTTTGGAAAGCTATCTTACATGGCATCATTCTAAGGGTTCGTCCTGCAAAGTCTGCTGCGCTTTATAAAGAGATCTGGACAGAGCAAGGCTCACCGCTGATGGATATCAGTTTAAAGCAAACTCAGGCTCTGCAGCAGAAAATGAATGATGAAGGGCTCGATGTTAGAGTCGAGCTTGCTATGCGCTATGGTGAGCCTGCAATAGGCAAGACCATGGCTAAATTGCAACAAGAAGGCGTAGATAAGTTTGTTGTACTGCCACTCTATCCGCAGTATTCGGCAACAACTACTGCCTCAGTCTTTGATGCCATTGCTGATGAGATGAAAAAGTGGCGTCTATTGCCTAGCCTGCACTTTATTCATACCTACCATGATAATCCAGATTTTATCGAAGCTTTAGCCCAGTCTATTAGCGATGATTTTGAGAAAAAGGGTAAGCCACAGCACCTATTGCTGTCATACCATGGTATGCCTGAGCGTAATTTGAAGCTCGGCGACCCTTATTACTGTTTTTGTAAGTTAACCACTGAGCTAGTGGCCGATCGTTTAGGGCTTGATGAAAGCGAATACACCATGAGCTTTCAATCGCGATTTGGTAAGGCTGAGTGGTTAAAACCCTATACCGATGCCACATTGAGTGAGATGCCAAATAAAGGTATTAAGGATATTGCGGTAGTTTGCCCTGCATTTAGTGCCGATTGTCTGGAAACCTTAGAAGAGATAGCGGGTGAAAATAGAGAAGTGTTTGAAGACGCCGGCGGTGAGAGCTACCGCTATATTCCAGCCCTTAATGATAATCCAGCCCATATCGATATGATGCTAAACTTGGTTAAGCCACATTTGTAAGCTAAACATCGAGATATCAAAGCCCAGATAAGCGATTATCTGGGCTTTTTCTTTTGTCCATCGCCAACTTTTATTGACGCGTGACTTTGAGTTTAAGGCATGTTTGAAACTTGCACTCACTATAAGCCTGTTTTAGCTTGTTTCCTGTTCGCTAATAAAAACAACAAGGATTTATGCTAATGGATAGAGAACAGGTTTATGCCATGATGGCAGGGGAAGGTAAGTACGATTATGAGAAATATCTTAATACCCCTGAGCTACTGAGTTGCCAAAAGCCCTATGACGCGCTGTGTAATAAAGATGAACTGCAGTTTCAAATTGTGCATCAGTCGGAAGAGCTATGGATGAAACTGGCTTGTTACACCATTTTAGAGATAGATGAGCAGATGGCCGATGAACAGACCTTTAAAGCGTTAAGTTTGTTTACTCGATTACATAAAATTATGGGGTATCTCATCGATCAACTCTCGATTCTCGATACTATGTCGATTAAAGATTATCAGCAGATCCGCTTACAATTAGGTAATGGTAGCGGTCAAGAGTCACCTGGTTTTAAAACCCTATTACAACTCTATAAACCCCTATGGCAAACCTTTGAACGCGTCTATCTCAGCGAAAAATCCTTAACTGTCGAGCAGATTTATAACAGTGAGTATCGCCATGATGCCTCCTATATGCTGGCGGAAGCCATGATAGAGTATGACCAGCTATTTCAAAACTTTAGATATCATCATATTAAGCTTATTCATCGCTCCATTGGCATCGACAGTAAGTCCTTAAAAGGCCGCTCGACCGATATTCTTAACTCTGGCATGAGAATGCAGTTCTTTCCTAAGTTGTGGCAGGTACGTAGTGAGATGACAGACTTGTGGGGCAGTGAGTATGGCGTTAAGCGAGATTCGATTGCCGATGGAGAATAGAGATGAAGCCACAATTTATTTTGCCTAACGGCCATTATTTCCTTAGCCATTCTGTAGGCTGCCAAAGTCTTGGGACTCAAGCAAAGGTTGAGCAATACCTTAGACAATGGGCTGAGCTAGGAGGTGATGCTTGGCCATTGTGGTTGCAAAATATCGAAGAGTTTAAGCAAGCACTTGCTAACTTGATAGGAGGCAACCGGAAGGATTATTGCCCTCAGGTTAATCTCTCTTCGGCGCTGACTAAGATAATCGGCGCACTCCCTGATGCTAAAGAGCGAAATGTGATTCTCGCGACGGAGCAGGATTTTCCTTCGATGGGCTTTGTGCTTGCTACGGCCAAAGCTAAAGGTTATGAGGTTAAGTTTCTCGGGGCAGATGAGAAAGGGCGAGTCGAATTAAGTCAATGGCAGGATGCCTTAAGCTCGAATGGTGACAGAGTGAAGCTGGCTTTTATCACCCATGTGTTCTCTGAGACCTGCCAGTTACAGGATGTCGAAGCGATTTGCCAGTTAGCCAAACAGCAAGGTGTTATGAGTCTAGTCGATATTGCTCAGTCTATGGGGATAGTGCCTTTATCTGTGAGTGATTGGCAGGCTGATATTGTGATTGGCTCCTGTGTTAAGTGGTGTTGTGGCGGCCCTGGTGCTGGTTTTATCTATTTAAGTGAGACGATGCAAAGTCAGTTAGAGCCTATGGATCTTGGATGGTTTTCCCATCAAAATCCGTTTGAATTTGATATTCACCATTTTGAGTATGCCAGTGACGCGAGCCGTTTTATGGGGGGCACTCCTTCGGTGCTTCCTTTTGTGATGGCAACCTTCGGCATTCAAACCATTATTGATATCGGCGTTGAGAATATTAGGCGTCATAATCAAGCGTTAAACTCAGAGATTATGTTTAGTGCACTAGAGCAGGGAATAACAGTCTCGAGTCCAACATTAGACTCTGAGCGAGGTGGGACCTTGGTACTGGACTTTAGCGACAGAGAAAGTGCACAACGGGCATTCACTCAAGCCAATATCAAAACTGACCTAAGACCAAGGTTCGGTTTTCGTTTCTCGCCTCATATATACAATGATATGCAAGATGTAGAAGCTTTATTAAGAGTACTAAAAGAGATGTAGTTGTAACTTATCACCATCTGCCATGTTTGTTTCTTGAGTGGTGGCTATTGAACTTTGTAGTTATCTTTTTCAGAGCCATGGTTTGAACTTTGGAAGGCACAGTTTAAGTTAATTGGACTAATAAAGTTATATTTATAGAAGGTGTAGTATTGCATGTTGTATTATATATTTGGCGATAGATGATAGCTATTCGAAGTTGTTGGTGTTAGTGATTTTACTCAATAGTCAGTAAAAATAACGTAAGCCTATGCAAAGTGGTGCATTATACGCGCAGACTCTCATAGTCGAATATCACAGAACTCGAATTTCTATCTTATTTAATTGGCGTTATGCTACTTATATAGGGTGGATTGTATTGAAACTCATATATAATGGAATTGTCCATATTATCAACTTGCTATATTTGAGTCATAAGTCTGGGAAGTATTATGAAAAAGGTTTTTAGTTTACTTGGTTTGATGCTGCTTACTGGTTGTGTCATTACATCTGATCTCACTTATGAGGGAGAGGACAAAGGTTTTGCTTTCATGTCATATATGATTGCTAATAGTGACTATGCTGGTGATTACAAACTATATTTTGAAAATGAAAAAGGGCAAACTTCATCATTTTTCTATAGGAAAGATGGAGCTTGGGGAAAATCTGAAAGAGACTTTGATAGCGGAGCTTTCAATGGTGCCGTTTTATATCAAAAGTTAAAACCAGGAAAGTATAAGCTAACAAAATTTGAAATTGAGAGGGGAACTCAAACTATACATTTTTCTATGCAGCCATTTGACTTCGTTGTTGCGAGTGGCAAGGCTACCTATTTAGGTGAATTAAAAGAAAAGTTTGGCGGTACTGGTTATATGGAATTTTCTAATGAGTTATCGCGTGATTTTCAGTTATTAGAAAAGAAAGTTGATGCTAAAGGTTTAGCAACAATTATAGAGGTGCCTAACAAGGACTTAGTCATGGCGAAAAAAATGACTGAAGTAAAGTTGTATTAAAAAAGTACAAACAGCGTGCGAATAGGTTGGAAATGCACAGAGCTCAAATTGGAATAATTAAATGCCTTGTCCTCTGTGCTTTTAGTTCTTGGTAAGTTAGTACACAAACCTACTATTTTATAAGTTGCAGAGGCTATGACGCACGGTTCTAAGTGCATGAGTTGCCCCTTTTCCATCAATAGGGATTTTAGGCTTGTTCAAGCCGAGTTTGACAAATAAATCTAAAAATCCTTCCAACTGAAGAAGCCTGTTAAGTTCTAGTTATAAAGGCTCTCAAAATAACTTTCGATAATCAGTACTGCCGAGACGGCGTCGATTTGGCCTTTATCTAACGCCTTGTAGCCGCCCAATTCAAATAGACGAGCTTTAGCGTCTGCTGTGGTGAGGCGCTCATCTTGGGTGACGACTTTCACACCAAAACGACCAGATATTCTATTAGCAAATTTGTTTGCTCTTTGGGTCATCTCCTGGCTGGTGCCATCCATATTTAGTGGTAAGCCGACAACAACAAGATCAGGTTTCCACTCGTTAATTAAGCTGCCTATTTCATCCCAGTTTGGGATGCCATCATTGGCTTTAATAGAGGTGAGTGGGTTGGCGCTTCCGGTAATGGCTTGGCCGACGGCGATACCTATACTTTTAGTGCCGAAGTCAAAGCCTAATACGGTTTGTGAACTCATTTTTATCTCTTATATTAACTATTTAACTTGCAATATCTTATTATCTTGATCTTAGCTTTCGATATCGTTTTAAGCATGTCCTGCTTGGGAAGATATTTGCCAAATGTCAAAACCTAGGGTACGAGTCGCTTCTTGCCATAACTCGTCAGTCTTAACATCAAATAACAGGTGTTCATTGGCAGGAATAGTTAGCCAAGTATTATCAGCAAGTTCTTGCTCTAATTGATCTTTGCTCCAGCCAGCATAGCCTAAGGCGATCAGGTATTTTTGCGGTGATTTGTCGGTACCTATGGCGCTCAATACGTCCCTTGAAGTCGTTAACATCAAGCTATCTGAGACTTGCTGACTGTTGCTCCAGCATGATTGAGGGGTATGTAATACAAAGCCGCGCTCAGGAGTGACTGGTCCACCCATTAGTACTTCAGCATCAGTTGTGGTGATTTTGGGAGTTGGCTTACCTTCTTCGGCTTCAAGTTCGGCAATCTGCTCAAGTAGGTCATTCACTTTCATGCCGATTGGACGATTGATTATCAGCCCCATCGCGCCTTTATTATCGTGCTCACAGATATAGACGACTGAACGCTCAAAGAAAGTATCTTCAAGGCTCGGCATGGCGATTAAAAAGTGGTTTTGCAGACTTTTCATTATTTCCCCTAAATCGGCGCGGATAATTAGCCGCCAGCGAGTTTGACAGTATAGTTTAGCTTCTCGAGCAAGCTTTTTATCTGCTCTCTATTGTCAGTCTGAATTTCGATAGTGAAGTCCTTGACTGTGCCACCGCAACCACACTGTTTTTTGAGTTTCTGAGCAAGGGCTTTAAGCTCTTTCGGTGGTAGTTCTAGCCCCTTCACGATTGAGACACCTTTACCTTTTCTACCTTTACTGTCGCGGTGAATACGAATAATGCCATCACCTTTAGGTGCCGTTTCTTCAACTTTCTCTTCTTTGATTCGGCCACCATCGGTACTAAAAACCAGTGCTACGTTAGGATCGATTCTCATAATTTACTGTCTTGGGAATGAATATAGTATGAGTGTAACAAACTCCATGCTCATCTGGCATAGATATGAGTTTTCTTTAGGCAAAAAAACGCCGCCAAATCTTGTCTATCAGGACAGGTTGGCGGCATAAGGCATGTGATAATCGATACAAACGCTAACGTAATGATGAGGACGCTAACTCTGTCGATATAGACTTACGCAGGGAGTGTAAGCTCATTTCCTATAAAAATGTTGTTAGCGCAACTGACTATAGCTGGTAGCAACATGATGAATTTAGGTTTATTCCGTCTTAGCCAATCAGGCCGCTAAAATTTAGTGCCACAAATAGTATGGTTAGCAGAGCAGCTGGTAGGGCCAACTTCTTTAAACTTGGCAGTGCAACTGTGCAAGCGGTAAGGATAAAGCCGATTGCTGCCAAGCTATAGTTGTTCATGGGCTCAGTGTATAGATTAACCACTAACCAAACTAACGTTATGCTAGGTAAGACAATTAATGCTATTGGCAGGTATTTATCAAAATTGTTGTTATCCTCATGCTCAATAGCATGAACCGGAGCAAATTTAAAAATAGCGCTGGCTACGATAAAAGCTGTGATAAACCAAAGCATAATATAGCTTCCTTGAAAGAAGTTGAATCTAATTGATAATTATTATCATTTCACTTTTGTGTTAAGTCAAGTGGATTGATACAAGAATTTACACTCCAATAAGTTGTAGATTCGACTATTGCTAGGTAAGCTCAATTATATGAAAAAATGAGAGGTTGAGGGTTTTATGGCTAGAGTGATAGCGCTTTGTTTGGCTGTGCTAGTTACTGCTTGTAGCAGCACAAAAACCAGTTGGGATTATGACCCTAAAATAGATTTTAATCGTTATACCAATTATGCGTGGGTAGAAAGTGAAGCTGAACAGGCTGAGTACCATTTAGATGGTCTGATGGCCCAGCGAGTGAAAGACGCCGTGAATAGAGAGCTTGCAGCTAAAGGTTTTAAATTGGTTCCCCAAGAGCAAGCGGGTTTGTTGGTGAACTACTTTACTAAAATCGATAAGAAGATAGATGTCGATACCTTTAATACAGACTTTGGTTATAACCCTTATTATGCGCCGGGCTGGGCTTGGGGATCCCGAATTCATACTGAAACACGAGTTAGAGAGTATGAAGTTGGTACACTCATTGTAGATATGATTGATAGTCAATCTAAGCAGTTGGTTTGGAGAGGTTCGCTAGCCGATACCATACGTGAAAAAAATTCACCTCAAGAGCGTATAGAGGTGATAAATAGGTCGGTGGCGAAGATATTAATGAATTACCCTCCAAAACCTGAAGAGCAGTAATGATTAAATTGATTAATTATTGTTAATTAACAAATAGATAATAAAGGCGAGAGTTAATTTAACTACTCGCCTTTTTGTTGTTTATTGCTTTGTTTGTGATGTGGGTGTTGATTGCGCTTTTACTGAATTAGACCAAAGTCCAGCGGTCGCTGGTTTTGTGGAGTGATACTCTCATGGCAACTTATTGGGAGGTCATATGCAGCAATTTTTAGATTCTTGGTTTTCAGTATGCAATAAGGAAGATGAGCTTCGACTTAGCCAATTGCCTGAGGGAGTCGCTGAGTATTGGAATGAGTTATTAAATAAAGCACTAGAAGGTGAACTGGCATCATGGCAGAAAACACCTCCGGGACGGTTGGCTTTGATCATTCTTTGTGGGCCAGTAGGACGTTTATTAACTAGCCCTAATCAGAAGCAAGCTGCGTTAAAGGCTAAGTCATTATGTCATAGAGGGATTGAGTTGGGGTTTGATACTCAATTGCGTGTTGTTGAGCGTCGTTATTTTTATGATCCTTTATTTCAATCACACCAGACACAAGATAGAGAGCTGTTACAAAAGTTGTTGGCAGGTATGCGAGCTCCAGCGACTCAGTCCGAGGATGCAGGCTTGTCTATATGGCAGGGTTGGTGGCATCAAGCTCAACAAGTTGAGTCTATTCAAGCGTCACTCTAATCTGGTACTACAAAATTAACTTAATGGGGCCTAGCTAGGAGCTAGGCCCCATTTTTATGGCGAATTTAATCGTCATTTTATCAATACCATGTAGAGATTGCTTTTATTAGTAAAGGCTTGTGTTTACAATATGATGCATCTTAGTAAGATGCAGAAACATCAGAGGACGGAGTCAGCATTATGTTTGTGAAAAATAGAGTGTATTTTCTCGCGTTAATGCTAAGTCTATTTAGCTCCTTTGCTGCTGCATGGTCAGATACTGATAATGATGGCGTACCAGATTTAAAAGATGCCTGTCCCCACACTCTAGCCAATGTTGAAGTGTGGGCAGATGGCTGTGCCAAGGACAAGCCAAGCGGTAAAAATGCCATTGCTGAAGCTATATGTTTAAAGCGACTGAGTGGCGGTCAGTATCCAGATAATTGTTCGCCTTTGACTCCGTTAACTATCTATTTTGATCTCGGCAAGGTCGATATGGGATTTGATCAAGTTGCCAACTTAAATCGTTTAGTCAGCTTTTTGAAACATAACTCAGTCAGAATTTGTATTCTTGGCCACAGTGATAAGTCTGGTAGCGAGCAACTCAATCAACAAATTTCTCTGGCTCGAGCACAAAATATTAAACAGTTGCTGGTTGAGGATTATGGCTTAGCTGAAGAGAGGTTTAGTTTACGCGCCATGGGCAGTAGTCAGCCGAGTCAAGATAAACAAAGCCCAAGCGAACGCAGAGTCGAATTTGTGGTTGAATAACCTATTTATAAATAACAAAAATCTAAGCCAATAGGCTTTTGGGGAGTATGTAATGGAAAACATCAATAGTTTAATGGAGCAAGCTCCAGATCTCATCATGATGTATGGTATGAAGATTATCTTCGCAATCATTATTTTTGTTGTCGGTAAGTATCTGGCAAATGTGGCTAAACGTTTTTCAACTAAGTTGATGGACAAACGCAAGCTAGATCCAACTGTGACCTCATTTGTCGCCAATATTGTTTGGGCTCTTGTATTTGTCTTTACCGTGATTGCCACACTAGGCCAACTAGGTGTGCAAACCGCATCGCTGGTTGCTGTTATCGGTGCCGCGGGCTTGGCCGTAGGTCTAGCGCTACAAGGGTCATTATCTAATTTTGCTGCTGGTGTGCTAATGGTGATTTTCCGCCCTTGCCGTGTTGGTGATTATGTTGAGGCAGCTGGTGTTGCCGGTATCGTCGATGAGATCACTATCTTTTCTACCAAGCTGCGTACGCCAGACAATAAAGTGATTATCGCACCTAACTCAGCCATGATGGACGGCACTATCGTTAACTATAGTGCCCTTGGTCAGCGCCGTGTCGATCTTGTGATTGGGGTATCCTATGATGCTGATATTGCTCAAACTAAGGCGATCTTAACTAAGATAGTTGAGAATAATCAGTATGTGCTAAAAGATCCTGCTTACACCATAGCCCTTGGCGAGCTTGCTGACTCTTCGGTCAACTTCGTAGTGCGCCCTTGGGTGAATACCCCTGACTATTGGAATGCTTATTTTGAGCTATTAGAGCAGATTAAATACGCATTAGATGAAGCCAATATCGGTATTCCATACCCGCAAATGGATCTTCATGTTAAAGAGCTAGCACAAAAATAAAAAACCGTTTGCGAGCGAGTAAATCTAAGTATAAGGTCGGCATTCTGCCGGCCTTTTTAGTGTTGAGCTTTTTTATTTTTGAATGAAGCAAGTATGAGTGACACAGTGATGAGAATAATCGATCTACGCAGTGATACAGTAACCAAGCCAACTAGTGCAATGCGTCAAGCTATGGCGAATGCCGAAGTGGGTGATGATGTCTATGGTGACGATCCTAGTGTTAATCGTCTGCAAGATATGGCTGCTGAGCGATTTGGTTTTGATGCCGCGCTGTTTACCTCTTCGGGTACTCAGGCGAATCTATTGGCACTTATGTCTCATTGTGATCGAGGTGATGAATATATTTGTGGCCAGCAAGCCCATAATTATAAATTTGAGGGTGGCGGCGCAGCAGTATTAGGTAGTATTCAGCCTCAACCTTTAGCAAATCAAGCAGACGGTACTATTGCTTTGAATGAGATTGTGCAAGCGATTAAGCCTGATGATATTCATTTTGCGCAAACTCGCTTGCTTAGCCTAGAAAATACCATAGGTGGTAAGGTTCTGCCGATGGAGTATCTGGCTCAGGCCCAGGAGCTAGCGTTTAATCATAGGCTTAAAATTCATTTGGATGGGGCTAGAGTCGCTAATGCAGCAGTGGCTAAGAGCGTGGATATTGCTGATATATGCCAGTACTTTGATTCTGTCTCTATCTGCTTATCTAAGGGGCTATGTGCGCCTGTAGGCTCGATTTTATTGGGGGATGAGCGACTTATTGCTAAGGCTAAACGTTGGCGCAAGATGCTAGGAGGCGCAATGCGTCAGGCGGGTGTTCTCGCAAGTGCAGCTCAGCTTGCGCTGGAGCAACAAGTTGAACGCCTTGCAGAGGATCATCATCATGCTCAGCTTCTTGCCACGTTGCTTAATGAAATGGATGAGTTCTCTGTTGATATGAGCCAAGTGCAAACCAATATGGTATTTGCGACCTTAGATGATAAGTTTGTGCCAGAGCAACTAGTGAGATCATTAAAGGCTAAAGGCGTATTGATTAACTCCGGCCAGACTATGCGCTTTGTGACCCATGCAGATATTAATGAAGCTGATATTCACCAGTTTATCGCTGTTCTAAAATCTTGTTTATCGGTTCAATAAGATTATCGATTTCTTGTGTTGAACTTGATTTAAGTTAGTGCAGGTTGCGCCACTATAGGGCGTAACCTGTTTTATTGTTATCTTGTAATTATTCTTATCTTTTTATTTTCAATGGTTTAATCTTTGGCGTTTTATTTGCTTTGCTTATCCTGTCTTATTGATAGGGAGAGTAAAAATGAAGTTTTATAGCAGAAGATTAATTAAGCCCGAACATCTAAACCCTGCTAATGCGCTTTTTGGTGGACAGCTGTTGAGCTGGATAGACGAAGAGGCCGCTATCTTTGCATCCTGTCAGATGAAAAGTACTTCTATTGTGACCAAGCTTATTTCTGAGATTAACTTTATGACTCCAGCAAGACAGGGAGATGTGGTCGAGTTTGGTTTTGAGCTGATTAGTCTTGGCGCGTCCTCTATTACTGTGTCTGCCCAAGTTCGCAACAAGGTGACACTCATCCCCATTGTCAGCATAGATAAGATGGTATTTGTCAATGTGAATGAAAGCGGTGCGCCTAAACCCCATGGTATTCGGGCTAACGCCGCTTAACAGATACTTTTGAATTTTACATACTAAACCTGTATGAGCGCTAATACTCGATACAGGCTTAGGTGATATCTACATGACTAGGGTATACCAATCTAACTAAATATCTGTTCAATTCAGAGCCTCTCAGGCGTTTCAATTTAAGGCGCATTGATGCAGGAATGGTTATTCCCTTTTAAGTCAATGCAACATAGAAGTGAAATGCCTGAGAGACTCCCCCTGGGCGGGTATCAACACCTCGTATGCTGTGTTAGATGCTCTCGAAATAGAACAACTATTAACATCTATCATCTGCCTTGCCTACGAGTCGTTGAATTCCCGCTGAATGATCACATATTTAGTGCGATTGGTATTACTTTAACTTGGCTGCCTTGGTGGTGTAATTGTTAATAAGGTGAGCGAGGATATCTTCGAGACAGGTATTGGAGTCACAGTCTTCCATTAGGATCTTAAAGGTCACTAACATATGGCCATCGTCTTTAAGACGATCGCTTTTTACGCCAAAGTAGGTATCGCTATCGGCGGCTTTACGGAATACGAAGCCATCGGTCTCAATCAGCTCACCACAGGGGAGTGCATGCCACTTAGTGATTCTATCTAAGGCGATTTCACAGGACTTGTTGATTTCAACATGGTTTAACCATGTTACTTCATGCTCAGGATCTTTATAGTGGGGACATCTTACTGTGTAGTTATATACGTGAGTGATTGCTGTCATAAATTCGATACCTGTATTAGAAACTAATGTCTGTCGTCGTCAAGTTATCATAGGCAGTGAAAATTGCTTTGGTCAACTCGGTAACTGTTTATTGTTTATCGAGAAACTTTTACTTGGAGTTAAAGTTCTGTTTTCATCGCCTCTGCCTCCTTTGTAACATGAGTGTCAGCTAAATAACCTTGTGCCAGCTCTCAGTTTTACTGCTAAGCCAGCTTGAGAGTCACCTCTGGATGATTATTGACCAAAGCCATAGCTGATATTTGGGTTAGAGGTTTGGGTTATTGAGAAAGACCTTAAGGCGTTTGCGCTCGTTAGCATTAAAGGCTTGTGCTAGGTAGTCATCGAACTTTTGTTGCAGGCTTAGCTTTTGCGCTGAGTTAGCTTCTAGTGCTGCAATTTTCCCTGCGAGTTCTCTTGCTTTAGTTACCTTGGTTTGCCAATGTTGTCTATGTTGTTTTAACTCTTCAATGCGTCTGAGAGCCTCCGTTGAATAGTCAAACTCTTGAGATAAATCTCTATCAGGCTGCAGTGCGCTAACTATGTTTTGAACCTTAAGACTAGCCATTAGGGGATTGCGTTGATTGGGAGGGAGTTGGCTGATCTGAGCCTTAATAGCAGTTTGTTTTTGTTGTAGGTTGAGGCTAGCGTCTATTCTTATTTGCATTCTGGCTAAGGCTTGCTGGTTATAGTCATTTTCTTTGCTAAAAAAAGCATCGACTTCTTCGGGGGAAAATAGTTGCGCCTGGAGTCGAGTTTGAAGTCGTTGAAGGTGTAAAACCGAGCTGAGATCTCGAGTTTCATCAACATCCCTTAAACTTGCAAGCGCTTTGGTTAATTGCTTTCTATAGTCGAAGTAACGTTGAAAAAGGGCTTGCAGTTTATTTCTTGCATTGGGAACTAAGTCTAGTTGCTGCGCCAGTTGAAAGATGGCTTGAGTGAGGCGTACCGCATTATTGCTATGTTCAGAGATAATATCGTCAAAGGCCCTGCGAAGGGCTAAGTTAACCAGTAATGCTTTGCCCCCTTGGTTACTTGATTCAGAAGTTTGATTTAGTGCCAAGAGTACTTGAGAGGTTTGTTGGGGCTTGGCAATGTTACTAGCGTCGCCATCGGCCTTAGTCTGAGATGCTTGTATTTGCCTTTGGGTCGGAAAGATAGATAAAGCTAGTAGTAATAAAGAGATACCAACAGAACATATCACAGTGCGGCAGAAGGGAAAGCGTAACCCTTCTGCCACATGTGATTGCATCTGAGTATCTTTTGGGGAACTCATATGCTGGGTTCCCATAGCTTTCTTAGCTGTATCGATGGCCATAGCTTTCTTAGCGGTATTGATGTGCATAGCTGGAGTGTTATAGTCCAAGGTTTGCTAATCTGGTGACATGTTGTCTAAATAGGGTCACAGGGTTGGTTTCACTCCAACTTGTGATCCCAAAGCTATGATTGACTTGATCTAGGTGATTCATCTTGTAATTGTTCCCTATGACATGACCTAAGTTGGCGCTGCAACTTGAAACCAGTCCATCATTGGGCTCATCAAATACTATGCTGGTGAGGCTCAGGGCGTAGTCACTTGGATCAAAAATATTGGTTATCACACCCGAACCGGACCAAGAAAAGTAGTGGACGCCATTCCCGGCTAGGGAGTCTCTTGTGCCGCAGTATTCACTTGGCATGCCTTCAGGGTATTTGCTATTAAATAGTAAGGAGCCCTCAGTGGTAAGTGACTCAGTCATGGCAAGGCTATCTTGTGGGCGCTGCTCAGTACCGGATGCGCCTGTTATGACCTTAGCTAAGGTATCGAGTCCTTGTTTGATGAGCCATTCTGAAAAGGAGTCTCTTGGAACCTGTCCGCGCATAAAGTCGGCGAACTTGCTGCCCCAATTGACACCCCCTATAGAGGTGGCAGAAGCGATTAGCTCGGGGCTGACACTTGCAACATAACGCACCGTTGGCCCGCCGTGGCTATGACCAATAAGATTGACTTTCTCTGCTCCTGTTTGAGCTAGTACTGCCTGAACAAAGGTACGTAATTGCTCACCTCTTACTTCGGTTGAATTAGCTGGTGAGACTGAAGCGACAAAGACTTGTGCCCCCATCTCTTCCATGGCTTGAGGAATGCCGTAGAAATAATCTATTCCCCAGATATCATCAAAGCCGAAAATGCCGTGAACCATGACTACTGGATATTTGATCTGATTTGTTTGTGCAGCTTGAACGTTTCCAAGGCTGAAACAGCATATCAGTGCGAGTATGGTGAACAACTTGATCCCTGTATTCATTTTGCATTCCTGTTGTAATTTATCTATCGCTAATGTTTTTTAGATTAAAAAACCAACAGGTTCAACAGTTATTTTTTGAAGAGTTTAGGCGAATTCAAATAGGAGAAGCTTGTTTAAAACACAGATAACAACAGCGGATAAATTGATATCAGCAAGGAGGAAGGGGGGAGTGTGGAGATTTATTTTCGCTAAATAAAACAAAAGCCCACTCTTGAGAGTAGGCTTTCGAGTTTGCTTAAACTTTGCAGGGAAAAAGCGAACTGCAGTAAGTTTACAACAAAAGTGTTACAGAGCGTTAGTGAAAATTTGGCAAATTTCTTCGTGAGTTGCCTGCTTAGGGTTAGTAAAACCACAAGCATCTTTCAGTGCGTTGTCTGCAAGCGTTGGGATATCTTCAGCTTTAACGCCAAGCTTAGTTAGGTTTTCAGGAATTTGAACATCAACAGAAAGCTGCTTGATTGCTGCGATAGCTGCTGCTGCACCTTCTTCATCGCCCATAGAAGTGGTATCAACACCCATAGCAGTAGCAACATCTTTTAGACGAGCTGCAGATACTTGTGCATTGTACTCTTGAACGTGTGGTAGAAGTAGTGCATTACAAACGCCGTGTGGTAGGTCGTAGAAACCACCTAACTGGTGAGCCATAGCGTGAACATAACCTAGGCTGGCGTTGTTGAATGCCATACCTGCTAGGAACTGAGCGTATGCCATTTGGTCACGAGCTTCGATGCTTTGACCATTGTTTACCGCTTCACGTAGGTTTTGCTGGATAAGCTCAATCGCTTTGATTGCACAAGCATCAGTGATTGGGTTAGCAGCGATAGAAACATAAGCTTCGATTGCGTGAGTTAATGCGTCCATGCCTGTAGCAGCAGTTAGGCCAGCAGGCTTAAGTAGCATTAGCTCAGGATCGTTTACAGATAGGATAGGCGTAGTGTTCTTGTCTACGATAGCCATCTTGATGTGACGATCTTCATCAGTGATGATGCAGAAACGCGTCATTTCACTCGCTGTACCAGCAGTAGTGTTGATAGCCACTAATGGAAGTTGTGGCTTAGCTGAAACGTCAACACCTTCGTAGTCTTTGATGTTGCCGCCGTTGGTTGCAACAAGGGCGATACCTTTAGCACAATCGTGTGGCGAACCACCACCTAGAGAGATAACAAAGTCACAGTCGTTGCTCTTAAGTAGCTCAAGACCTGCTTCAACATTACCTACAGTTGGGTTTGGTTGAACGCCGTCAAAAGTGACAGTTTCGATGCCGTTTTCTGCAAGCTTAGCTGCAACTTTGGCTACCAGACCGATATCGACAAGTGGCTTGTCAGTTACGATTAGACCACGCTTGAAACCAAGAGTTTTGATATCACCAATTGCGTCATCAACAGCACCTTGACCCAGAACGTTTACAGCTGGAATGAAAAATTTAGCGGCCATAAAATCACCTATGTTATTAAGTTAAAATTAAAAGTTATTAAATTAAAAAAGTTTTCAAAGATTCTGGTTATCAAGGTATCAATACTTGTCAGACCATGGTGTGACCCGTGTCTAATTCTGTACTTCTTTAATGTCAAAATTAGTCAAAAGTTGGAACTTAATAACTATAAGGGTGAGTTTTTTGACATGAATTACGTAATTTTTTTCAATAACGCCTCGCTTAAATTAGATTGATAATTATTTGTATTTGGTGGTGTGAAGGATGAGATTCAACTTTAAATTGCTTTGATTTTGTTTATAGCGCTTAATTTTCATTTGCTTACGATACTTTTTTGTCTTGTTTTTTATTTGGGGAATGAGTTCCTCTTTACCGCATGTCGTCTTAACTGGGCTTATTGAAATAATAAAATTAAATACAGTTTCGGTATTTGTTGTCAGCTTGTTGTCACGTCTGTAATTCTATCTTTAGGTTTTAATTGGTGAGATGTGTTGCAGAATTGAAAATAAAGAGAGCCCAATAACACTGAGAGATAATTTATATACAACAATTGCTTATAAAGTGTCATTGCATTTTCTTCGTCTATACTTTTTTTGATGTCCTACTAATAAAAGAGAATGATGATGAAAACCTATCTGACAAGATTAAGCCTTCTCTGTGTTGGTGCTCTTGCAAGTAGTGGTATAGCAATAGCTGAGGAACTAACGTTAGCGGAGTTGAAGCAACAAATAGAGGTGCTGCAAAAGCAGGTTCAGCGCTTAGAGCAGGCCCAAGAGGCGCAAAAAGTGGCTCAGCAACAGCCTAAAGTTCAGCAGGTCGCTAAGGTATCCAAGCCTGAGCCGAATAATAAACAGATTGCCGTTTATGGCTCCCTTAGACCTACCTATGGTTATTATGATTCCAATGATGACGACTCTTGGGATGTTGGCGATGCCTTATCCCGTATCGGCATAAGGGCTCGTAATGATTTTATGCCTGGGTGGTGGGCAGAGCTTCACGGAGAGTGGAGTGTCGATATTGCCAATAATGGTGACTTTGGTAAGGCTCGTAACGCCTATGCCGCTGTAGGCTCTCCCTTGGGAAGAGTTGCGATAGGTAAGATGCGGCCACCTCAATACAGCTTAGTGGCCGAGTATGTCGATATCTTTAACCATGGCAATAGCCCCTTTGGTTATGATGCCAAAGGGATCTTCTTCATCAATAATATGGTTTCCTATCAATATAAGACAGAGCGGCTGACTTTTATGGCTGCGGGTCAATATGATGGGGAAAATGGTGACGATGCTAACGATCTCACGAATGCAGGTGTCGGCTTTGACCATGGCAATTTGCATCTGGGGGTGAGCTACTTGATGCAAGACAGTACAGACGCAGGTTTCGTGAATGGCGATGATAATGTTTGGGCCGCAGTGGCTGCATACAGCTTTGACATGGGCTTGTATCTTGCGGCTGCGTATCAAGATTACACCTATGAAAGAGATGGTTTAGCCGATAGAGATGGGCATTCGTTGGATGTTACCGCAGCCTATCCATTATCGGATCAATTTAAACTTAAACTAGGGTATTTTGATTTCGAAGATGGTTATAGTGCAATAATGAGCCAGAACTTTGATGGCTATAATGCGACGCTAGAATGGCAGCCAGATCCTGATTTAAGATTACATCTAGAGTATTTGCATAAAGATTTTGAGTACCTAGAGGACTTCTCTTCTCTATTGGTTGGCTTTAGATACGACTTCTCTCAGTCCTGGCATTTTTGATATGACGTAAACAAACCCGCATCAGCTGTTGCGGGTTTGTTTTTTCACGTCTAACAATAGCCTTGTTGCTGTCTCGAGGTTATTTTTGTTGTCAAAAAAAGTACGAGCGTGCTAAAGTGCTGAGCAAATCATTGAGAGTGAATTATGAGTAAAGGCAAAGCAACCCGGGAGAACATTCTAATTAAAGCGTTTGAGCTGGCCAGTGAAAATGGACTGGAAAGCTTAACGATAGGAGAGTTAGCCAAGCAGTGTGCTATGTCTAAAAGTGGTTTATTTGCTCACTTTAATTCAAAGGACAATTTGCAGGTTGCTGTGTTGGAACACGCAAAGCAAGTGTTCAGCCAAAGAGTAATTTCGCCAGTTAGACAAGATACACAAATAAATATAGAGAAGAAGCTGATGAGGCTTCTTGATAACTGGTTGGGCTGGAACCACTCGTTTCAAGGCAGTTGCATGTTTCTTGATGCGTGGCGTGAAATGGGAACAGAAACTCCGCCAACCCAGAAAGCGTTGAGACAGATAACAGAGACTTGGATTGAGTATTTGTGTATTCAAATAGAGAAAGGCATTGAGAGTGGAGAGTTTCGACAAGAACTGGATGCAAAGCAAGCAACGTTTGAGTTGTATGGCTTGTATTTAAGCGCGAATCTTTTTTATTCCTTGCAAGGAAAAGAGGTCAGCTATCAGCATTTTTGGCAAGGTGTTACGCGCTTAATTGCAAGTTGGAAATAGCAATCAATATTGGCTAAGTGCAGTCACTTAGCTTTTTATTTACCCATCAAAAGCACGACCGTTCGTATTTTTGATGGTTAAAAGTGAAACAAGAGTAGCAATCATGAGTGACAAAATTTATTTCAATAGTGGTAACAAAGCCACATTCAAGAGCCGACTAGTTAACTTAACGACTCGGTTGCATCATACCTTAGCGCCAAGGCATGCTCGTAAAACTGCACGCAGACTCCTATTAACACCGGCAAGAGTCAAATCCAAGAACCTTGAGCCTCAAGGTCTAACGAAAGGTGAGGTGGTGTCGACAGAGGGAAAATTAAAAACTTATCGTCTAGGAAATGGGCCTGTATGGATTTTAGCCCATGGCTGGTCTGGTAATGCGAGTCAGTTTTTTCCTTTAATGGAACATATTGCTAGTCAAGGTTTTACGGCTTTGGCTTATGACCATCCAGGGCACGGTCAAAGCGAAGGCGTCTATGGGCATATTCCTGCTTTCGTAGCAGGTCTTGAGGCAATTCTTGACAGTGTTGATGATGTTGCGGGTATGGTTAGCCATAGTATGGGGACTGTTGCAGCTATTGAATGTCATCATAACAAACTGGTAAATAAACCATTTTTGTTAATAGCACCAGCTTTGGATTATATGGATAACCTATATGCCAGTATCGCTCGCTCTGGTTATTCGATGAAGCTATTTAACAGCCTTATTTCTGAAATAGAAGTGCAATACCGCTATCCGACTCAATCAATAGACCCCTATGAAAAATTAAAACGTCGAGATGCAACAAGTATCATAGTCCACGATGAACAAGATAAGATTACCAACTTTTCAGTATCTTTTGATGCTGCGCAGAAGATGGCAAATGTGACCTTGATAAGCACTCAGGGCCAAGGACATGGACGGATAATGAAAAGCGCTGCTGTGATGACGAGCTTTGACACCTTGATAGCTTGCTCCACATAAGGCCTATTTGATGTGTGCTTTTATGTTTAATCATCTATAAGTATAAGTACTGAAAATTATATTGTGGCAATATTCATCATGTTGGCTTTCACTGTGAATATTGCAGCAACGCTGCTTTCATTGTCGGTTTTGAGGGATCTCTGACGGCAACTGTTTTCTCTTCATTTTTCATTTTGTGCTCACTAATTGTGCAATTGCACCAAAACTATTCTAGAGTTTTATTCTGTTCTAAGGACATTGATTCACACATTTGATGGATATCCTTTGTCATTATTCAATCTATATTATCTAAGCTTATGAATTTAAGTTGATTTAATGTTTTTTACTAGTCAATTATGGATTGTCTTAAAAGTGTTACCTTGCCTTGGTATGTTACCTGCTAGATGGATGGAATAGTGATTTTGACAGGCAATGCTATCGGCGTTGTTCTCATATCAGGTCAATAACATTGCTATGAAAGGAGTCTTGGACTTTTGAGATTATTAGGGAAGCGAGATGTCACTGGATAAATTGCTATATCTTAGGGGAGTCGGGCTTGAATATACCGATTACCATGGTGAGCGAGTTGTGATACCTGAGCGAGACCGGCAGGCATTGTTAGCGTGCATGCTAGATCAGCCCTTAACCCCAGAACTGAATGCCAAGCAAAACTATCATATTGATGCCACACCTTGGTTGCTGCCCCTTGCTTCTTTTCAGTGGTGTTATGCCGATGACCTGAATATTCAGCTTTGTTTACCAGCCCAATTCACCGGTGACCTTGAACTGCGTTTGGAAACTGAGTGGAAGGGTTTTCACTCTTTGAGCCTAAGCTTTCCGCAAGTGCTCTGTGATAATGTCATTGCAAGTGGGGAAAGTTTAGCCAATCAGATTAAGGTGAGTTGTATTGGCGACTATTACATAGATGGTATGAGCTTCTTTAAATATCAGATTAGTTTGCCGTCCTCTAACACTAGTGACTTTTTCAAGGCTCTCAAGCCTGGCTACCATAGACTGATATTGGATTATAAAGGCGCATCCAAAACGGGATTTAAGGCTGTTAGCTTGGGTGTTGATAAAACCCATTCTCTTTATCAGCCCTATAGGCAGAGCCATTATTTGGGGGCTTTAATGGTAGCACCCACAGAGTCATACCAAGGGTTAGACTCTAAAAAACAGTGGGGGGTTAGTGTTCAGCTATATAGCTTGGCGAGCCCGGAGCAGTGGGGAATAGGAGACTTTGGACAGTTAAGGGAGTTAATTGAGCTTCTAAGCCCCCTAGGTGCCTGCTTTATTCAGTTAAATCCGCTCCATGCCCAGCATCATCACAGAATTGGTCACGAAAGCCCCTATAGCCCAAGTGATAGACGTAGGATTAACCCTATCTATATCGATATTGCTGCCTTAAGCGAATATCAATATGTGAGCTCTGAGCTTGAACTGCCCCAATGGCAGTTGGCGCGAACTCAGCTTAACGAACTTGAGTGGTTAGATTATTCAAGTGTGTATCGCCTTAAGTTTGCTGCACTAGCACTAAGTTATGAGGCTTTTTGCCGTCATGAGTTATCTCTCGATACGCCTCGAGCAAGGCAGTTTCAAGTCTATGTGCAACAACAAGGTAATCGTCTTCTCGGTTATGCTCTTTTTGAAGCAAAGGCAGGACTAAAGGTCAGAGGTGATACGACTGAGCTTATCTCCCTTGGAGAAAAAGCAGTTGAAAGTTATCGCCAGGTGATTGCTAAGCAGGAGTTTTACCTTTATCTCGCCTTTGTCTCTGAGCAGCAGCTAGAGCAATGTCAAAAGCTTGCCAAAGAGTCAGGCATGGCTATAGGCATTATTCGCGATCTAGCTGTTGGTGCTCAATCCGATGGTTATGAAGTAGAAGAAAATGCTGAGCTCTTTTGTACTCGCGCTAGTATAGGGGCTCCGCCCGATGACTTTACTGCTCAAGGACAGGACTGGGGATTACCACCGTTAGATCCGGTTGCGGTAAAAGAGAATGATTTTACCCACTTTATTCAACTGGTTCGCAGTAACTTGCAAAGTTGCGGTGGGCTGCGCATCGATCACGTGATGGGGTTATACAGGCTTTGGTGGTGGATACAGCAGGATCCAATCTCAAAAGTAGCTCAAGCTGAAAGCTCGAATACTAAAATTGGTGGTTATATCTATTATCCCCTTGAAACCTTGATGGCTATTCTGGCTTTAGAAAGTCATAGGGCCAAGTCCATCCTTATTGGTGAAGACCTTGGGTTAGTGCCAGAGCCCGTAAAATACCAGCTAGATAAGCTAGGTATTATCTCAAATGAACTTTTCTATTTCAGTCGCCATGATGACTGCTTTTATCAGCCTCACGAGTTTAAACCCCATAGCCTTTTGATGTTGGCCAATCATGATGTGCCGCCATTAGCGGCGTGGTGGAGTGGTAAAGATATTAGCACGGCCCAAAAAATAGGCCTGCTAACAACACAAGATGAAGTTGAGCAGGCGTTGAATCTAAGGGCTCGCCATAAACAAGAGCTATTAGCACTACTTATCGAGCTAAGAGTGTTGGACCGTATGGATTTGCAAGCTGGATCGGTTGAGCAAGCGGGGCCGGATTTTGCGCTGCTGATGGAAGAGTTGACGCTAGATAAAGTCGTGCAAGCATGGATTAAAGGTTTGGCTAGGGCGAACTCATCACTATTGGCCATTCAGTTAAGTGATTTAGCACTAGAGACTCAAGCTGTGAATATTCCTGGAACGTGGAAAGAGTATCCCAATTGGCGCCGCAGAATTTCTTTAACTAGCGCTGAAATTCTCAATCAGCAATGGGTTAAGAAGTTAATGGGCGATTTACGTCAAGTTAGAGGTGCTATTTGATTTAGCCTTGGTGGGTAACTGTCTCGATATTGACGCGGGATGAAAGGATTAACTTAAGCAATGGATAGGGTAAGACGATGACACAAAATGCTCCATATTTTCACGATGGTGCAGAGGTTGCACTAATCAGGGGTGATTATATCGATGTCTTTTCCTTGTTGGGAATGCATCAAGCACCTAGTGGCAAAGGTCTGATGGTACGCTGCTTCTTACGGGGAGCCTTGGCAGTCGATGTCATCAGTTGTAAGGATAATCGTAAAGTAGCCAGTCTTGATAAGGTTAATGATGAAGGGGTTTTTGCTGGTTCTATGGGCCGGCGAGTTAATCCTTTTCTTTATAAGCTGAAGGTGACTTACCCCCTTGCTCAATGCGACATTATCGATCCTTACCAGTTTCCTAGCATGCTTAATGAAGATGATTTGCATCTATTTGGTGAAGGTAGTCAGCAGCAAGCTTATCAATTTTTAGGAGCCAATTGGCGAGAGTATCAAGGGATTACTGGAGTCCACTTCTGCGTTTGGGCTCCCAACGCTAAATCCGTGGCTGTATCTGGTGATTTTAATGATTGGGACGGTCATAGGCATGTGATGCGTCAGCACATGGCTAATGGCTTATGGGAGATATTTCTACCCGATGCCAAAGCTGGGCAGCACTATAAATTTGACGTTATCACCCAAGAAGGCGAGCGGCTTACTAAGGCAGATCCTTACGCCAAGGTGATGCAATGCTCGCCAGACAATGCCTCTTTAGTGCCAGCAAATAAGCCTTATACATGGCGTGACGATGACTGGTTAGCACAACGTGCGCAATCTGAGCCCCACAGTTCGCCCATGAGTATCTATGAGGTGCATTTGGGCTCATGGCGCCGCCAAGGTGAAGCAGGACAAGATTATCTCGATTACCAAGCTCTGATTGACTCGCTAATTCCCTGTGTTAAACAGATGGGGTTTACTCATCTGCAGTTGATGCCGATTAGTGAGTTCCCATTTGATGGCTCATGGGGCTATCAGCCAGTAGGCCTTTATGCTCCTAGTTATCGGTTTGGCTCTCCCTATGAGCTCAAGGCGTTTATCGATGCTTGTCATCAAGCAGAGATTGCCGTGATTTTAGATTGGGTGCCGGCTCACTTCCCTAGAGATCCTCACGGATTAGGGCGTTTCGATGGTACCTGTCTCTATGAACATGAAGATCCTCGTCAAGGGGAGCATCCTGATTGGGATACCCTTATCTACAACTATGGTAGAGGCGAAGTACAAAGCTATCTGCTCAGTAATGCTCATTATTGGCTTAGTGAATTTCATTTTGATGGTTTAAGGCTAGATGCTGTGTCTTCCATGTTGTATCTCGACTATAGCCGAGAGCCTGAGCAGTGGTTGCCAAATCATAATGGTGGTCGAGAAAACCTAGAAGCAATCGAGTTTTTGAAAACGTTAAATTGGCGCCTGTATCAGGCCTTTCCCGGTATTAATATGATAGCCGAGGAATCTACCGCCTATGAGGGGGTTACACGTCCAGTCGATAGTCATGGATTAGGCTTTGGCTTTAAATGGAATATGGGCTGGATGAATGACACCTTAAGTTATCTTTCAAGAGATCCTTTATATCGCTGTCATCATCATGATCAGATGACCTTTAGTCTTATGTATAGCTTTTCAGAGCACTTTATTTTGTCGATAAGCCATGATGAAGTGGTGCATGGTAAGGGAAGTTTGATTAATAAGATCCCAGGAGATGATTGGCAAAAGTTCGCCACATTGAGAGCTTACCTTGGCTTTATGTGGGGCCATCCAGGTAAGAAGCTAATGTTTATGGGGCAGGAGTTTGCCCAGCGAGATGAGTGGTGTCATGACAAAAGCTTAGATTGGCACCTGACTGAATATGATAGTCACAATCAGGTGCAGAAATGGTTAGCGGATTTAAATTCCTGTTACCGAAACTCATCAGCACTTTGGGCTAAAGATGCGACTGGAGACGGTTTTCGCTGGCTAGATTGCGACAATGCCAAAGCCAGCCTGTTTGCTTTTATTCGTTACGGCGACAATGGCGAATACCTGATTTTTGTTATCAATATGACGCCACAGTTGCATCATCACTACCGAGTTGGGCTACCAGAGGCTGGTGAATATGGCGAGGTGTTAAACAGTGATAGTCACTTCTATGGTGGCAGTAATCAAGGCAATCTTGGTTGCATTAAGGCTGAAAATCAGCCTTGGCATGGTATGAACTTCAGTGGTGAGATAACTGTGCCGCCTCTCTCATGTTTAGTTATTGCTCCTCGTTGCCAATACAGTGATAAAGCCCAGGGAACGACATAATGAAAATAAGCTCAGGTCGACCTTATCCGCTGGGTGCTAGCTTCGATGGCAAGGGGGTTAATTTTGCCATTTTCTCTGCCCATGCAACTCAAGTCGAGCTGTGTTTATTTGAGGTTGTAGAGAGCAGTGAAGAGGAGGCTCAACGACAAGTTAACCCAGAAACTGAGTTAATGCGTATTCATCTGGCTGCATGTACTCATCAGGTATGGCATGTCTATGTTGAAGGTCTGATGCCTGGAGCGTTATACGGTTATCGCTGCCACGGCCCCTTTGAGCCTGATTCTGGGTTAAGATTCAATTCAGCTAAGCTGCTAATCGATCCCTATGCCAAGCAGTTAAAGGGAGAGTTTATTCATCATGGGGCGCTATATAGCTATGACTTAACGAGTCCTGATGAAGATTTGTCTTTAGATTATCAGGATAGTGCCCCCTATATTCCAAAATGTGTGGTTATTGATGAAGCGCAGCTTAAGCGTCACATTGGCAAGCGTATGGCGGATAATGCTGCGCCTAGCCCTAAGCGGCCAATGTCTGAATCTATTATCTATGAGCTCCACGTTAAAGGTTATACCGCGTTAAATTCAAATATAGATAAGCATCTTAGGGGCAGTTTTGCGGCACTATCTGATTTAACGGTTATCGATAACATTAAACAGCTCGGGGTGACCTGTGTTGAGCTGCTGCCAGTACAAGCTTTTGTTACTGAACCATTTTTACTGCAGAAGCAACTGACTAATTATTGGGGCTACAATAGTGTCGCTTTTTTTGCTCCTCATCCTGCCTATTTAGCAGAGGGAGAGCTCACTGAGTTTAGTCGTATGGTGCAAGCTTTTCATCAGGCCGATATAGAAGTCATTCTAGATGTAGTATTCAATCATACTGCAGAAGGCAACCGCCTTGGTCCCACCTATAGTTTTCGTGGCATAGACAACACTAGCTACTACCGCTTACAGCATAATAACCCTCGTTATTACATCAACGAGACTGGCTGCGGGAATACCTTGAACCTTAGTCATCCAAGAGTCATTCAAATGGTAATGGATTGTCTCAGATACTGGGTTGAGGTGATGGGCGTTGATGGTTTCAGATTTGATTTAGCGAGCATTTTAGGGCGAGAAGATCAAGGTTTTGAAATTGGTGCAGGTTTTTTCGATGCCGTGAGCCAAGATCCCGTGTTATCTCAAGTAAAACTTATTGCAGAGCCTTGGGATATAGGGCCTGGTGGTTATCGTCTAGGGCAGTTTCCTATCGGTTGGAGCGAGTGGAACGACAAGTTTCGAGATACTATGCGTCGTTTCTGGCGCGGTGATAAGGGAATGTTGCCAGAGTTTGCCCGCAGGTTTCATGGCTCTGCGGATTTATTTGAAGCCGGCGGAAGAAAGCCTTGTGCCAATATTCACTTTATTACCAGCCATGATGGTTTTACCTTACGAGATCTTGTCAGCTACGCCATGCGTCACAACCTAGCTAATGGTGAAGATAATCGCGATGGTCACAGCCATAACTTTAGCGCTAATCATGGGGTTGAGGGGGAGACGCTAGACACCGAAATACTGAGCATAAGGCGCAGACAGTCTAAAAACTTGCTGGCGTCACTATTTCTCTCCCAAGGAGTGCCTATGTTACTGGCCGGAGATGAAATAGGTCATTCACAGCACGGGAATAATAACGCTTACTGTCAAGATAACCCCTTGAGCTGGAGAGATTGGCAAGTAAATGATGAAGGATTGTTGAGTTTTTGCCAGCGATTGATTGCGATCCGTAAAGCTTATCCATTTATATGTCATCAAGACTATATTCATATGGGGGTTGAGGCAGACAGCTTGACAGGGTTTAGCTGGTACACCCCTCAGGGCATACCTATGTCCAGTGAACATTGGCATGACTCGGACGCCCATGGATTAACCTTGGCCATAAAAGGTGAACTGGAAGATGATGAGAGCCGAGTGTTTTCAGAATGTCATAGTGCTGCAAATAACCTCAGTCAAACTAAAGCATCTGTGGCAGGCCAAGAAAAACTTCATTTGCCAAGGGATGGGGAGCATATATTGCTATTAATGCTAAATGCTCATTCTCAAGCTATGGAATTCACTGTACCAGAATTGCCTCGAGTGAGTCTGTGGCAATGTTTGCTGCACTCTCAAGAAAGTGAGCCCCTGTTAGATAGCGATATGTGTTGTCAGTTATTAGGTAAAAGTTTTGTATTGCTCAGTGCCAAGTTAGTCGCTTAGTGGGCTAACTTTTGTTGAGTTTGGTTCTGGGTTTTGAGTTAACCCTTAACATCGCTGTAGTTTCGCTGAGCTATTTCATTGCCAAGGTGGTGAAAAGGGCTTAGGAAAGCGAGGTCTGTTATTGATTCAACTTGAGTCAGTTGGAGGAGTGATGAAGCAACAAGGAAAAAGTCCTCAGTATAGTGATAAACAGCCTGCTTCTAGCCAAGCACAGAGCGATATGGCGAAAAGTAACGGTATGCTTGAACAAGAGCCTTGTGATTCATTGTCCGCGGCTTTTGCTCGACAGATGCGTTATAGCTTAGGTCGAGATGAGCTTAAAGACCATGAATTATATTTGGCGATGGCCAGTGCAGTAAAAGAGCAGATGCTTGATGACTGGCGCAATACACGTAAGCAGGACAGCCTGTATCAGCGTAAGCAAGTTGCCTATCTTTCGTTGGAGTTTCTGATGGGAAGAGCCCTTGGCAACAGCTTATTGAGCCTGAATATTGAACAGGAGGCAAGAGAAGCCCTATTGCCCTACGCCATAGAGCTCGAGCGCATCGAAGAGGAGGAGCATGATGCTGGTCTAGGTAATGGTGGCTTGGGGCGTTTAGCCGCTTGTTTTTTAGATAGTTGTGCCAGCCTAGATCTGGCGGTAACGGGTTATGGTATTCGCTATGAATACGGCATGTTTGCACAGAAGCTGGTGGATGGTTATCAAGTCGAGCGTCCCGATCGCTGGCTGCGCTCTGGTAATCCATGGGAGGTTCGCTCAGCGGTTCATAATGTGACAGTTCCTTTCTTTGGTCATACACGCACCTATGAAGATAGAGATGGGCGTACTCATATTCGCTGGGCCGATACCCATGATGTGTTGGCCGTCGCTTTTGATATGCCGATTCCTGGATATAAAAACGGCCGTGTGAATACCCTTAGGCTCTGGAAGGCGGAAGCGACAGAAGATTTTGATCTTGATGAGTTTAACCAAGGTGATTACACCGAAGCGGTAGCAAGAAAAAACCTTGCCGAGCAGATAACCATGGTGCTTTATCCCAATGATGCCAGTGAAAATGGTAAAGAGTTGAGGCTAAGGCAGCAGTATTTCCTCTCAAGCGCCAGTTTACAAGACCTCCTTAATAATTGGGTTAACCAGTATGGTGAGGATTTCTCTCGTTTTGCTGAGCTTAATGTGATGCAACTTAATGATACCCACCCAAGCATAGCGATTCCTGAGCTAATGCGGCTATTGATCGATAAGTATTACCTTGAGTGGGATCAGGCATGGAAAATTACGACTTCGGTGATGGCTTATACCAACCATACCTTGTTGCCTGAAGCATTAGAGCGTTGGCCCGTGCGCATGTTTGAGCAGATGTTGCCGCGGATCTTAGAGATCATCTATGAAATCAATGCCAGATACCTAGATGATGTTGCACACCATTGGCCGGGTAATAGTGAAATGCTCAGGGTGATGTCGATTATTGAAGAGGGAGATTACCCGCAAATTCGCATGGCGCATCTGGCGATTGCTGCAAGCTTTTCGGTAAATGGCGTGGCTGGACTTCACACTCGCTTATTAACCGAAGGCTTGTTTAAACACTTTTATCAGCTTTGGCCACACAAGTTTAATAACAAAACCAACGGCGTCACTCCAAGGCGTTGGTTGATTCAAAGTAACCCTCAATTGACCCAGTTGATCAGCAGTAAGCTAGGCGATGATTGGACTAAAGATCTGAGCCAATTGAAGCAGCTTAATGCTTATGTCGATGATACTGAATTTCTGAAGCAGTGGCGTCAGGTTAAGCAGGAAAATAAACAAGTTTTAGCCGACTTAGTAAAACAAAGATGTGGCGTCGAATTTGATCCAAATATGATGTTTGATGTGCAGGTGAAGCGTATTCATGAGTATAAACGTCAGCTGCTGAATATCCTGCATGTTATTCACCTTTACCATCAAATTCAGTCTGGTGAATTACAGGAAGCCTCGCCGCGCTGTGTGTTAATCGGCGGCAAGGCGGCTCCGGGTTATGCCATGGCTAAGTTAATTATTAAGTTAGCGTCTAATGTGGCCCATATGATCAACTCAGACTCTCATATGAAGGCTGGATTGAGATTTGCTTTTTTACCTGACTACAACGTCAGTGCCATGGAGAAAATTTGCCCAGCAACTGACCTATCTGAGCAGATCTCGACCGCAGGCAAAGAAGCCTCTGGCACAGGCAATATGAAGTTTATGATGAATGGTGCGTTGACCATAGGCACGCTTGATGGCGCCAATATTGAGATGCTGCAAGAGGTGGGGAAGGAGGACTTCTTCCTGTTTGGCCTAAATGCAAGACAAGTCGATGAGCTAAAACTGCATTACAACCCTCAGGAGTTTATTAATCAGTCTCCAGCGTTAGAAAGTGTGATGCACTTGCTTGAAAGTGGGCATTTTAATCTATTGGAGCCAGGCATTTTCGACCCTTTAATTGCGTCAATCAAAAGTCCACACGACCCCTGGATGATAGCTGCTGATTTCGAAGCCTACCGCCAAGCTCAACAGCGCGCTTCTTTAGCCTATTTAGATCATAAGGCATGGACTCAGATGAGCATTCGTAATACCGCGGCCAGTGGGCGATTTTCAAGTGATGTCACCATAGCAGGTTACCGTGACGATATCTGGAAGGCTTAATTATGACTTTTTTATTTGGTTCTTTCTGTTGGTTGTTTTTGAGTAAAAATGAGTTGAACTCAAGGAGTGAGTATTAATGGCGAATCCAAGTCCACGTTATATAAGTAATTTGACACGTGATACCTATGCACTGATTTTGGCTGGAGGTCGAGGTTCTAGGCTACATGAATTAACAGATTGGCGAGCCAAACCTTCGCTCTATTTTGGTGGCAAGTTTCGGATTATCGATTTTCCGTTATCTAACTGTATTAATTCGGGGATTCGCCGAGTGGGAATTGTGACTCAATATAAATCTCATTCGCTTATTCGTCATGTGATGCGGGGTTGGGGGCACTTTAAAAAAGAGCTCGGAGAGTCGGTGGAGATCTTGCCCGCATCTCAGCGTTATTCTGAAGATTGGTATCAGGGAACAGCTGACGCAGTATTTCAAAATATCGATATTATTCGTCATGAATTGCCCAAATACGTCATGATTCTCTCTGGCGATCATATTTATCGCATGGATTATGCAGGCTTGCTCGCTGCCCATGCCGAGAGTGGTGCTGATATGACAGTCTCTTGTCTTGAAGTGCCAACGGCGGAAGCCGCTGGAGCCTTTGGGGTGATGGAAGTCGATGCTAACCATAGAATTCTTGGTTTTGAAGAGAAGCCTCAGCTGCCAAAACATTTGCCCGATAACCCAGAGATGTGTCTCGCTTCTATGGGCAATTACGTCTTTAATACTGAGTTTCTGTTTGAACAGTTAAAAAAGGATGCTGCCAACAGTGACTCAGAAAGGGACTTTGGCAAAGATATCATCCCTTCTATTATCGATGAGCATAAGGTCTTTGCTTATCCATTTCGCAGCTCATTTCCAGGGGAACAGGCCTATTGGCGTGATGTCGGTACCTTAGATTCTTTTTGGAAGGCTAACATGGAGTTACTTTCTCCGACTCCAGCTCTCAATCTATATGACGATAGATGGCCGATATGGACCTATCAGGAGCAGCTACCGCCAGCCAAATTTGTATTTGATGACGATGACAGACGCGGCATGGCGTTAGACTCTCTTATCTCCGGAGGCTGTATTATCTCTGGTGCGACAGTACGTTCGAGCGTGCTGTTTAATGAGGTTAGAGTTTGCTCTTATTCTTTGGTTGAAGGGGCTGTGATTCTGCCCGATGTCGTGATATTGCGTAACTGTAAGATTAAAAATGCCATCATAGATAGGGGCTGTGTTATTCCAGAAGGGACTGTGATTGGTTATAACCATGAGCATGATAGAGCACGTGGTTTTAGGGTTTCCAAAGACGGCATAGTGTTGGTCACACGGCATATGTTAGGTCTTCCGCTTGGTTATGAATAACAGCAGTAGGTAAATTAGGGACTTAAACAACAGGGAGAAAAAGGAATGCAGGTATTGATGTTGGCTGCTGAAAATGGGGCGATTGAGGGAGCTAAGGTTGGCGGCATGGCCGACGTAATAAGGGATTTACCCTTAGCACTAACTAACGCTAATCAAGATGTGAGCTGCCATCTTGTTATGCCTGCATTTGGAAAACTGATTACCAATGCCAATGCTACTTGGGTTGCTCAATTTGAAGTCCCCTTTGCAGGTAGAATGGAGATGATTGATATCTATCAATCTCATCACCCTCAAGCAGAGTCGGTGCGTTTCTTCTTCCTGAGTCACCCTCTATTTCAGGGGCAGTATAAAGGGGTATATAGTCAAGGTAGTGCTGAGCGCCCTTTCGCCGAGGATGCGACTAAGTTCGCACTCTTTTCTATGGCGAGTGCCACAGCCCTGTTGCAAGGTTTATTACCTATGCCAGATGTACTACATCTGCATGATTGGCATATGGCTATGTTTGCCATGTTGGTGGCTTTTGAACCTAAGTTTGTCTCGCTCAAATCGCTAAAACTTGTCTATACCATACATAACCTTGCATTGCAGGGTATTAGGCCGATAGATTTTGAGGCTTCCTCTTTTGAAGCCTGGTTTCCTCAGTTATGGCGCACGCTAAGCCTTAAACAGAGACAGCAAGTCATAGATCCTAGATATCCTAATTGTGTTAATCCTATGCGAATGGGGATTAATTTAGCTCATAAGGTACATTTAGTATCGCCAACGTATGTCGAAGAGGTGTTGCGTAAGTCAGAGCCAGAATTGGGCTTTTTTGGTGGTGAAGGCCTTGAAGCTGATCTGCAACTCGCGGCCAGCCAAGGAAAACTCGTGGGTATTCTCAATGGTTGCCATTTGGATGACAAGGTTGGTGAGTCACTGCGCCGTTCTAATGTCCAACCCAAGGAGAGTAAGCGCTGGGTTCGAGGACTGAGTCAATCGGCAAAACGTAAGGCCTTTGCTGAATTGCTGGATGAGGTTGAGGGCTCAATAATTACCAGTCTTGCTCAGTTTCAGTGGGTGAGAAGCCAAGATCAAATAGCCTTAAGCAGAGTCAATCAATTTCGCTGCAATAAATATATAAAGTCTGGGCCTAAGATGCTACTGACATCGGTTGGACGGCTGACAAATCAAAAGGTGCTATTGTTGCGGCAAACTCTTGATTCTGGCGTTTGCGTGCTTGAGCAGATGCTAAAGCAACTAGCCTGTGCACAAGACTCTGGCTTGTTCATCATGCTTGGCAGCGGCGACGATAAAATCGCTGATGAGTTTACTCAGATAGCGGCTAGATACAGTAACTTTTTGTTTATGAATACCTATGATGAAAAGTTGTCGACCTTACTTTATCGTCTTGGAGACCTGTTTGTTATGCCTAGCTCGTTTGAGCCCTGTGGGATCAGTCAAATGTTGGCTTTATCCCAAGGTCAGCTTTGCTTAGTCCATGGGGTGGGAGGCTTAAGAGATACAGTCTTACCAGGGCAATATGGCTTTGTGTTTAATGGCAAAAACTTAACAGAGCAGGGGAAAGCCTTACTCTCTAGTGTTGACGAGGCGCTTGAATTATTTGATTCTCAAATTTGGCTCAATATGGAACAAGCGGCGTTGCAAGCCAAGTTTGATTGGCAAACTCAAGTACCGCGCTATTTAAAAGAGCTTTACTCATAACCAAGTTTTATAACAAATTTGCTACACCTAGCGGAAGTGAATTAGTATAAAAGTTATAAGTCTGCATTAAGGTTAGTGTAATCTTTATGGATAAAGGGGCCTTTTTTCCTTTAGCGCAAAATGCCGCGTTGTTGATTGCGCTGGTCTATCTCTATGACATGGTGCCAAAGCAGCAACGTCGGCGCCATTTTCAACTTTGGCGTCTTCTTGTTGGTTTAGTGATTGGTTTGGTCGGCGTGATTATCATGATGACGCCACTGGAACTGCAGCCAGGTTTATTCTTCGATGCTAGATCCGTACTTTTTAGCGTATCAGGCCTTTTCTTTGGTGGTGTGCCGACTCTCATTGCAGCCATTATCTGTAGTATCTATCGATATAGTCTTGGAGGTGAAACCGTTTGGATCAGCATAGCTCTGATTTTCTTAGCGGGTGGTGTCGGCGTACTGTGGCGAGCTAAACGTAAATCTTCTTTGGCTGAAATTGGTTATCAAGAGCTCTATAGCTTTGGTATGTTGATTCACCTTGGCATGTTGGCATTGATGATCTTCTTGCCTATGGGCCTATCTCAGCAGACAGTGGTTAATCTCGCCTTACCCTTACTTGCAGTTTTTCCTATCGCCACCATGTTAATTGGTGGCTTGTTGTCTAAACACCTTGAAATTGAACGAGACGAGCAAATACGTCTACAAGATACTCTGTTGTTTCAGGGGCAATTTAATGTGGGCAATATAGGTATAGCTATTTCATCTGTGGATAAACGCTGGATTCGAGTTAATCCCTATGTTTGCCAAATGCTCAAGTATACAGAGCAGGAGTTGATTAACAGTAACTGGATTAAACTGACACACCCAGATGATGTCAGCGCCGATATTGAGCATTATGAGCGCATGCTAGCTGGAGAGATTGATTCCTATGAGCTAGATAAGCGTTATTTAGCGAAAGATGGCGGTGTGGTTTATGTCCATTTGACTGTGGCCTGTAAGCGAGTCGCGGGTAAAGTTGAGCTGGTGGTCGCGGGTTTGCTTGATATCACTTCACTTAAGCAAGCCGAGCAAGAGATGCGAGATAATCAAGAGCAACTCGGATTAGTGCTAGAGAGCAGTGATTTGGGCCTTTGGGACTGGAATATTGTCCAGGACAAGGTCGTTCGTAACGAACGCTGTGCTCAGCTTTTAGGTTGTGATTATCCCGAGCTCATTGAGAATGAACAGCTTTGGGTCGATGCTATTTTACCTTCAGATAGACAAGGGCTTGAAAAACGAATACGCCGCCATTTATCGGGACAGACCAGTCACTACAAAGCTGAGTACCGTATTCAATCTCGAAGTGGTGAGATCCGTTGGATTGCTGATACGGGGCGAGTTGTGAGCCGTGATGATAATGGTCAAGCCTTGAGAATGTGTGGTGTCCACTCTGATATCACAGATGCCAAACGGGTGCAGGAGTCGATGCGGTTAGCTGCCTCAGTGTATAACAATAGCAGTGAAGCCATGACGGTTATGGATCAAAAAGGCCATATTATTACTGTAAATCAGGCTTTTAGTGAAATTACCGGTTACAGTTACGACACTGTGATTAAACAGCATATTGGTATTATTCGAAGTCGTCGTAATGGTTCAGGTTTTTATAAAAAATTGTTTGAAACCTTACAAAGCGAACATAGGTGGCAGGGTGAGGTTTGGCTAAAAAGTGCTGATAATCAAGAGTATATTGTCTGGCTTACGGTAAATGCGATTGAAGATGAAGATGGAAACGTCAATCGCTGGGTTGCGCTATTTTCTGATATTACTGACAAAAAAAATACCGAGCAGATGATATGGCGTCAAGCGAACTATGATGCACTCACGGGGCTACCTAACAGGCGTATGTTCCTTGAGTATTTGGAGCACGAGATAAGTCTAGCCAACGGGCGCCATCAACACTTTGCCTTACTGTTTCTAGACTTAGACTACTTTAAGGAAGTTAATGATACCTTAGGTCATGATATTGGTGATCAGCTACTTATCGAAACCGCGGAAAGATTAAAGCGTTGCATACGTGAGTCTGATGTGGTGGCTCGTCTTGGTGGAGATGAGTTTATTATCGTGCTCCCTGGCATTGTCGATAACCATGGGGTAGAACGTGTTGCTGAGCAAATATTGACTAATTTAGCTGAGCCCTATCAGTTGGGAGATGAGACCAGTTATATCAGTGCCAGTATAGGTATCACCTTGTACCCAGATGATGCCAATTCTCCGGAAACCCTATTAAAGAACGCCGATCAGGCCATGTATGCGGCTAAGGATTTGGGACGTAACCGATTTAACTATTTCACGCCGTCGATGCAAGAGTCAGCACGTTACCGCATGGAACTGATTAGAGACTTGCGTAACGCCCTAAAAAACCAAGAGTTTAATGTGTTCTATCAGCCGATTGTAGACTTAACAACCGAGCAGGTATTTAAAGCCGAGGCCTTAATTCGTTGGCATCATCCAAGCCGTGGAAATATTTCACCTGCAGAATTTATTCCTGTAGCTGAAGACACTGGAATGATTATCGATATAGGTACCTGGGTATTTGAGCAATCAGCAAGACAGGCCGTTGCTTGGCGAGAAGAATATGGTAAAGCAATTCAGATCAGTGTGAATAAATCACCAGTGCAATTTAGAGATGAAGGTGAAGAGTTTGAGCGCTGGATTGAATTGTTAAAAGAGCTCAATCTGGCAAAGTCAGGTATCTGTATCGAAATCACTGAAGGGTTATTACTCGACACCAGCATTGGAGTATCAGAGAAGTTATTGCAATATCGGGATGCTGGTGTGCAGGTCTCTTTAGATGACTTTGGTACGGGTTATTCATCTTTGGCCTATTTGAAGAAGTTTGATATTGATTACTTAAAGATAGATCAGTCATTTACTCGTAACTTGGGCATAGATGATAATGATTTAGTGTTATGTGAAGCGATTATTGTGATGGCCCATAAGTTGGGAATGAAAGTGATTGCTGAAGGTGTTGAAACCCAAGAGCAACGGGATATTTTAGCTGCTGCAGGTTGTGACTATGCTCAAGGCTACTATTATTCGCCACCTGTGACACATGAAGAGTTTGCCAAGCAATTCTTACGTCCTTCTCAAGATCTGCTGCAGGGTTAGGGGGCTTTACATAACTTGATATTAGGGTTATTTAAGTATGATTCTGCTACACTGTCGCGCTTTCAATATTTACTAGCGCTAAGGCAATCTTGCTCAATGAAATTTGAATCTTTACCCCTTGTGTCCCAGCTGCTTTCAGGCGTTGCTGAGTGTGGTTATCTGTCTTTAACTCCAGTGCAGGAGAAAGTGATCCCACTTGCGCTCAAAGGGGGAGACTTGATGGCCTGTGCCGAGACTGGCACGGGTAAAACCGCAGCCTTTGGTTTGCCAGTGCTACAGATGGTGATGGCTGCAAAAGAAGATGTTCCTTGTCTTAGAGGCTTGATATTAACGCCTACCCGTGAACTTGCCATTCAAGTTGCTCAGAGCTTATCTAATTATGCAAGCCAGCTGAATGTAGAAATTCAGGCTGTATACGGTGGAGCCAATATTAATCCACAACGTAAGGCTATCGCCCAAGGGGTTGATATTCTCGTGGCAACACCGGGTCGATTATTTGATCTTATTGGTCAACATGGCCTGTCTTTGGCTGATGTGAACTGCTTAGTGGTTGATGAGGCGGATCGCATGTTAGATCTTGGTTTCGTCAGAGATATTGAAAAGGTGAAAACCTTGATTTCACCTTCCCATCAAACCATGCTGTTTTCAGCGACATTTAGCGATAGCGTGCGCAAATTGAGCAACAAGATGTTGCTATCGCCCACATGGATCAATATCGATACTAAGAGTACCAAGGCTCGAATAGAGCAATGTGTGTATCTCGTCGATAAAAGACGCAAAGCTGAGATGCTGGCTGAACTGATAGGGCGTAACAATTGGCAGCAAGTATTAGTCTTCACTAGCACCAAAGAAAGTGCTGAACACTATGTTAAAGAGTTAAAACTCGATGGCGTTAAAGCCAGTGTCTTTCATGGTGATAAAACCCAAGGTGCCCGTAATAGGGCGCTAGATGACTTTAAATCTGGAGCAATCAGAGCCTTAGTAGCAACAGATGTTGCTGCGCGAGGATTAGATATTCAAGCTTTGCCTTTAGTGATCAATTTAGAGTTGCCCGATGATAGCCAAGATTATGTACACAGAATTGGCCGAACTGGGCGAGCTGGATTAAGTGGCCAGGCCTTTAGTTTTATTAGCCCGTCTGAAGAGAAGGCCTTGAAGGAGATAGAGGTTGAACTTGGATATCAAATTGCCAGAAGGCAACTAGCAGGTTATGAGATAGGAGCGCCACTCCCAGAACGCTATCGACAGATTAGCGCCTTGGATAGCAATAAAGGTGCGCGTAAGCAAAAACATGATAACAAGCAACAGCGTCGCTCTGATAGGGCAAGTCGTAGTAATAAGGGGAGCTCAAAGAGTAAGTTCTCCTCAGCTAAGGAGAGTAGTGGAAAAAGAAAGGTTAATCAGGGAAGTAAATTGCGTAAAGTGCGCTAGTATTTTTTGCCAAGGTTAGGGCATGATCAACTCATTCTTGTATAAGTGGCAAAGACGATGATATTGCAAGCAGTGGCGACCAATGTAATTACTGGTTTTTTAGGTACAGGCAAAACTTCTTTAATCAAACGCTTGCTTGCGAATAAACCTGAAGGTGAAACTTGGGCTGTACTCGTTAATGAATTTGGCAAAATTGGTTTAGATGCCAGTTTATTGGACCAAAAAACACAAAAGAGCATTCAAATTAAGGAAGTTGCAGGTGGGTGTATCTGTTGTGCAGCAGGAGTGCCACTGCAGGTGGCCGTTAATCAGCTACTGATGAAAGCTAAGCCAGACAGGTTACTGATTGAACCTACGGGATTGGGCCACCCTCAGGCAATTTTAACAATGTTGTCTGAGCCTCACTTTAAGCAGAGTATCAAACTAAAGAGCTGTATTACCTTGGTGGATGCGAGAAAGCTCAGTGATGAGCGTTATACTGAGCATGAGAGCTTTAATCAGCAGCTTGCTGTGAGTAACCTTGTGTTAGCGGCTAAGTCTGATAGTTACAGTGATAACGAGTTAGCGCGATTAACTCAATATCTTGTGAATAAAGGCCTACCTCATCTCACGCCTTTACCTTACTCTGACTCCCTACCTTTGCCTGAGACTTTGCTGGATGTGCTAAATCAGGAGTTAATTCCAAGTCGTGACGTTAGAGTCTCTCAGCCATCTTTATTACTGAATAGAAGGAAGTCGGGTATTGAGTTGTTCGATGTTCAGTCGGCAGAAGTTGCGCTATCGATCGAATTTGATGAGAGTGGAATTTATCGCCAAGAAAATCAAGGTGAAGGATTCTTCTCCTATGGTTGGGTTTTTGATATTAACCATGAGTTTTTGTTACGCAGCTTAGTGACTTTGGTGAAGTCCATAGAGGCAATTCGGGTTAAATTAGTCATGATCACCGATGAGGGCATAGTGGCGATAAATGTGAGCGATGGCGAGCTCGATGCCTACGAACTAGATGAAGCAATGGACTCTCGAATTGAAATCATTACCGACAAGGTATTAGATAAGCTTTACTTGGAACAGGCCTTGGTGACGTTAACGCGATAGCGATCTGTTTGTAAATGGGAGCTTGGTCGAATTTATTGTCATCATTGTTGTGGGTTACTTTCCTTATTTCAGTATGCCTGCTGTAATCTTAGTCATACCAAAGTGCTCATTGAGGAGACGTTGATGCATACCTATCCTTGGCAAGAAAAGTATAATGTTGATTTAGAAGCGATAGATGTTGAGCATAAGAATTTACTTGCCTGTGTAAACAAATTGATTACCGCTCAAAATATGGGAAAACCTGCCCTGTTAAAGCTTGCCGATGAAGTGGTTTTCTATGCAGAGTTTCACTTTTTGAGTGAAGAAAACTTGATGTTTATGACCCATTATCCGGATCTTGCAAGTCATAGTGAGCTCCATAGACAATTAATAAAACAGTTGAAAAATGAGCGAAATAAGTTAGAAGACAGCGTTGAGAATTTGCAGGAGTTTGTGAGTTTTCTTGTTCACTGGTTCGTTGAACATACCCAAACGATTGATCGTAAACTCAGCCATTATATTCGCCATTATAAACCGGGTAAGGGCTCCCCTGAATATTTGATAAAAATGTTAGCTGAAGGAAAACCTTAAGCTTAAACATCTTAAACAAGCATTGAGCTCTCCATTAATTGCTCTTGTTATTCTAAAACTGATGACCTAGAGTGTTATCTTTGTTTTTACATAGGGATATCACAGTGAATCTAAAGCAATTTTCATTATCTATTTTATTCTGCGGGGTGAGTTTGGCCTCTTATCCTAGCCAAGCTTCACAGGTAGATTTCAAATCTTCTTATCAAGCCTATCAAGATGCTCTAGCATCAGGGAAGCCTGAACTTATCTTGTCAACGGCCCAAGATGCATACAATCAAGCCCAATCTGTTTATGGCAAAGATAGCGTAGATATGGCAAATCTGGCATTAAACTGGGCTAGCGCCCTTATTGATAATCAAGAGAAAAAGGCCTCTGGCAATCTTAAGGCTGCTGAGCTATTGCAGTTTGCTCTTGGTGTTTATGAACAGCAATATGGTGAGTATGGAGTAGAGCTAGTCGACCCGCTTTTAGGTTTGGCCTCAATTAGCAAAGATATGGTTAAGAAGAAGGACTACTTCAACAGAGTGCTTGAGATTGCCAGAAAGAGTGATGACAAGCTTCTACTCGCAGATATGCAGATAGAAACCGTATTGGGTCTTGCCGGAACACCTGAATACAATAGGAAAGTACAAAATTATGTTTTTTCAGCATTGAGTACTTATAGCGAACTACTGCCAGAGGACGCCCTCAAACGCGTTAAGACGACTTATCTTGCTGCTAGCATAAGGTTTTCTCAGAAGAAGTTTGTAAAGGCTACAGAGCTGTTTGAAGAGGTTGTAAAGCAGTTTGATAAGCTCAACTATGATCATCCCTATGAGCTGACATCACATGCAAAATTAGTCGAGCTCTATGAGCGCCAAGGTGAAAGTGATAAGTCGACTAAGCACTGTTTAGCTATAGGTGAAATGACACCTTGGTCAGATGACCAGGATCAGACCCCACTTTATCGAAAAGAGCCTAAGTGGCCTATGTCTTATGTGAAAGCTGGAAAAAGCGGTATGGCACAGGTGGCCTTCAAGGTAGATAAACAGGGCTTTGTGACTGAAGCTGAAGTTATTACTGTCGAAGGAGGCAAGAAGTTTGGTAAAGCTGCTTTAGAGGCGGTAAAGAAATGGCGCTATGCACCTAAGTTTGAAAATGGCCAGCCAGTAGTGGCAAAGTCTAAAGTACAAATTGATTTCAACATGCTTTAGCTGTCGCTATAAATTTCAGGCATAAAAAAAGGCCGGGTTGTCGAAGCCGCGGCCTTTGGCTTGTGCTCTAATAGCGAGTTAGAGAAGGTACACGTTTAAGCTGCAGGCACCGTGTGCCCCGACAACCAACGATTGTTCGATATCAGCCGTTTTAGATGGGCCTGCAATGTAGGCTCCAAAACCACCTGATTCGTGTATTACTTTCTTAGAAGCTTCATGCATATTTGGTACTATGCTATCAGCGTCAATCATAAGAATGAGGTTTTCGCAGATAAAAGGAATAACCCTTTGACCTAGCTTGTCAATATCAACCCAGATGGCACCGTTTTCAGCGACACCTAGCTGACCTTTAACTACTGCAAAGTCGATGTTTTGCAGCTCGTGACCCGTTGTTTCAGGTACTTCGCGGTTACCTTCGATACCATCAACCAATGAGATAACTTGGCTACCTTCTTTGGTTAACTTGTCAATTTGAGCTTTAACAGCATCGTAACCACCTTCTTTGTGCAGGATACCTGCAACAGCTTTCAGGTTAGTTTCAAATTGACCTACAAGATCATCAGTGCGTGCTTCAACCTTGATCTCTGGCATAGGCACTGGCGCGATAGCCACTTGCTTTACAGCATTTAGAATATGATTTTTACTAGACATCTTAGTTGCTCCTGTTCTTCTTATACCAAGCTTCGAAGCTTGAAGAGGCACCAGCTGGTAGCTCGCGGTACTTACCCCATGCGCCAGAGAATGGCTTCATTAAGCCGCCTGGTAGGATACGAAGCGCGGTACGTGCAACGCTCATAGAGCAGTTGAGCATAGTTTCGCTCGCCATGAAGTTACCTACTAGTGGCATATAAGAGCCTTTACCGTAAGGTAGCTTGCCAGCCTCAGCTTTAAGGCGACGATGGCGATGAATAATCTGGTCTAGTGGAACCTTGGTCGGACAAACTGAAGTACAGCTACCACATAGAGTACACGCCCAAGCAATCGAGTTGGTGTCATCGTCTTGTGCACCTACGGCGATACCGATAGGGCCTGGAATCACATAGTTATAACTATGACCACCAGAACGACGATAAACAGGACAAGTATTTAGACAGCCACCACAGCGGATACACTTAAGTGACTCGCCGATGATCTTGTCTTTCAACATTGCAGAGCGACCTTGGTCTACCACGATGACGTGCATTTCGCCGCCTTTTTGTGGACCACGGTAGAAGGTGCTGTAAGTAGTAACAGGCTGACCTGTAGCGTTACGAGCAAGCATACGCAATAATACGTGTGCGCCGTCCATATTAGGTACTAGCTTGTCGATACCCATAGAGTGGATTTGAACCTTAGGTAGGTTCGCACCCATATCTGCGTTACCTTCGTTGGTACAAACGACAATGCTACCTGTTTCAGCAATTGCCATGTTAACACCAGTCATGGCGGCATCGGCAGTTAAGAAGTGCTCACGTAGGTGTGAACGAGCTGCACGAGTTAGATAGGTTGGGTCAGAAGCGCCGGCTTCTGTACCAATCTTCTCGTGGAATAGATCACCCACTTCTTCTTTTTTCATATGAATTGCAGGCAATACAATATGTGAAGGTGGCTGTTCTGCTAGCTGAATAATACGCTCACCTAAGTCAGTATCGATAACTTCAATACCACGCTTTTCTAGGTAAGGGTTCATGTGACACTCTTCGGTCAACATGGACTTAGATTTAACTAGCTTTTTAACATTGTGCTTAGCAAGAATACTGTGAGCAATTTCGTTGTGCTCTGCTGCATCTTTAGCCCAGTGAACGATAACGCCGTTTGCTTTACAGTTCTTTTCAAACTCTTCTAGGTATTCAGCTAGGTGAGTTAGCGTATGTAGCTTAACCTGTGAACCTAGTTCACGGATTTGCTCCCACTCAGGGATGCTGCCAGCAGCGCGGTCACGTTTTTCACGAACAAACCAAAGTGCTTTTGAATGCCAGTCAACTTTTGGCTCATTTTGGCAAAAGATGTCGGCCTTATGGGCGTGAACATTAGACATAATGAGATCTCCCTATAGTGCCGCGTTGATGATTTGCGCAATATGGCGCGTTTCGATAGGCAGCTTCTGCTTGCGGATCGTACCATCTAGGTGCAATAAGCAAGATGGATCGAAACCTACTGCGTAAGCAGCGCCTGTAGCAGCATGGTAATGGGCTTTATCTTTACCCATCTTGCCAGATACAGAGCCTTCATCTAGTGCAAAGGTGCCACCGAAACCACAACATTCATCTTTACGTTCTGGATATACAATCTCGATACCTGAGATACGCTCAAGGATCGCTTCCATTTTGTTGTACTTGGGTCCCATCTCTTCACTTGGTGAAGCCAAATCCAGCATACGAATACCGTGACAGCTAAGCTGCAGGCTGATCTTATGAGGGAATGATTTGTTGAACTTCTTGATAGGTGCAACATCATGAAGGAATTCAGTTAGCTCATAGAGCTTGTTGATCACTTCTTGTGCTTCACGGCTATCATCAAATTCGTGGAAATTTTCTTTTGCAGCAACCAGGCACGAGGCTGCAGGACAAACGATGGCATCACACTCAACACCCTTGAAGGCGTTAAGCAGTTTTAAGGTTGTCTTTTTAGCCTCGTTGAAACATCCTGAGTTGGTCATTGGCTGACCACAACATGTTTGACCTGAGGGTAAAATGACCTGATGCCCTAGTTTCTCCAGTAGCTCTAAGGTAGCGATTGCGACCTCTGGTACCATCTGGTTCACTAGGCATGGAATGAAAAGGGCTATTTTCATTGTGTTATCCCTTGTGTTGGCTGACATTGCTCGGTACTTTAAAAGCGAGTGTTAACGCTTTGTTGGTACCTTAATTATAGGAACAATATATGTCTTCTGGGTGGGTAAGAATAGAGCTAATTTAGTAAATAAGCTTTTGTATATTCTCATTTTTGAGAAGGTGTTAACTGGTTGATTTTATTTTTATTTTTAAAGGTAGTAGGTCAAAAAGTAAACTGCAAAAAATGCTTTTTTAGTTTGTGATCTCCATCTCGTAAAAAAGCCCTGATTATTGCTAATCAGGGCTTTTTTTTGAGCTATTTCACGTTTATCGTGTACATTCTTCTAACAAATATGCTAGGTGCCTGTATGGGACGCCACTATGTTGTGTTAATCCGACTTCACACATGCGATTTGCATAGTAACCTTCCTTAACATCAACAGGGATTAGCTTCTTGATATTTCGCAGAGCTACCGCGTTAATTTCAGGTTTGTACAAGCCTTTTTCACCAGCATAACCACAACATTCAATTCCAGCCGGACGAATGACTTGATCACAACATGCATTCGCGATGGCCTGCATTTTAGGTTCCATCTGCATGGTTCTAGCACTACAACCTAAGTGCAGAGCCGCATGCGACTTCTTATTAATCTTAAGTTTCGGCATGATTTCGTCATGCATAAACTCGACAAGATCGACAATATTCACATTGGGGTTGCCACCTAAAGTACGTTTAGTACAAGACAGAGCATCAACGATAACTGGAAGTTTCCCTGCGTCAGTCATTTGCGCTACCGCATTGATCAGCTCTTGACGTTTGGCGTCGGCATTTTTGAAATCACCCTTAGATTCCCACATTTGACCACAACAGAGATCGCGTGTTTTTTCAGGAGTAATCACGTTATAGCCGGCACGCTCAAGAAGCGTAACCACGACTTCTGGTAATGGGCGTTTGTCGGTATCAACTGGAGTCGGTCCAAAGGTGCGACCACCACAGGCTGGGAAATAAACCACTGTTTGTTGCCCAGCTTTTGGTGCTGAAACCGTGGGTAATTTACCGCCTTTCGGGAATGAAGGATTCCAATATGGCACTTCACTACTGATGGCTCGACCCGCTTTCATCATGGCACCGGTAATACCGTCGCCAGTGATTTTGTGAATAGTGCCTAACATATCGAAGCCAGCACTAATCACACCATTGACCGCACCAAAGTTATTAGCTTGGAAGTCCAAGAACTTTTGCTGGCCAGGAGTGATGTACTCGGTTCTTAGCTTGCGAACCAACTGACCCATCTTGTTATCGACTGGGCAAGCTATGGTACATAGCTGGCAGGCGGCACAGGTATCAACCACATCATATTTAGCTGCTGCTTTGAGTTCGGCTGCTGCTTGTTTATCACCGGATTGCTCCAAACGCTCGATTTCACGAAGGGTGGCAATACGTTGACGAGGAGTGAAGTTCAGCGCTGAAGTAGGGCAAGTCTTTTCACAGAAACCACAGTCTAAGCACTTATCGACAAAGTCATCGACTACAGGGCAAGGCTTGATGTTCTTAACATGGATTTCATCATCAGTGTTAAGAATAACACCGGGGTTGAGTATGCCTTGAGGATCGAATAACTCTTTGATCTTATGCATCAATTCCGTTGCTTCTTTACCCCATTCTTTTTCAACAAAAGGTGCAACCGCACGACCTGTACCATGTTCAGCTTTCATTGAACCGTCGTACTTGTTGATCACCATATCGGCAATATCGTCCATAAAGGCTTGGAAATTATCGATATCTTTTTGAGTCGAGAAGGTTGGTGTAATGATGAAGTGGAAGTTACCTGCTAATGCGTGACCATAGATACAGCCTTCAGGGTAACCGTATTTATGGAATAGCTCGGTGATATCACTTGCTGCTGCCGCTAAGTGCTCAAGTTCAAATGCCACATCTTCAATAATAACTGATGTGCCCTTTGGACGCTCACCAGCAACGATTGGGAAAAGCCCCTTACGCATTGCCCAGTATTCATTGAATACTGCTGGGTCTGTACTAAAGGTCACAGGGCGAATAACATCAAAAGGTGAAAGCTTTTGAATCACATCTTGAGTGTATTCTTCTAAGGTATCTGCATCATCGGCACGGGACTCGATCAGCAAAATTGCTGACAGTTCAGGTAGTTCTGATAGCCAATTTGGCATACCTGGTTTACCTGTAACCGCTTTAATGGATGGCCAGTCTAGTAGTTCGGCAGCGGCAACACTTTCACCGTTGATTAACGGAATCGCGCGTGCAGCATCTTCCATATTATAGAAAACTGCCATGGCAGATGCTTTAAATTTAGCTTCATTAACAGTGTGGTATGTCACTTCGCTAATGAAAGCCAGAGTACCTTCCATACCCACCATTAGGTGGTTAAGGATGTCGAAGGGCTCGCTAAAATCGACCAGAGAGTTAATGCCGTAACCAGTGGTATTTTTAATGGCGAATTTCTTACGGATTTTATCCGCTAGTTCCTTATTATGGCGGGTCTCATGTGAGAGTTCATTTAAGGTATCTAGAATATGGCCGTGGGATTGTTTAAAGGCTGCTTTTGAATTATTACAACCTGTATCAAGCTCAGTGCCATCGGCAAAAACCAGTTTAGCTGAATCTATGGTTTGATAGCTATTTTCTGCGGTACCACAACACATACCTGAAGCATTATTTGCGACAATACCACCGACCATGGCTGATGCAATTGTGGCTGGATCTGGACCTATTTTACGGTTAAGGGGAGCAAGTACGGCATTAGCGTCAGCGCCAATGACAGCAGGACCTAAGGTCACTTTCATTGCATCGCTGCTAACGTCAATTTTTCTAAAGCCATCATGACCAAGAATAAGCAAAATACCTTCACCTATCGCCTGACCAGACAAACTGGTACCAGCGGCACGGAAGGTAAGGGGAGCGCTATGTTTTCTGGCTACAGCTAAGGTTTGTTTGACTTGTTCAACGGTATCTGCGTGAACTACCACTTCTGGGACGATTCTGAAGTAGCTTGCATCGGTTGACCAAGCAAAACGGCGTACATACTCATCGCTTACGGGCGCGTCACCCAACGCGTTGCGCAAATCCGCAACAACGTCTTTATAATTTATCGACATTGGAAACTCTCTCTAGCTCGCTATTATATTTATACAGCAAAAGCCGCTAATGCGGCTTTTGCTTGATAGGGTTGGGTATTAGTAACCGCCCCAAATGGTGGCGATAGTACCCGCTATCAGTGCGTAACTTAGTGCTACTGGCATTGTCTTACGGATGATTTCTGACTCTCGACCAGCCATTCCTACAACCGTTGCCGCTGCAACTACGTTCATTACACACATCATGTTACCTGCGTTAGCACCGATACCTTGAAGGGCTAGGATAACGGCAGGATTAGCACCGATATTTTCCGCTACACTAAATTGTAGACCAGAGAACATCATGTTAGAGAAAGTTGCACTACCAGATAAGAAGGCACCGAAGATACCAACAATTGGAGCAACCCAAGCCCAAACTGCACCCATAGAGCTTGCTAGAGCGTCTGCTAGTGCCACAGGCATAGAGTCTAGGCCTGCACTGTTAGTACCAGAGTTAAGGAAGATTTTCACCATAGGTACAGAAGCACCTAGAGAGATTAATGTTGGGATCATAGATTTTAGTGATACGCCAACAGAATCTTTGATTGCCTTAGAGTTCATCTTGAATAGGAAGAAACCTAAGATACATACTGCTACGAAGAAAGCACCTGGTGCATATAGGGTCTTGAAACCAGAACCCAGAGACGTACCAAGAAGGCCTGTCCACTTAAGGTTGAAGCTAAGTAACCAAGCTTTGAAAGGAGCTACTACACGAGATAGTACAAGTAGGCCTGCCATGATTAGGTATGGAGTCCATGCTGCAAGCTGAGAGAACTTAACTTCACCAGTCGCTGCTTTTTCTTGCTTGCCTTCGTTTTCTGCGAAGTCATTCCAAGGGGTAGCTGGAAGTAGGAAGCCTTTCTTAGCTAGTGGGATAACGATACCCATACCGATAAGAGCACCAATTACAGATGGGAACTCAGGACCCGCTAGGAAGTTAATAGTGAATGCTGGGATAGTGAATGCTAAACCTGCGAAGATAGCGAATTTCCAGATAGCTAGACCTTCAGCAAATGACTTCTTACGACCGAAGAAACCAGTCAGAATAGATACCATTACTAGTGGGATTAGCGTACCAGTAATCATATCGATAGTAGTCATGTGCATAGCAATGAACTGTGCATAGTCTGCGAAGCTAGTACCGTGCTCGGCAATTTGAGCTGCAGCCATGTTAACACCACCAGATGTTAGACCTTGCTCCATACCGAATAGTACAGGTAGACCAATCGCACCGAAAGATACTGAAGCAGAGTCAGCAATCAGAGCAACAACCGCTGCTGCGACAGGTGGAATACCTAGTAGTACTAGTAATGGTGCGCCAATCGCAGCAGGTGTACCGAAACCGGCACTACCTTCGATGAATGCACCGAATAACCAACAGATGATGATGACCTGAACACGGGCATCGGCACTGATGTTAGTGAAACCGGCACGAATGGTATCCATCGCACCAGAATATTTAAGCGTATTAAGTAGGAATACCGCACCAAAAATAATGGTTAACGGTGTGATTGCGGCAAGTAAACCTTCAACAACCGAGGCTGCGAGGAATGTCGTGTCCATTTGCCAAACGAACACAGCTGCTAAAGCTGTGAGGATCATAGAAATGGGCATAGCCCGGGATGCAGGCATCTTAAGTAATACTAAAAATAGCATTACGCTGATTACCGGCGTTAAGCTTGCGAGTAATTGAATAAAGGTCATGCTAGCCTCTTTGTGTTTGGTTGCTTCATTTATTTGAATTTCTACCTGCGCCTGATCTTATGCCAGGTCTTCAGTTACATCTTTATTTATAGGTAGTGTGCGTAATAAACGTTAATTTGAACTTCGCTAATATGATCTAGATCAGTTTGTAGTCCAAGTTCAGCATGAAATTTACCGCGTGGGAGATCTATCTCTACTTGCGTTCTCCGACCTGTGATCATGATCACTAAAAAAATGGGCAATATATAACCTCTTTGTTTATCGGTGGTTAAAAAAAGGTAAAAATAGAATATAAATTAAAGTTTATACTCTATTTGATGGTTTAACATGGAAATATCTGATCTATTTATTTCAAAATTGTTTTTTCATCAGACCGAGAAGACGAAAGTGTGGTGTGATGTGGCTCACACTTGCTGATTTCGTTAAATAATTGTTTTTGCAATTATTGGTTTAATTTTTTATAAAACAATTACTTAGTGATTTTAGGTTGAAAGCTCTAATTTAGGCTGATAATTGATGAAGGCAAAGGTAGTTGAGACTACCTTTTGCTGTAAGACGTTTGGGTGACAGGTTTGTAAGTCAATATCCTAAGGTTTTTATCACGTAAATGTTAAAAAAGTTTACTTCCCCAGCCCAATTTGTTTCTCAGTACGTGAAAATAGTTGTGACCCTTAGGATGGATCAAGCGTAGCTTCTCAATACTGCGCTTAATTATGATCTCGTCTCCAGGTAATACGGCTAATGTGACGTGACCGTCACAGCTCACCTCTAGATTTTCACCATTGTCTGGGGAGACGACTAATTTTATTGTGCTGTTAGCATCGACTACAATCGGACGACAGCTTAAGGTGTGAGGGAACATAGGTACTAGAATAAGTGCCTGAAGGTTTGGTGTAAGTATGGCCCCGCCAGCAGAAAGTGAGTAGGCAGTTGAGCCAGTGGGAGTGGAGACAATCATACCGTCTGCACGCTGGCTATACATGAACTTGTCGTCAATATAGACTTCAAATTCAATCATATGAGCGATTTTTCCTGGATGTAATACCGCTTCGTTGACCGCTGAATTGCTGGCCTTTAACGCGCCGTGGCGATGCACTTCAGCTTCGAGTAGAAAGCGCTCCTCGACATCGAATTGTCCATCAAGCACTTGAGCAAGCTGCTCTTCAAAGCCATTTGGAGGAAGATCTGTTAAAAAGCCAAGGTTTCCGCGGTTGACACCAATCACACTGATATCATAGCGCGCTAACACTCGAGCTGCGCCTAGCATATTGCCATCGCCGCCGACTACTATAGCCAGATCACATCGCTGACCTATCTCCAGTAAATCGACTTTATCGATTTTGATATCTAAATCGGCAGCGACCCGCTCTTCAACTAAGATTTGATACCCTTGCATGCTCAGCCAATGGTGCAGACGCTTAAGGGTTAAATTGGTCCCTTTATGGTGTGGTTTGCCAATTAGGCCGATTGTACGGAACTTTGTTGTCATATTTGTCTTAGATAAGGCTTGAAACGTCAGATTTGATCCCCATAATATGCCCAGAGTATGCAGAAACAAAGCATTTTTAGCTGGAGTAATAATGAGCAACGAGTCAAACAAAGCAGAAGTGGAGCAAGTTGAAGAGGGAGTTGAAGTTGAAGCTTCAACAGAAGAGGCAAGTCTAATTGATGAATTGACTCAGGCTAACTTCCGTATCGAGGAGCTAGAGCAGGCTCTTGAACAGGCTAATGCCAAGGTTGATGAGCAGAAAGATTCTGTTATTCGAGCTGCTGCTGAAGTAGACAATATGCGTCGCCGTAGTGCTATGGATATTGAAAAAGCACATAAGTTTGCTTTAGAGAAGTTTGTTAACGAGCTACTACCTGTTATCGATAACATGGAGCGTGCACTACAAGGCACCTCAGCAGAGGATGAAGCGACTAAGGCGATGTACGAAGGCGTAGAGCTAACGCTAAAGAGCTTTATTAGTTCAGTAGAGAAATTTGGCGTTAAGCAAGTTGATCCACAAGGTGAGGCTTTTGATCCAGATTTACACCAAGCGATTGGCATGCAGCCAAGTGCAGATTTCCCTGCCAACACTGTGATGATGGTGATGCAGAAAGGTTATCAGTTGAATGAGCGTTTATTGCGCCCAGCCATGGTAATGGTTTCTCAAGGTGGTGGAAGCGTCGAGACTCAAGCTTAAAGCTTAATTCTCCCAATAAAAAAGGACTGCCTAGGCAGTCCTTTTTTATTGTCTGTTTATCGTTAGGCCAAAAAAGCCTCAACTTGCTTTTGAATCCCTTTGGCGTCAAGCCCTAGCTCTTCGGTTATTTCATCGGGAGCGCCATGCTTAATAAATTCATCAGGCAAACCGATTTGCAACACTGGCATAGGTAACTTGAGTTGTTGTAGCAGCTCAAGTACTCCAGAACCTGCGCCGCCCATAATGGCATTCTCTTCAACGGTAATCAGCACATCATGGTTCTGGGCTAACTCTTTCACCAACTCAACATCTAATGGCTTAACAAAGCGCATATCAGCCACAGTAGCATCGAAGTGCTCCGCTGCCTCAAGCGTTGCCGCTAAGGTAGTACCAAAATTGAGCATGGCTACTTTAGTGCCTGATTGAGCACCTTGACGTTTAATTAACCCTTTACCAATTGGCAGCGCCGTCATCTTCTCAACCTGAGTCGCACCTGTAGCACTGCCTCTTGGGTAGCGCACTGCAGTTGGACCATCTTGGTAACAGTAGCCAGTGTAGAGCATTTGACGGCATTCATTTTCATCTGAAGGCGCCATAATGATCATATTTGGAATGCAGCGCATATAGCTTAAGTCGAACGCACCTTGGTGGGTTGCGCCATCTGCGCCCACAATGCCGCCTCTGTCTATGGCAAATAAGACTGGCAGTCGTTGCAGTGCAACATCATGAATCAGTTGGTCGTAGCCACGTTGCAAGAAAGTGGAATAGATGGCAACGACAGGCTTATAGCCTTCGCAAGCAAAACCAGCACCTAATGTCACCGCATGTTGCTCTGCTATGGCGGCGTCGAAGTATTGCTCAGGGAATTTTTGAGAAAATTCCACCATGCCAGAGCCTTCACGCATCGCAGGTGTTATTCCTAAGACTTTTTCATCTTTTGCTGCGATATCACAAAGCCATTTGCCAAATACCTCAGAGAAACTAGGATCGCTTGGCTTAGTTGCGGGTTTCTTAAACTGGCTCGGATCGAACTTAGGCACAGCGTGCCAACCGATAGGATCTTTTTCTGCTGGCTCATAACCACGACCTTTTTTAGTCATGATATGTAAAATTTGTGGGCCGCCTAAGCTGCGCATGTTTCTTAGGGTTTCCACTAAGGCATCGACATCATGACCATCGATTGGGCCGATATAATTAAAGCCTAGCTCTTCGAACATGGTGCCTGGTACTACCATGCCTTTCAGGTGTTCTTCAGTGCGTTTTGCCATCTCTTTGATGACAGGCATGCCCTTTAATACCTTCTTACTGTTTTCTCTGATAGTGGTGTAGAAACGACCCGACATCAGCTGAGCAAGGTGGTTGTTGAGTGCACCTACGTTCTCTGAGATAGACATCTCATTGTCATTAAGCACAACCAGCATATCGTTATGAAGATCACCTGCATGGTTCATGGCCTCAAACACCATGCCGCCTGTCATGGCGCCATCACCGATAACCGAGACAACCTTACGACCTGCTTGCTCTTTTTCAGCTGCTACAGCCATAGCGAGAGCTGCACTGATAGAAGTACCTGAGTGGCCTACGCTAAAGGTGTCATATTCGCTCTCTTCACGCCACGGGAAGGGATGCACGCCATCTTTTTGCCGAATGGTATGCATACGGTCCCGACGACCCGTTAGAATCTTATGGGGATAGGCTTGATGTCCTACATCCCAAACAAGTCGATCAAAAGGTGTGTTATAGACATAATGCAAAGCCACGGTCAGTTCTACCGTGCCTAAACCTGAGGCGAAATGGCCACTGGATATACCGACAGATTCCAGTAAGAACTGTCTTAATTCGTCGGCAAGTTGTGGCAGCAATGCTTGAGGCAATTGCTTTAATTCATGTGGGGTGTTGGCTTGGGCCAGCACCGGATATTGAGAAATGTCCAGGCTCATACGAGATACTTCGTCTCTTATTTATACTCTTCGCTCAATAATATAACGGGCGAATTCTTTAATTAACTGGCTATTGTATGGCAATTTTGCCAGAGCTGATAGTGCATCTTGGATCAGTTTTTCTGCTGTTGCTTGCGCACCTTCTAATCCTAGCAGCTGTGGGTAGGTACTCTTATTACTCTGAGTATCAGAGCCTTGCGGCTTACCTAACTCTTCAGTGCTGGCTGTGATATCTAAGATATCATCTTGTACTTGGAAGGCTAAACCTATGGCGTTGGCATAATCAAGCAAAGCTTGTGTTTCATCTTGAGAGGCATTGGCCGCAATGATGGCAAGCTTAACCGAAGCGCTAATGAGGGCGCCTGTTTTTAAGTTGTGTAATTGGGTCAGCTGCTCTAGGGAAATCTGTTTATCTGTGGCGTTGAGATCCATGGCTTGGCCACCACACATGCCTTTGTAACCCGAGGCTGTTGCGAGCGCGTTAACCATAGCCAATTGCTGTTGGGGAACTAATCCATCTATAGGTTGACTGATTATCTCAAAAGCAAGGGTTTGTAGCGCATCACCAGCAAGAATCGCTGTTGCTTCGTCATAGGCGATATGCACCGTGGGTTTGCCACGTCTAAGGGCGTCGTCGTCCATGGCGGGGAGGTCGTCATGGATTAAGGAATAAGCATGAATACATTCAATGGCGGCTGCACAATTGTCTAAAATCTCAAGCTTAACACCCAGCATGTCACCGATGGCATAGACCAAAAAGGGACGAATGCGCTTACCGCCAATTAAAGCGCCGTGCTTCATGGCGGCTTTAAGGCTTGGGTCGATTACTTCGAGACGATCTATGTGAAGTTCAAGTTGCTGATTGACTCTGCTTTGATAGGATTTGAGCGCTGGTTCTAGCACGACTATTCACCTGTTGCTTTAAAGTCTACGAGTGCAGCGTCCTCTTCTTGCTCCATCAAGATTGACACTTTTTGCTGAGCTGTTTCCAATTTAGCTTGGCTTGAGCGAACGAGTTTTATACCTCGTTCAAATTGTTTCAGAGCATCATCTAAGGGGACTTGTCCCTGCTCTAGCTCTGAGACGATATGTTCTAATTCGGATATGGATTCTTCGAAACTAAGATTCTCAGGTTTTTTTGCCACTTTTTATTATTCCTTGAATTTCGCGTCACACAAAGTATATCAGGGGCGCTCATGGGTCAAACTGATACGATGGATATTTGCTCAAAAGCACGCTTTAGGGAAGTAATTTAGTTAATTAAATTAAAATGTCACTAAACTTGCTTCGCGAATGTCCGATAACAGAAAGTAGGAGTATGATTTGTCTTTTGTGATTTTCTAAATATCGGCTTAATATGGCATAAGAATAAAACTAATACCTGATTGTTTTATATACAAGCATTGCTGTTGGCGTAAAGCGACTGACGGTAACATTTTTATGATAGGTAATTTTAGCTAAGGGCTGATATTTAGCTATAAGCGTTTGAGGAGTTGGTGTGGATTTAGCAACCCTGATTGGACTGATAGGTGCATTTGCGTTTGTTATTGGTGCTATGGCAACCAGTGGTGGTATCGCTATCTTTATTGATGTCGCCTCGGTATTGATTGTTATCTGTGGTTCAACCTTCGTGGTGCTGATGAAGTACAACATGAAGCAATTTTTTGGTGCGGTAAAGATTGCTGTGAAGGCTTTTATGTTCAAAATTGATAAGCCAGAAGAGCTTATCGAGCAATCTGTGACTATGGCCGATGCTGCTCGTAAAGGTGGTTTTCTTGCGCTAGAGGAAGCACAAATCGATAACAGCTTTATGCAAAAAGCGGTGGATATGCTCGTTGACGGTCATGACGGTGAAGTGGTTCGTGAAGCACTGGAGAAAGATATTGCTCTTACCGAAGAGCGCCACAAAAGTGGTGTTGGCATATTTAAGAGTTTTGGTGATGTGGCACCAGCCATGGGCATGATTGGTACACTAATTGGTCTGGTTGGTATGTTATCAAACATGGATGATCCAAAATCTATTGGCCCTGCGATGGCGGTCGCGCTTTTAACCACACTTTATGGCGCCATGATTGCCAACATGATTGCAATTCCCATCGCTGATAAGCTCGAGTTAAGAATGAAGGAAGAGCTGCTTAATCGAAACTTGATTATGGATGCGGTACTTGCGATTCAAGACGGTCAAAACCCACGTGTGATTGAAGGCTTCCTAAAGAATTATCTTGCAGAGAAGCAGCGAAATATCGATACGACGGATGGGGAATAACCCATGGCAAAGAAATGCCCCGAATGCCCACCACCTGGCGCCCCTGCATGGTTAGCAACCTTTGCTGACCTCATGTCGCTGTTGATGTGCTTTTTCGTACTGCTGCTGGCTTTCTCTGAAATGGATGTGATGAAGTTTAAGCAGATAGCGGGGTCGATGAAGTATGCCTTTGGTGTGCAAAATAAAGTCAATGTAAAAGATATCCCTAAAGGGACTTCGGTGATTGCACTGGAGTTCAGACCTGGGCGCCCAGAACCCACCCCCATTGAAATCATTAACCAGCAAACTAATGAGATCACTCAGCCCATGCTCGAGTTTCAAGAAGGGGATGATGATGCCGCTGGTGGTGTTCAGCAACAGCGTGGTGAGCAGCGTGGTGGTCAAGCCTCTGCGACAGCGCAAAAAGAGGCTGAAGCGAAGAAAACACAGGCCTCTTCTGCCGCTCAAGATAAGATCAATGAGCAGCTTAAGAAAATGGCCCAAGAGCTCAATAAAGAGATAGTTGATGGTGCCATTGAGTTAGAGTCATTAGGACAGCAAATTATTATTAGAATTCGAGAAAAGGGGGCCTTTGCCTCAGGCTCTGGTTTCTTACAACCTAGGTTTAAACCTGTGGTCCGCGCCGTTGGTGAGCTGCTTAAGGATGTGCCTGGAATCGTGACTGTTTCTGGTCACACAGATGATATGCAAATCAGTAATGAGCTTTATAGCTCTAACTGGGATCTCTCTAGCAAGCGCGCTGTTGCCGTCGCCCATGAGCTGGTGAAGGTGAAAGGTTTTGATCAGCAGCGGATGAAAGTGGTGGGCATGGCGTCATCGGCGCCCTTAGTTCCTAATGATTCTGCGGTTAATCGTACGCGTAATCGTCGTGTTGAAATTGCAATCGAGCAAGGTAAGCCTGCTGAGTCTGATGAGATTTTAGTGGGCGATGATGAGCCTTAAGTCTTACAGGTTAATATTGAAATAAAAAAGAAGCTTCGGCTTCTTTTTTTGATCTAAAACTCAGTAAAAAAAAGACCACCCTAAGGGTGGTCAACACAATTTATTTTCCAAACTGTTCAAATCGAGTGACAAGGTGGCCATTGCGCTAGCTGTTGCCGCCTTGCCCGCTCGCAAGGGATATGATGAAGAACGATGATGAATTCGTTACCTCTATTCAGAGTGGCATAATTGAAAAAGGTTCAAAGTAGATCGCAATTAATTCAGTTTATTTTTTGTGGAGCTCATCAAACCCTAATTTCTACGGTCTTCAGCGGCAGGATTTAACCAAAAAAAAGACCACCGCTAGGGTGGTCAACACAATTTATTTTCAAAACTGTTCAAATCGAGTGATGAGTTTGACATTGCGCTAACTGTTGCCATCTTGCTCACTCGCAAGGGATATGATGAAGAACGATGATGAATTCGTTACCTCTATTCAGAGTGGCATAATTGAAAAAGGTTCAAAGTAGATCGCAATTAATTTAATTTATTTTCTTGTGGAGCTAATCAAGCCCTAATTTCTGCGGTTTTCAGCGGCAGGATTTAACCAAAAAAAAGACCACCGCTAGGGTGGTCAAGACAATTTATTTCAAAACTGTTCAAATCGAGTAGCAAGGTGGACACTGCGCTAGCTGTTGCCTTCTTGCATGCTCGCAAGGGATATGATGATGAACGATGATGAATTCGTTACCTCTATTCAGAGTGGCATAATTGAAAAAGGTTCAAATTAGATCGCAATTAATTCAATTTATTTTTGCCTTGGTGTCTCAAGCGTTAATTGTCTAGGTTTTTAGAGGAAGATCAGTTTGTGGGGTAATTAGAATAAAAAAAGACCACCGCTTGGGTGGTCAAAACAATTTATTTCAAAACTGTTCAAACCGAGTGGCAAGGTGGGCACTGCGCTAGCTGTTGCCCTCTTGCTTGCTCGCAAGGGATATGATGATGAACGATGAAGAATTCGTTACCCTTATTCAGAGTGGTGTAATCGAAAAAGGTTCAAATAAAATTGAAATAATTTTAAAAGCTGGCTCGATAGTCCGAAACTAGCAAGCTTTACATTGTGGTGGTTTGGCTGACATTAGGGCATAAAAGAAGGCAACCTTGTGGGTTGCCTTGGGATCTATTCCTAGATCAAGGGGACAGCGCTAAATGTCCCTGGGAGAATGATGAACACGAAAAAAACTCTTCCACTGTTCATAGTATTTGAGCTTAAGCTTGCAATAAAGTTCAAAAAATAGGCAAAAATAATTTGGTTTTTATTAACCTCTCATTAAGGTGTGAACTTTATCCTTTTTAAATTAATTGGTTAAAGCAAGGCTTCAATCTCATCTGCTAGCGAACTAGGTTTCGTTTTTGGTGCAAAGCGGAATATTTTGTTGCCATCAGCACTGACTAAGAACTTGGTGAAGTTCCACTTTATTGACTTGGAACCCAGTAAGCCAGGTGCTGATTGTTTTAATAGCTCAAATAGTTCACTGGCATTATCACCATTGACTTCAATTTTGGAAAAAAGCGGGAAACTGACGCCAAAATTTAGCTCGCAAAAGGATTGAATCGCTTCTTCGTCACCTTTTTCCTGGGCACCAAATTGGTTACATGGAAAACCTAATACCATTAAACCTTGGTCTTTATAGCTTTGGTAAAGGGCTTCTAATTCCTTGTATTGGGGAGTAAAGCCACAGGCGCTAGCGGTATTTACGATCAATAGCACCTTGCCTTGATACTGTGACATATCATGTTCATTTCCTTGAATATCTTTTACTTTGATATCGTAAATACTCTGCTTCATTTTTAATCTCCTATTAATTGATGTCAGCAGTATACAAATAATTTAAATTGTGTGCAATTTTATTTTGAGCAATTATTAAGAGGAGAAAAGGAGAATGGAGAAAAGGAGTAGAGCCTAGATAAAGGGTAAAGGCGTTAAACTTGATTTAGCACTTTGCTTGAAAAGATGAGTGAGATAGGGGAAAGCCAGTGAAAAACCTTGGAGCTTGCCGTAAACCTAAGGGGTTACGGCAAGCTTAATACCTTAGTGTCTAAGGCTGTATTTCATTGAAGTCTTGAGTAGAGTCTTGCTCATTTGTTAACACAACTTCATGGAGCTGGTTAGTTGGGTTTGGTATAGCAATCTCATTGTATTGCTCTGGATTGTCATCAACAGCACTACAAGTAAAGGCAACGGTATAGTCACCTGCTGGAATAAACCCAAATGCATAATTACCAAAGTTACCCGACTCATAGTTGACTGCAACTGAGTTAACAGGTGCCACGGCGCCTTCTGGTAGCTCATTGGTTTGATTAATGCTTGGGTCGTAGTTATCAACTAATAGGTCTGTGTTTAAATCATGACCTGGATATAGATAGACATAGTTGCCCGTATCCGACTCACATTCACCAGCATTAAATAGATTGATATCAACTTGCCCTGATAGTGAAGCGACAGTTGCATTGTTTACTATGGTTACACCATGTGGTTTAAGGTTGTATCTTTGGCCTCCTTGGTTTTGCACCAGTGATGTACGGAGATCAAATTCGATAGTAAAACGTTGCACACCAGCACTTGTCACTTCAAAACTACCTAGGCGCAGCATTTGGCTAGGCTGTTTTAATGGCACTTGGCCTGTTTGATCGTTGACATAGCTGACATCTAAGCCTGTTGACTCATCCAAAATATGAAGAATGAGCTCATCATATACGCCAATATCTAAGGTTTGATCGCTTAACAGTAGCGCACTATCTGAGCCTTGATAGGCAAGTAAATCAATTTGTTTATAGTCTTCACCGTTATCGCCGGATACTTCGATGATAACGTTATCTTGGCCACTGCGTGCAAGTTCGATTTTGTCAAAAGCGATAACCACATTGTCAGCACTATCCACAGGCGCGTCGGATACTGCAAAAGAAACGGTTGCTGTGGTTGGAGTTGAGTCTGAGCTAGATCCGCCGCAAGCGACAAGCGTTAAACTAGATAACAGCGAAAGGGCTAGCACAGGCGTAAACTTGGTATTCATAATCCATCCTTCTATCTATAGTTATGCAGATAGAAGTATAGCGTCAAAGTTGAACAAAAGTACGCCATACTGTTTTATTTGATGGCAAATTAAGCAATTTAAATCAGAAAAAAGTAAACTCGGTTACTTTAGATAACTATGTTAAAATTTTGCTTAATTTTTCGAATGTTAAGTTTCTACTAATGTGCAAATTTGTTTAGGCTCATTATGCGAAAATTAACATTCGTTTGTATTTATGAGCCTAGACGAGCTAGTAAGGGCTGTTATCTAATAATGGCTTACTTTTGATGCAGAAGTCATTATCACAGCCGTGTTACCGTTGCCTAATCATGCGTACGACGAACATGCCATCACAATCGGCTTCATGGGGCCAAATCGTTAACATCTTGCTTTGCTCTTGGGTGAAAGGGTGAGTAAGCATCTCTAATGAAAATTCAGGGTGAAGTGCTAAAAATTCAGTTACTACGCTCTCATTTTCCTTTGTTGCCAACGAACAAGTTGCATAAACAAGCTTGCCACCAGGTTTTACGGCGCGGCTTGAGCGGCTAAGAATATCAAGTTGCAATTCTGGCTTACTCAAGACTGCAGTTTCATCATCTGTCCAGCGCATATCTGGATTGCGTCGCCATGTGCCCAGACAGGAGCATGGAGCGTCAACTAACACACCATCAAACAGTTTTGTTACGGGTAATGAATCTGATTGCCATGGTGCAATGTCGATATGCTTGTAGCCCGCTCTTTTAGCGCGTTTAAGTAGCTCTTTTAGTGGACCTTGGCGAATATCCGATGCTGTGATACTGCCTTTAGCCTGACTATCTTGAGCCAACATATGGGTTTTAAGCTGTAGACTCTTTCCACCTGCACCAGCACAAGTATCCCACCAATGCTCTTCTGGTTTTGGTGCACAGACATGGCCAATGACTTGAGAGGCAAGGTCTTGGATCTCTAATTTGCCCTCTTTATAAAGCGTCACTCCATCAAGGTTGAGGCTTTTACTACCAAGGCTCAGGGCATCGTCAAAGTGAGTCGAGGCCTGTGCAGGAACATCTTGCTTTAGCAGTTGTTTAATCGCATCGCTAACCTTGAGCCCTTGGGTTCGACACCAAATAGGTGGGCGCGTCATCATGATGCGAATAAATTCATTATGTTTATTTTCAGGCAAGGAGATCTGCTGCCAAAACCAGTCGGGTAATAGCTGTTTGGTATCAAACTGAATATTGGAATAGCAGTTGGCAAGGTAGTTCAGCCTGTCCTCTAAACTGACGAGCCCTTGGTTATCTTCTGGTCTGATAGCGGAAACTTGTGCCCAAACATGGTGAATGTTAGCCCAAGGGTGCTTTTCTAACTGGGCGCACAGGTAGAGCTGATTGAAGTCAATTAGTCCATCTTGATTTGATGGCAGTTGCTTAAGCCAACCCCACCAACGAAACAGGCCAAAGAAAGTTTCTCTGATCACTCTTCTATCTTTAGAGCCATGCTTTTTGTGCTCTCTAAAATAGTTGGCTATCACTCTGTCGGCAGGCTGTTTGGTCTCCATCACCTGGTTAAATAGCCTAGCTATAGTGTTAGCGTAACTGACAGCGCGCTTTTGATTCGGTGTTTCAATCGTGAATTGAAATGAAAGCCCAAAAGCGTCTGCTTGAGAAGAGTCTGCTTGTGATGTCGCCATTAACCTTGCCTGACTGATTAACTAGCGCGATGCGCCGTTGAATAATTAAGGGCGGCAAGTCTATCAGATTTATTACCGCCTCTCTATTGAGGTTTTAATAATCCAGCTCTAAGGCAAAGCAGAGATAATGCATCAGCCTTTGGCACTCGGTAAATTGCTCATTGCAAAACTGCTCAAAATTCGATGAGGTTACCTGTTTGGCCGAAATCTCTTTGACCGCAATAAAATCCTTTCGCTTTAGCTCATCAAGCAGTGGGTGAGTCTTATCAAATCCTTTGGGTGGGCGAATGAGACTATCGCCAGCCATGGTAAAGCCCGCTTCGCTTAGTTGTGAGATAGCTTTGAGATAGGCCTTGGGGTTTTCATCAATACAGGTGCGGATTTTGTTTAGGGACTTTGAATCTGGATGCCAGACGCCGGCACCAACAAAACAGCTATCGTTAGCGATATGAATATAAAGCCCTGGAGCATGAACATCCTTACCTTGAAAATGTCGAAATTGAATACCGACATTGGTTTTATAGGGTGTTTTATCTTTGCTAAAGCGGCTGTCTCTTTGGGGGCGCATAAGACTGCCACCCACTTTTTTAGCAACTGCGGTTAGCCTTGGAGAAAGCCCTTGAATGTGAGGCTGCATAGCTTCAATGAACATCAGTGCTGGGGTGCGCACTGTGTTTTCATACCTGTCTTGGTTGGCTTTAAACCATTCTCGGTTATTGTTGTGCTCTAATTCATGTAAAAACGAAAAGCTGCTTTGAGTAAACATAGTTGCATTAATCGTGATGTTTGATGTGGGGTAATCTAGCATTTGTGTAATCGTTATGTCTTGCTATCGGGCTGACTTTATTGCGTGTTATAGTCGCCGACAATTTGAATGAGGTAACAACCGAGGGGAAATCATGAAAATTTGGGTCGATGCCGATGCCTGTCCCGCCGTGATTAAGGAAACGCTATTTAGGGCTGCTGAGCGCACTCAAACACAAGTGACCTTAGTCGCTAATCACACTATGCGAGTGCCGCCATCTAGGTTTATTAGTATGCTGACAGTGTCCTCTGGGTTTGATGTGGCCGATGATGAGATAGTCAAACGCTTGGAGTCCGGTGACTTGGTGATTACCGCAGATATTCCCTTGGCTGATGAAGTGATCACTAAAGGTGGTCTTGCGCTCAATCCTAGGGGCGAAATGTATAGCCATGAAAATATCAAGGCTAAGCTAAATATGCGTGATTTTATGGAGACAATGCGCGCCAGTGGTGTGCAAACCGGTGGCCCATCGGCATTAAGTCAGGCAGAACGTCAGGCATTTGCCAATCAATTAGATAGGCTATTAGCTAAACGTAAATAAGCTCAGCTCGGGATAACGAGTGCTGTCACTATATGATACCTATGTACCTTATATGCTTAGCTCTCAAGATGGTTAGCTTAGTGCCTATTTCGAGCTGCAATTAAGTCATCTCTTTTGTATCGGTAGTGGCCAAATCTATGCTAATCGGCATCTAATTCTCGCGAATAGATATCGAACTTATACTAATAACTATCTAATCTGTATTGATCTAGCTCACATATGTCGTAGAAGTAATCAGTTTCTGCTTGCTTATTACTCTGCTTTTATTTAGCGTTAAACAAAAGTTGGGTTTGCAAACAAATGTTTGGTTTTGGCTGCAGGTAAATGAGTATTCATTTTCCAGTTTGCTGGTTAAATGTTTGTTTTGCCAATAGGTGATTTTAGCAGTAGGTCTGATTATGACGGAACGTGAACAACAGATACTGGCGTTATTAAAGCAAGATCCTCTCATTGCGCAGCAAAGTATTGCTGAGCAACTCGGTATTAGTCGTTCAGCGGTTGCTGGACATATTATGAACTTGACCAACAAGGGTGTGATTCGAGGCAAGGGCTATATCCTTGCACAGAACAAGTTTGCCGTGGTCATAGGTGGCACCAATATGGATATTTTGGGTCGCCCGAGTGGTCGTTTTCAAGCTGGCGACTCTAACCCTGGTAGCGTTAGCTGCTCCCCTGGTGGCGTTGGACGTAATATAGCCGAGAACCTAGCGCGTATCGGTTCTGATACTCGTTTAATCTCTGCTATCGGCAAAGACACCTATGGCCAGATGATTATGCAGCACTCGCAGATGGCGGGTGTTGATATGAAAGCCATGTTGCAACTCAGTGACGCTGCGACGTCGACTTACCTTTCAGTGCTTGATGGTGAAGGTGATATGCATGTGGCAATTAATGATATGGCCATTTTAGAGCGCCTTAATGCCGAGATGCTAAAGCATCATGCAGAGCTACTACGTCGAGCCGAGCTCATTATCCTTGATACAAACTTAAGTGAAGATGCGCTCGAGTATCTATTGAGTAACTTCGCTGACAAGCCTATCTTCGTCGATACCGTATCCTGCGCTAAGGCGGGTAAATTAAAGCCTTATCTCAGCGCCATCCATACCTTGAAACCCAACTTGAAAGAAGCGCAGCAGCTCTCAGGCATCAATGTCGAGAGTCATGATCAGCTGCCGCAACTTGCCAACTGGTTCCATGAGCAAGGTGTCAAACGTGTCTTCTTAAGTATGGGTAGCCAAGGTGTATTTTATAGTGATGCTAGCCAGCCACAGAGTGTCGAACAGGCACTGGTGCCAGCGATTCCCGTTGCCATGACCAATGCCAATGGTGCAGGAGACGCGTTCCTTGCTGGGCTTGCCCATAGTTTTCTTAAGCAGTGGCCGGTTGAGCAATCAACTCATTTCGCCATGGCCGCTGCTGTTGTAGCCCTATCCCATTTGGCTACGATAAACCCCAATATGTCTGAAACCTCGGTAAACCGAGTGCTAAAGGAGTCAGTATGTTAGAGCAATACCTAGATGTTAACCCAGAAGTTCAAGCAGCAATCGATGCTGGCAAGCCTGTGGTGGCATTAGAGTCGACCATTATTTCCCACGGTATGCCTTATCCGCAAAATGTGGAAACTGCGCTTAAGGTTGAACAAATTATTCGTGATAACGGCGCGATTCCTGCGACCATAGCGATTCTAAAAGGTCGCTTAAAAGTGGGTATGACTCCAGAGGAGATCGAGTATCTAGGTAAGGCGGGTCAAGATGTGATTAAGACTAGCCGCCGTGACATTCCATTTATTGTGGCTAAGCAAGCCGATGGCGCAACCACGGTAGCCTCTACCATGATTCTGGCTGCTATGGCTGGCGTTAAGGTGTTTGCAACTGGTGGTATTGGTGGCGTGCACCGTGGTGCTCAGGAGACCTTTGACATCTCTGCTGACCTACAAGAGTTGGCGAATACCGATGTGACCGTTGTCTGTGCGGGCGCTAAGTCTATTCTGGATATTGGCCTTACCCTTGAATATCTAGAAACTAATGGTGTGCCAGTTGTGGGTTATCAAACCGATACATTGCCAGCTTTCTATACTCGCGAGAGTGAGTTTGGTGTCGATTACCGACTAGATAGTGCGAAAGAGATTGCCACAGCGATGAAAGCTAAATGGGATATGGGACTTAAAGGCGGCATGGTGATCGCTAACCCTATTCCGCAAGAGTTTGCTATGGATAAAGCCGAAATCGATCAAGTGATTATCGATGCGGTTGCTGAAATGGATGAAAAAGGCATTTCAGGTAAGCAGTCGACGCCTTTCCTATTGGCTAAAGTGGCAGAGAAAACTGCAGGTAACAGCCTAAAATCTAACATTCAGCTGGTATTTAACAATGCCAAGCTAGCGGCACAAATTGCGGCCAACTATAGCGCTTAGCCGCTCAACTCTTTGCCATTAAAAAGCCCCCTAATCTGATTAGGGGGCTTTTTTGTTTGCTCAAGCCAATAACGAGTTTTTAGACTTGAGCAATAAGCTGATAACGGTTAGAACCTATTTATCTAGCTGGATATCAACCCACACTAGGCGGTGATCTGAAGTGACACTCTTACCTTGCTCACCTTCAGCATTTTCAAATAGGTATCTGTGTTCGCTACCTTTTGGCTCCCAGTAAACACCAGAATCAATAACCTTAAGATCGGCAGAAGGTAGTACATAGTCTAATCGCAGTGGGAATAGCTGGGTCCAGCTGTCAGCAACACCAAAGTAGGCTTTGTCGGTTTGGTATTCGGCCGCACCTTTACTCTGTGGTAGGTAATTACCTACAGCCACTTCTTGAGAAACACGGCTGTTGCTTAGCAGTGGACGAATGGCAAAGTTGTAAGAGTCACCATCGACAGGATCGGCGTTTAAGTCACCCGCGATAACGAAAGAAGCGTCGGTTGCAAGACCGCCTTTCACGCCTTTGTCATCGATAAGGTAAGCTGACTTTGTCACATCATCGCTGACATAGTCAGAGAATAGACGCAGCTCATCATAGTTTCTGCGACCATTTCTATCTTCTGGGCCGTCAAATACTGGTGGTGTTGGGTGCATAGCCAGTAGGTGAATCGTCTTGTCGCCAATGGTGACAGGTAGGTCAACATGGTTTTTAGAGGATAGACGGAAGTCAGATAGCGCTTCTTCTGTGTAGAAGCTGCTGCCATCTTCTTTGCTTGGCAGTACTGCGCCAGGCATATCTTTCCATAGGAATTTTTGGAAAGAGCGAATGTTATCTGTATCTAATGGGTATTTAGATAGCACGATAAAACCGTATTGACCATGGTAGAAGCCAAAGCCATAGGTATCGGCTGGTACGTTGATTTCACCGTCACCGTTAAGATCTTTGGTCGCTAACAAGCCTGTGTTGGTTGGGGCGATATAGGCGTATGGATAATCGATCGCTTTCGCGCCATTTTGTGAGACCGCAAGATAGTTTTTCTTGAAGTCATTAACACTGGTCATATCTTTGCCAACGCCGTCGTGATCGAACTCGTTAAGTAGTACGACGTCTGGGCGAATGCGCTGAAGTGTTTCGGCTACATTTTTGATCTGTTGGTTGTCGCCTGCAGCCATCTCTTCGGCTAGCTGAGTAGCAGTCTTGCGATCGAAAGATGCATTAAAGGTGGCGAAACGCACTGAGTTATTTTCTTCTACGATTGGCGCGTCATTGTCTGAACCACAGCCTGCAAGCAGTGCCATAGTGATTGCTGCCGCAGCAGCCGATTTGATTAATTTCATCCTAATTACCATCTTATAATTAATTAACTAAATTATTGTTTTATTAGTTCAGTGACCCCTGAACGGATGTCATCATACTTAAAACAAATGTGAATTCTTGCTTTATTGATCACGTTTTGTGATGACTGCTTATTTAGTGAACTTAGGGGCTATTTTGTGATTGAAAAATATTAAAAATGGGTAAAGCACAGGTAAGTAAAAGCCGACAAACAGGCTTTCACCGTATGTACACAGATTGAGTTGGCGGGTTTTAATTGAGAATTTATGTTTTATCTAAACAAAGGCTAAATTTTGCTCCTCCTAAGGTACTGTCTTCTACCTCAAGCTTTCCCTGTAGACGTTTACTCGCGGCTTGAGCTATGGCTAACCCTAGCCCTAATCCTCCAGTGGCCTTAGTGCGGCTCTTATCTAACCGAGAGAAGGGCAGGAAAATTTTGTCAAAGTCCTGGGCCTTGATGCCATCACCATCATCTTCAATATTGATCTGATAATGGGCTTCATTTTGCAAGATAGAGATGTTGACTTCTTGATGGCAATAGCGAAAAGCATTGGATATTAAATTGTCGATGACCAGTCGCAAATAGCTTTGTTCGCCACTAAACCAAGAGTTAGCTGGAATATTACACTGAACTGTCACATGTTCTGGTTTAGATAAGGCCTGAATACGCTCATTAATAAAGTGAGCCAGTTCGATACTTTCGCTATGTTCTGACGCCGCAATTCTATTGTTAGGATCATCTTGGCTTTGATTCAATTTAGCGAGCACCAACAGCTGTTTAATCAGATCATTAATATCTTCAATATAGGTATCGATATTATTTAATAGTGCGAGATTTTCAGGCGTTTGCTTAGTACTTGCAAGAATGCCGGCCGCAAGTTGAATACGGCTTAAGGGAGTCCTTAATTCGTGGGGTACTGCTTGGGCAAATATCTGATTCTCGGTGACGGTTTGCTCAATATTTTGTGCCATAGCGTTAAAATGCTGGGCTAGCTCATTAAGGGGCGCAGGTAAGTTGACATCGGCTCTGATATTGAGTTGACCTTGACCAAATTGCTGTTGGACTTGGTTGAGACCTTTTATCCTGCTTTGCAGCTGTCTAATTGGGTAATAGAGCCCTAAGCCCATGGCGACTAATGAGCTGAATATAACGAGTATGGGGAGCCAGTCTTCAGGATCTGACTCAGGCTCGGGCAGGATAGAGGCTTCTTCATCATCTTCAGCTAGCTCATTCCTGTCTTGAATAATCAAGGAGCCTGAATCTAGCTCCATTAAAAACTGTACCAAAAACTCGCCATCATCTGTTTGGTAGAGTCGATATTGAGGGTGTTGATTAAGCAGCTGGCATTGACGACAGACGGTGTCATTTTCGCTCAGCCAATAGACATCAAAATGAAAAATATGCTGATGCTGATTAATGTATTCTTGAATAGACAGCTTGCTAAAAAAGGCTTGTTGTTTGATGGTCGACAAGCTTATCTGACTATCTCTTAGAAAGTCATTTTCTGCATCCTGCTCGGCCCAATATTGGCTGAGGTAAAAGGTGATCCCAGTCGTCATGGCCAGTACCAGGATAATACTCAGATACAGACGGCTAAAGAGGGATAAGCTTAGGCTACTCATGGACAAGTTTATATCCCTTGTTTCGTATGGTGAGAATGCGTTGATAGGGTGGTTGATCGTCTTTAAGCTTTTTTCTCAATCCCGAAATTCGCATATCGACGGACCTATCGGTCACGTCATAATCTATTCCCCTCAGGGCTTTACAGCAGGCTTCACGGGATAGGGTGTCACCGGCATTTTCCGCCAGTACCATCAACATCTCATACTCAGCAGAAGTTAAATTAACTGGCTGCTGATGGTAGTGGACACTCTGCTGGACTCTATTAATGCTTAAGGGGCCAAGATTGAGTATGTTGTCATTTTGCTTGATGCTGTTGCCTTGGCTACGTCTAAGCAGAGCCTGTATTCGTGCTAGCAGTATCTGTGGTTTAACTGGCTTACTTAGGTAATCGTCAGCGCCTAGCTTAAGCAGACTGACTTCACTCATCTCATCATCACAGGCTGTGATGACAAGTATTGGGCCTGAGTAGATCTCTCTGGCTCGCTGGCAAACTTCAATGCCATCTAATCCGGGCAGCATAAGATCCAGTAAGATGATATCTGGTGTCTGTTTTGCTATCGCTGCTAGTCCATCTAAGCCATTATCAATATGGGTAACCCGATAGCCTTCGGCACTGAGAAACATGCTAGTGAGTCTGGCAATTTCTTGATCGTCTTCAATCAGTAGCAGATGAACTGACATAGTGTTTGCCTCGCTAGCCTCGATTAAGTCGGTACATTTAGGTTCTGTATTCGAGTTCTGATTTTATCGTGAAAAACGACGAAGTACATGTTTTCCCTAGCAGGTGCTTACAAACCCTTACATGAGCAATTCGCTGCTTACAAGCTCTTACCCTATTTCATTTTGAGTTTGGCACACTGGCTTCAAATCAATCGAAGGAGCCACATGATGAAACCCTCTTCAGCACTATTAATTGCATTTGCTTCTGCCTCAGCACTTATCGTCTGTGGCTGCAACTCAAGTAACAAAACAAGCACGCCAACCACTCCGGTGACCACCACGCCGAGCACGGGGGGCTCGGGGGGCACAACCGATAATAGTGGCCTGTCAAAGGCGACCCTTGCTCTAGGTATTACTGCCGTTCCAAGCGAGCTTGCCACTACCTATAGTAAGGCGAAAAAGTTTAATCGCTATACCAAGCATGTCGCGCCAAATGGCAAGGCGATTCATATCGTGGCGCAAGATCAAGTCACAGATAATCAGATAGTGCGTGCACGTAATATTCTGCAGCACTATCTGACTAACTATCCAGGCTCACTATATGGCGCGAACAAAGATGCCGTCGCGAACAAGATGACTGAAAATGGTGCCATCTTGATTCTTGGTAACGGTGCCGATGGTGAAAATAAGGTGGTTGCAGAGTTAAATGGTCAGCCTCTGTATTACTCTGAAATGCAAGTAGAAGGTGGCACCTGGTATATCAATCAAGATTATCAACACAGGGACGCTATGTTTGAAGAGATAGTGCATATGGTCCATGACTATGGCATAGGCGTCGACCAAGGTGAGAAATTCATCGGCGCGCTACCAAAATATCAAGCAGAGATTCGAGCGGCTCAGGTCAATGCTACCAATGGCAAGCTATGGGGCGGTGACAAGAGTTGGATGGATGAACTGAGCGCCGAAAACAGCCTGTCCCAAGAATATTTAGCCGCTGTCGTCGATAGCTATTATGGTTTGTGGGGAGCTTATAAAGAGAGTGATAAAGGCATGTGGGGTATGTATGTGGCTAAGACTCGCAAAGACTTGCCAAGTAAAGACCCCTTAGGCTATCAGTTGATGGATAATAAATTCTTTCATCCTTATTTGACCTATAACGCCAGAATCGATGAAAGCTTTAAGGGTAACTTTAGCCTCAAGTTTGATACTAAGCTGCCTTACACTAATGTTTCGCAGTATCTTAAGGATGTCACTTTAACGGGCAGCAATGATTCAGGTGTGGTCGTCAATGGCTATGATAATGATATTACGGGTAACACAGGTAAAAATTCCGTGGTGCTAACTGGGCCATCTTCTGAATATAAGACTGAGAAGCAAAGCGATGGCAGCTACTTAGTGCAAGATATGGTGGATAACCGAGATGGTCGCAATATCGTTAGGGATGTGGAAGAACTGGTATTTACCGATTCTAAGTTGGACTTAACTAGCTTGTAAATATTGTTAGCCAACAACCCAGCATTGTGCCTCAATGCTGGGTTTTATTAGTTTTTATTATCATTTTCATCTTAAACTGTGCACTCACACCACGACACTTACCTAAGACCTGACTAAACTAAAACAAAAGTCGCAAGGAGTGGTTAACTTGATAGATTCGTTTCAGTGGGATGAGCATTTTGTCACAGGGTTAGAGGATGTTGATCACCAGCATCACAACCTAGTCGATTTGATTAATAAATTAGGGCACCTATTAGCTGATAATGAGTTAGTGTTCGAAGATGTTGAAAGCTTACTTATACAGTTGCTCGATTACGCTGAGCTTCATTTCTGGGAAGAAGAGCTTTTAATGCAGGAGGTGGGAGTCGATCTTCGCCATGTCACCTTGCAGAAGAAGCAGCATAAAGAGTTTATCGACGAAATCAAACGGCTTCAAAAAGAGTTAGCCCAAGATAAGCCTGAAAAAGGTCAGTATCTATTGGACTTTCTTACCCATTGGCTCGCTTGCCATATTCTTGGCATTGATAAAGCTATGTCTCGACAAGTGGCCGCGATTGAGTCTGGTCTTTCGCCAGCACAGGCCTATGAGCAAGAGGAGCGTGATGTCGACAGTGCAACCGCGCCGCTACTTAAAGCTCTGCATGCACTGTTTGAGCAGGTCTCCATTCGTAATAAAGAACTTTCTGAGCTTAATGAGCAGTTAGAGCAGAAAGTCGAGCAGCGCACGCAAGCATTGCTGGATGCCAATTTGCATCTTGAGCAGATGGCGTTAACTGATGTGCTCACCAATCTGCCCAATCGTCGCCATGCTATGGGTGCGTTAGTTGAGCTATGGCGTGAAGCGGTTGAACATAAACAGCCATTATCGTTAATGATGATAGATGCGGATCATTTTAAAGAGGTTAATGACACCTTTGGTCATGATGCCGGTGACGAGGTGTTATGCGAGGTGAGTAAAACCCTCACTTACTCGGTACGCAATGACGATATGGTTTGCCGCTTAGGTGGCGATGAGTTTTTGATTATCTGCCCTAATACTCCACTCGATGGTGCCATGCACATTGCCAATATCGTTCGCGAGAAAGTCGCGCAAATCAACCTTGAGTTTGATAATGCTGGTAGTTGGCAGGGGAGTGTCAGTATCGGTGTTGCCGAAATGCAGCCTAAAATGGCTCACTATGAAGAGCTGATTAAAGCTGCTGACAGAGGTGTTTATGGCGCAAAAAGCGCTGGGAAAAATTGCGTTTTTAGTATTCAAAACTAGGATGGCTTTCTAATCTAAACTAAGATATTTAAACTGCGTTTGAATTAAAGTCCTGGGATTTCATCCCACACCTAAGTTAAGGGGAAAAGCACTTATTCTCCTTAACAATCCCCTTGCGCCTAATGTGCATGCACGCATGTCGCAATGGCACGGATGCTAGATAGTGAACCTAAGTTGTTCTTCCTTGTACTTATTTGATAACCCTTATGCATCTGAAGGGCCATCCAAGCCCTCAAAAGCTAAGCTGACATCCTGTCAGCTTGACAGGATTATCTTCAGTGCTCCGCGGCAACGTCAACGGGAACCATCGTTCGCCCAGTGCCATTTCAGAATTAAAGCGTTTTTGATTTTACACTTCGATTAATTAGACGGAAAAACTGAAATTCGTCAATTATATATTTACACATAAGAGGTTGCTTGCTTTTCATATTTACAGTAATTTTCTTATACTTCAGTTGGTTGAATTTCCGTGGTAAAAGTACCCGTATTTGAACACGGAATTTTCCGGTTCATATGATCTTCACTTCGCTTTGTGTTTAGGATTCGTTCCGTGCTCTTGATGTTAACTGTTGTAAAGAAGAAGTTTTAGTTGGCAAATAGTGAATAGAACTCTCAAAACTTTAGATGCTAAATTCAGCTGAAATTAATTCAAGAACGGTTGGGGCTCAATTCCCCATTGAAGTTGCCGTAGGGCGTTGAAGAAAATAGCGTAAGCTCAGCATGGATGCTGAGCTAATTTTCGGGGTATAGGGATATACCATCGGAAATGTTAGTGATTTTCGAATAAGCACAAGGATAAACAACTTCGCTGGGGCGGCTGGGGAGATGCAAGAGGGGAAAGCTGTTGTTCCCCTTTTGCCCAGTGCTGGGTGGAACCCTGCGATCTTAATCCAAACGAAGTTTGGAAAATAAGTCATTTAATTCGCTTTAATTCTATAGCTTACTCAAAGCTAATCCCAATATTTGATATTCCTGCGGCTACCAGCTCCTTACGTAGGCCTTTGATAAACTCTGGCCCCATCTTAGGGTTATCTTCAACAATATCCAGTAGCTGAGCCTGCAGTGCTTGCTCTTCCTGCATGACTTCATGGGCAAAGATGTAATCATCTAGCTTATCGCCTTCAAGTGCCACATCGCTGCTAGCTTCAATATAGTTTGCGACCGTGCTCGAAGAGAGTTTGCTGATATTGATAATATCGTCTTCTACCTTGCTTTGAATGGCGCTTAATAGACTGGTGATGGCAACAACCGCATCTAGGGCTGGGTAGACGCCATACATATCAAAGTTTTCTGGCTCAGGAGTGTTGTCTTCTAGTCTTTGCAGATGAATATCGATATTGAGTTTGAGCTTCTTGTCATAGAGGCTTTGCCATAACAGTTCCAGTGCTGTGTTTAGCACTTTAGCATCGCCAAACTCGGACACTTCACTGAAAAGCTGGTAGTTGGGCAACATGCGCTGGCAAAGTGCGGTGGCAAATAACTGCTTTTGTGGTTGTGATAATTCTTTTAGGCGTTTAAAGAAGCCTGGCTTTTTACTCATCTACTACTTCCACTGATAATTGGGCGATAACTTGCGTTGCGGCAGATTCTACCTTAGTTAACTCATCAAGTAACTCTAGTATTTCAGGTTCGAGATCTTCGACCGAACTGTCTTTCTTCAGTGCAGTCTCGATTTCATTACAAAGCTTTTGTGTGGTGGGGACGCCACAATAACAAGAGGCGCCATGGAGTTTATGGACTACGTTATACATCTCTTTGGTATCTTGCTGCTCTAGCGCCGATTCGATTTGACCTATGGTTTGGGGCAAAGAGTCAACAAGCATCTGTAGCATCTCTAGGGCGAGATCCTGCTTATGGTTTGCCTGACTGAGGCAAAGATCCCAGTTTAATGTGTGCTGATCAAAGTGGGTAAATTTAGGGCGGGTAACCCAGCGGTTAATGACCCCTTTTAGTGCCGCCTCATCTATTGGCTTAGGCAGATAACCATTCATGCCACTGTTGAGAATGGCCTCTTTCTCTTCTGCTAAGGCGTGGGCTGTCACCGCTATAATAGGGGTGTTGCGATTTAGAGAGTCGTGGCGAATTTGCTCTGTCGCCATAATGCCGTCCACATCTGGCATCTGAATATCCATCAAAATCAGATCGAAACGCTTAGTTCTGGCAAGTTCGACAGCTTTCTGGCCATTATCTGCAGTAATCACGCTAGTGACTATCTCATTGAGCAGAGTGTCAATAAGCTTGAGATTCGCTGGGTTGTCGTCTACTGCTAGTACAGTTAATGGCTGACGCGCCTCTGGTATCTGCGGCATGCTGGTGCTTGCTTGATACTGAGGCTCAATCGGTGGGAACAGAATATGCCTTGCCAGCACATGCTCACCCACGGGCGCTGCAATAATGACATCCACATAGGGACGAGCCACTTCAGCAAGCCCATGCTGGTCGTGACAATCATTAAGCATGATAATAGTGTCTACTTGCTGACGTAGATTTTGCATTATCCCTGTGAAGTTCATCTCTTGGGCTAACTGGTGGCAGTTTATCAGCGCATAGTCAAAGTGAGTTTGCCTTTGGTTGACTTGGTACTCGAGTGCTTGAATACTCGGTTGACTGGTGACATCCATATGCCAGTCCTGCAGTCGGCGACAAAGGACATTGCGACTTAGGGCTCTTGGTTCAAAGACCAATACTCGCTTATTAATGAGCTTATCTAGCTCAAGGGCATCACCTAATGGAAATTGACTGAGTTTTATTGGCAGTACAAACCAGAAGGTGGAGCCTTGGCCTAAAGATGAATGGAAGCCGATTTGTCCACCCATTTGCTGAATAAGGCGCTTAGTAATGATGAGTCCTAGTCCTGTGCCGCCAAAGCGACGAGAGATAGAAGAGTCAGCTTGGCCAAAGGCTTGGAATAGCATCTCTTGTTGATTGTCGCTGATGCCGATACCTGTATCTATCACTTCACAGCGCAGGGTAATCATCTGCTCTTTCACTTCGGCAAGTTCAAGCTTGAGCTGCACTGTCCCTGCATCGGTAAACTTAATGGCGTTACCCAGCAGATTCGTAATAATCTGGTTAATACGTAGTGCATCACCGGAGAGGTGATCTGGAATATTGCTCGGTAGGTCGACAACTAACTCCAGCCCCTTGTCTTGGGCGCTACCCGCTAATAGGCTGATGGTGTCGTGAATGGCATCGCGCAGGGAGAAAGGTGCGGTATCTAACACCATTTTACCTGCTTCCAGCTTTGAAAAGTCGAGAATGTCGTTAATGATGCCTAAAAGATTGGTCGCGCTGCGCTCAATGGTCTTGATATAGTCGAGCTGACTCGAATGCAATGGCGTTTTGATCAGCTGCTTGGCAAATCCAATCACACCATTGAGTGGTGTGCGCAGTTCGTGGGACATGTTGGCTAAGAATTCAGATTTGATTCGGCTAGCCTCGAGCGCGCGCTTTTTGGCAAGATCTAACTCGACGTTCTGAATTTCAATCTGTTCTAAGGTTTCCCTTAAGTCGGACGTTGCCTGATCGATGTTTTGCTGCATCTCATCATGGTATTCAGATAAAGAACCCGCCATGGCGTTAATACCACGTTTGAGCAAGTCTAGCTCACCGATAAGGTTGCCAGTTAATCGAGTATCGAGTTTACCCTCACGAATTTTAGCCACCACTCTTACCATCTCGGTAATGGGTTGGGTGACGTTTTTCACTAACCTAAAGGTAAAGAGTAGGTTTAGCTGCACCCCAATCAATACAATAATAAAGGCGGCAACGGCGGCTCTGTGTTGCTCTAACAGGGCTTTTTCTTTATTAATTAGTAACGTGATATAGCCCAGTTGCTGTGCCTGTTGCCCCATTAAACTATCGTCAAAACCCGGTGCGCTTGGATTTAATTCTGCCACTTGGGTTATGGGTGACAGCACATTATCCGATGAGATAATAGGCGTGCGTAAAATTAGGCTATCGCCAATATGTTCAAATTCGGTGCGAGTCAGACTCGAGACAGGCCCTTTAAGGCGCATGATTTCGAAATCTTTATGATAATGGGAAGTGACAAAGAGCTGATTATTTTTGTCAAAAATCGCGATGGATTTAATAAGCGTAGATTTATTGAGCTGAGCCGCTGCCAATAGGCGCTTGGTGGCCTCACGGTTATTACTGCCAAGTCCTAACTCACTGGCGATGGCCAGAGGCTCTATGATATTGCTACCTTGTTCAATTAAGGTATCTTCCAGCTCATAGAAGCGATTTATGGTAAAGTAGCTGCCCAGAAGAATACCGACCAGAATCGTTGGGGCTAACGCAAGTACGAGTACCCAAGATCTCAGACTATATTTGGTCATGTTATTGACACTACTCATTAGGTGTCGGTATTCCCTTAAAATAATTAACTGTCATAGCTTAGACTGCCAGAAATAGGGGCGTCTTTGCCAGTATTTTATTGATTTCGAGACCCGAATGGCACAATTTTTCAAAGCAAAACCAAATAGATCCAATAAGCTCTCAGCAAAGCTGGCTCTAAGTGTAACCCAGTTAGACCATTTAGGGGCGGGAATTGCTCAGCATCAAGGTAAGGTCGTGTTTGTGCCCGGTGCATTACCTGGTGAAACTGTGACGGCGCAATTGACCGAGCAAAAAAAGCGCTATGCCAAGGCCAAGTTAATTAAAATAGATACTCCTTCGGCTCAGCGATTGACGCCTGAATGTGAGTTTTATGGTCAGTGTGGGGGCTGCGATTTACAGCATATGTCCCTTGAAGGGCAGCGAGAGCATAAACAGCGGGCGCTTGCCGAGCTGATGGGAAAAACCGTTAAAGTGGAGAATTCCATAGATATAGCACCAGCACTAATGGGCAATCCTTGGGGTTATAGACGCAGAGCGCGTTTGGCGACCTATTTTGATAAGCAGAGTAAGGCGCTGAGTTTAGGGTTTCGCGCAGCTAATTCAAATAAGGTAGTGAATATCAGTCACTGCAAAGTACTCTCTCCTGCGCTGTCGGCGCTCATCGCGCCTTTATCTGCGCAGTTGAATTTACTCTCTAACAAGAAAGCCCTTGGCCATGTTGAGCTCACCGCCGCCGATAATCATCACTTTGTCGTGATACGTGTTGTCAGTGCCCTTAAGCAAACAGATTTAGATCTACTGGCCGAGTTTGCAACCCAGCATCAAGTGATTGTGCTGCTACAAGATGAAAACGGTGATTGTCGTGATGTGAAAGCCCAAGTCGGTAGCGCTGATAATCTTAATAGTCTTGAACAGCCGCAATACCTGCTCAATGAAGGAATCAAGCTTGATTTTGCACCGGGCAACTTTATTCAAGTTAATGGTGAAATGAATCAGGCGATGGTAAGTCAGGCAATCGATTGGCTTGAATTGACGCCTAAAGATAGGGTGCTGGACCTCTTTTGCGGCATGGGTAACTTTAGTTTAGCTATGGCCAAAACAGGGGCTCATGTGATTGGTGTTGAAGGTGTGCCCGCTATGGTTGAGCAGGCCAAAGCCAATGCTGAACTTAATGGTCTTAACAATGTCGACTTTTATCATGCCGATTTAAGTGCTGATATGGTCGATGCGCCATGGATGGATGCGGTTGATAAGCTGCTTCTCGATCCTGCCCGTGCTGGTGCCTATGAGATTCTGCACCTTTTAGAAACTATGCAACCTAAGTTGGTGGTCTATGTCTCCTGTAATCCTGCCTCGCTTTCAAGAGATGCCTGCGTGTTATATGAGCAGGGTTATAAACTACAAAGAGTCGGCTTAATCGATATGTTCCCTCAGACCCACCATATCGAGGCCATAGCATTGTTTAGTAAAGCTAAGTAGTAAGTTGAAGTTAGATGGTTTTTTAGCCGTTTAAAGTAATAAAATGAAAGCTTGTTATATATTCGCTCATTTGGCTTTAGGATGTTTGACTTCTGTCGCGTAATCCTGAATATATGAGTAAAACATTGAGGCTGTTCTAGCGTAAAGGAATGAACACATGGTATCGGTTCGCGAAGCACATTTTGATGATCCAGACTTTCAAGTAGAAAAGTGGGCTCAACGTCATATCAGTGATACGGACGAGGCTCTAGCTATCGTAGCGCTTATGGGGCAACTCGATAGCCTGCCCTATGAAAGTGAGCAGCAGCATCAAGAGCTATTAGCCCTATCGCGCGAAATGATAGAGATATTGGCGCCGCTCAATATGGATCTTGAAACGCTGCAGGCGGCAGTCTTGTTTGTGATGCTCGATGCCAAATTGCTTGATAATGAGCAGATAGAGGAGAGATTCGGTGCTAAGCTGGCGGCGCTAGTGGCCAGTGCCGTGACCATGGACGCTATTGGCAATTTACAGACATCGAGTTCTTCTGAGCCTCAGGTCGATAATATACGTCGCATGCTACTGGCCATGGTGGAAGATGTGCGCGCCGTGGTGATAAAACTTGCCGAGAAAGTCTGCCAGCTAAGACTAGTGAAAAATGCCTGTGAAGAGACGCGAGTGCTACTTGCTCGTGAGATTTCCGATATTTACGCCCCTTTGGCCAACCGTTTAGGCATAGGTCAGCTTAAGTGGGAGCTAGAAGATATCTCTTTTAGATATTTGCATCCAGAAACCTACAAAGAGATTGCCAAACAGCTGGATGGTAAGCGTCTTGATAGGGAAACCTTTGTCGATGACTTTGTCTCACAGCTGCAGGCCAAGCTAGATGAAGAGAATATTCGCGCTAAGGTCTATGGTCGTCCTAAACATATCTATAGTATCTGGCGCAAAATGAAAGGTAAGCAGCTGAAGTTTGATGAGCTGTTTGACGTTCGTGCCGTACGTATTGTTACCGAGCGTCTACAGGATTGCTATGGCGCATTAGGTGTCGTTCATACCCTTTGGCATCATATTCCTCGTGAGTTCGATGACTATGTGGCAAACCCTAAGCCCAATGGCTATCAGTCTATTCACACCATAGTTGTTGGTCCTGAAGGTAAAACCGTCGAAATTCAAATTCGTACCCAAGAGATGCATGATGATGCCGAGCTTGGTGTTGCGGCGCACTGGAAATATAAAGAGGGCCATGCGGGTAAACAGAGCGGCTACGAAGAGAAGATCAACTGGCTACGTAAAATTTTGCAGTGGCAAGAAGATGTGGCCGAAAGTGGCAACCTAGTTGAAGAGATCCGCAGCCAAGTATTTGAAGACAGAGTCTATGTCTTTACGCCAAGTGGTGAGGTCGTTGACTTGCCATTAGGCTCGACGGTATTGGACTTTGCTTACTATATTCACTCCCATGTTGGCCATAAGTGTATCGGTGCTAAGGTTGATGGCCGTATCGTACCTTTCACCTATCAAGTGGAAACTGGCGAGCGAATTGAGATTATCACCTCTAAGCAGCCAAACCCTAAGCGTGACTGGCTCAACCCTAACCTAGGGTATATTCGTTCATCCAGAGCTCGATCGAAAATTCAGCACTGGTTCAAGCAGCAAGATAGAGACAAGAATATTGTTGCTGGTCGTGAGATGTTAGAAACAGAGCTAGCGCGCATTGGTAAGAAGATTAAAGATGCCGAATGCGCGGTTGAACGCTTTAACATGATGAGCATGGACGATCTACTTGCGGGTATTGGTGGCGGTGATGTGCGCCTTAACCAAGTAGTCAACCATGTTGAGTCTCAATCCCGCGCTGAGAAGTTAACCGATGAGGAAGTGGTTGAAGGCATAGTTAAGAAGAGCCAAAACCATAGACCCGCAGCCACTAAAAAGACCAAAGGTCAGGTTGAAGTCAGTGGTGTCGGTAATCTGATGAGCCATATTGCCAACTGTTGTCAGCCAGTGCCGGGCGATGAGATCTTTGGCTATATCACTAAGAGCCGGGGCATTTCGGTGCACAGAGCTGATTGTGAGCAGGTTAAAGAGCTCCTTAGAACCAGCCCTGAGCGCGCCGTGGATGTGGTTTGGGGTGAGAACTACTCAGGCGGATATAAGATCAGTATTCGCGTGGTGGCCAATGATAGAAATGGCCTACTAAGAGACGTGACTGCGGTATTAGCTGCGGAGAAAACCCATGTGATGGCCATGAGTTCATCATCGGATGTGAAGACCCAGACTGCTGCGATAGAGCTCGATTTAGAGCTATATAATCTTGAAGGGCTATCACGTATCTTATCTAAGCTGACCCAAATTGATGGGGTGATTGAGGCCCGTAGACTTTAAATGAAACGAGAAGATTGTCAGTCTGTTGATAGCCATTTGGTTGATAGCCACTCGGTTGATAGTGAACTGCAGAGTCAGTCGCTATCAGCCGATATCATACCTCTGTTGAATATCATGGCCAAGTTGAGGGACCCTGAAATTGGTTGCCCTTGGGATAGAGCGCAAGATTTTAACTCAATAGTGCCTTTTACCCTTGAAGAGGCCTATGAGGTTGCCGAAACCATAGAGACTCAAGATTGGCAGGAGTTACCCGACGAGCTGGGCGACCTGCTGTTTCAGGTCGTGTTTTATTGCCAGCTAGGTAAAGAGCAGGGCATGTTTGATTTTCAAACTGTGATTGAGCGTATTTGTAATAAATTGACTAGCCGTCATCCCCATGTGTTTGAACTCGATGGAGCCGCCACGAGTCCTGAGCAGGTCAAACAAACCTGGGAAGCGATAAAAGCAAGCGAGCGCGAGCAAAAGTCCCAGTTAACGCAAGGTCAAACTGCTTCTGTGCTGGATAATGTCCCTTTAGCCTTGCCATCTTTGTCACGTGCAGTGAAAATTCAAAAACGTGTCGCTAGAGTTGGTTTTGATTGGGATGAACTTGAGCCAGTAGTGGCTAAAATTCATGAAGAGATAGATGAGGTCTTGGCAGAAGTGACTCAAGGTGAAATTGCACAGGACAAGGTGCAAGATGAACTGGGCGACCTGCTGTTTGCTGTGGCTAACTTTGCTCGGCATATTGGGGTTGAACCTGAGCAAGCTTTGCGTCAAGCCAATGCCAAGTTTGAGCGGCGTTTTCGCGGTGTTGAGCAGCTAGCTAATAACAGTGATAAAACGATTGAGCAACATAGTCTTGAAGAGTTAGATAAATATTGGGAACAAGTAAAGCAAGCAGAGAAATAGTTTGCTGTCCCCTTAATTGAGCGCTAGCAGGCGTTGGTGCTCAATATGAGGATTAATCAAGTCAATCTTAGGGAAATTTTATCAATTTGGTGTTTGTCGAACCCCAGTCTCTTTGGTACAATATCTTCCCGTCCTAGTGCTTTCATACAGGCACATATTTCCAACTCATATTCTCAGGTTCAGCATGACAACAAGATATATCTTCGTTACGGGTGGCGTGGTTTCATCACTCGGTAAAGGCATTGCTGCTGCATCACTAGCAGCTATTCTAGAGGCCAGAGGCCTAAACGTGACTATCATGAAGCTGGATCCCTACATTAACGTAGATCCAGGTACTATGAGCCCTACCCAACACGGGGAAGTATTTGTTACTGAGGACGGCGCAGAAACAGATCTTGACTTGGGTCACTATGAGCGTTTTATCCGTAACAAGATGACTCGTCTAAATAACTTCACAACAGGTCGTATTTATGAAGAAGTACTTCGTAAAGAGCGTCGCGGTGATTATTTAGGGGCCACTATTCAGGTTATTCCACACATCACTAATGCGATTAAAGAGAAAGTGATTGCGGGTGGTGAAGGTTATGATGTGGCTATCGTTGAGATTGGTGGCACTGTAGGTGATATTGAATCACTGCCTTTCCTTGAATCTATTCGTCAGCTAGGTGTTGAGCTAGGACGCGAGCGTAGCCTATTTATGCACTTAACCTTAGTGCCTTTCTTAGGTGCAGCAGGTGAAGTGAAAACTAAGCCAACTCAGCACTCAGTCAAAGAGCTTCGTTCTATCGGTATCGCACCTGACGTATTGGTATGTCGTGGTGACCGTGCTATTCCTGCTAATGAGAAAGCTAAGATTTCGCTTTTCTGTAACGTTGAAGAGCGCGCGGTTATCTCTCTTAAAGATGTTGATAGCATCTATAAGATCCCTGCATTACTTCGTTCTCAAGGTCTAGATGATTTGGTTGTGCGTCGCTTCCACCTTGAGTGTAAAGAAGCAGACCTAGCCGAGTGGGAAAATGTGATCTACCAAGAAGCGAACCCTAATGGCGAAGTGACCATCGGCATGGTAGGTAAGTATATCGAACTGCCTGATGCCTATAAGTCGGTTAATGAAGCATTAAAGCATGCGGGACTTAAGAATCGCGTATCGGTTAATATCAAGTATATTGATTCGCAAACCGTTGAAGCTAAAGGTGATGAAGTGCTTCAAGGTTTAGACGGTATTCTGGTTCCTGGTGGATTTGGTGAGCGTGGCGTTGAAGGTAAAATCTTAGCTGCTAAGTATGCCCGTGAAAATGATCTTCCTTATTTTGGTATCTGTTTAGGTATGCAGGTAGCCTTAATTGAATTTGCGCGTAACGTTGCTGGGTTAGAAAATGCGCATTCGAGTGAGTTTGATAAGACTACACCTCATCCAGTTGTGGGCTTGATCACAGAATGGATTGATGAAGAAGGTAATATCGAACAACGTCATGAAAATTCTGATTTAGGCGGTACAATGCGTCTGGGTGCACAACTGTGTCACTTAGAAGAGGGTACTAAAGCCGCAGCTGCGTATGGTGCAACGACCTGCGTAGAGCGTCACCGTCACAGATATGAAGTGAACAATACCTATAAAGAACGTTTAGAGAAAGCTGGTTTGATATTCAGTGGTCTGTCATCAGACCGCGAATTAGTAGAAATGATCGAGCTACCAAATCACCCATGGTTTGTAGCAGGTCAGTTCCACCCTGAATTTACGTCAACACCTCGCGATGGTCAGCCATTGTTTGAAGGATTTATTGCCGCTGCCAACGCGTATCAAAAGCGCGATTTGGACTAGACTCTTTCGAAGGCCGGTCTCCCTGAATATAGGGAGACGTAGGCTTTGTTATTTTAGGCAACGCAAATTTAGGCATAAGAATTTTAGATTTTACTTTTACATTTATTTTTTAAACTTAAATCGAGGGCATTATGGCTAAGATTATTAACATTATTGGTCGCGAAATCATGGATTCTCGCGGTAACCCAACTGTAGAAGCTGAAGTACACCTAGAAGGTGGTTTCATCGGTATGGCTGCTGCGCCATCTGGTGCATCTACGGGTTCTCGTGAAGCACTTGAACTACGTGACGGCGACAAGTCTCGTTACCTAGGTAAAGGTGTACTTAAAGCGGTTGAAGCGGTCAATGGTCCAATTGCTGAAGCACTTAAAGGTAAAGATGCGACTGCTCAAGCTGAGCTTGATCAGATCATGATCGACCTAGACGGTACTGAGAACAAAGCTAAGTTTGGCGCGAACGCTATTCTTGCTGTGTCTCTAGCTGCTGCTAAAGCTGCTGCTGCATTCAAGGGCATTCCACTATACGCTCACATCGCTGATCTAAACGGTACTCCAGGTGTTTACTCTATGCCACTTCCAATGATGAATATCATCAATGGTGGTGAGCACGCTGATAACTCTGTAGATATTCAAGAGTTCATGATCCAGCCTGTTGGTGCAGCTAACTTCCGCGAAGGCCTACGCATGGGCGCTGAAGTATTCCATAGCCTAGCTAAAGTACTTAAGGCTGACGGTCACTCAACTGCGGTTGGTGATGAAGGTGGTTTCGCACCTAACCTAGCATCTAACGAAGCGGCGCTTGCGGCAATTAAAGCGGCTGTTGCTAACGCGGGTTATGAGCTAGGCAAAGATATCACACTAGCGATGGACTGTGCGGCATCTGAGTTCTATGACAAAGAAGCTAACATCTATGATCTTAAGGGTGAAGGTAAGAAGTTCACTTCTGAAGAGTTCAACCACTTCCTAAAAGATCTGACTGAGCAATACCCAATCGTTTCTATCGAAGATGGTCTTGATGAGTCTGATTGGGACGGTTTTGCACACCAAACTAAACTATTAGGTGACAAGGTTCAGCTAGTGGGTGACGATCTATTCGTGACTAACACTAAGATCCTTAAGCGTGGTATCGACAATGGTATCGCGAACTCTATCCTAATTAAGTTCAACCAAATTGGTTCACTAACTGAGACTTTAGCTGCAATCAAGATGGCTAAAGATGCTGGCTTCACAGCTGTTATCTCTCACCGTAGTGGTGAAACAGAAGATGCGACTATCGCAGATCTTGCTGTTGGTACAGCTGCTGGCCAAATCAAGACAGGCTCTCTAAGCCGTAGTGACCGTATCGCTAAGTACAACCAATTGCTACGTATCGAAGAGCAATTAGGTGAGAAAGCACCATACCGCGGTCTAAAGGAAGTTAAAGGCCAAGCATAATTTTTTATGCTTTGATGTAAAAAGGTCACCACTTGGTGGCCTTTTTTGTTGTACTATCACACTATTGTGTTTTTTCCTTAGTGCATTATCAGTCGTTAATGAAACGCTTAATATTTATTTCTATCTTGCTTACTGGTTTACTTCAGTATCGCCTTTGGTTTGGTGAGAATAATTTGTCTGAGTTTTTTAGTCTCAGGGAGCAAATTACCTCTCAGCAGCAAAGTAATGCGAAGTTAGTGGCCCGTAATCAAGTGTTGAAAGAAGAGATATTTGAACTGGCTAATGGCACGGAAGCGCTTGAAGAAAGAGCTCGCAATGAGCTCGGCATGGTTAAGGAGGGAGAGACCTTTTACCGTGTAGTAAACACAACGAATAAATTACCCTCTTCTCAATAGTGATGGAGCTTGAAGTGTCAAGTCAGTCTTCCCTATCTCAACAGCCTCAAGTGATTGCCATAGTACCTGCTGCAGGCATTGGTAGCCGCATGCAGGCATCATTGCCCAAGCAGTACCTTATGCTTGGGGAACAAACGATTTTAGCTCATACATTAGATGTGTTACTTGAACATTCAAGTATCGATATGGTGGTGGTCGCGATTAGTGCCCAAGATACTTGGTTTGAGTCTTTGCCTCAGGCTCAAAACCCTAAGCTGAGAAAAGTGACGGGTGGTGCTGAGCGAGCTGACTCTGTTTTAAAATCGCTTCAATATGCAAGTCAGTTAACAGCAACGGAAACGGCATGGGCCATGGTTCACGATGCGGCTAGACCCTGTTTATCTCAAGCTGATATTGATAAGTTACTAGCATCTAGAGATAAATTTGAGTCAGGAGCGATTTTAGCGTCTCCTGTGCGTGACACCATGAAACGAGCCGTTAAGGGCAAATCGACAATCGACACGACAGTGTGCCGAGAGGATCTTTGGCATGCGCTAACGCCGCAACTCTTCCCTTTAGTGTCGCTGAAGGATAATTTAGAAAAGGCGCGCAAGGCTGGAGTCAGCATTACCGATGAGGCTTCAGCGATGGAGTGGGCTGGTTTTTCTCCTGGGCTAGTAAGCGGCCGTGCCGATAATATTAAGGTGACTCATCCCGATGATTTAGCATTAGCCGAATTATTTTTAGGGCTAAACCGGTAGGCCGTTACGTGTTGAAAACGGTTTGACAGATGTGAGATATAGAACAAGGTATTAATCGTAGAATGAATATACGTATAGGCCATGGATTTGATGTGCATAAGTTTGGGGGCAATAAGCCGCTGATGCTGGGTGGAGTGGAAGTGCCCTATGAGATGGGACTAATCGCTCATTCAGACGGTGATGTGGTACTGCATGCTATTAGTGACGCCATTCTAGGCGCATTAGCGCTTGGGGATATCGGCAAGCACTTTCCCGATACCGATAGTGAGTTTGAAGGAGCCGATAGTCGCGTATTACTGCGTCATTGCTATCAGCTTGCTCAGCAAAAAGGCTTTGTGTTGGGTAACCTTGATGTGACTGTGATAGCACAAGTGCCTAAAATGTTGCCCCATATACAGGCGATACGTGAAGTGCTCGCTCAAGATTTAGTATCAGATATCGATAATATTAATGTAAAAGCGACAACCACAGAAAAATTGGGATTTACTGGAAGAAAAGAGGGGATTGCTGTTGAAGCTGTCGCCTTAATGGTTGCTAAGTCATAGAAGTTAATTGAAATAGAGCGTAATTAAGAGCAAATAATGTCTGAGTTGTTTTATCTGTACGGCAAACCTGAAGCTAGTGCCGACCTTCGTACCCACAATAGTGATTTTATTGTTCAAGAGATTCTGCCTTTTAGTCCTAGTGGTGAAGGTGAGCACCACATGCTGCATATACGTAAAAATGGATTAAATACCATACAAGTGGCTGAAAAAATTGCTAAGTTTGCCAAGGTACATCCTAAAGAAGTCACCTATGCTGGTCAGAAAGATAAGAACGCGGTAACAGAGCAATGGTTTGGAGTACGCATTCCCGGTAAAACCAATCCTGACTGGCTAGCACTTAATGATGAACAGATTACTGTGCTTACCTTTGCCCGTCACGGCAAGAAATTGCGTATTGGTGCTTTGGCTGGTAATCGTTTTAAGCTGACTTTGCGTAATATCTCTGATATTGAAGCGACTAGAGCACGAATAGAGAAGATTAAGCTGCAAGGTGTGCCAAATTATTTCGGCGAGCAAAGGTTTGGTAAAGGTGGTCGTAATTTAGAGCAAGGCCGCAGAATGTTTGCTGGCCGTAAAGTCAAAGATCGCAATAAGCGCAGTATGTATCTCTCGGCAGTGAGATCATTCTTATTTAATCAGGTGGTGAGTCATAGGCTAACTGAACACGGGATTGAGCCGCTTGCAGGTGATTGTGTCATGTTGGCTGGCACTAAAAGCTTCTTTGTGAGTCAAACTTGGGATCACGATACTCAAAAGCGTCTTGAGACCAAAGATATTCAGCTTTCAGCCCCTTTGTGGGGACGAGGAGAGGCCTTGTCCCAAGATAAAGCCAAAGAGGTTGAACAGCAGGTATTAGCTCAGTACCAACAAGATTGTGAAGGGCTAGAACAGGCCGGCTTAAAGCAAGAGCGACGCCCGTTATTGCTGGAGCCTCAAGGGCTCAAATATGAGTTCGATAATGATACATTAGTCATTGAGTTTGCCCTGCCAGCGGGCAGCTTTGCTACCTCAGTATTGCGAGAGTTATTTGATTATCAGGATGTGCAGGCCAAGCGCAGTGAAGAATTACATAAAGAGAAGCTCGCAAACGAGAAAGCCGCTAGCCCAGTATCCAGTGAACAAAATTCTTCAGAGGGAGTTAACTAATGCGTTTATTGGTCAGTAATGATGATGGTATTCATGCACCAGGTATTGAAGCCCTAGCCAATGCGTTAGCCCAGTTGGGTGAAGTGTTAACCGTTGCGCCTGACAGAAACTGCTCGGGTGCCAGTAACTCTTTAACTTTGACTAATCCTCTGAGAATAAGCCATTTAGATGATAACCGGGTGTCTGTAAATGGCACGCCCACCGACTGTGTTCACTTGGCGATTCGTGAGTTATATCAAGGCGAGCCGGATATGGTGGTATCGGGCATTAACGCAGGTGCCAACCTTGGTGATGACACTCTTTACTCAGGTACTGTCGCTGCTGCGATGGAAGGGCGCTTTTTGGGGCTACCAGCAATTGCTATCTCTTTGGTTGGCCGAGAGCTTAAACATTATGACAGTGCTGCCCATTATGCGGTTGAAATTGTTAAAGCGTTAAAGGCTAACCCTATTGCACAAGATCAAATCTTGAATGTGAATGTGCCTGATCTGCCATTAAATGAGATTCAGGGAATAAAGGTCACGCGACTGGGCGCTCGTCATAAGGCTGAGGATATGATCCGTACTCAAGATCCCGCAGGGCGTGATATTTATTGGTTAGGTCCTCCAGGAGAGGAGCAAGATGCTAGCGAGGGCACAGATTTTGATGCTATCGCGAACGGTTATGTTTCCATTACGCCTTTGACCGTTGATTTAACTGCATATAGTCAAATCGATAGCTTACAACAATGGGTGAAGTCTCTATGAGTCAGATTGCATCAGCTGCGGCAAAGAACTTAACAGCTAAGCTTCAATCTGCAGGTGTAATGAATAAAGCTGTACTGACTGCGGTAGCCAATACCCCAAGAGAGTTATTTTTAGATGCTGCACTTGCCCATAAAGCCTATGAAAATACGGCGTTGCCTATAGGGCTGGGGCAAACAATTTCTCAGCCCTATATTGTTGCTAAGATGACCGAAATTTTGCTGGCCCATCAGCCGCAAAAGGTGTTGGAGATAGGCACGGGTTCAGGTTACCAAGCTGCGGTATTGGCTCAATTGGTTCCTCAGCTTTGTACGGTAGAGCGAATTAAAGCGCTACAGATTCAGGCTAGGCAGAGACTAAAAAGACTAGATCTCCATAACGTTTCTTTTAAGTACGGTGATGGCTGGAAAGGCTGGGAGAATAAAGGCCCCTTTGATGCGATCATGGTGACTGCGGCAGCCAAAAAGGTACCCGATGCCCTATTAGGACAATTAGCCGATAAGGGAGTATTAGTGATCCCAGTAGGAGATGAAGTGCAACAATTGATGAAAATTACCCGTCGTGGTGATAAGTTTGAGTCTGAAATTGTAGAAGCAGTGAAATTTGTTCCTTTAGTCAATGGCGAGCTGGCTTAACTGATATAGTGCGTTATCTATTCTTTAACTCCTATAGGGAGTCCTTAAATCTCAAAGCTTGGGGGCTTTGCTTCCTTGCAAGCTTTTTCTTATTTGGCTGTAGTTTACAGGCGAATAAGCCTGCTCCTGTGGAAAGTGTTTATGTGCAATCCAAGCCGACCTATAACAAAGGATCGTTAAAGGGTTTACGTTATACGGTTAAAAAAGGTGATACTCTCTATTCGATAGCTTGGGGAGCGGGAAAGGATTATAAGCAGCTTGCTTGGTTAAATAAGTTGAAAAAGCCTTATACCATCTACCCTGGGCAGTCACTTTACCTCAAATCGTTAAAATCTGTTACAAATAAGAGTAAAACGAAATCAATCTCATCCAGTACAACTAAAGTATCAAAAAATACAGCCAAAACTGCTAATAATCAGATAGATAGTCAAAAAAATGGCTCTCGTCCGATCAGTGGCGATCGCTCAAAAAAAACACTTGATCCCAAAGTTAAGTCTGCGTACTCTGTAACAAGTGCTCAACAAAATATTAACCGAGATATCCACAAGCCTAAATCAAGCGTGTCGAAGTCTCGGTTGCCAAAACAGGTTAAAACTTGGAGATGGCCTGTAAATGGGAGCCTAATAGGAACTTTCTCTGCGAATAAGCAGGGTAGAAATGGGATCAAGATTAAAGGACGTCGGGGCGATTTGGTTAAAGCCGCTGCAGATGGCAGAGTTGTTTACGCAGGGAATGCGCTTAGGGGATACGGCAATTTGGTGATTATCAAACATAGTGATGATTATTTAAGTGCCTATGCCCACGCTGATTCAATCTTGGTTAAAGAAAAGCAAAATGTAACTGCAGGGCAGTTAGTTGCAAAAATGGGGAGTACAGGTACTGACAAGGTGATGCTTCATTTTGAAATACGTCGCCATGGAAAGTCTGTTAACCCTTTAAATTATTTACCTAAGCGTTGATTGCTTAGGAGCCAACTTGGCATTGGAGGATAGAAAGTTGCAGTAAGTTAATTATTGAATGGTAGGTTAGGGAGACATGATTATGAGCCGTAAAAACAGTGCTGCTGTCGCAGAAAAGCTTGTAGATTTATCCGAAAGACAACCAGAAAACAGTAAGGAAGCTAGCGAAGTAGCTCTGGAGCAAGATACAGAGTTAGAGCAACAGGTTCAGGAAGACCTGCATAAGAATTTAGACGCCACTCAACTATATCTTGGTGAAATTGGCTTCTCGCCTTTACTAAGTGCACAAGAAGAAGTGTACTTTTCCCGCAAGGCCTTAAAAGGCTGTGAAAAATCTCGCAATCGTATGATTGAGAGTAATCTCAGACTCGTAGTGAAAATTGCCCGTCGTTATAACAACCGTGGTTTAGCCCTATTAGATCTTATTGAAGAAGGTAATTTAGGCCTTATTCGTGCGGTAGAAAAATTTGATCCTGAGCGTGGCTTTAGATTTTCAACCTATGCGACTTGGTGGATACGTCAAACGATAGAACGGGCCATCATGAATCAAACCCGTACCATACGTCTACCCATTCATGTGGTAAAAGAATTAAATGTTTACCTGCGTACTGCACGTGAACTGGCTCATAAATTAGATCATGAGCCTACAGCGGAAGAGATCGCTGAAAAACTAGACTTACCGAGCGCCGATGTCAGCCGTATGTTAAAGCTTAATGAGCGCATCACCTCGGTTGATACACCAATTGGTGGTGAAAATGATAAGGCGCTGCTGGATGTGATAGCAGATGATGATTCAGTTGGCCCTGATCACAAGGTGCAAACTGAAGATATCTCAAACTCTGTTGTTAAGTGGCTATATGAGCTTAACACTAAGCAAAGAGAAGTTCTAGCACGCCGCTTTGGCCTTATGGGTTATGAGCCGTCAACGTTAGAGGATGTAGGTTCTGAAATTGGCCTAACCCGAGAGCGAGTCAGACAAATTCAGGTTGAAGCTTTAAAGCGCCTACGTGATTTATTAGGGCAGCAAGGTCTATCAGTAGAAGCACTCTTTAAGAGTTAATTATTTGCAAATAAGTGAAACAAAAAAGGTTGGCTAGGTGCCAACCTTTTTTGTGTTTATAAGCCAGCTTAGCTCAGTAGCTATTCACTCAGCTGCTTTAGCTGGTAGATAAGATCGAGTGCTTGTCTTGGGCTAAGATTATCTGGATTGGTATTGGCGACCAGCTTATCAATAGCTGATGGCTCTGGACTGACAAAGGCCATACTGGCTTGTACTGGCTCATCGCTTGCCTGCTCTAATTGTTTATCGCGACTTTCTAGGTGGTGCAGCTTGTATTTTGCCGCTTGGATCACCTTGGCTGGCACGCCAGCGAGTGCCGCGACTTGCAATCCGTAGCTCTTACTTGCCGCGCCTTCTTGTACCGCATGCATAAAGGCGATGGTGTCACCATGTTCTACCGCGTCGAGGTGTACATTGTGAACCGCATCAATCTGTTCAGAGAGCTGGGTTAGCTCAAAGTAATGAGTGGCAAATAGTGTCATGGCTCCGAGCTTTTGTGCTAAATACTCAGCAGCAGACCAAGCTAAAGATAGTCCATCATAGGTGGAGGTGCCACGGCCAATCTCATCCATTAATACTAGGCTTTGGGTGCTGGCGTTGTGCAGGATATTAGCTGTTTCTGTCATCTCTACCATAAAGGTGGAACGGCCCGAAGCGAGATCATCTGAAGCGCCAATACGGGTAAAAATTCTGTCTACCGGTCCGATAACAGCCTTTTGAGCGGGAACAAAACTGCCTATATGAGCCATCAATGTAATCAGTGCTACTTGACGCATATAGGTGGATTTACCCCCCATGTTGGGGCCTGTAACCACTAACATACGTCTTTGAGGACTGAGCTCGACCGGGTTAGCAATAAAAGGAGTTTGGCTTACTCGCTCTACAACAGGGTGTCTGCCTGCTTCTATCTCTATACCTGCCTGATTGACTAGCTCTGGACAAGTATAATTGAGCATCTCTGCACGCTCGGCAAAATTGCTGAGTACATCCAATTCGGCGGCGGCCTGAGCAAAAACCTGTAGCTCATGCAGTTGAGGTAGCACAAGATCAAATAGTTGCTCCCAAAGCTGCTTTTCAAGTGCTAATGCCTTTCCTTGACTTGAGAGCACCTTTTCTTCGTGCTCTTTTAGCTCTGGCGTAATATACCGCTCAGTGTTTTTAAGGGTTTGACGGCGCTGATAGCTTAAAGGGACGAGATCGGATTCTCGGCGGCTTACTTCTATGTAATAGCCGTGAACGCGGTTGTAGCCTACCTTGAGGGTGGAAATACCGGTTTGCTCTTTTTCCCTAAGCTCCATCTGCTCAAGGTAGTCGGTTGCGCCGTCGCTAAGAGAGCGCCACTCATCGAGCTCAGCATTGTAACCTTGACGTAGAACACCACCATCGCGAATCAGTACGGGGGGATTATCAACAATTGCTTCAGATAGTAGCTGGTGCAAATCGGGAAATTCACCGAGCTTTTGTGCAATAAGCTTGAGATGATCACCCTGACTATTGGCGAGTATGGATTGCAACTCGGGTAATAAGCCTAATGCTTGGCGCAGACGGGAAAAGTCTCTGGGTCTTGCGGTTCTTAGTGCAAGCCTTGCCATAATACGCTCGACATCGCCGAGCTTTTTCAACAGCTCCAAAATTGGCTCGTAGCTCAGACTATCAATCAGCTCGCTAACACTTTGGTGTCTTGCTTTAATATCAACATGATTTCTCAGAGGCTGATGGATCCAGCGCTGTAACATACGGCTGCCCATCGCCGTGGCTGTATTATCTAGCACCCAAGATAGGGTGTTATCTATGCCTCCTGAGAGGTTGCGCGTCAGCTCAAGATTACGTCTTGTGGCTGCATCAAGCACAATAGAGTCACTAGGGTTAAAACGCATGATGGCATTGATATGGGGCAGAGCAGACTTTTGGGTGTCTTTAACATATTGCATCAAGCAGCCAGCGGCTTGAATAGATAGATAAGCGTCTGTAATACCAAAACCGCGCAGATCTTTGGTGCCAAACTGGTTGAGCAGTAACGACATGCTAGTGTCATAATCAAACTCCCACTCTGGACGACGTCTTTTACCTTGAACGCTGCTAATCAATGACATCTCTGCAAAATCTTCGCTATAGAGCAGTTCGGCAGGGCGAGTTCGTTGCAGCTCGGCTTCCAGTGCTTCTGAAGTCTCTAGCTCTGCGATGATAAAACGGCCTGATGACAAGTCTAGAGTGGCGTAGCCAAAGCCGACTTTTCCTTCATAAACCGCGGCTAGTAGATTGTCTTGACGCTCTTGTAATAGGGCTTCATCGGTCAACGTGCCAGGGGTAACAATTCTGACAACCTTACGTTCAACGGGTCCTTTAGAGGTTGCAGGATCGCCAACTTGCTCACATATAGCAACAGATTGGCCTTGCTGCACTAGCTTAGCTAGATAGCCTTCTACCGCATGATAGGGTATGCCTGCCATAGGAATAGGATCGCCGCCGCTTTTGCCTCTAGCGGTAAGTGAAATGCCGAGTAGTTCGGATGAGCGTTTTGCATCTTCATAAAAAAGTTCATAGAAGTCACCCATACGATAGAAAAGCAGCATATCTGGATGCTCTGCTTTCATGGTCAGGTATTGACGCATCATGGGAGTGTGCTTTTCTAGTTCTGATTGAGTTATCGCATTCATCGGGAAAGTAACGCCTACAAACTTATGGATTCCAAAGCCGCTCATCTTATCAATAATTCCCAATCAGGTGAGAGTATTTGCTGCGAAATTTGGTTTAAGTGGGCTAAATTTGCCAATTCGGTGTCCATTTGTTGCTATCAGTTAATCTGGATAGCAAGCAAAAATAATTTTGATCAGTACTTGATACTGTACAATCATACAGTATACTAGGTGCATATTATTTTTGACCTTCGACAATTCGATTAGCCGATTCGAGTGCTGATAATGATGCGTCAAATGACTATTAAATTTTTAGCCGGCCTTGCTGGCAGGGCGAGGGAATTAAGATGAAGACAGATCCAAATAAAGAGAAAGCATTATCTGCGGTATTGGGCCAAATTGAAAAGCAGTTTGGTAAAGGCTCAATTATGAAGTTGGGTGAAGACCGCTCTATGGATGTTGAAACCATCTCAACGGGCTCTCTTTCTTTGGATGTAGCATTGGGCGCGGGCGGTCTACCTATGGGGCGTATCGTTGAGATCTATGGCCCTGAATCATCGGGTAAGACAACTTTAACACTGGAAGTGATTGCAGCGGCACAGAAGCAAGGTAAAACCTGTGCCTTTATCGATGCAGAGCATGCACTTGACCCAATTTATGCACAAAAGCTTGGTGTAGATATCGATAACCTATTGTGTTCTCAGCCAGACACCGGTGAGCAGGCTTTAGAGATTTGTGATGCCTTAACGCGCAGTGGCGCCGTTGATGTGATTATTGTTGACTCAGTAGCAGCATTAACACCTAAAGCAGAAATCGAAGGTGAAATTGGTGACTCTCACATGGGCTTAGCGGCACGTATGATGAGCCAAGCGATGCGTAAACTTGCGGGTAACCTTAAGCAATCTAATACGCTGCTGATTTTCATTAACCAAATTCGTATGAAGATAGGTGTAATGTTTGGTAATCCAGAAACCACAACCGGTGGTAACGCACTTAAGTTCTATGCGTCAGTACGTCTTGATATTCGCCGCACAGGTGCGATTAAAGAGGGTGATGAGGTAGTAGGTAACGAAACTCGAGTTAAAGTGGTGAAGAACAAAGTTGCTGCACCATTTAAGCAAGCCGAATTCCAAATTCTTTATGGTAAAGGCATTAATAGTACTGGTGAGTTAGTAGATCTTGGTGTTGCCCATAAGCTAGTTGAAAAGTCAGGTGCTTGGTACAGCTATAAAGGTGACAAAATTGGCCAAGGCCGTGCAAATGCGGGCAAGTACTTAATTGAGAATCCTGAAATTGCTCATGAGATCGATGTGGCGTTACGTGAGAAATTACTAAGCAAGCCAGCACCAGCAGCCGACGGTGATGAGAATATTGATCTTGAAACTGGTGAAGTATTTTAAGTTAACCAGTAATTTTTAGTTGTGACGCAATCAGCTAAACATGTCGCGGTGGCGCTACTGGCGCGCCGTGACCATTCCCGCCAAGAGATCCGTCAAAAGCTTATTCAAAAGCAGTTTGATCCCATTGAGGTCGAACAAGTACTCGATGACTGTCAGGCCAATGGCTATTTAAATGACGAGCGTTATGGTGCCTTATTATTACGCAGCCATATTAGCAAGGGCCATGGTAAGAGCCGCATTCAACAAGCATTAATTCAAAAAGGCGTGGATAAAGAAGCAATCCAACAAATTTTTGAGCAAAGCGATTGCGACTGGTTTGAGCTTGCTAAACAAAAAGCACTAAAAAAATATGCCGATAAGCCAATAGATGGACCCAAGGACAAGGCTAAGCGTATTCGTTATTTAATGGGGCAAGGTTTTAGCTATGATGAAATTGCTTACGCTTTGGATTATGACCCCTATGATGATTGAGGATTACTCATCATAAATCACTTTGAATTTGGTTATATTTTGACTGATTTAGCCATTCAATAGATTTAGTTTTGCCTGTTTTCGCATTTTTATTTCTTTAACGCTCTCATATCGCTAAACAAGACTAGTCCTGACCCGTGACTCTGCTTATAATGCTTGCAAAATTTTTTATTCAGGTGTCCTTAGCTGGTCGCCTTAAAGCATAAGTTAAGCTTACTTCAGGACGATTTCATGTATCAAACCACCTCCGCGCTCAGAACTGCCTTTTTGGAGTTTTTCAATCGCAATGGCCACCAGGTCGTAGATTCAAGTTCACTGGTGCCTGGCAATGATCCCACCTTGCTATTTACTAATGCTGGTATGAACCAGTTTAAAGATGTGTTTCTAGGGATGGATAAGCGCAGTTATACTCGAGCGACAACCTCGCAACGCTGTGTACGTGCTGGTGGTAAACATAATGATTTAGATAATGTTGGCTATACAGCACGCCACCACACCTTCTTTGAAATGCTAGGTAACTTCAGCTTCGGTGACTACTTTAAGCGTGACGCTATTAACTATGCGTGGGCCTTCCTAACCGAAGACTTAAAGCTACCTAAAGAAAAGCTCTGCGTCACCATCTATGAAACTGATGATGAAGCCTATGATATATGGGCAAAAGAGATAGGTGTTCCCGCTGAGAATATCATTCGTATCGGTGACAATAAGGGGGCTCCTTACGCCTCTGATAATTTCTGGCAGATGGGTGATACTGGACCATGTGGTCCATGTACCGAGATTTTCTATGATCATGGCGAACATATCTGGGGTGGCCGTCCTGGCACACCTGAAGAAGATGGTGACAGATTTATCGAGATCTGGAATATCGTATTTATGCAGTATAACCGTCAGAGCGACGGCACCATGGAGCCGCTACCTAAGCCTTCTGTGGATACAGGTATGGGTATTGAGCGTATTGCTGCCATTATGCAAGGCGTACACTCAAACTATGAAATCGATATCTTCCAAAAGCTGATTGCTAAAGCCGCTGAGATTATTGGTACTCAAGATTTAGAAAATAAATCGCTACGTGTTATTGCCGATCATATTCGCTCTTGTGCTTTCCTTATTGCCGACGGCGTGATGCCATCAAATGAAGGGCGCGGTTATGTACTGCGTCGTATTATTCGCCGCGCGGTGCGTCATGGTAATAAGCTTGGCGCGACTGAGACATTCTTTTATAAGTTAGTACCAACACTTATCGAAGTGATGGGGGATGCGGCTAAAGGCTTAGTCGATACTCAAGCTATCGTTGAAAAAGCGTTGAAAGCCGAAGAAGAGCAGTTTGCTCGCACCCTTGAGCGTGGTTTAGGCATCCTTGATGGAGCGCTTAATGAGCTTGAGGGGGATACCCTTGACGGTGAAACTGTATTTAAACTCTATGATACCTATGGCTTCCCTGTCGACTTAACTGCCGATGTATGTCGTGAGCGTGAAATTAACGTTGACGAAGCAGGATTTGAGGTGGCGATGGCAGAGCAGCGCAGCCGTGCTCAAGCTGCTGGTCAGTTTGGCGCCGATTATAATGCTGGTCTTAAAATCGACGATGAAACTGAATTTAGCGGATACACCCAGTTAACGAGCGACTCTAAAGTTGTCGGTCTATATCAAAACAACCAAGCCGTTGAGTCTGTTGCCGCGGGCGAAGAAGCGATTGTTGTGCTAGATTCGACACCGTTTTATGGTGAGTCTGGTGGTCAGGTCGGTGATAAAGGTGTATTAACGGCACAAGACCTTGAATTTACTGTAACAGACACTCAAAAATATGCCGATGCAATCGGTCATATTGGTAAGCTGACTCAAGGTGCATTGACTCTTGGTCAGTCGCTAGCGACGCAAGTGGATAAGAAGCTGCGTCATCGCACTGAGCTTAACCACTCTGTTACTCATCTATTGCATGCCGCGCTTCGTCAAGTATTAGGTAGCCACGTGACCCAAAAGGGCTCGCTAGTCGATCCGGAGCGTTTACGTTTTGATTTTTCTCACTTTGAAGCTGTAACCAGCGAAGAACTTAAGCAAGTTGAAGACTTGGTGAATGTTCAAATTCGTCGCAACCATGAGCTAAAAGCTGAAGTCATGGATATTGATACTGCCAAAGAAAAGGGCGCAATGGCGCTGTTTGGTGAAAAGTATGACGCGAACGTGCGTGTTGTCACCATGGGCGATTTCTCTATCGAGCTTTGTGGTGGTACTCACGTTGGTCGTACTGGTGATATCGGTTTGTTTAAGATTACTTCTGAGGCTGGCATTGCCGCAGGTGTACGCCGTATCGAAGCGGTTACTGGCGCGGCGGCTATGGGCTATGTTGCCGACCAGCAAGCTGAGCTTGCCAGTGCTGCAGCACTACTAAAAGGTGATACCAGTTCGGTTGTGGCTAAGCTAAAAGCTCAGCTTGATAGAGCTAAGAGCCTAGAGAAAGAGCTTGCTCAGCTTAAAGATAAATTAGCTGCAGCGACCAGTGCCGACCTTGCAGGCGATGCTGTCGAAGTTCATGGTGTTAAGGTACTTATTAAGAAGCTAGATGGTGTTGAACCAGGAGCGCTGCGTGGTCTTCAAGATGAGCTTAAGCAAAAGCTAGGTTCAGGTATTGTCTTGCTTGGTATTGCAGGCGATGCAAAAGTCAATCTGATTGCTGGTGTGACCAAAGATCTTGTCGGCAAAGTGAAAGCGGGTGAGCTTGTATCACAAGCTGCTGCCGGAGTCGGTGGTAAAGGTGGCGGTCGTCCTGATATGGCTCAAGCTGGTGGTAGCCAACCTGAGAATTTAGATGCCACGTTAGAGCAGATGCTTGCTTGGCTTACAGAGCGCCTTGCCTAAGAGGTTATAGTGGCAGAAGTAGAAGTTAAGCCAAAAGCTAAGCTTTATGTTAAAAAATTTGGTGGCACTTCGGTAGGCTCGATTGAGCGTATCGAAGTGATTGCCGACCAAGTGGCAAAATCTTTTCATAATGGTCAACGCCAAGTCATAGTGTTATCTGCTATGGCTGGCGAAACCAATCGTCTATTTGCTCTCGGTGCTCAAATAGATAATCAGCCCTATTCCCGTGAAATGGATATGCTGGTGTCTACCGGAGAGCAGGTGAGTATTGCCTTGATGGCGATGGCGCTGCAAAAACGTGGCTTAAAAGCCCGATCATTGACTGGCGATCAGGTCCAAGTACATACCAATAGTCAATATGGCAGAGCCAGTATTGAATCAGTCGATACTGACTATATACAAGGGTTGCTGCAGCAAGAAACCATTCCTGTTGTGGCAGGCTTTCAAGGACGTAATAGCCAGGGCGACGTGACTACCTTAGGTCGTGGTGGCTCAGATACTACAGCTGTTGCCTTAGCCGCAGCACTTGAAGCCGATGAGTGTCAGATCTATACCGATGTGGCCGGTGTTTATACTACTGATCCAAATATTGAGCCGAGTGCCCAAAAGCTCGATTGCATTAGTTTTGAAGAGATGTTGGAGATGGCGCGCTTGGGGGCCAAGGTACTGCATCCGGATTCTGTGGCTTATGCAGAACGCTTCGGTGTGTCTTTGAGGGTATTGTCTAGTTTTGAGGCGGGCAGTGGCACCTTGATTGAGTTTAATCGTCAAACGAATAGTGATGCGCGAGTGGCTGGCATTGCCGTTAGTCGTAATCAAGTCATCATTAACTTGCCTGATTTAGAGGCCGGAAGTGATGGATATACTCAAGTGTTCCAAAATTTGGCTCAAATTGGCGTTAATGTGGATTTGATCGCTAAGAGCCAAAGTTCGGTAGATAATGTCAGTTTCACTCTGGCTGCGTCTGATCTGGAATATGTGCTGGCTAAGTTAGATGGTCTGACCAAAACCTGGCCCTTAGGTAAGATACACTATGAGACAAACATAGCTAATGTCTCTTTAGTTGGGGATGGAGTCTTTGCTAAAAATGAGGTCGCAGCCAAGGTTTTTGATACCTTAGGTGCCCTTGGCATCCAAGTAAAATTAATTTCGACAGCAGACATTAAAATGTCTGTTGTTATAGATGAAAAGCACTTGCACAGCGCAGTTCGAGCGTTACATCACGCTTTTGAGTTAAATAAGGTATAAATAAATAACTGTTTTAGTATTGAATACTATTATTTTGTACTAAGCTGACCTTATAATAAGTGCATAGAACGCGAAAGTGCCGTGCGTGAAAGATAATGGGAATTTAAGGAGCATCGAATGCTGATTTTGACTCGTCGTGTTGGTGAAACATTGATGATTGGTGATGAAGTCACAGTAACTGTACTGGGCGTTAAAGGTAATCAAGTACGTATTGGTGTTAATGCACCGAAAGAAGTCTCTGTTCACCGTGAAGAGATTTATCAACGTATCCAGTCTGAAAAAACTGGTGGTAACCAAGAAGGCGGAAACTTCTGATCTCAGTCAGAATTGAAAGTTAATTTTAAAGAGTCAGTATTTGTACTGGCTTTTTTTGTATCTGCACTAAAGAAAACCTTCTAAAATCATCAATTCGGTGTGTTATCTCTCCAATATGCTTAAAAACAGCTCAAACGGGAGGGGTTTAGGAAAAAGGGTTTGACTTATTTTCGTCAAACAGTAATATGTGCGCCAAGAAAACGGAGAGGTGGCCGAGTGGCCGAAGGCGCTCCCCTGCTAAGGGAGTATGGGCTTTATCTCCCATCGAGGGTTCGAA
>CANNEE010000006.1 GCA_947503555.1 uncultured Shewanella sp.
GAATGAGATAATTTCGTAATCGATATTTGTGCTTTTTCAGAATTACCTAACTCGAACATCCTTTTACACCTAACGCCTCAATATGGGGCGCACAAATGCATGGCTATATTCAGCGACGAAGGAGCGCAAGCCATGCGTTTTGCGTCCATACCATAATTGACTTGTTATATGCCTATTACTCAAAGGCTACAGAGTTTATGTCTGGTTGAGCCTCAAACTTTGATTTAAAAAATAACACACACTCATCAGCGGTTGATATCTTTTCTCTACCAAGGATTTTTTCTTTAAGGGAACGAGGTTTATCTATTTGGAAAATCCATTCTAATTCCGATTTGGGATCGTCACCTTCCTCGAAGTAAGAAGATGCGCCCAGCATATATTGACGATTATTCCATGTAATGTAGCTATACCAGCCCCAATCCTCTGCATCTGGCTCTGTAATTTCAAACTCGGAATCCAACTCCTGTTTTAACCACCTTAATAGTGATTCCCCATAAATAGGGTTTATAGGATTCTTATTTTCCTTTGAGACATCAAACATAGATGTTTTAAAACTAATAGCAATATGCACGATTCCCTCCTAGGCATATAACAGCGTATTAGCGAGAATTCCGATAAACACGCGAAGTCATACCGTAAAACCCTTTCGCTAACATTGATAATTATTTAATAATTCCAGCAGGTTAACTCTGTCTATGACGTAAGGCAAGCGCTTAGTTGCGTGTAGAAAACGAGAATTGATTTAAACGAGAACTGAAAAGGCTCGTTATGTAAAACACCCAACTTAGTAAAACTATATTATTCAGACACTTAAATATTTTCGCCTGTGTTAAACGAGAATTTCGGTTTTTACATAACGAGAAGGAAAACTGGCATTTATGGCATTTTAAATTATAACTGTATACGTATACAGTGTTTCTGGGTGGAGGATAAAATGTCTCAGTCACCATTTCTTGAATCAGTAAGAACCCAATGGATAATAGCGATAGCTATTCGGTTTATGGTGCGGGCCCATAAGTAGCAATGAGCTTTCGTTAGCCTCAGTTGAAAGGCTAACGAACCCAAAGTGAAATTAAATTAAACGCTATTGTTGGTAGTTCTCTAGAAAATCACCAAAATCCATCAAGGCTTTTTGTAGATCTTCTTTATGAGGTAAGAATACGACTCTAAGATGGTCTGGCTCAGCCCAGTTAAAGGCGGTTCCTTGCACTAATAGCATCTTTTTCTCATTTAGAAGATCCAGTACCAATCTTTCATCATCACGTAAATTGAACTTTTTCATGTCTAGCTTAGGGAAGGCATAGAGTGCGCCTTTTGGCTTTTTACAGCTAACACCAGGAATTTGGTTGAGTAGTTCATAACAGGTATCGCGTTGGACAGTTAAGCGTCCATCTGGCGCAATGAGTTCATTAACGCTCTGATATCCCCCTAAGGCGGTTTGAATGGCATGTTGATTGGGCACGTTAGAGCACAGGCGCATGGAGGCAAGCATCTCTAGCCCTTCAATATAGCTTTTCGCTGCCTTTAAGTTACCCGACAATACCATCCAGCCAACACGGAAGCCTGCAGCTCTGTATACCTTAGATAAACCGTTAAAGGTCACTGTGAGAATATCATCACTCAGACCTGCTGCGTGGACGTGCTGGGCATCGTCATAAAGGATCTTGTCATAGATCTCATCACTGAACAGAATCAGATCGTTCTGGCGGCATAGTTCAATGACTTCTAGGATCAGCTCTTTTGAATAGACTGCACCCGTTGGATTGTTTGGGTTAATCAGCAAAATGCCTCGAGTTCTTGGAGTGACTTTGCTTTTAATATCATCAAGGTCAGGAAACCAGTCTGACTCTTCATCACAGCGATAGTGAACCGCTTTACCGCCAGCTAAGTTTACCGCTGCAGTCCAAAGTGGATAGTCAGGTGAGGGGATGAGCACTTCATCATCACTATTAAGTAGCCCTTGCATCGACATCATGATGAGCTCAGATACACCATTACCGATATAGACATCTTCAATATCGATACCGAATATCCCTTTTGACTGGTAATGCTGAACAATGGCCTTGCGGGCTGAAAAAAGCCCTTTTGATTCACAGTATCCTTGAGCGCTTGGCAAGTTCAAAATAACGTCTCGAACTATCTCTTCGGGCGCTTCAAAACCAAAAGGAGCTGGGTTGCCTATGTTAAGCTTTAGTATCCTGTGCCCTTCATCTTCCAAACGTCTGGCTTCTTTATGTACTGGCCCACGTATGTCGTAGCAAACAGTATCGAGCTTGTTGGATTTGATGATGGGGCGCATTGTAAACCTCTAACATGCAGCAATTGAAATGATTTTAGTCACAATAACTAAAATTTCGAGTCTGATAAAGAGCTTGTTAGTATATTTTTATGGTTTTACGTCAATTAAAAGATAAATGTTCTGTAAAGGCTGTTTTTTATCCTTTATAGCAGAATAAACCTCATAAAAGATGACACTTAGTTTGTCAGTATACTTAACAGAGTGAATTGTGGCAGGTAAACAAAAAGCGATACCCAAAGGTATCGCTTGTTATCATTTCTCTAAGCTGAAGATTGCTTAATAGATTTGCTTATTAATCTTCAAGCTCGGCTAAGCACATCTCTTCATAGATCTGTTTAACCCACTTGTCGACGCGCTCTTCAGTCAGTTCTGGTTGGCGGTCTTCATCGATTCCTAGACCGACAAAGTGGTCATCATCGGCTAGACCTTTAGAGACTTCAAAATCATAACCTTCGGTTGGCCAGTGTCCGATAATGATAGCGCCTCTTGGTTCAACGATATCACGTACCATACCCATGGCATCAAGGAAGTACTCAGCATAATCTTCTTGGTCACCACAACCAAAGATGGCGACCAGTTTATCGGTAAAGTCGATCTCTTCAAGATCTGGGAAGAAATCATCCCAGTCACATTGAGCTTCACCATAATACCAAGTTGGAATACCAAATATGAGCAAGTCGTATTCCGCAATTTGTTCTTTGGTACTCTTGGCGATATCTTTCACCTCAACCATCTTTTTACCCAGTTTCTTCTGGATCATCTTGGCTACAGCTTCGGTATTACCTGTGTCGCTACCGAAAAAAAGACCTACAGTTGCCATTGTCTTTCCTTTAATTATAAGTTCGCTATTGACTAAAATCGTAGTGCAAGAGCCTAGTCAGCTAGTTTCTCTTGCAGGATTAATTCGATTAATTGGCTTCGACTGATGTTACTGTCCAAAGCTTTTTGGTTCAAGGCGTGAAAGAGATCTTGTGACACCTTTAACTCTATTCGTTTCAATCCCTTTGCTTTGTCCCTTTGGACCTGATTTCGTTTGTTGACCTTTAGCTGCTGTTCCCTAGGAAGAGGATTACTCCTTGGTCTTCCTCGGCGCTTTTCATTGGCAAAAAGGTCTATGGTGGTTCTGTCTGTTGCTTCTTTTGCCATCTTTTAATTTAACCGATCCCTTGGGTTTCCCAAGAGACCTGAATGATACCTTTAGCAATAAACCCGGCGCAGCCGAGAAATAACACTAGCCATACGATATATCGGCCGAATTTTGGCACACTGCCTTGTTTAAGCACATCGTGAATTGCCATGCCGATGAAAAAAAATATCGCTGCAAAAAATAAGTTTAAACCTATAGTTTCAATCTGTTGCATGTACTGAGAAAGCACGTTATCTCCTCCAGTTGCTCCTAAGGTTTGGTATTACTCTTTTAAAAAAGAGGCGGGAATATACCATAACCTTACGCAATGAGCTATATGATTTACGTCCAATTAGCCTTGATGCTTATGCAAAAAGTCGCCAATAATTCGATTGAATACCGCAGGTTTTTGAGCGTGCAGCCAGTGGCCTGTACCATTAATGGTTTTAGCTTCCACATTGGGAAATTGCTTCATTATGGTGTCGGCGTGATCAAAAGTGACATAATCTGAGCCGCCGCCACGTAGCATAAGGGTTGGGCCATTGTAGACTTTGTGAGAATTAGGCCAACCAATTAGCTTAGGGTAACAAGCCTTAAGACCTGCTAAGTTCATTTTCCAGCTAAAGCCTTGCTCCTCTTTTTGCAGGTTTTTGAGCAAGAACATGGCCGTTGCTGCATCTATGCCAGACTCACTTAGGCTTGTCATCGCCTGTTGACGTGACGTTAACTGGCTAAGAGGTACAGCTTCTAGGGCGTCAAACACTTTTTGGTGTCGAACTTCATAGGCAACGGGGGCAATATCTGCCGCCACTAGACTTAGTACTCGCGCTGGAAAGTTCTGAGCTGCTGCCATCGCAACTTTCCCCCCCATGGAGTGACCGACTAAATGCGCTTTATCAATTTGATACTCATCGAGTAAGTCTACAATAGCTTGGCTTAAGGCTTGGTAATCCATTTGAGGCCAATGGGCGCTGTTACCATGATTAGGCAAATCGACCCGAATAACTTGGTATTCATCTTCAAGAGATTGAGCTAAATTTTTTAAGTTATCCAGATTACCAAAGAGTCCATGGAGTAGTACCACGGCAGAGCCTTGACCTGAGGAAATGCTATTCATGTTTTAAGCCTGTCGTTTTTTAGGCGCAGATTGTGCCTTGATTAACAAACTTTGGCAATCTGCAACATAGCGCACTAGGTTGCGCTGATGACATTTTGTGCATTTAACTCTGACTTGTGTGCTGATTGACAGTTTTAGGGGATTTTTAGGTTAACTAATCCTTTATCCAAAGGGGCAATGTGTCATACACTGAAGGGCGTTTAGGTGCTGATAGTGAAGAGTATGTCGATGTTCTTTCGATATTTATTACTGTTAGTTATGTGCTGTTTGTTTTAGCAACAACAGCTTGGTTGTCTCTATCCCCCTAGAGGCTTATTGTAAATCACAGCAGGAGAGGACACCCTAGGTTATGAAATATATCGAGGTTGATGAAGAGCTTTATCGTTTTATCGCGAGTAAGACCGAGAGAATTGGCGAAAGTGCTTCAGATATTCTTAGGCGTATTCTAGGTTTAGACGTTGAGTCTTTAGATACAGAAACTCCCGATACAATAAGCCATCCTAGTATGGAGTCAGTACCGAACCAAACGAAAGAAGAGCCTGCTCAAGAGGTTGCGCCATCTGATAAGGTTGTAGAGAGTATCAATCAGACTGGTCATCAAGGTGAAACATTATCACTGCAAGATATTGATGAGCTGGTCAGTGAAAATATACTGGCTCAACAGAAAGGTGCCGTTGGTAAATTTTTGTTTGCGTTAGATGCGATGCAGCAACAGGCTGGCGATGGCTTTGCCCAAGTTTTAGAAATTCAAGGCAGGGATAGGCTCTATTTTGCGACATCTAAGGAAGCGTTGCTTGAAAAGAGTCGCTCGGCTAATCCAAAGGAAATTGGCGCCAGTGGTTATTGGGTCACAACTAATAATAATACGGCTAAAAAGCGTACTATTCTTAATGAAGTGTTTCTAAAATTTGGCTTTAGCGAGTTTGATGCGAATAAGCTAGCAGAGCGCACGTTACCCAGTGCTGCAAAAAGTTAGAGTTAGAGTCGAGTAGACTTTATATTCTTAGCTGTATTCTGTATTTAGGCCCGTAATCATTTATGGGCCTAAATTTTATGTTTGAACTACGAAGAGGAATACATTTTGGCGATTCATGAAAGAGCAGGGCAAGTGGCAACTCAGAAGGATCTGATTAACCTTCCTAAACTGATGAGCCAATACTATTGTTTTATTCCCAATCACCAGCAATTAGCTGAAAAAGTCAGTTTTGGCACATCTGGTCATAGAGGCTGTGCAGCTAATAAAAGCTTTAATCAGCATCATCTTTGGGCGATTGCACAGGCGGTCGTCGATTACCGCAGGCAAGTGGAAATTAACGGCCCTTTGTTCGTTGCTTTTGATACCCATGCTTTATCCCATGCGGCATTTTGCTCAGTGGTCGAAGTACTTGCTGCCAACCAAATTGATATAAGAGTCCATCAAAACGATGGCTTTACGCCGACGCCAGTCATTTCACGCCTGATAATTGATGCTAATAAAGACGGTGATAAGCTTGCCGATGGTCTGGTGATCACACCATCTCACAATCCACCTCAGGATGGTGGTATCAAATATAACCCTCCCCATGGTGGGCCGGCAGAAGGGGAAATCACCTCTTGGATAGAGGCTCGAGCGAATCAATATTTAGCTGAGCAGCTGCAAGGAGTGAAAAAGGTTAACTATGGGTTGGCATTGTCCTCTGGTTTAGTGACAGAAGAAGACTTTATTACGCCTTATGTAGAACAACTTGAGAAAGTTATCGATATGCAAGCGATTGCCGAGGCGGGTATTCGCATTGGTGTTGATCCCCTTGGTGGCTCAGGTATTCATTACTGGCAACCCATCGCTGAACGTTATGGATTGAATATAAGCCTAGTTAATGAAGCAGTGGATCCAAGCTTTAGTTTTATGGCGCTAGATAAAGATGGCAAAATCCGCATGGATTGCTCATCGCCCTATGCCATGGCTGGCCTATTAACTCATCAAAATGATTTTGATATCTGTGTCGGCAACGACCCTGATTATGATAGACACGGCATTGTCTGCCCAGGCTTTGGGCTAATGAACCCAAATCATTTTCTTGCTGTCGCCATCGATTACTTGCTTACCCATAGACCAGATTGGTCTCAAGATTTAGCCATAGGTAAAACATTGGTATCGAGCGCTATGATAGATAGGGTTTGCCAGTCCCATAACCGAGCCCTGATGGAAGTGCCCGTTGGCTTTAAGTGGTTTGTTGACGGACTTAGTGAAGCGACTGTCGCCTTTGGCGGCGAGGAAAGTGCAGGGGCGGCGTTTCTACAACGAGATGGTAGTACCTGGTGTACCGATAAAGATGGCTTTATCTTGGCATTGCTGGCTGCTGAAATCTTGGCGGTGACAGGTAAAACGCCTGCTCAGCGCTATCAAGAGCTTGAAGCTGAGTTCGGTACCAGTTTTTATCGCCGTATTGATAGCCCGATTAGTCTGAAAAAGAAGGCGAAATTTGCCAAGCTGGATCCTGAAAAGATCGATATTGGATCCTTGGCAGGAGATAAGGTTACTGCTGTGCTGACTAAGGCTCCCGGAAACGATGCGGCTATCGGTGGCATTAAGGTGTGCACCGACAACGCTTGGTTTGCTGCACGCCCATCTGGAACCGAAGCACTATTTAAGCTGTATGCAGAGAGTTTTGTCGACGAGGTTCATCTGGAAACTGTGTTAAGTGAAGCGCAGCAACTTATCGACAAGGCGTTAAAAGACTAGTCTTATCTTTTATAAGAAAAAGCGCATCATACAGAATGATGCGCTTTTTGTTTGTGTCTGATTGAATCTTTGTTTACGTCATTTTAAAAGCTAACATGGCAGCTTGGCAGACCATTCTTTTCTAAATAACTCTGATGATATTCTTCTGCGCGGTTAAATTGCTCGCAGGGCACAATTTCTGTCACTATCGCTTTATCGCCCCATTTGCCACTGTCTGCCAGTGCTTGTTTCGACGCTATGGCTAAGGTTTGCTGCTGCTCGTCGTGAAAGAAGATTGTACTTCTATACTGTGTACCTTCATCTTCTCCCTGACGGTTGAGTGTGGTTGGGTTATGATTTTTCCAAAATACATCAAGCAGCTCTTGGTAGCTAATTTGGGTCTCATCATATTCCACCTGTACTACTTCAGCGTGGCCAGTGATGCCTTTTTTCACTTCAATATAGCTAGTTAGGCTGTTATCGCCTCCCATATAGCCACACACAGCATCGGTTACGCCTTTGACTTCTCTAAAGAAGTATTCCACACCCCAGAAACAACCTGCTCCAAATGTTGCTAATGCCATACTCTGTACCTCAAAAATCATTTAGCCGTCTATATGGCTAGACATTTTGAAGTCTAAATTTTCATTTTGCAACTAAAAATGTGATCTCATGCGTTGATTGGCCGCTTTGTAACCATCAAACTCAGTCCTTGAATTTGATTAAGGGATTGAATAAGCTCAAATTTGTGAATCAATAATAAGGCAGGCGAATGTCCGAAAAACAAGCATATCCAATTGGCACCAAGGGTGAGAAGTGGCAACAGGCTGAGGTTGATGCATGGCGAGCAACCACAAGTATCAAGCGAAGCTATCAAGATCAGGTGCAGAATAAACTATCGACTCTGCCTTCAGAGTTTGAACGCATTCAATACGGTGCCCTTAGCTACGATCAGGCTCGTTATCCGTTATTTGCGCTAAAGAGTAAGCAGTGGGATCCAAGCAAGATTAACGTTTTGGTGACCGGAGGGGTTCACGGTTATGAAACGAGTGGCGTTCAAGGTGCTATTTTATTTTTGCAGCAATATGCAGCCAAATACCTGAATAAGGTCAATCTCCTAATCGCACCTTGTGTTAGCCCATGGGGTTATGAAACGATCAATCGCTGGAATCCAAATGCAGTGGATCCCAACCGTTCTTTCTATGCCGATAGCCCAAGTGAGGAAGCATCAAAGCTAATGCAGCTCGTTGCGAGTATCGAAGGTGGCTTCGCATTGCATATCGATCTCCACGAAACTACCGATACCGACGAGAGTGAGTTTAGGCCCGCACTCGCGGCTCGAGATGGCAAGCCTTATGTCGCAGGAAGCGTTCCCGATGGTTTCTATCTTGTCGGTGATAGTGAAAATCCACAAGCTGAGTTTCAAAAAGCCGTTATTAACGAAGTGAGCAAGGTGACACATATTGCGCCAGCAGATACTAATGGCCAGCTTATTGGTGTCGATATTGAGCAGTTCGGGGTGATTAATTATTCGATGAAGGCATTAGGCCTGTGTGGTGGCATGACCAATAGTCAGTTTAGCACGACAACTGAAGTTTACCCCGATAGCCCAAAGGTCGACGATGATAACTGTAATCGTGCTCAGGTGGCGGCCATTGTCGGTGCTATAGAGCACCTTTTGTTATCGCTAGGGCGATAATTCAGAAATTGTTGTTGGGGCTGTAATGATTGCAGCTCCTACTTTTATCAACAAAAGCTTATCTGATTTTCTTAGATCTCAAATTATTCCCAGAGCCCCAGGCAGTGCCTAATACACCACTAGCTATCAGAATCATAATATCCTTTACGAAATCACTATTTTAAATGGTGAAAAATTCGGCAAATTATGTCGATATTTATCTGAAATATAGTATGTTAATCACATTAACACTATTTTAACCGCCATATTAATTTGAACTCTAATTATTAGTGTTGTAAGGTGCGCGGCGGTTTAAAGATGAATATTGTCATGGAGCTCGTTTATGAATAAACAGATTTTAAGCGTCAGCATACTTACGCTAGGCCTGATGAGTGGTGGCTTTTCTCAATCACTGATGGCTAAAGAGCAATGCGGCAAAGTGACAATTGCCGATATGAATTGGAGCTCAGCTTCTCTTATCGCTAATGTGGACCGATTTATCCTTGAGCATGGTTATGGCTGTGAGGCCGAGCTGATCCCAGGTGATACCATGCCCACCAGCACCTCTATGATAGAAAAAGGTGAGCCAGATATAGCGCCTGAAATGTGGACTAATAGTGTTAAAGAGCTAATAGAAAAAGGGGTTGAAGACAAGCGACTAGCTGTTGCAGGCAACTCTCTGTCTGACGGAGGCGAAGAGGGGTTCTGGGTCCCTCAATATATGGTCGATGCCGACCCAAGTCTTAAAACCATACAAGGTGTTATCAAAAACGTTAAGCTGTTTGAGCACCCTGAGGATCCCGAAGTCGGCGCATTTTATGGCTGTCCTGCAGGTTGGGGGTGTCAGTTATCCTCTGAGAATTTATTTAGGGCATTAAAACTCGATGAAGCGGGTTTTGAGCTTATCGATCCTGGCTCGGGTGCAGGCCTTGCTGGCTCAATCGCTAGGGCTTATGAGCGCAAACAACCTTGGTTTGGTTATTATTGGGCGCCAACAGCTGTGCTCGGCAAGTATAAGATGGTTAAGGTCGACTTTGGCAGCGGCATTGATCAAGCCCATTTTACTGATTGTATTGCAAAGGCTGAATGCGCAGCGCCAAAAGTCACCATGTATCCATCATCGATTGTGAAAACCGTGACGACAATGGACTTTGCCGAGCAGGCTAAAGCGCCTTTTGAATACTTGAGCAAGCGTGCTGTGACTAACGAGAAAATGAACTCCTTATTAGCTTGGATGGAAGACAATCAAGCCGATGGTCAAATAGCTGCAGAACATTTTCTCATTACTTATCCTGAGATTTGGCAGTCATGGTTGCCTAAGCCTGTCGCTAGCAAAGTGGCCGATGCAGTTAACGAGCTTTAAGGCTTAGTAGACTCTTTTTCATTCTTTTTACAAGCACTCACTTCTTATGTGAGTGCTTGATTGTTTTTAGCTCTTTTAGGTTTTTTGATACAGAGGTAGTAATGGCTGACTATGCTTGGCTAGAAAAATTTCCCAAAATGGATCGTCAAAGTTTGCTCGAGATACGCAAATACTTAGATGGTGCATTTAGGGACTTTTCCCGTGAATATGGCGATGCCATAGAATCTTTTTTTGACCCTTTACTTAACTTTCTTATCTGGTTTGAGAAATTGCTGGTGCAGTCTCCTTGGTGGGCCGTGTTGGCTGTGATAACCGGACTTGTCTATGCCGCCAGTCGCTCTTGGAAGTTATCGCTAGGGGTCGTGGTCTCTTTTCTGCTGATAGGCTACTTTGGCATGTGGCAAGATACCATGCGCACCTTGAGTATCATTACTGTCTGTACCCTGATGGCCATAATCCTAGGCGTGCCCATTGGGATTATGATGGCACGCTCAAACCGCACTCAAGCTGTGGTGACGCCGATATTGGATGTGATGCAGACTATGCCAGCCTTTGTTTACCTGATCCCCGTGGTCATGCTGCTAGGAATAGGTAAGGTTCCAGGTGTCATTGCTGTGGTTGTGTATGCGATACCACCTGTTATTCGTCTCACTAATTTGGGAATACGTCTGGTCGATAAAGAGGTACTGGAAGCAGCGACCGCCTATGGCGCAACTAAGCTGCAACGCCTTGTTGGTGTGCAATTGCCCTTAGCTGGCCCAACAATTATGGCCGGGATTAACCAAACCATTATGATGGCTCTAGGTATGGTGGTTATCGCCTCTATGATTGGTGTTAAGGGGCTAGGGCAACCCGTACTCAAATCGATTACTAACCAGTATTTTACCTTAGGCTTGTTTAATGGATTGGCTATTGTTGCCTTAGCGATTATTTTCGACCGTGTATCCCAAGCTTATGCCAAGCGTACTCAAAAGCATATACAAGGGGCGAGTCATGACTGAGCAAGATAATCAAATAAACAGCCAAAGTCAGAAAGGTGAGCCGCTAATTCAGGTTAAAAACCTCTACAAAGTATTTGGTAAGAATCCGGCTAAAGTCATGCCTAAGGTTAAGCAAGGGCTGTCAAAAGATGAAATCTTAGCTAATACAGGTCATACAGTCGGACTCAAAGCGATTAATCTTGATATTCACAAAGGTGAGATATTTGTGATTATGGGGTTATCTGGCTCTGGCAAATCGACATTAATTCGCCATTTTAACCGCTTAATCGACCCAACCGAGGGCCAGATTTTGGTTGAGGGCACGGACGTAATGCAGCTTAATACCAAGGCGCTAGAAGCATTTCGCCGTAATAAGATGGCCATGGTATTTCAGCGTTTCGGCTTGATGCCCCATAGAAATGTTCTCGATAACGTTGCTTATGGTTTAAGTGTACAAGGTGTCGATAAAAAGTCGCGAGAAGCTAAAGCAGTAAAATGGCTTGATACGGTGGGGCTAGCAGGCTATGAAGCGCAATATCCTTCACAGCTTTCAGGCGGGCAGCAGCAAAGGGTCGGGCTTGCGCGTGCGCTTTGTACCGATGCTGAAATTTTATTGATGGATGAGGCCTTTTCGGCTCTCGACCCTTTGATTCGAAGCGAGATGCAAGATCAGCTTATTGAACTGCAAGATCAGCTGCATAAGACCATCATCTTTATTACCCATGATTTGGATGAAGCCCTTAGAATTGGCGATAGAATTGCTATTTTAAAAGATGGCGATCTGGTACAAGTGGGTGAACCTGTCGATATTTTGCTAAATCCAGCCGATGCCTATGTCGAAGCGTTTGTTAAGGACGTTAATCGTCCGCGCGCCTTGACGGTAGAGACTGTGATGAAGCCTCCCGCTCATAGATTAACGGCCAGTAGCATAGGTGAGGCGCTAAAAGAGATGAAGCGTATACCTGAAAATTATGCCTACTATGTTAATGAGGATGGATTCCAAGGTGTGGTTTGCCAAGAAGCGCTAGAAGATGCAGCCAGAATAGATAAAGAAACCCATATGGATGATTTTGAGGTTGAAGAGCTAACGCCTATCTCGCCCGATGATTATCTTGAAAATATCATTCCAGCGACCATGGAGTCGGATTTCCCCATTCCCGTTGTCGATGCTGAAGGGGACTTGCAAGGAGAGCTCTCTAGAACTCACCTTGCTGAAGTGTTATCGGATTTCTGCAGCGATGACGACGAGCACAGTAGTGATAAGCCTGATGGAGAGCCAAGGGATAAAGATAGCGCAAAGCAAAATGATTAGCCCTTTGGGGTTTAAGCCTAGGGCTGTCAGGAAAATTCTGATTTATTAAGATTGTAAGCACATCTAAGCTGTATTGATTAGGTGTGCTTGTCTATTTAAAGTGTCTATTTAAAGTGCTTACTCAGAAAATATCTATCGTGATCTGCTGTTATTCCATCAATCTTACCCACAATGTTAAACCCATGTTTTTGATAAAATAGCGGCGCTTGACAACCAAGAGTATCGACCTGAGCGCCAATACAGCCACGTTGTTTTGCTATCTCTTCTGCTTTAATCATCAACTCACTGCCAATCCCTGTACCTCTTAGGCTTTCATCAACCCAGAGAACCTCAATTAAGAGTTGCTGGTAGATGGTGCGACAGCCTATACCGGCGATGGGGCACTGCTGCTCATCCTTGACCACTAGGGTGAGGGGCTTAGATGATTCTGTGCCTAGCTTTGAATGATTATACTGACGTACACCATCAACTAACGCATCGAACGCTGCTTTATCCTCTTGTTCTATCAGTGTTATCGCTTTCAAATTCTTTGCCCCTTAAGTCTATAGATAAGTATCTTGGTGTTTATCTAGTATTAAGTCAATTTTGTCGACAATCTACGCTGACTTTTTCTCATATATTGAGAGTGTCAAAACCTCAATCGCTTATACTTTTGTCGACAATATCACATTTTTAGATTGATCAAATGTGATGTGGGCGCTATATTGTCGACAATTAATGTTAACAAATGGTTTGATATTTATGGCTAAGCAGTTACAAAAAGCGGTGACTTCGGCGGATAAAACCTTCTACGCCTTAAGAAAAGCGATAGTTGAAGGAGAAATCGTCGCGGGTTCTAAGCTAAGTGAAACTGAATTGTCGACAAAGTATCAGGTGAGCCGTGCCGTAGTTCGTGAAGCCATAAACCGTTTGGAGTCATCAAGTTTAATTGAGCGCAAACCCAATGTTGGGGCGCGAGTGATCACCTTAAGTGTTGAAGGATTGGTCGAGCTATACCAAGTGCGCGAATCCCTTGAAGGGATGGCAGCAAGACTCGCCGCAACCAATATGCCGGACAGCGAAATTAAAGAGCTGCAGGAGCTACTCAATACTCATGGTCAAGGGGTTGCCAGTGGTGAAGGTTACTACCAAGAGGCTGGCGATGTGGATTTTCATTACCGCATCATAATGGGCAGTAAAAATAATCATCTTATCTCGCTACTACTCAATAGTACCTATCATCTTATTCGCATGTATCGAGTACAGCTTGGTATGGCAGGCCCAAGAGTTACAACAGCCTTTGATGAACACAAACATATAGTACAAGCCATAGCGAATAGAGATCCTGAATTGGCGGAAATATTAATGCGCCGCCATATTCATTATTCGAAAAACAATATTGAAAACAAGTTAATTGCTTAACGGTAATTTTGTACCTATTGCGCGAGCGAAGTAACACTGCCTGAACTGAGTAACGACGGCAAGGCATGTTACCCAGTATTTATCCTAGCATTAGGTCTAATTTACATAGAGCAAATAATTACATATAAATCAGTCGTCAAGACACTTTTTTAATGACACAGGTCGAAGGAAAAGAGCATGAGCGCAGGAAAGAAGTTCCGTCAAGCTTTAGTTGACAATCATCCCCTACAAATCGTTGGCACAATTAACGCCTATACCGCCATGATGGCGAAGCAAATCGGCCATCAGGCTATCTACCTCTCTGGCGGCGGCGTCGCTAACGCCTCCTATGGTCTACCGGATCTTGGTATGACTTCCCTAAATGACGTACTTGTCGATGTGCAGCGTATCACCTCCGCGTGCGATCTGCCCCTAATGGTGGATATAGATACAGGTTGGGGCGGGGCATTTAATATCGCTAAAACCATTCGCGATATGGAAAAGGCCGGTGCTGCGGCTGTGCATATGGAAGATCAGGTTGCTCAGAAGCGTTGTGGTCACAGACCGAATAAAGAGATCGTCAGTACAGAAGAGATGGTGGATCGTATTCGCGCCGCCGTCGATGCTCGCACTGACCCTGACTTTTTCATCATGGCTCGTACCGATGCCTTTGCTCAAGAAGGATTAGAAGCTGCAATTGAGCGTGCTAAAGCCTATGTGGCTGCAGGTGCAGATGGCATCTTTGCCGAAGCAGTTAAAACTGAAGAGCATTATCGCGCCTTTACTCAGGCTTTAGATGTGCCTGTACTTGCCAATATCACAGAGTTTGGGCAAACCGAGCTGTGGAATAAAGAGCAGTTAGGTGCTTGGGGCTGCGCTATGGTGCTTTATCCGCTATCGGCGTTTCGTGCGATGAACAAGGCTGCCGAGCGAGTGTATCAAGCCCTATTGTCTGATGGCGATCAAAAAGCCGTTGTCGATACCATGCAAACCCGCATGGAGCTTTATGATTATCTTGGTTACCACGACTATGAGCAGAAGTTAGATAAGCTGTTCTCCGAAGGTAAGAACAAGTAATTAGCAAGTTACCCTACATAAATAATTAGATGCTTTAGCCAACTAAAGCCGACTAATTAAGCATAAAAATAGCTAAATAATTTAAGCATAAAAATAGCGAGATAATGGAGGAAAAGTCATGGTAGATAAGAAACTAGGTGGTGCCGGTCTTCGTGGTCAAAGTGCTGGCGAAACTAAACTTTGTACCGTGGGTAAGTCAGGTAGTGGATTAACCTATTGTGGTTATGATGTATCGGACTTAGCCGATAACGCGACTTTTGAAGAGGTGGCATACCTACTGTTTAACGGTGAATTGCCAACACTCGATCAGCTTGAAACCTATAAGGCTGAGCTGAAGTCAATGCGCGATTTGCCATTAGCACTAAAAGAGGTGCTACAGCTCATTCCTGCCGATGCTCACCCCATGGATGTGATGCGTACTGGCGCGTCATTCTTAGGTAACCTAGAGCCTGAAGTAGACTTTAGTCAGCAGCAAAAAGCGGCTAATCGTTTATTAGCAGCCTTTCCTGCCATTATGACCTACTGGTATCGTTACTCCCATGACAATGTCGAAATCGATTGTACGTCGAATGAAGATACGATTGGTGGTCATTTCCTACGTCTACTAACAGGTAAGACTCCGTCTGAGTTGCATCGCCGTGTTATCGATGTCTCACTCATTCTTTACGCCGAGCATGAGTTTAATGCCTCAACCTTTACCGCTCGTGTTTGTGCATCAACCCTATCTGACATGTACTCTTGCATTACAGGTGCAATTGGCTCACTACGTGGTCCATTGCATGGTGGCGCAAACGAAGCGGCTATGGATATGATCCAAAAGTTCACTTCACCAGAAGACGCCAAAGTACAGATGGCAGGCATGCTAGAGCGTAAAGAGAAAATCATGGGCTTTGGCCATGCAGTCTATCGTGAGTCAGATCCCCGTAATGTGATCATCAAGCGCTGGTCAGAAAAGCTATCGGTTGAGTTTGGTGATAGCTCCCTCTATGACATCTCTGTGGCCTGTGAAGAGTATATGTGGGACACCAAGAAGCTGTTCTGTAACGCTGACTTCTTCCATGCCTCTGCTTATCACTTTATGGGCATTCCAACTAAGTTGTTTACTCCTATCTTTGTCTGCTCACGCCTAACAGGTTGGGCTGCTCACGTGATGGAGCAAAGAGACAATAACCGTATTATTCGACCAAGTGCCGATTATATTGGTAGTGAGCCTAGAAAAGTGACGCCAATTGCTGAGCGTTAATGGCTAGAGCTAATAAAGTGAGCGATAACGTGAGTTTATCGCTCACTTGGCGAGATGATTTAGCGAAAAAATACTTGCGCTAAATCGATAACGAGATAAAGAAAAAGAAGCCGAAGATTATGGATGAGAGTGTCTCGGCGACTTTTTTGTATTCCTATCTTTGTGGAACTGATTATGAATACTGCCCACCGTAAACCATTAGCAGGCTTAGGCGTAGACTACTTTGATACGCGCGAAGCTGTAGAAGCGATTAAGCCTGGTAGTTATGCCAAGCTACCTTATACATCAAGAGTGTTAGCCGAAAACTTAGTGCGCCGTTGTGAGCCAGAAAAATTAACTGAGTCCCTAAATCAGATTATTGAGCGCAAGCGTGAGCTCGATTTTCCTTGGTTCCCAGCTCGCGTGGTCTGTCACGATATTTTGGGGCAAACTGCCCTTGTTGATTTAGCGGGTCTTCGTGATGCCATCGCCGATAAAGGTGGCGATCCTGCCAAAGTTAACCCTGTGGTGCCTACACAGCTGATTGTCGATCATTCATTAGCGGTAGAAGCGCCTGGTTTTGATCCTGACGCCTTTGAAAAGAATCGTGCGATTGAAGATAGACGTAACGAAGACAGGTTCCATTTTATCAACTGGACTAAGACAGCCTTTAAGAATGTTGATGTGATTCAGCCTGGTAACGGCATTATGCATCAAATCAACCTTGAAAAGATGTCACCAGTCATTCAGTCCCGTGAGGGTGTCGCATTTCCCGATACCTTAGTCGGTACAGACAGTCATACTCCCCATGTTGATGCATTAGGCGTTATCGCTATCGGTGTCGGTGGTTTAGAAGCCGAAAGTGTGATGCTGGGCCGCGCTTCCTATATGCGTCTGCCTAATATCATAGGTGTTGAGCTGACAGGTAAGCGTCAAGCTGGGATCACAGCAACGGATATCGTACTGGCGTTAACCGAATTCCTGCGTGAGCAAAAGGTGGTGTCCTCTTATCTTGAGTTCTTTGGTGAAGGTGCAAAAGACTTAACCCTTGGCGACAGAGCCACGATTTCCAATATGACGCCAGAGTTTGGTGCATCGGCGGGTATGTTCTATATCGATGAGCAAACTATCGATTACCTAAAGCTGACAGGGCGCACGCCAGAGCAGGTTAAGCTGGTTGAAACCTATGCTAAAGAGACAGGGCTTTGGGCTGACAGCCTAGTTGAAGCTGAGTATGAAAGGGTATTAACCTTTGACCTATCCAGTGTCGTTCGTAATATTGCGGGCCCTTCAAACCCTCATCGCCGAGTACCGACATCTGAGCTGGCCGATAGAGGTATCGCAGGTAAGGTGGAAAACGAAGAAGGTAAGATGCCTGATGGCGCGGTCATTATCGCAGCAATTACCAGCTGTACTAATACCAGTAACCCAAGAAACGTTGTTGCTGCCGCGCTACTTGCCCGTAAAGCCAATGAGTTAGGCCTGACTCGTAAGCCATGGGTTAAGACCTCATTTGCCCCTGGCTCTAAAGTGGCTCAGCTTTATCTTGAAGAAGCCAATCTACTGCCAGAGCTTGAGCAGCTTGGCTTTGGTATCGTAGGTTTTGCATGTACTACCTGTAACGGTATGAGTGGCGCGTTAGATCCTGTTATTCAGCAGGAAGTGATCGATAGAGATCTTTACTCGACCGCCGTGCTTTCGGGTAACCGCAACTTTGATGGTCGTATTCACCCTTATGCAAAGCAGGCGTTTTTGGCATCTCCGCCATTAGTGGTGGCCTATGCGATTGCCGGCACCATTCGTTTTGATATAGAAAAGGATGTGCTGGGGACAGATAAGCAAGGCAATGCAGTAACCCTCAAAGATATCTGGCCGACGGATGAAGAGATAGATGCGATTGTTAATCAGGCGGTGAAGCCTGAGCAGTTTAACAAGATCTATGAGCCTATGTTTGATATCGCAGTCGATTATGGTGAGAAGAACAATCCTTTATATGAATGGCGTCCACAAAGTACCTATATTCGCCGTCCTCCTTATTGGGAAGGTGCACTGGCTGGTGAGCGAACCATGAAGGGAATGCGTCCGCTGGCGGTATTAGGTGACAATATCACAACGGATCACCTTTCACCTTCGAACGCGATTTTGCCAACGAGTGCCGCAGGAGAGTACCTTGGCAAGATGGGGCTACCGGAAGAGGACTATAACTCCTATGCAACCCACAGGGGCGATCACTTAACCGCTCAGCGTGCGACGTTTGCCAACCCTAAACTGCTCAATGAGATGGTGAAGGAAAACGGTGAAGTGAAGCAGGGCTCTCTGGCGCGAATTGAACCAGAAGGCAAGGTCACTCGTATGTGGGAAGCTATTGAAACCTATATGGATAGAAAGCAGCCACTGATCATTATTGCTGGTGCTGACTATGGTCAGGGTTCATCACGTGACTGGGCTGCTAAAGGTGTTCGCCTTGCGGGTGTGGAAGCCATCGTTGCCGAAGGTTTTGAGCGCATCCACAGAACTAACCTTGTGGGTATGGGCGTGCTGCCACTCGAGTTTAAGTCTGGCGAGAGTCGTCATACTTATCAAATCGATGGTACAGAGACCTTTGACGTTGTCGGTGAACGTACACCTGGTGCTGAGCTTATTCTGGTTATTCGCCGTGCAAATGGTGAATGTGTAGAAGTACCAGTTAAGTGCCGACTCGATACCGCTGAAGAGGTGACTATCTACGAGGCTGGTGGCGTGCTACAGCGATTTGCTCAAGACTTTCTTGATGCGAATAAGTCCTAGCAACGTAAATTAAACCTGTTATGGGTTAATGACAAATGGCGGTGCTTGTTATCTGAGCTAAGGTCTGGGTGAAGCTCTAAGATGAATTAGCATCGCCATTATGTTTGCAGTCGATGATTCACAACTGAATGATATTAAAGCAAGCGGTATATAACTGACTAGGTTTACAAAGAAACCTATTTTTCGATAAGGGTAATAAAATGGCTTATCAAGGACAGCTAAGGATCCCCGCGACTTATATGCGCGGCGGCACCAGTAAGGGCGTATTTTTTAGCCTTAAAGAGCTACCCGAAGCGGCTCAAGTCGCGGGTGAGGCAAGAGATGCGCTGCTATTAAGAGTGATTGGCAGCCCAGATCCTTATGCAAAGCATACGGATGGCATGGGCGGCGCGACATCAAGCACTAGTAAGACAGTGATTGTCGCCAAGAGTGACGTCGCCGATCACGATGTGGATTACCTTTTTGGGCAAGTGGCTATCGACAAGCCTTTTGTGGATTGGAGTGGCAATTGCGGTAACTTAACCGCAGCAGTAGGCGCCTTTGCCATTAGTAAAGGGTTAGTCGATGCCGAGCGAATTCCCCATGATGGTATCGCCGTCGTTCGTATTTGGCAGGCAAATATCCGTAAAACCATTATTGCTCACATTCCTATGTGTAATGGTGAGGTACAAGAGTTAGGTGATTTTGAGCTCGATGGTGTCACTTTCCCTGCTGCTGAAGTGGTCGTCGATTTTGTCGATCCCGCCGATGGCGAAGGCGCTATGTTTCCAACGGGGAATCTTGTCGATAAGCTTGAGGTGCCAGAGTCTATTGTTAAGGGCGGCGTACTCAACGCCACCATGATTAATGCAGGCATTCCCACGATTTTCTTGAATGCTGAAGAGCTAGGTTATGATGGCACTGAGTTACAAGAAGCGATTAACTCAGACAGCGAAGCGCTAGCGCGCTTTGAGACCATTAGAGCCTATGGCGCGATTCAGATGGGCTTGATTAACGAGTTATCTGAGGCAGCTAATCGTCAGCACACACCTAAGGTGGCCTTTGTCGCTCCGCCAAAGGATTATTCCGCGTCCAGTGGCAAGGTGATTAGTTCTCAAGATATCGATGTGGCAGTACGCGCTCTGTCTATGGGCAAACTACATCATGCTATGATGGGTACTGCAGCGGTCGCGATAGGCACAGCCGCAGCTATCCCTGGTACATTAGTGAATTTAGCCGCTGGTGGTGATGAGCGAGAAACAGTGAGCTTTGGTCATCCTTCTGGCACATTAAAAGTGGGGGCTCAAGCCGAGTTTAATACTCAAAGCCAGAGCTGGCAGGTTAATAAGGTCAGCATGAGCCGTAGCGCTCGTGTGCTGATGGAAGGCTGGGTGCGAGTGCCTCAGGTTTAGAATGCTTAATGTATTAGTGAGAAGGCGTCTATTTGACGCCTTTTTTATGTCTGGTCGTTGTTGAAGATTGGTTTTGTCAAAATGGGAGGAGAAGCAAGCATAGTTTGTATGATTTCTCGAGTCTGAGTTTATCTCTGTGGCTAGATAGAATGTATGGTTTTGATTAGTGGTTATATGATGCCAGTTTCTCGACTTTAGCCTGTTGAGTAGATGGGCGAACCTCTTTTGCGTCAAGGGCTAAGGCTAATTAATCTTTATTGCATTTTTGAGAAAATTGACCACTATTTTCTCACGTGCTTTGGCGCACATACTTAGCTAGGGTAAGTGGTATCGGCTGCAAACTTAATTGTATGCTTAACTATATTAGAATAAATATTAATAGTGTCTATTAGCCATAGATAGCAGAGGTCTAGCAATGAATGAATTGTTACTGCAAGTAAAATCCCTTACCGATGGTGACCCACTGCTTACAGCAGTCATAGTCGGTGTACTTACCTTAACCCTATGCGGATTAGCTCTGTATCTGCTGCGAAACCTTCCTTCTAGGATAATTAACTGGCTGAGTAGTCTGCTGGTTGTCCGTTTGACAATCGATGATAGTCATAGCTCTCGCACAGAAGTGTTTAACAAGCTGTCCTTTGAGATCAGTAACAATACGATTCCTCTGTTTTCTCGCTCTATCTCTGAAGCTGTCTATTATGATTATGCAGCCAATTATGATGGCCGTATCAGTGTCAAGTCCATTGGTTACGGCGTTCATCTGTTCAAATACCAAGGCTCCTATATGCTGGCCCGTCGTACTAAAATAGATAGCACTATGCCCTACGACAGAATTACCATTACCGCACCTTGGTGGTTAAGAGGAAAACTCCATGGTTTTCTGGAAGAGACGCGGGGTGATCTTCCGGAAGAACCGAAAATTAATATTTTTGAGGAAACCGAGTGGGTCCGCTACGGCACCTTAAAGACAGGTGGCTTTGACAAGTTAGTACTCGACGAAAACTTTAAGCAAGATGTGCTTCGCGAAGTCGGCAATTTTGCAGGTAGCTCTAAGTCTGTAGTGAGCAAACTAACTCTATTACTGCACGGTCAAACTGGTACGGGGAAAACCGGTATTGCCAGAGCATTAGCCGTTGATTTTGGGCGCGATCTTTATATTCTTAATTTATCTACAGTGAATGATGCTACGGTTCATAAGGCCATCAGAAAAGTGCCGCCGGGAGCCATGTTACTGATTGAAGACTGCGACTGTGTTAAAGCGACGGTTTCACGATTTGCAGAGAGTGATGTTGATAACCCGCCATTGACCTTAGGCGGCGTGTTAAACGCACTAGATGGCATAGTACCGCTTGAAGATTGTCTGGTTGTGATGACAACTAACCATATCGAGAGTCTGGATCCTGCACTTATCCGTAAAGGTCGCGTCGATGTAACCCTTGAGGTACCGCTCATTAGTCCAAAACAAGTGATAGAAGATTTTGAAGAGCGCTTTAACGCTAAAGTGACGGTGACTGAACCTATGTTAGGTTGTGAGGTATACGAACTGCATCGAAGAGCCTATATCAGATATGCGGTTTGCCATACAAAATAGATAACACAAGACAGGATATATAAATTGAAATGCCCTTGGACCTTTAACTGGTTCAAGGGCATTTTAGTTAGAAGCTTATGTAATGCTTAATAGCTGTCTATTTTAGGTCGTTATCTGTAATCAATTTAACCTTAGCTTTAGTCTGTCAACAATACTTGAGCGGGGGCTTTGCTTGATGACTTGTTGCCTTTTAACAGCGTGACCAATAATGCAGGTAAAAAACTTAAAGTTAATAGTGTTGAAAATAGAATGCCGCACAGAACGATAATCCCAACACCTCGATATAACTCAGTGCCATCACCAGGAATAAAGACCAAAGGTGCAAGGCCAAACACAGTTGTGGAAGTAGACATCAATATCGGCATAAGACGCTTTTCTACTGCCATTTTGACTGCCGATACGATTTCGACGTTGGGCTGCATCATATACTTTCGTGTTTCATCTACAATCAATATCGGATTGTTAACAACTGTGCCTAGTAGGATTAAAAAACCTAGCATGGTGATCATGTCAAGGGGCTGATGAAACCCTATGATGCCAAAATGCGCTAGTGCTGAATTAGCGCCATTGACACCGATTAGCCCGATTAAACCACCAGCCATACCCAGTGGAATTGTCGTTAAGATAAACAGTGGATATCGCCAATGGGTAAATATTGCGACCAGTAGCAGGTAACTGAGAACTATGGCTATGATGAAGTTTGACGATAACGAAGCTTTTGTCGCATCAAGCTGATCGGCTGCGCCACTAATAATGAGATTGACTCCATGAGCTATCTTGCCCTGTTGCTTGAGGGCTGTAATTAACTGTGTTCTCACCAACTCTTCTGCATCTTCAAGTGCGATATTTCTTGGTGGAATGATGTAGACAGATACAGTTCGATTGCCATCAACTCTTCGAATGCTATCGCTACTATAGTTTGCCTGCATATCCGCAAGTGCATTAAGTGGCATGATTTCACCTGCCGGTGTCGAAATAGGGGTGTTAGCTAATTGTTCAATATTTTGCTTATTGCCTGCATTGCTAAAAATGAACATATCTATCTTGTCATCGCCAAGAATGAACTCATCAACATAGGCTCCATCACTGAAAGCCGCAATAGCATAACCAAGCTCGTTATTGTTTAACCCCAATTCAGCAAGGCGATCCCACCTGGGGCGTATTTCAATCATAGGCTGATCTAAGCTCAACGAGCTGGGTTGAGAGTTTATTTGAGGTTTCTCAAACACAATATTTGCCTGAGCATAGACAGCTTCTGCAGCTTGATATAACTCGACTATGTTTGGCCCAGAAATATCAACTGCTACAGCTCTGGTTCCACCATCGTTGCTCGAGATGATAGACCCTCTAGAAGAAAAGGCCCTCATATTGTCGTAACTTCTAAACTTGTCAGTGATAGCATCCATCATGGCTTGGATTTGGCTAGCATCAACAGGCCGACTGAGTAACCATATTCTTCCGGCAGAAACACTCATGGAATAGTAACTTAGCGGTGGAAGAGGGGTTATACCATTCTTGTAGTCTTCATCGGATACGTTGATATGTTGATCAAAGTAAGCTCTTAGCTCTTCGCCTATACGCTCCATTTCACTTAAGTTGTAGCTAGGAGGGGCTATCATCATGGAAAAGGCTTTCGGCTCCTCTCCTTCAGGCAGGTATTCCGCTGAAGGCATAAAGAGATACGCAGCTCCTAAGGTCAGCACTGAGACGCTAATCACTGTGGTCACTGCACGTCGACGGGTGTTAATGAATAGGTCGACAAATTTGAGCCAGTTACTCGATAGTGTTAACTGCTTAGCATCGGCTTTAGGCTTACTAAAATGGGCAATAGCAACAGGCACGACAAATATTGCCACTAACATAGAGGCGATGATGGCACCAGATATCGCAATTGCAACATCTGAATAGAGTTGTCCTGCTTCTTGCTGTACAAACAAAATTGGTGCAAAGACTAAAATGGTTGTGGCAGTTGATGCTAAAACGGCAGGCCACACCTCTTTAACCCCGGCTATGGCCGCTTCAATACTATTTTTGTGGCGCCGTTTAGCTTGCATAATACTTTCTAAAACGACGATAGTGTTGTCAACTGTCATGCCGATGGCGAAAGCGACACCCGCTAGTGAGATAATATTAATGGTGCGACCAAATGCCATCAAGGCTAAGAATGCAGCTATGGTGCACATAGGTATACCAAGAATACCTATGACGGTAATACTGGCTGAGCGTAGGAAATAAAACATGATCGCCGTTGCCAACAAGCCGCCGAGAAATAGATTAAACCAGACATTTTTTAATGAGCTGCTGACATACTCTACATCATCACTGACCAGTAGGAGTTCCAGACCATTGTATTGTAAAAGATCAGTATTAATACGCTCGACGACTTTTAGTAGCTGCTTTTTAATTTCTATGACATTTGAACCACTTTCTCTACGCACCGACAGGCTGATGGTCCGTTCGCCATCTAGATAGGATAGGCTGCGCGTTTCATAATGATCTAGGGTGACGTCTGCTACATCTTTGAGGTGTATATTGACATTCTCTGTTCGCTTGATAATGACATTCTTTAGGTCGTCAATGCTGTCAAATCGGCCAATCACGCGAATGAGAAAGCGTTCTTGTGTGGTTTCAATATCACCAGCAGAAGCATCGCTGTTACGGTTGCGTATAGCGCTTCTTACATCGGCAAGACTAATTCCTCGCTGGGCGAGTCGAGCAGGGTCAACTTTAATCTGAACTTGCTTAGCGGCTCCTCCACCGACTCTGACTTCCGATATGCCGGTTACTGTCTCCATTCGTGGGCGAATATAATCTTCCGCATAGTCTCTTATTAGATCCATATCTAGGTCGAGCGGATTTCCCTTTTCTGGTTTGAGGGAGAAGTACATGAATGCATTACTAGAGAAAGAGCTAGAGATTAACCTAGGTTGATCGACATTTTCAGGGTAAGAGGAAACCTGACTTAGCGCATTATTCACGTTCAGCATGGCATCATTAACCTCAACGCCAAAGGGAAACTCAAGCTCTATCGTCGCGCTGCCCATAGAGGCGTAAGAAGTCATACGTTTTAGGTTAGGTAAGCTACGTAAATAGCGCTCTTGCTCGATCAGTATCTCTTTTTCGATGTCTTGTGGCGTTGCGCCTGCCCAGCCGGTACGTACTGTAATCGTTCTGACTTCAAGATCTGGGATCATCTGTACCGGAATATTAAGAGCGCCTACAACACCAAGAATGGATATGATGGAAACGATAACGGCGACCAATGTGCCTTTATTAATGACGGCAGTAAACATTAGTATTTTCCTTCACTGGTACTGGTAAGGACGTTAACTTGAGTTCCTTCAGTCAATAAGTCGTTGCCAGACACTATGATATTTGATTTATCGGGCACGCCTTGCACAACGACTGTGTCTAAATCGGTTTTTAATAATTTGACCCCAATTCGTTTTGCCTTTCCATTTTCTACAGCGTAAACACTATAGCTATTATCTGCATGGCGTTTTAACGCTGACTTAGGCAAGTTTACTTGTGATGCATTAGCGCGAGGAATGCTCACTTTAACATTTGCGGACATACCAGCGACTAACTCAGTTGATTGTGGTAAGTCGATGCGTGCCCTAAAGGTTCGGCTAGTAGGATTGGATACATTAATATATTGAGCGAGCGATAAAGATAGCGGCTTTTGTGAAGTGACATCAGGAGTGACAATCGCTGGTATTGAAGTGGTATTTTTTATCGCTTGATAGTATTCCTGAGGGATATTGATAAACAGTCTCAAATTGTTATCTGATACCAGTTGGAGTACTTGGCTCTGCTGGCTTACCCATTCGCCGATATCAACATTTCGCTTTGCTATAGTGCCAGCAAAAGGCGCGAGGAGTTGATGTCTTTTGACTATCTCTTGCTGCAATCGCACCGTTGCTTTGGCTTGAGTGAGTAAGGCTTCGCTATTAGCAAGATTTGATTGCCTTTGGGAAACCAATGTTTTAGCAACGACTTCTTGCTTGGTTAACTGGCTAATTTCGTTTAACAGGCGTAAATCTTCGTTGTATTTTACCTTTGCAGATTGATAAACGGCTTTAGCTTGATCTAATTGAATTTTAGCGAGTGAATCATCGAGGGAGAGCAAAACTTGTCCTGCTTTGACTTTATCACCAGCATCGACATAAATGGACTTAACGACACCTGATTCTAGGCTCGTTAATTGAGCATCATTAAAAGCTTGAACTGAACCGCTAAGTGCAATCTCTAGGTTGCTTGTTTGCTGCTTTGCAATGACAGTGTTGACATCTTGCGCAGCGGCGCTGAGATGAAAGCTTATCAGCGCTAGTGTAAACATTAGTACTTTGACAATAAAAGTATGCATACTCACCCTTATATGGTATCTACTTAACAATCTAATAACGCTAATTTAGATACTGTCGTGTGAACGGAACGTGACCAAACAGTGGAGCGTTTTGCATTGTCATAGGTTTTGTGGCTTTAGGATGTTGGAAACTTAAATGAGAATCTTGATAGTGGAAGATAATGCTGATTTGGCTGCCAGCATTATTGATTATTTAGAAATAAAGGGACATATCTGTGATCTAGCAAATAACGGCAAAGCGGGATTACAGGCATCACTTGAAAACAGTTATGACATGTACGTATTTGATGTGGCCATGCCTAAAATGGATGGCTTAGAGCTATGCCAAGTGTTAAGGGAGAAGTATCGAGATCATACCCCTGTGTTATTTTTAACCGCCAGAGACTCTATAGAAGACAAGCGTGCAGGTTTTTCCGTTGGCGCCGATGACTATCTTGTCAAGCCTTTCGAGCTCAGTGAGCTGCTTATGCGTGTGCAAGCCATTTATAACCGTTATATCGGCATCAACTCTAAGTTGAAAGTAAAAGATCTGGTTGTTGATACTAAGATTGAAACTGTCTACCGAGGCGACACTCAAGTATTGTTGTCCCCAAATGTCTATAAGTTGCTTCTCGTCTTAATGCGGCGTTCGCCTGAAGTCGTCTCTCGCCAGGAATTAGAGCACTTAGTGTGGGGCGATGACCTACCTGATAGTGACTCTTTGCGTAGTCACATTTACAAACTAAGAAATAAAATAGATAAACCATTTGATACGTCATTAATCAAAACGGTAAAAGGGCGAGGATTTAGTCTTTCATGAAGCTGTTTCAAAGCATTAGATTCAGAATCGTTGTGGCCTGTATTAGCTTTTCGCTCATCGTAACCTTGGGATACGGCTGGGTTACATTTTATGGTGTTAAGTACAATTCAGATGAGCTATTTAATTGGTATATAGCCGAGGAAGCCGGTGAATTAATTAGTTTGTACCACCAAGACTCAAGTCTTGATTTAGGTGGGATGACAACAGCTAAGATTATGATTTCGAGGGATGTTGCGGTACTGAATGAGCTAAGTCAATACTTTGCTAGCCAGTCCAACAAAGCCAAGCTTACCAAGGCCACTAGTCTCGATAACGTCAGTTTACCCGGTCCGCGCTTTACTACTGAGCAGGGCTATACCATTTACGAGTTTACTGGCGAAGGCAAGACGCTTCATATACTTAAAGCGCCGCTTCATAGAAATGAAACCCAACACTTTTATTACATAGTGAATGTCAGTGACTTCGTGAATTACGATAACCTGTCTGAGCAGTATATCGCCGATATCTTTTTACGGATCCTCATCTTTATCATTATATTGGCGTTATTAGTGGGCTTTTTTCTGTCGCAAATGGTTCTAAGCCCTCTTACTCGACTAGCAAATTCAGTCGATGAAGTAGCGCCACACGAGTACGTTAAGCATAAACAAGGTTACTATAATGATGAAATTGGATTCTTAGCAAAAAAAATCGATGCTTTTGTGGCAAGGACGAACCAATTTGTTTTAAGAGAAAAAGCATTCTCTCGAGATGCTAGTCATGAATTACGTACTCCTGTTGCGAGCAGTAGAGCCGCCTTGGAACTGGCTATGGCTACCCCAGAAGGTCAGTCGCAAAATATGGATAAATATCTGCAGCGCATAGATAGAGCTAATCGGGACATGACCCATTTAATTGAAACCTTTTTAATGCTTGGCAAGGAAGAAACAGAGCATTTGAAAGATGTGAAATTCAATTTGTCTTCCGTTGTTAGCCGAGCTTTTGAAAAACATGATTATTTAAAAAAGTCACCCGATATTCTTTGTATTAATGATGTGGACCAGAATATCCATATTCTAGGTCAAGAACAGCTGCTGTCTATTGTTATTAATAATCTTGTGCGAAATGCATTTCAGCATACGAGTCAAGGCGCTATCAGGATTGATTATCAAAATGATCAGTTGATCGTTCAAGACTCAGGAGAGGGGATGAAACTTACCGATAACGATGATCGCTCTACCAGTGTTCTTGAGAAGTCAGGTGTCGGCTTATCCCTTGTACGGCGCTTGAGTGAAATGCAGGGTTGGCAAGTGAATATTGATAGTGAGCTGGGTGAGGGGACAACAGTGTCCATCAAGCTAAGTTGAGGCTGTTCACTACAGTCATAATGAGCATTTAATTTTTCAAACTATATTTACGTCATAGCGCAACATTGGTGTGAAAACTGTAAAAAAAGAAAGCATATTATGAGTAATATTCAATATTCGTATAATTTTACCGCGAATAAGGGAACTGGCCTACCAAGAATTCACTAACAATGTTATAAAGCATTCTACTGTCCCTCACACCCCATAAATTAGGATTAGAAACCATGATTTTTGCTCATATAGAAGCCGCGCCGGCAGATCCCATCTTGGGTCTTACAGAAGCCTTTAAAGCTGATCCACGTACAGAAAAAGTAAACTTAGGGGTAGGAATTTATAAGGACGAATCGGGCCAAACGCCGATTCTTGCATCGGTTAAGAAAGCCGAAGCCATTCTGTTAGAGCAAGAATCGAGTAAGAGCTATTTAGGGATTGAAGGTGTTAATCTCTATAACACAGGGGTTCAAACATTGCTTTTCGGCCAAAATAGCCAGCTAATTGCGGATAAGCGCCTTGCTACGGCTCAAGCTCCCGGTGGTACAGGCGCATTGCGTGTTGCCGCTGAGTTTCTGGTCGCACATGGTCAGAGCAAAACCATTTGGGTAAGCAACCCTACCTGGGCTAATCACAAGAATATCTTTGAGACCGCAGGTTTATCAGTAAAAGAGTATGGTTACTATGATGCAGCGAGCCATAACCTTGATTTTGAATCTATGCTTGCCAGTTTAGAGACTGCACAAGCAGGCGACATTGTACTGCTACATGGCTGCTGCCATAACCCAACGGGCATTGACTTAAATGCTGCACAGTGGGAAACGGTCGGCCAGCTTTGTGCAGAGAAATCATTATTACCTCTGTTTGATTTTGCCTATCAAGGTTTCGGTGAGGGTGTAGAGGAAGATGCTGCAGGTATTCGCATGGTAGCAGCAAAAGTTCCCGAGTTGCTGGTGGCTAACTCTTTCTCAAAGAACTTTGGTTTATATAATGAACGTATTGGTGCGGTTACCTTGATGGGTGAAAACCAAGAGTCAGTGACTCGCGCCTTTAGCCAAGTTAAGAAAACCATTCGCGCTAACTACTCCAACCCGCCAGCCCATGGTGCATTGATTGTCAGTACCATTTTACACTCAGATGAGCTGACAGCCATTTGGCTTGATGAGCTAAAGGAGATGCGTGAGCGTATTGCCAAGATGCGTACTCTGTTTGTTGAAACCCTTAAAGCAGAAGGCGTTGAGCAAGACTTTAGCTTTATTGCCCAGCAAAACGGCATGTTTAGCTTCTCTGGATTAACCAAAGAGCAGGTTACTCGCTTGAAAGAAGACCATGGTGTTTATATCGTAGGTTCGGGTCGTATCAGTGTCGCGGGTATGACATTAGAGAACATGCCTGTGATTTGCAAAGCGATTGCAGCAGTACTCGGTTGATTGAAGTAAAAAAAGCCCGCATTAAGCGGGCTTTTTTGTCGTCTTTTGCAGATTAGAGGGCGTCTAAGTAGCGCTCAGCATCTAATGCCGCCATACAACCAGTACCAGCAGAGGTAATTGCCTGACGATAATGTTGATCCATTACGTCACCAGCGGCAAATACACCAGGCACACTGGTTTGTGTCGCATTGCCCTCAAGACCTGATTGGATCTTGATATAGCCGTTGTTCATGGCTAATTGACCTTCAAACATGCCGGTATTAGGGCTATGTCCGATAGCGACAAAGACACCTGCCACTTCAAGATCGGTAATAGAACCATCTTTAGTGCTTTTCTTCTTCAGGCCTGTCACACCCATCTGATCACCGACAACCTCTTCTAGGGTTTGATCAAGATGCAGTATGATATTGCCGTTTTCGACCTTGTCCATCAGGCGTTTGATCAGAATTTTTTCAGAACGGAAGCTATCACGACGATGAATTAAGTGAACTTCAGATGCAATATTTGACAGATATAGCGCTTCTTCAACAGCTGTGTTACCACCACCTATAACAGCAACTTTTTGATTACGATAGAAGAACCCATCACAGGTAGCACAGGCAGAGACGCCACGGCCTTTAAAAGCATCTTCACTTTCTAGCCCAAGGTACTTAGCTGAAGCGCCGGTAGAGATAATTAGCGCATCACAGGTGTACTCGCCATTGTCGCCTTTTAACTTGAATGGACGCTCATCTAATGTCACTTCATTGATGTGATCGAAAATGATTTCGGTATCAAACTTTTCAGCATGCTTTTGCATACGCTCCATCAATGCTGGACCGGTTAAGTCTTCAGCGTCACCTGGCCAGTTTTCAACTTCTGTCGTGGTAGTGAGCTGACCACCTTGTTGCATACCAGTGATCATCACTGGGTTTAGATTGGCGCGTGCAGCATAAACTGCAGCAGTGTAACCCGCAGGGCCTGAACCTAAGATAAGTAGGTTACAATGTTTGGCTTGGCTCATTCTTTTCTCCGTGCCTCTAGCAATAGCGCGATTGTAGGGAATTTACCCATCAGGGTAAAGACCGAAAAGTAGATTGATATAATCGAAAAAAGGGAGCTTATATGCTCCCTTTTATATCAGTATGTTAGCTTTTGGTTAGCGTTAGGTCTATAGCAAAATGCTAGGATCAACAAACTCAAAATCTAAGGCTTCGGCTACTTCTTTACAAGTAACCTTGCCGTGCATAACGTTAAGACCGTTTAACAGGTGCTTATCTTTCAGCAACGCTTGCTTGTAGCCTAAGTCAGCTAGCTTGATAATATAAGGTAAGGTAGCGTTATTTAGAGCAAAGGTAGAGGTGCGTGCAACCGCGCCTGGCATGTTAGCAACACAGTAATGAACGACATCATCAACGATATAAGTTGGATCTTGGTGAGTGGTCGCATGAGATGTTTCGGCACAGCCACCTTGGTCAATAGCGACGTCAACAATTGCACTGCCTGGTTTCATGCGCTTAACATGGTCGGCAGTGATCAGTTTTGGCGCTGCCGCGCCAGGAATTAACACTCCACCAATCACAAGGTCGGCTTCTAGAACATGGCGTTCAATCGCATCTGCGGTAGAGTAAATGGCTTTCGCACGGTTTTCAAAATGCGCATTTAGACGACGTAAAGTATCGATATTACGATCAAGAATGGTTACGTCAGCGCCTAAGCCTACCGCCATCTGTGCAGCGTTTGCGCCAACCATGCCGCCGCCGATAACGACAACTTTAGCTGGCTCAACGCCAGGCACGCCGCCAAGTAGCATACCGCGACCACCATGTGATTTTTCAAGTGCCATGGCACCTGCTTGAATAGACATACGGCCAGCAACTTCAGACATAGGTGCGAGTAGTGGTAAGCCACCGCGATCATCGGTTACGGTTTCATAGGCGATACACACTGCACCACTTTTAATCAGGTCTTCTGTTTGTGGTAAATCTGGTGCTAAGTGTAAATAAGTAAATAAGATTTGGTCTTCACGTAACATTGCACGTTCGACAGCCTGAGGCTCTTTTACTTTTACAATCATTTCTGCTTTTGTAAAAACGTCAGCCGCGGTAGGGAGAATTTCTGCGCCTGCATCGACATAGTCTTGGTCAGTGAAACCGATACCATTACCTGCCGTTGCTTCAACAAAAACCTGGTGACCCTTTAGAGTCAGCTCTCGTACGCTTGAAGGTACCATACCTACGCGATATTCATGGTTTTTGATTTCCTTTGGTACGCCTATTATCATTCTTGAACCTCAGTTGGATAAAACCCATTTATTATGGGGTTAATTGTTATTTTAGTTACCCTGAACGTGACTTGCTTCAGGGATTTCTAGTATAGTACCGCTTGCGCAGTTTATGCTGCCAAACTTTCTCAGTACGCAAGATAATATTCTGTTTTAGTAGTAAGGTAAGGTTTTTTATATGGCGTATAGCAAGAGTAATCCTGTTAAAGATTTAGATCGAATTGACCGAAATATACTCAATGAACTGCAATTGGATGGACGTATTTCCAATGTTGAGCTATCTAAAAGAGTAGGGTTGAGCCCAACTCCTTGTTTAGAAAGAGTAAAGAGGCTTGAAAAACAGGGTTATATCAATGGGTATACAGCGTTAGTCAACCCACATTTCCTAGGTGCGTCACTGTTAGTCTTTGTTGAGATCACCCTAAACCGTGATACACCCGATGTTTTTGACCGTTTCAATCGCGCCGTTCAGTTGCTTGATGACATACAAGAGTGTCATTTGGTCTCTGGTGATTTCGACTACTTACTTAAGACTCGAGTAGCAGATATGTCTGCTTACCGGAAATTGCTCAGTGAGACCTTGTTAACCCTACCGTCGATTTCGGACTCAAGAACTTATGTGGTGATGGAAGAAGTGAAGCAAACCAACCGTGTTGCAATCAACTCCCAATTATAACTGCACTATTAAATCTATTATTAGATTAACCTTCTAAAATAGCGCGCTTTTTCCATCAAAAAGGCGCGTATAATAAATTTTGGTATCAAAATTTTCGAATTAACAAGATTTTTTAACCAGAAACCCTGTGTTAACTATGTAACTTAGCGCTATATCTGGTATCTTTACCCATCTGTTTATCGACTTTATTGGATTGTTACGTTTGTCTCAGGGAAACAGCATTAAGAAGCTAAATGGATTACAACGAGCCCTTAGTCTTGGCTTGTATGTTTCTTGTACTGCAGCATTATTTCTTCTTCTCGCTTTAAGCAGCTTTGATCCTGCCGATCCTGGTTGGAGCCAGTCGAATTATCAAGGTGAAATTCATAATCTTACCGGAGCCGTCGGTGCCTGGAGCGCTGATGTGCTGTTCTACTTTATGGGATTTAGTGCTTATGTCGTTCCCATCGTTATTGCTACCTCAGGTTGGATAATCTTCAAGCAAACATACAAGTTGGTGGAAGTCGACTACTTTTCAGTTGGGCTACGCCTTATCGGTTTCTTTTTAATGGTGCTCAGCCTAGCAGCCCTTGCGAGTATGAATGCTAACGATATCTATGAGTTTTCAGCAGGTGGTGTTACGGGTGAAGTGATAAGTCAAGCTATGCTGCCTTATTTTAATCAGCTAGGCACAACCTTACTGCTGTTATGTTTTATTGCAGCAGGGTTTACTCTATTGACCGGTATTAGCTTGTTGACCTTGGTTGAAGCTGTCGGCTTTGGTGTTATCTGGTGCTTTAATTTACTGCGTAAGGCTCCGAGCTATATTAAAAAGCCCAAAGACAGTGAAGACACCCAAGGCTTTATGTCTGTAGTGGATAAAGTGAAACTGCAAAGAGAAGAAGCGGAAACTCAAAACACCGAATCACAAGAGCTTGATGATTATCTTGAAATTCAACAGGACAAAGAGACTGTTTCTCGTCAAGAGCCTGTCATTAGCATAGGTAATGACGATAATGGTTACTCGGAAGACAGTGCTCGTTTCGATAATCCTGATAAAGAAGCGCCTATCGATGAGATGCCGCCTATTTCTATCGACACTCAAGGGGAGCAAGATCTTGATAGCGCACCTTGGGTCGATAATAAGCAAGATATTGATTTTGATACTGATAGCTCAGAAGGTGGCTTGTCCCAAGTTGAGCGCGAGCAAATTGCTAAGCGTAAACAAGCTAAGCAGGAAGATAAGGCTCGCATCGAAAATGGCATAGTGATTTTGCCGGGGAGCGAAGGGCAAGATGCTCAGGCTAAGAAAATGCCTATGGCGCCGTTACCTGATATTAGTTTGCTTGATGTGCCTAATCGCAAAGAAAACCCAATCAGTCAAGAAGAGTTAGATCAAGTGGCGAGATTAGTTGAAGCTAAGCTCGCTGACTTTAATATCACAGCTCAGGTGGTCGGTGTTTATCCAGGCCCTGTGGTGACGCGCTTTGAGTTGGAACTTGCTCCTGGTGTTAAAGCATCCAAAATCACTAATCTGTCTAAAGATCTCGCTCGCTCGTTACTTGCGGAAAGCGTGCGTGTGGTTGAGGTGATCCCAGGTAAAGCCTATGTTGGACTCGAGCTGCCAAATAAGTTCCGTGAAACTGTCTTTATGCGCGATGTGCTTGGTAGTCAGGCTTTTGCTGACAGTAAATCTAAGCTAAGCATGGTATTGGGCCAAGATATCTCAGGCGAGCCTGTTGTGGTCGACCTAGGTAAAATGCCACATTTGCTGGTTGCTGGTACAACAGGCTCAGGTAAGTCAGTTGGCGTTAATGTAATGATCACTAGTCTATTGTATAAATCCGGACCTGAAGATGTTCGCTTTATTATGATAGACCCTAAAATGCTTGAGCTATCGGTTTATGAAGGCATTCCCCATTTACTGTGTGAAGTGGTCACAGATATGAAGGAAGCATCTAATGCACTGAGATGGTGTGTGGGCGAAATGGAGCGTCGCTATAAGCTGATGTCAGCCATGGGCGTGCGTAACCTTAAAGGCTTCAATGCCAAGATAGAAGATGCTAAAGCAAGAGGCGAGGTGATAACCGACCCGCTATGGAAGTCGTCTGATAGCATGGAAGAAACTGCACCAGAGCTTGATAAATTGCCGTCGATTGTTGTGGTTGTCGATGAGTTCGCCGACATGATGATGATTGTAGGCAAGAAGGTTGAGGAGCTTATCGCCCGTATTGCCCAAAAGGCACGTGCAGCAGGTATTCATCTAGTGCTCGCGACACAAAGGCCATCGGTAGATGTGATTACAGGCCTGATTAAGGCCAATATTCCCACACGTATGGCGTTTCAGGTGTCATCGAAAATTGATTCTCGCACCATTTTAGATCAGCAAGGTGCAGAAACCCTGCTGGGTATGGGAGATATGCTGTATCAACCGCCTGGTAGCTCTGTGCCTGTGCGTGTTCATGGCGCCTTTATTGATGATCATGAAGTCCATAAGGTGGTTGGTGATTGGAAAGAGCGTGGTCAGCCTCAGTATATCGACGAGATTCTTCAAGGTAGTAGCGAAGGTGAACAAGTACTGTTACCCGGTGAAGTGAGTGAGACAGATGAAGATACCGATGCTTTATATGATGAAGCGGTCGCCTTTGTTACAGAATCTCGCCGTGGCTCTATCTCCAGTGTGCAGCGTAAATTTAAGATTGGTTACAATCGCGCGGCTAGAATTATCGAACAAATGGAAGCTCAGGGAGTCGTAAGTTCACCGGGGCATAATGGCAACCGTGATGTATTAGCGCCACCACCGCCAAAGCCGTTTTAATTGTAAAGGAAAATGCATGACTCTTTTTTTACGCACATGTTTATTGGGTTTAGCTGCATCAGCGGCCATGTCAGCAACAGCCGGTGATGCCCAAAGCTTAAAGCAGAGACTGGCTACAATAGATTCGTTGTCGGCTAAGTTTGAGCAAACCGTCATTGATATTAACGACAAAATCATTCAACAAGGCAGTGGTGTTTTCTCACTGGCTTATCCAAATAAGTTTTACTGGCATTTAACCGAGCCAGATGAGTCCTTGATTGTGGCCGATGGCCAAGATGTGTGGGTTTATAACCCCTTTGCCGAGGAAGTGACGGTAATGGGCTTAAACGATGCCATCGCTGCATCGCCTATGGCGTTGTTAGTAAATCAAGACGAGCAAACTTGGGCGCAATACCTTGTCAGTCAAACACAATCAAATGCTAATGCAAGTTGTTATCTTATCGAACCTAACCTTGCAAACGGTGGCAATGATGTGTCACAAACCAAGGTTAACGTCTGCTTTGATGGTGACACCTTAACTCAGTTTGCTATTTTGGATGAGCAGGGTAATAACAGTCAGTTCTCCCTGTCTGAGCAGAGTAAGCTTGATGTAGAAAGCCACACTCTATTTGAGTTTGTCGTGCCTGAAGATGTCGACATTGACGATCAACGTGTTCCTGTAGAAGGCTAAGCACAACCTTGTCTAGTTTATCTTTTGATTTTGCACCTGATTTTCGGCCGTTAGCGGCGCGAATGCGTCCTGAAACCATCGAAGAGTATGTTGGTCAGCAGCATCTGTTGGGTGAAGGTCAACCTCTACGAAAGGCGCTTGAGGCTGGTAAAGCGCACTCTATGATGTTTTGGGGACCGCCGGGTACAGGAAAAACGACCCTGGCCGAACTCATTGCCCGTTATGCTAACGCTCATGTAGAGCGGATCTCGGCTGTGACCTCAGGGGTTAAAGAGATTCGAAGTGCTATTGAACATGCTAAAGAGGTGGCACAATCACGCGGTCAACGTACTTTGCTGTTTGTCGATGAGGTGCACAGGTTTAATAAGAGCCAGCAAGACGCATTTTTGCCCTTTATTGAAGATGGCACAGTCATCTTTATCGGCGCGACCACTGAAAACCCTTCTTTTGAGATTAACAACGCGTTGCTTTCCCGTGCTCGTGTCTATCTAATTAAAAAGCTAGGTGAAAAAGAGATAGCACAAGTCGCTACTCAAGCCCTGAATGATAGTGAGCGAGGACTTGGTAAGCGTAATCTCACTATGCCAAATGAGGTGATGGGAAAGCTCTACGCTATCTGTGACGGCGATGCCAGAAAGTGCCTTAATCTCATCGAGCTGATGGCGGATATGGTGGATGACGGCGCAAGTTTTAGCACTGAGCACTTGATGCAAGTCGCGGGTCATCAAGCCGCAGGGTTTGATAAACAGGGGGATCAATATTATGACCTTATCTCTGCTGTACATAAATCGATCAGAGGCTCAGCGCCCGACGCCGCACTTTATTGGTATTGTCGAATTTTAGAAGCTGGCGGTGATCCTCTCTATGTGGCTAGACGCTTATTAGCCATAGCGTCAGAAGATGTGGGCAACGCAGACCCAAACGCTATGACAGTAGCGCTCAATGCTTGGGAGTGTTTCCATCGTGTTGGCCCTGCAGAAGGTGAAAGGGCCATTGCCCAAGCGACTATTTATTTAGCCTGCGCGCCTAAGAGTAATGCGGTTTATACCGCGTTTAAGGCTGCACGTATGATGGCGGCAGCCAGTATTAATGAAGAGGTGCCTCACCATCTGCGCAATGCGCCGACAAAATTGATGAAGGAGATGGGTTTTGGTGAAGGTTATCGCTATGCCCATGATGAAGATAATGCCTATGCCAGTGGAGAGTGTTATTTTCCCCCTGCTTTGCAACAGGCGAGGTTTTACTATCCAACCGAGCGCGGTTTTGAGAAGCGAATAAAGGAAAAGCTGGCGCAACTTGAACAATTGGACAGCCTGAGTGAGCGAAAACGATATGAATAATATACTCTTTGTGGCACTTGGTGGCTCGATTGGTGCAGTTTTTCGCTATCTGATCTCATTATTTATGATCCAGCTATTTGGTAGTGGATTTCCTTTTGGTACACTGGCGGTCAATATTATTGGTTCCTTTTTTATGGGTATTATCTATGCCCTAGGTCAGGTAAGTCATCTGAGCCCGGAACTAAAAGCTCTTGTGGGAGTGGGCCTACTTGGCGCATTGACCACTTTTTCGACTTTCTCTAACGAAACCCTACTGTTGATTCAGGAGGGTGAGATAATGAAAGCAAGCTTAAATGTGCTGTTAAACCTGAGTATCTGTATCTTTATGGTCTATCTCGGGCAGCAGCTTATTTTTTCACGCGTTTAACTATTAAGAAAACTAAACATGTTAGATCCTAAATTTTTGCGAAACGAATTAGAAACCACGGCCGAGTTATTGGCTAAGCGTGGTTATATCCTAGATGTTGATCGTCTAACTCAGTTAGAAGAAAAGCGTAAGTCGCTACAGGTGGCGACCGAAGAGCTACAGGCATCCCGTAATTCGATTTCCAAGTCCATCGGACAAGCAAAAGCGCGTGGAGAAGATACGGCGCCAATCATGGCTCAAGTGGGTGATTTGGGTGCGCAGCTCGATGCCAAGAAGAAAGAACTTGCTGAGTTACTAGAAGAGATTAACGGTATTGCGATGAGCATGCCTAATTTGCCAGATGAGTCTGTGCCTCAAGGCCAAGACGAAGATGACAATGTTGAAATTCGCCGTTGGGGCGAGCCAAAGAGTTATGATTTTGAAGTACAAGATCATATCGATCTCGGTGAGCAACTCGGTGGCTTGGACTTTAAGAGTGCTGTAAAGATTACGGGCTCTCGTTTTATCGTCATGAAAGGCCAATTAGCTCGCTTAAATCGTGCTCTTGGCCAATTTATGCTTGATTTACACACCACAGAGCATGGTTACACTGAAGCCTATGTGCCTTTTCTTGTTAATGAAGAAAGTCTGCTAGGTACAGGCCAGCTACCTAAGTTTGGTGAAGATCTATTCCACACTAAGCCTGCAACCGAAGAAGGCCAAGGCCTAAGCTTGATCCCAACTGCTGAAGTTCCACTGACTAACCTAGCGCGCGATACCATTATCGATGAAGCTGAATTGCCAGTGAAGCTAACGGCTCATACGCCATGTTTCCGTAGTGAAGCAGGTTCATACGGCCGTGACACTCGCGGTATTATCCGTATGCACCAGTTCGATAAGGTCGAGCTAGTTAAGTTAACTAAGCCTGAAGATTCTATGGATGAGCTGGAAGCACTCACACTAGACGCTGAAAAGGTACTGCAAAAGCTTGGTCTGCCGTACCGTACAGTAGTGCTATGTACTGGTGACATGGGCTTTGGTGCAAGTAAGACTTATGATATTGAAGTTTGGTTACCTGCTCAAAATACCTACCGTGAAATCTCTTCTTGTTCAAATATGAAAGATTTCCAAGCTCGTCGTATGCAAGCAAGATATCGCGCCAAAGGTGAGAAGAAGCCAGCATTGCTGCACACCCTAAATGGTTCTGGTCTTGCTGTTGGCCGTACTTTGGTAGCTGTTATTGAGAACTATCAAAATGCCGATGGTAGCATCACAGTGCCAGAGGCTCTGCGTCCATATATGGGCGGGCTTGAGAAGATTGGTTGATTATTAACTTATTGAGATTAAAAGTAGTAAGGTAATAATTAAATCAAATGGAAAGTCCAAGCCAGCGCTATCTGCGTTGGCTGACCTATAGTGTTGTAATCATGACATTTGGGTCAGTGTTTTTATATTTATTGGCAAAGATCGGCATATTAGTTTTTGACAATATGTAGGCGCCGTCAACGCAGAAACAATTACAAAGACAGTAAACCGCAATCGATATTTATCATGATTAGGTGATATTAGGGATTGCGGTTTTTATTTGGGCTTTGATCAACGATAAGGCTCAAATTATAAGGGTAAAACAATGGATAAGCTGTTTCATATTATCAGCAAAGATGATTTACAACGGGCGTTGTCACTCGACTACTATGCAGCAGAGAGCCTTGAAGTCGAAGGCTTCATCCACCTTGCTTACGAAAACCAGCTAGCTAAAATAATCAAGTTGTTTTTCGCAGGCGCAAAAAATATCTATCTACTTGAGCTCGATCCATCTCAGCTCAACGCAGAAGTGATTGATGAAGCTCCTGTTGGAATCGACAATGATGGAGAGCTATATCCGCATCTCTACGGGCCAATTAACCGCAATGCAATCAGTGGTTATCAAGAATTAGTTATCGATAATAAAGGCTGCTTTACGAACGCTGGATAATTAGCGAACAGTGATGCACGTTAGGTTAAGGACAGACCATGAATATTGATTATTCCAAACTAACGACAGATGAACTTTGGGATGTTCATGAGAATATAGATAAAGAGCGTTATCCCGAGCGATATGCTGATTTGCTAAAGGAGATCCAAAAACGTAATCGCTCTAGCGCTGTAAATCCCAATCAAGGCACGAAGCCTTCTCGACACCTTATAGGGGACGATGAAGATGATGAGACTTTTGTAATTGAGTTCTCATCTACAGGTAGTAAAGTGCCTCGTATCTTGTTTATCTCGGGTTTTCTCGCATTAAATGTTATCTTTTTTGCTATCCAACTTCCTAAACTTTTTGTGACCTCCCTAGATGACGTACACATGTATTCTATGGAGCTAAGTTCGGTCGAGTGTAAAAAGGATATTGTATATGACGAAGAGGATAGGGCTTATACCTATTTTGACCTGCATATAGATGACTTTGAGGATAGATTTTCAGCCCTCGGGATAAATGAGTACAAATGTCGTCAACTGGCATTGAGCTTGTCTCAAGGCCAAACTGTATCCATTTGGCATAAAGATGGGCTGATTTATCAGCTTTATTCAGGCAATAGTCCGTTGCTTACTTATGGCTATTTGAAACCTAAAATAAGAAGTATGCAAACCGAAGGTTTGTGGCTCTTTTGGATGATTCTACTTTTTATATGGATCTTTTTGTTTAAGTCTTTAGTGAATGCAATCGTACCAGGTACCTTTCGTAAAGATGACTAGCAAATAAAAAAGCCGCATAGCGCTATCACTTTGCGGCCATTGTATTTAGATTCAATAACTAAATACATTTAGCAGGTTTAGGTAAGCCTGCTATTTTAGTGGCCTGTTTTGCAGGCCCGAGTGGGAATAGGGTGTAGAGGTATTTTGAATTACCTTTTTCTGGCCCCTTAGCTTGACCAATCGCTTTCACTAGCACTCTGATCGCTGGACTAGTCTTAAATTCTAAATAGAACTCTCGTACAAAGTTAACCACTTCCCAATGAGCATCAGTTAAGGTTATCTCTTCTTTAGTTGCGATAATCTCAGCCAGTTCAGGACTCCAGTCATCGACATTTTTTAGGTAGCCTTGATGATCGACAGGGATCACTGCGCCATTAAATTCAATTTCGTTTACCAAGTTATTACCTTCTGATGGCTTAGGGTTAAACTAACAAACCCAGAATAATCGACTAGCTCAAACTCACCCACATAGTCCTGCAGGCCGCGGGCGATAATATCATCTTCAAGCAAAATAACCTTGCACTTGCTCTCGTTTAGCATCGCTTTATTGCCAAGTAGGGTATTCACTGCGTTACCACACAACAGCAGGCAATCTTCCTTTTGGGCGTAACGCATAGCTAAAACAAGTGCATTGCTATTTGAGGGAGAGTCTTGGATCTGGTGAAGAATACTCAAAATACTAGCACCTCGTCGGCTTGAGATAGTTTATTAGCAATCGCTCTAGTATCGAGTATCTCTGGGGCAAGATTCAAATGACTTGCAGGGATCTCGAGTTGTTCTAGGCTGGTTTGGCAGACAAATAGATCTTCAACATCATACAAAGGCAGGGCTTTGAAGGTCGCAATATAATCCTTGCTGCCAACAAGTTCGCTATGTTGATTCGGTAGCAGATGCAAAATACCTTCATCGACAAAAATTAAACTGACTTCTTGTTCGAAGCTGGCACTTAACATGGCTAAGTCGAGAGCCTCTCTACCGTGGGAAGTGCTATGGGGGGCATGGCGAAAGATGATGGTGAGCTTTTTCATATTTTAAAACCTCACGAGCCTGTCAGATGATTCAATGCCTGTCACTAGCTCGCCCAGTCCTCCCATAATGAAAGGTGGCTCAACATTCCAGATGTTTTTGCCACTTTCATTAGCATCTTGCTCAGACAGTTTGCCACGCCTTAATGCTGCTGAGACACAATTGACCAACTCAACATCATGCTCATTTGCAAGAGTCGCCCACGCTGCAACCAGATCAAACTCATCTGAAGCAGGAGAGACGAGAGAGGAAGTATTACTAACGCCATCTAAGTAAAAAAATACGCGAGTAATCTTGTGACCACTAGCAATCGCTGCCTTAGTAAATTGATAGGCTCTAAAGCTTGAGGTGGAGCCATAAACGCTACCATGGACTTGAATGATAAATTCGCTCATAAACAGAGTGTGGAGTTTACCTTAATACAATCGAAATAAGTGTAGGCGCAAAAATAAAAATGGCCCTAGAAAGGGCCATTATACCTAGAGACTATGGGAAATGACTAGTCGTCGTTGCTCATGCCCAATAGGTTTAGAATAGCAATAAAGAGATTAAGAAAATCTAAATATAGCGCTACCGTGGCGCGAATATAGTTTGTTTCACCACCGTTAACAATGCGGCTAGTATCGTAAAGAATAAAGCCTGTCATCAGCATGGCGATACCTGCGTTCATAGCCATAAACACCATGCTACTACCAACAAAGATGTTGATAATCATAACGGCAATCATCACTAGCAGACCTGCAAACAGGAAGCCTTTCATAAATGAGAAGTCTTTCTTAGTCGTCAGCGCGTAAGCAGATAGAGCCACAAACACTACAGAGGTCAAGCCTAAGGCTTGCATGATAAGCGATGGACCGTTTGCCATACCTACGTAGTGGTTAAGGATAAAGCCTAGGGAAGCGCCTTCCATACCTGTAAACGCAAATACCCAAAATAGCCCTGCTGCACTATCGGCTTTACGAAGGGTAACAAATAGCAAGACTAGACCACCAATGCTTAGTCCAAGTGAGGCAAATCTACCTATGCCCATCGCCATAGCGATACCTGCACACAGTGCAGAAAAGGCTAAAGTCATAGACAGTAACAGATAGGTATTTTTAAGAAGCTTATTCACTTCTACTGTAGACGTACTAGCCGTGTAGAGTGTCTGCTGATTCATATCATTCTCCGCTGATATCAAGAGTAAAACGCTTAATTAATTTTGATTGCCAACCAGTGTACAAGTTCCCTTAAACACTCTTTTTGACATAAATTGTCTTGCGATAATACCTTAGCTATAAGTTTGGTGAAAGTAGTAGCTAAGATTCTTTGTTAAATTTAAGCTTTCTGCTGTTAACTTAACCAATCTTTATTGAGTTTATCAGTATCCCCTAAATAATCTAGCACCCAGTTAAGGGCGGGGGAACGATTACTGCCATTCCAAGCTAAGCAGCAAGGACTGTTTTCAACTGGATTTTCAAGCTCCTTTTCAACTAATCTGCCCGCCATAATAAATGGCGTGACTAAATGACTAGGCATATACCCCACACCGAGCCCATCGATGAAGCAGTTTAGGGCACGGATCCAATCTGGCACCAAAATACGTCTTTGGTTATTCAAGCGCCAAATATTACGTTGTGGAATGTCTCTCGCTGAGTCCTCTAAACAGATGGCAGCATATTCTCTTAGCTCATCGTCAGTTAGCTTGCTATCGATTTCAGCAAGAGGATGTTGTTTAGACACGACAAAGGTCCACTCGATATTTCCCATATCTTTGTATTTATAGATGCCACCAGTTGGAATCGCCGTTGTTGCGCCTATAGCAATGTCGCTGCGGCCGGTAGAAAGTGACTCCCAAACACCATTAAAGGTTTCTATCTGGATATCTAGCTCTATATCTTTAAAGTGGCGATAGAATTCAGTGATGAGTACGCTAATGCGATCCGCACGTACTATGTTATCCAATGCGATAGACAGTCTTGGTTGCCAGCCATTGGCTATGCGCTGAGTGCCTTGCTTAATCTCATTTAACTGCCCGAGTACTGCTCGAGCCTCTTTAACAAAGTGCTCACCGGCAGGTGTGAGACTAACACTTCTATGTTCACGTACAAATAGTGGAACACCAAGCTCGTCTTCAACTTGTTTGACAGCATAACTAACAGCAGAGGGGACTTTATGGAGTTTGTTGGCTGCTGCGGTAAAGCTGCCTACCTGTGCCACAATATCGATAAGCTCTAGGGCTTGTTCGGATAACATAAAAGGTCCTTTGCTATGAGAATATTTGATAGGTAGAGCAAAGTATCGTGATTGACGTCCGTGTTCAAGCGGTAATTTGCGAAAAGTTAATCGTATACTCAATGGGATAGCCGCATATTGCACCAATTTGAATGCGAGTTGAGCAAACGTCACTTTTTTTCGATTTTCTACTTTACAGCTTAAGGGCAAGTAGCTATTATGCGTCTCGTTCGGAGGGGTGGCAGAGTGGTCGAATGCACCGGTCTTGAAAACCGGCATGGGTTTGTAGCCCATCCAGGGTTCAAATCCCTGCTCCTCCGCCATATTAAGAAAGGGCGTTGATGATTCAGCGCCCTTTTTGCTTTCTGCGTTATATCAATTTCATTGTGAGTATACAGGCATTCCACTTTACCATTCGGTATATCCTTAATTCCGCTGCTAGGAGTAGGGTGATGTTGAGACAAGTACCAAATTAATGCTAGATAAAAAAACAAGTCGGTAGCAATATACTGGCGAAGGCGTTCATCCTGTCAGCAATCTAGATTGAACTGCATGTAAATGTCGCTAATAACACACGATGATAATTATTTTACTTGTTATTCCTATCATTTTATTGAAGGTTCGACGTACTCGTTTGAGTTGCGAAATGCTCAAATTGATAGAATCTGAGCACTCGGCGTCTTTTATTTGCTTTCTAATTCGTATAGCTTTTATGCAAGTTCTAGATATAAAGCTGGGGAAAGTAAATCAAAATCTGGGCTATTAATCATATTATATGGTGGACAACACCCTAAAATATTGAAACTCGTAAAGGGTATAAAGTAGTCATTCATTAAGTCATAGCCACTATTGAATGCCTTTGTTATTCAATCAATCCTTTAGGAGTGGGGCTTAGCAAATGAACAGCGAAAACTTTGTAGATACTAGATTTACGTTTTGAGGGAAGCAAAATATGATGAAAAAGTGGCTTTTAATAGCAATATTTTTGTTTGTGTCAGGGTGCGATGTTAACTTTCCGAATGCTGATGCTACATTTGGGACTCAAAACTTCGCTTCTGCAGTATCAGTTATTGAGTTACACAAATTAAGAAATGGTGATTATCCCGAGAGCTTAGATGAACTTGAGTTTCTAGGGCAATGGGACGGTATTTGGCTATCTGCGGTTCGTTATGAAAAGGTTGAAAATGGCTACAATCTTTTTGTTGAGCGAGGTTGGGTAAATGAACCTAATTTAACATTTCCACCTAAGTTCAAACAGGGCTTAGGGATAAAAGAGACCAATGTACTATGGCAGTAATAAATGCATAGATGACAAACTCATCATATTTCTCTCTAATGTCATGGAGATAAAGGTTCAAGTGCTTGGCACGAGTTATAGGGTGTTGAAAAATGAAGTGGCGATATTGTTTCTAGTGATATTTAGAGAAACCGGCTAGGGCTCAGTAGGTTTTAAAATAGGCGAAATTGGCAATTGAGCGAAAGTAGACTGTCCAAGGGTATATGATGGCTTTAAGCCAGAGCAATTTAACTGGCTGGTTCGTAAATGTCTCGGGATGTCAAATAATACCGATCGAAATCCTGATGGAAGATTTATCTATTTCTATTATCGTCCTAAGGTAGTCGTATTAATCTATTTTTTTAACGCACAGAGCGAGTTTACAAAGTTCACCATGTATTATGATGAAAAAGAAATGTAATTGTTGGCTATATTGTAGCCATAGGCGACAGTAGTTCAAAGATTATATCGAAATTGTAATGTAAAAGAGTCACTATCCATAATGCCCCGCCCCTAAGAGGCATAGTTAGTGTGATCATTTGCTTGCACTCGCCGCAAAAAGTAGGCTCATTACATAGTATTGGCTTAAAGGTGTCACATTGATGACGTATTAAAGTAAGGGATTTCTCTCGATAATAATCTCTATATTGCTATCGGAGAAACAAGAAATGGATATGAGATTAGACAAGGCAAAGCTGAAAGCATTGAGAGAATCAAGAGCCTGGAGCCAGACACACCTTGCTGAAGTGAGTGGTATTAGTTTGCGAACCATTCAGCGAATAGAAAAATCTGGAAATGCATCTCTAGAGTCAATCAAATCAATATGTGCGACTTTCGATGTGCATGTTGAATATCTCACAGTCCCCCAAGAGCAACAAAGTAAAATAGAGTCATCTTTGTTGCAGACTATGCGCAAAAAGTTACTGTCTATTGAAGCTAAGATAACCCTCGCTTCCTTTATTGTTGCCTTTACAATTGCTTTTTTGTTTACAGTGTGGCGCTAACGCCTCTTCATAGATAAATTTACAGAACTTAGTCAACACACTAACGTGTTATTTTAGTTTTCTTGCCGACTGATGATAGGTGTATTTAGCATCAACCTAAGTGGTTTTTCTCTCTGAACAAACTGAACTATTGATAGTTATCAGCAAATTTGAATGTCCATCGAATAGCTTTTTATGCGACAATACAAGGAGTTATTTGTACAAACACACCTTTTTATAGAGTAAGAAACGGATTAGAGGTACAGATGAAAGTTAAAGGATTACTCTTAATTGCGATATTGTTCATAGTTGGTTGCAGCAAACCCCTTCCCGATGACAAATTGGATTATGCAGGGCATTGGCTGGGTCCTAACGTGGAATTGATTATCTTTGAAGATGGCTCGGTAATATACGAATATGCCTCTGGTGGCGTAAGCACTTCGATAAATGGACCAATTCAAGAGTTCACTGGCAATAGCTTTGATGTTGGCTTTGGACCTATCTCTTCTACCTTCGTTGTCTCCCAACCGCCAATGCAATTATTTGACGGACGTTGGCAGATGATAGTTGACGGTGTCAGCCTTGAGCGAGTTGATTAGAAGCTTTGTAATTAGTAATAAATAGAACGAATAGGCCAGAATGTCAGCGCTCGTATGGCTGATACCATAAGCTTATGAATAAATTTCCCACACTAGAAACTAAAAGATTATTCCTCGATCAGCAAACACTTGAGGATTCGATCCCTATTTGGAAAATGTTTTCTGATCCCGAGGTTACACAGTTTTATGATCTAGCTTTCACCTCCAAAGATGAGGCAGCCCAGTTAATCACTGACGATGCAAAACAGTTTGTTGACGGCAAAGGGATAAGATGGGCGATACGAGATAAAGTCGACAACCAGTTTCTAGGTAGCTGCGGTATTAATCGCTTTGAAGAGGGTAACCATGTCGCGGTTATCGGCTACGAACTGGCAAAAAATGCGTGGGGTAAAGGCATTGCCACTGAAGCGACTTCAGTGATGATAGAATATATTTTTTCCCAAGCTTGCCCTAAATCGATCAATAAAATAGAAGCCTATGTGATGATAGGTAATCGGGCATCAGAAGTGATATTAGAGAAACATGGCTTTCAGTGCGATGGCATTTTAAGACAGCATGGCTATTGGAAAGGCGCTTACCATGACTTAAAAGTCTATTCCTTATTAAGGCAAGACTTTGAAAGATGTTAACACTCAAGGATCTTATAAACGTACGCTCACAAGTTGAAATCAAGTTCCAGCAAGCCTGGACGGTATCAGCTTAATTTTTATTGTTTAAAACTTTGTATAAGCTGACGTCACTTTCTGCTTTTGAGTTAGAGGTCAACAGATGAGTGGCACTTTGAAAAGGAAAAGGACAAGCTAGGCGAAATATGCCAAAACTGATACAAATTAAACCCATTACATGGCAACAGGCATTACCAATTAGGCAAAGGGTATTGTGGCCAAGTCAAGAACCTGAGTTTAGTCAGGTTGACGGCGATGAAACAGCGAGTCATTACGGCGCCTTTGTTGGTCGAGATTTAGTCTGTGTTGCGTCTATTTTTCAAGATGGAAAGAGTGCGAGGCTACGAAAGTTTTGCACAGTACAGGATTATCAAGGCCAAGGGATAGGAACCCAAGTGATAGAGCATGCTATTAGTCAAATGAAATCAAAGGGTGTTGAATACTTTTGGTGTGATGCTCGCACCTCTGCACTAGGTTTTTATCAAAGGTTTGGTTTAGCGGTAGAAGGCGATGAATTCGTTAAGTCGGGAGTTCGATATTACAAGATGTCGGTTCTATGGTCCTAGGCTTGTGTGCGCGCTGAAATTCGATTTATTGGCTTTTGAAAGATGATATGAGGAAATGAAATGATAGGTTATGTTACCTTAGGTGTGAATGATATTGAAAAGTCTGCTCAGTTTTATGATGAGTTATTTGCACTATGCGGCGCCCGCCGTCTAGCTGACATTGGAACCTTTATTTTATGGGGCACCTCTATGGACTCTGCAGGCCTTGCGATTACAAAGCCTTTCGATGGTAACCAAGCCTCTGTGGGTAACGGAGTCATGGTGGCAATTCAAGCGAACTCTAAACAAGAAGTCGATGCGATTTATCGCAAGGCGATAGAGTTAGGTGCGGCGAATGAAGGTGAGCCTGGTGCACGAAGTGATAACTTCTATGCGGGTTACTTTCGAGATCTTGAAGGCAATAAACTCAATGCATACTATACTGATTGGCCGTCAGACTAACTCTCTAACAGTCTGTATCGACAACAACGACATTACATTGAGGAGAAAAAGAGTCATAGTAGACATAACAACCTGATTGCGCTGGCGCGCCGCTAGTTGGCAGTTTGTAGCCAACAGAAGCATACTGATTGGTAATGGCTGTTGATAAATTACTGGTATCAATTTGCATAAAATCAAATAGATCTAATTGATCAACCGCTTCCCCTCGCGCTTCTGCACATAGGCTTCTAAAGTCTACCTCAACCGAGCCAAATTCAAACTCAACGATATAATCGGTCTGAATGCCGCCAGGATTATTGGTAACAGGAGAGAGTCCTTTGACTCTGGCTTTTGCTTGGATCAACTTATTAGTTGACTCTATTTGACCGGCTATTGATTCTAGTGCTGAGACTTTTGCATCTGTTGATAGGCTTAAAAATTTGGGGGCTGCAACTAGGGCAATGATCCCTAAAACAATAATAACAACAACGAGTTCAATCAGTGTAAAGCCTGTTAACTTACGCAAGGGAACACTCTCAACATAATAAGCAGCAACAAAAATAGGCTGCAACATTATTACACTCACGCTAGTTTTACAAATTAAATAACCTATTTTGCTTTTCCTATTAGTTTGAAAAGCTTACCTCTATGATGGCTATCGGTACCACTCAGCTTACTCGATGTCACATTAGCGTCAATGCTGCTGGCAATATACGAATTAAGTTTACCTGAGCACTTGGCTACTTTGATTAAAATTCACCATAAGGCGCACAAATTAGAATTAAATGACTATTAATTACCTACCGGTAGGTATATAATTTGCTGTGGTGCACTATATTATTGTACGAAGCTGGTATTGAAGCTAATTGGATTTTGGGTTTATCGTTTATTTTTGGGAAATGGGTAGAAATGGCTGACGTATACATTTACTTTGGATGTCTGGCTCAACTGTGTGTGTATTTGGGAATATATTATCTAGTCACACGCCGCTTTATGCTAGATGGATTGTTGATGCCATTGAGAGCTTTCACATTTTATTTGTGCGCAGCACCAATCATCGGTCTGTTATCAACCGAGATTATCACACCTTATTCAATGACGATTTTATCGATTGCGCTTGTTGCTGACTTTTTTGTGGCAGTCTACTAATTCTTGCTATAACAATTGACTTGTGTGAGTTAAGCGTTGCCACTTAAAGGGCCATTTGTGTTAGTAAAAGGCTAGAAGCCTTATTATAAATTGTAAAATGTCGTTGTTAATAAACTTGATATCTTGGGAGGAGGGGACATTAGGAGTATACTCTCAAGTCTTCTCTCATAGTTAAGTAAAAGCGAATTCACCTTGTCTTTAGTTCGTCGTTACCAGAAGCAGCTTCCTTTCATGGCGCTCGCCATATTATGTTTGTTTCCCTTTATTAGCTCACCGGTTGCATTGATCTTGGGGTTTGTTCTAGCCAGTATTGGGCTAGTGCCTGACGATATCGATGTCGCTGGCTTCACTAAGAAGCTTTTGTCCTATTCTATCATCGGCCTTGGTTTTGGTATTAATCTCGATATGGCAATTGATGCGAGCCGCCAAGGCTTTGGGCTTATTGTAGGCTCAATTTTTTTCACCTTGGTACTCGGTTATATCATTAGTCGTTTGTTACAGATAGAATCAAAAACAGGGCACCTAGTATCAGTTGGCACTGCAATTTGCGGTGGTAGTGCCATCGCCGCAGTTTCTCCTGCTATCGATGCCAAAGCGGAACAGAGTGCCATCGCATTAGCTTGCGTTTTTATTCTTAATTCAGTCGCGTTATTTGTTTTTCCTGTGATTGGCCATTTACTCGCTTTATCTCAGTATGAGTTTGGTCTGTGGGCTGCTATTGCCATTCATGACACTTCGTCGGTGGTAGGAGCTGCATCCGCCTATGGCGATGAGGCGTTAAAGATTGCTACAACTATTAAGTTAGCAAGGGCGTTGTGGATCATTCCCATTGCATTGCTAAGTGCCTTTATCTTTGGCGGCCAAAGTAAAAAAATCGCCATTCCCTATTTTATCGGCTTATATTGTGTCGCAATTTTGATTGGGTATCTGTTTCCTCAGGGAGCACCTGTCTATGAGTTGATATTTGAACTGTCTAAACGAACGCTCGTTGTGTGCTTGTTCTTTATCGGTTGCGGCATTACGGTGAAGAAAATGAGGGCGAGTGGCGCTAAACCTATGCTGTTAGCGGTTAGCCTCTGGTTGGCTATTGCTTGTGTGTCTCTTTGGTTTATTCGCTAGATGTTACCTAAGAGATTAGTGTTAAGTATCTTACTACATTCATCGCTTTGTTATATTTGACTATTTGGCTTATGAGTTGATTCTCCTGCTGGGCTAGCTCTTGTTATTAGCGCGTTTAAGCACGACTAACATGATGAGGCTAAATGCAGTGAGATCGATAAGGGCGCGGGTTAATCCCGTTGTGGCTAAAGAGATTAAGATCAGTAGTAAACTGATGGTGATGATTATCCAGTTCTTATGCACATCTCGCTCCTTTTATCTTTGCTCTATGATAGCCATGCACAGCAGGAGATGCCCAATACCCGTTTTTAATAACAAATAGCAATATGAACTATAAAATAATGGAGATTTACATATAAGTAAGTCATAAAAAAACCGATGGTAATCCATCGGTTTTTTAGGCGTTTGACTTACAAACTAGTGAGAAGAGACTTCCTCATCATAGATTTCTATAGTAGCTGACTCTTCAATCGACTTATTTGACTTAAAGAGACCTTTAATATCCTCAATCATCACGTAGAGACAAGGGATCAGCAACAAGGTAACTACTGTCGCAAACAGCACGCCAAAGGCAAGGGAGACTGCCATTGGGATTACCATCTTCGCCTGCATGCTGGTCTCACTCATAATCGGTACTAAGCCGATAAAGGTCGTTAGAGAGGTAAGCATAATGGCTCTGAAGCGGCGGCAACCTGCATCGAGAACGGCTTGACGCATTGGAATACCTTGGGTGCGCGCATTGTTAATATAATCGACCATCACTAACGAGTCATTCACTACAACCCCAGCGGCGGCGATAATACCGAAGATGGATAGGGCGCTAAGATCCAAACCAAGTAGCATATGGCCAAGCACCGAACCAATTACACCAAATGGAATGACTGACATTATCATCAAAGGCTGTGAGTATGATTTGAGTGGCACTGCCAACAGGCTGTAGATGACTAGCATAGAGATAATGAAATCACGAAGCTGAGTATCTGCGCTATCTAGTTGCTCTTGAATATTACCTGACACTTCACTTTTCACCGTTGGGTATTTAGCGAGTAGTTCAGGAATGAAGTTGTCGCGAATATCTTTTGCAATCTCAAACGGTTCTGCCTGCTCAGCATCAACAGAGCCCCAGACATTAATAGTACGATTACTGTTTTCACGACGAATACTGTTTACGCCTTCTGTAATATGAATGCTCGCAACTTCAGATAATGGAATTTCACCGCCATCGTTAGTTTGGATCATCACATCATCTACTTGAGCGATAGAGTTACGCTGCGCTTCTGGATAACGTAGCATTACCTTTATCTCTTCACCATTGCGTATGATGCGTTGAGCTTCCATACCATAGAAACTATTACCAACTTGAGAGGCAACGTTTGCAAGCGTGAGCCCTAAACTGTGTGCTAAAGGCTTAAGTTCAAATTGCACCTCTTTTGCACTCGATTGACGGCTATCGTTAACGTCGCCGACACCTTGCAGTGAGTTTAATTTAGCTTTCAGCTCTTTAGCGGCAGCAATTAGCTGGTCATCATTTTTACCTTCTAACCTAAAGCTAATGTCACCGTCGTCCCGACCGCCACCAAAGAGGTTATCTTGTATGGTAAAGGACTTCATGCCCGGAATTTGCGGCATGGCTTGTCGCCATAGTTCGGCAACGGCAAAGGTATCGATTGGACGAAGCTCTGGCTCAACAAGCTTAGTCATGATTTGTGCTGAGGTACGGCCTCTAAGATCTAGTTGAAGATCTGAGATCATCTTTTGGCCGTAGTCTTGCTCAAGCTGGTTATCTACCTTACGTAGCGCTTGCTCGATTTTAAGGGCGGCATCTAAGGTCGTTTTCTCAGACGAGTCCACATTCATCTCAAAGGTGATACGAGGAAAATCATGTGGGATCTTTGGTTGCCCGATAAACCTAACTAAACCACCTAGATAGAAACCTGCACACACCATCATAAAGGCCATGAAGCCAGCAATCACTGTGTAGCGATACTTTAAACCGAGCTTTAGCGTAGGGCGGTAGATATTGACGATGTACTTCTGCAGATTAGTATCAATCTTATCTTGGACAAAGTTAACGCCATTGCGCAACCAATCGATAGGGTTTTTAGAGCCAGGCTTAACAATTGTCTTTTGCTTCATTCGTGCCAAGTGGGCAGGCAAAATGAGCTTTGATTCCACCAAGGAGAACAGCAAACAAAGAATAACCACAAAGCCAATCGCTTGACCAAATGCAGACGAAGGTCCGGTATCCAAGGTAATAGGAAGGAATGCCGCTATGGTTGTTAACACACCAAAGGTTGCAGGCATTGCGACTTTCTGTACGCCGCGAATAACGTTATCTAAGGTTTGACCTTTCTCTTCGCATTCTGAGTGGGCACTTTCGCCCATCACAATGGCGTCATCGACAACGATACCTAACACCAAAATAAAGGCAAATAGGCTTACCACGTTGATGGTGACGTTAATCATGCTCATAGGCATAAACAGTAGGGTACCTAGGAAACACACAGGTAGTCCCATCATTACCCAGAAAGCAAGGCGAACACGCAGGAAAAGCGCGAGCATAATAAACACGAGGACAGCACCGCTTTTCATACTATCAAGCATAAGCTGCAATCGGCCTTCGAGATAATAGGTCATATCGACCCAAGTCTCTAGGTTGACGCCTTGAGGTAGGCTTTCTTGCTTCTTGTTTACATATTGTTCAACGATATCAGCAACGTCTGTCATGCTTTGATCTTTCGCCGCGCCGATAAAGAAAGTAACAGAGTTTTTACCGTTAAATTTAGAGTATTGAATGCCTTCTTCAAATCCATCTTTTACCTGAGCGATGTCACCTAGTAATAGATAACTACCGTCAGGAAGCGTCAGAACTGGAATTTGCTCGAATTCATGGCCGACATAGGCTTGGTTTTCAACACGTAGGTTGATATAACCATTTTCAGCCCTAATTTGCCCTGCAGACATGTTACGAGAGTAACCTCGGACCGCTTGTGCGACGTCATTAAAACTTAAGCCATACTCCCTGAGCTTATCTTTACTTACTTCAATGCCGATCTCATAGCCTAATCCGCCATAGAACTCGGTGATATTGACCTGAGGTAGTTGAATGATCTCATCGTGAATTTTATTGCCCAGCTCCTTTAGCTGTTTCGAGGTCATATCACCATAGAGGCTGATATACATGACCTCTTGGCGTATTTTGATACGCTCCACGGTCGGACGTTCCATGCCTGCAGGGAAACTCGAGATAGAATCAATTTGAGATTTAACCTCGTTTAATACCACTTCTGGGTCATAGGAATCTTCAACTCTAAAATAACCTGAAGAAACACTACGGTTAGAGTAGGTGATAACACGCTTTAGCCCTTGTACACTCTCAAGCGCTTCTTCAATTTTGATGGTGATCCCTTCTTCTACTTCTTGAGGGGCGGCACCTGGATAAACGGCACTGAACTCAAGCCAGTTAATATCGACTTGGGGGAAAAACTGTTTGCGTATGGTATTTGCTGTTAATAAGCCACCAAGCAAAATAATGATCATCAGCAGGTTTGCGGCAACACTGTTGCGGGCGAACCAGGCAATGATGCCTTTATTGGTATCGTGATTATCCATGGCTTATTCCTTTGTATCCATCGCCAGACGTGTCTGTGACTCTTCATCCAAAGGTGTTTTGAGCACTTCATCTTTTGGCAGGGCTAAGGCCATGCCCTCAATTGGGTAATCTAAGGCAGAGACAATCACCTTATCACCTTGATCTAGACCGCTAGAGATAATCACGTTTGAATCAACTTGTCTTACAACATTCACAGGTTTATATGTAAGGCGGTTATCATCACTTAGTACAGCAACCTTGCCATCGACGACAAGATGTCTGGGGACGATAGAAACATTACCAGCGTTTGCTCCTTGAATTTCTGCAGTAACATAGCTGCCATATCTAAGCTGATTAGTACCGGATTTAAGTGCGTAAGGGTCTTTGACTTCAGCCACTAGGTAGGTCATGCGGCTTTTGTTATCGATAACCCCTTCGCTGCGAACGATGCGGCCTTGCCATAGTCTGTCTTGGCCAGCAAATTTACCTTGAATAGCAACAACAGCATCATTACCGAGCTGTTCTAGGAATTGAAGCTCCTTGTCTGCAACTGGAAGGCGGATCTCGGCGGTAGAAGTACTTAGCACCTTACCTATACGACTGCCCATACTGACATAGGAACCTAAACCTATTTCACGGCTTTCAATAAGCGCATCATAGGGTGCCTTAATAACGGTTCTTTCAAGGTTACGTTTCGCTCGCTTAAGGCCGGCTTCGGAGGACTTTAATTTTGCAAGTTCTTGAGCCAGTTGTGGTTTACGTAGGCTAAGCTCAGTTGGTTTGCCATTAGTAATACGAGACCACTCATCTTCGGCGACTTTACCGTAAGCACGCTCTTGCACTAGCGTAGCATTAGCCGACGCTAGTGCAGCTTCTGCGTCGGTTTTTGCAGCTTCATAATCACTCGGGTCGATACGAGCAAGTACTTCGCCTTTTTTAACAAAACCACCTTTTAGAAATTTATCGGAAAGATAGACAATTTCACCGTTAACTTGGGAGATAAGATTGGTTTCATATTTAGCATTAACCACACCGTAGGATTGAACGTTAAATGTCATTGGGTTGATGCTATTTTCCTTGATAGCGACCAATGGTGTGTTATCGACTTTCGGCTTTTCCGCTGGTGGCTTTTTTAAAGCCTGCAACCCAATAGCTGCACCGACACCTAAAACAATAACCAAAGCGGGTAATATTATTTGCTTTTTGCTAGCCACAAACACTTCCTCATTGTTGGAGCAATTTTTATCGTAGTTATGCGCTGAGCCTGCCTAACGTCAGATCCAGCTTAGATTTATGACATACTATGTTAAATGATTACCCTATTTGTAACAGGGGGATTATGTAAACTTGTGTTTCAATGGCACACAACTATGGCGTCAAAATAGACGATAGCCACTCAAGCCAAGATTAATTATTGATTTATAAATGAATAAAGTCTTTGTGCATATAGGTTAACTTGACATAGCTTGACAAACATCGCGGTGAGATTGGTCGTATTAGTACAGTAAAGCTGATATTCGCCAATTGATTGTTTCAATTTTCGCCTTTATTAACCTAGACATTAGGCTATAAAGCCGAATTTTACCGACAAAAACAGTCGACCCATGACAAATCTTTGCTAAAATGCGCCCAGTAAATTTTCGTGCTTAAGTGAGAATAATAAATGCCTTCATATGCAGTGGGTCATAAAATCCCAGATTCAGATTCTATCGTAGGTGCAATTGCACTTGCTTACTTAAAAAACCAGATTGGTGAAGAAACGATTGCTGCCCGACAAGGGGAGCTTAACCCTGAGACTCAATTTATTCTTGAAAAATTTGACCTAGCATCTCCTGAGTTAAAGACTAGCTATGCTGGTGATGAAGTATATCTAGTCGATTTTTCAGATCTTGCTCAAGGTCCCGATGATATCGCTGAGGCGACAGTTTTAGGTATTATCGATCATCACAAGCTAGGTGATATCACCACAGATACGCCACTTGAGTGTTGGATCCGCCCTGTGGGTTGTAGTAATACCATCATCAAGATGATGTATGACTTCCACGGTGTCGAAATTCCTAAAAAAATTGCCGCCGCTATGATGTGTGCCATTCTAAGCGACACGGTTATTTTTAAGTCGCCAACTTGTACTACTGCCGATATTCGCTGTGTTGAAGTACTGGCTGAAATTGCTGGTATTGAAGACTATAAAGCTCTAGGTATGGAGATGTTCAAGGTCAAGTCTGCCGTTGAAGGTGCTGCTATTCGCGATCTTGTGATGCGCGATTACAAAGACTTTAACATGAATGGCCAAAAAATTGGTGTCGGCCAGCTTGAAGTCGTTGATTTAAGTGTCTTTGATAAGATTAAAGATGACCTAAAAGCCGATCTTTCAAGCTTGAAACAAGAAGGTGAGCGTCACTCTGTACTGCTATTACTGACTGACATCATGAAAGAAGGCTCTGAGCTACTTATCGCGAGTGATGATGAAGCTTTGATTCTAGGTGCATTTGACGCCCAAGCTGGAGAAGCCAACCCATGGCTAGAAGGTGTGTTAAGCCGTAAGAAGCAGGTAATCCCACCACTGCAAGCTGCTTTCGCATAATACAGATACAGACAAGTGCTTAAAATAAAAAGCCGTCACATCATCAGTGACGGCTTTTTTATTGATATAAAATAATCGAGTTTCTCAGTTACCTATGCACTGACTTGAGATACTGCCCGTTACGCTTCAGTGTAGATAGACGGTTTTATATCAATAAGCGGAGTGCCGCTTAAACAATCTAGACCTTTGACTGTAATCTTTCCGACCTCAATTTTTTCAATGGGTAAAACGGCTGCCACAACAGGATTAGGCCTATGGGGCGATCTTAGTGCAAACGTGCCTTTTTGTTGATTATTAGCAACCTCCTGTGTGACGAGAGTGCGGTCGACACCTTCAAACCAATAGAGAATCAAAATATATTGCCCTTCCTCAAGCCCTAATAAGCCTTGATGATAGGTTTCATTCAATATGATTTCGCAGCTTGGTCCATCAGGATGAACATTGTTTGGGCATCTTGCTAGTTCCGTATAGGGTGTCTTGATATGGCCGATCGGATTAATTTCAAATGACATAATGTGCACCTCGATTACTGTTCTTGCTTCATACTTGAAAGGGTATAGAAAAAGATGGTGATAAGAATGATACTGCCACCAACAATGCTTTGATTATTTGGTACTTCGTTAAAGAATAAAAAGCCCCAAATCGATGCTAATACGGTTTCCAGCATCAAAGTCATAGTGACTTCTGGTGCAGTAATATGGCGAGTCGCCACCATAGAAAGTACGCGACCAATAGGTGCCGTTAATAGCCCCATTGCGCCCATAATAAGCCAAGTGTTTAGGCTAAAAGCCGATGGTGTGGCAAAGAAGAACATCACGGTCGCAAGAAAAAGTCCACCTAGGCTGACCGTCGCTAATCGGCTCACGTCATGGTATTTTCTCAGCAAGGTAAACATGGCCGCTACACAGGTGACTGAAAATACAGCTAACATATCGCCAAACCAGTTACCCGAGCCAAAGGAGCCTGACATCACAATCCCAATGCCAGCCATAACCGCGATAATGGCCGCCCAAGTGGTTTTACTGGTGACCTCTTTGAGAAACAACCAACTTAATATCGCAGTGATAGCAGGTGCAGAGCTGTATATAACAAAGGTGTTAGCAATAGAGGTGTTCTTGATACTAAATACTAAGCCCGCAGCACTGCCGACCATTAAGATTGCCGCTATCATTAATGGCCAACCGCTAGCTTTTATCGCTTTTCTAACGCCACGTTTATCATTCATCTTTAAAACGATAGGCATGGATATCGCCATGAATAATCCGAACAGAAAAGCGGTATCAAATCCGCTAACCCCGGCATAACGAATGAAAATGGGGTCTAAGCTCATTAAAAATGTACCTAGAATGGCTAATGTAAACCCAAGAGCGCGAGTATTGCCTTTAGAAAATGACGTCAATGTAGAAGTTGTCATCTCTTTTCTCCTGTAAATGATAATAATTCTTAAGATGGTGTAATGATAGCGAGCCAAGGCTCAAATCAAACCCTATTTCACGGTACTATTTGAACATGACGTCTGTTGCGAATTTCTTAATAATGAGAATGTAAGGGGGCAGTTTGAAGGAAAGATAATACTATTAGCACCTTGGTTAATATCAAGGTGCTGGTTTTGTTTGATTAAAAACTAATACGAGTACCTAGATATAAGCGTCTTGGCTCAACCCAATTGATACCATCGCCAAAAGCTTTGCCTCTGTCGCCTAGGTAAAGGCTTTGGGCTCTTGTTATCGCTTGATTATTGAACAGATTGAAGATGTCGATAAAAAACTCAGCATCGAAGTGGCCAAAATCATGGGTATATTTTAGCCGCAAGTCTAAGGTGCCATAGGAAGGAGTCTTAGTTTGACCTATTGCAGTTGAAGCGAGCCACTTGCCCTCTATGCCTCCATATTCATAATTTTGCTCACCAAGGCGTGGTAAGTAGCGGTTAGCAAACTGCCAATCTTGATTGTAGTAAGTTCCTGAATTCCAGTTATAAACAGCTCCCAACTCTACACCGTTATCAAACTCATAGTTTGCATACATTTTTACTAGATGCTTAATACTGCCAGGTAAACGCCCATAGTGATTTGGCGCCCGTGGATCATGCCAGACAAAATCGCCTTGAAAATTAACGCTGCTATCTGAATTGGTATTTCCTATCGCATCGTTGTAGGTATAAGAAGCCGAAAAGAGAAAGTTATCGAGACTGTGTTTAGTGAATTTAACTTCATAGCCTCGGTATTTTCTGATCCCGCCTTTTAAGTTAGCTAACACATAATTTCCGACCTTTTGTCCTTCCATGCCAAAATAACTTTCCGGTAGGTAAAAGTCTGTTCCCTTAAGTGTCTGGGTATAAAGAGAATAGGTGTAATCTTCCACTAAATCATGGGTCTCACGCTTGGTATAAGTTAGCTCTAGACTCATATCATCGCCAAGTCCTGTGGTATAACCAAGCATAAACTCATCGGTATAGGGCGTTTTGGTGTGGGGGGAAAACATAGCTTGAGGGGATTTTTCACCACCTCGAATACGATAGGTTAGCCACTTATCATTGAGGTAGATCTGATCTTCAAGTTGGGGACCCGATACATTACCTGAAAAATAGGTCATGTTGGTCCTAATCGGGTCATAGTAGCGACCAACAAAGGCCCAAATTTTACTTTGATTATCTATTTTATAGACGCTACTCAATCTTGGCGCTATATCCCAACCGAAAGTAATTATTTTATCGCCCTTAGAGTTTTTATGGGTCCATCTCTCAGCTCTAAGTCCGCCTTGAATGGTGATAGGTCCAAAGACGGCCGTGTCCTGCAGATAGAGAGTATGACCGATTTGTTCAAGTGCAATAGGGGCTTGAGAAGTTTGTGCATTACGATAAACATTGATGTCACCATGGGGGTTAGTGGCACTAGAGTCAAATATGATGCCTTGGCCTAGCTCTTGATGGGAAATTTGGCCATCATTATTGGTATCAAGTTGTGGTAGTAGGGCATGATAATGTGAATCCTGTTCAATAGCCCTAATGATGGGGTCATAATCATCCTTTGAAAGGTTAATATCACCACGCCAGACACCGGAAGTCGCATACTCGTTTAAAGTGACTGCCTGATGGGTTTGGCTAATCGACTTATATCTTGCGGTATCTGTGTATACTTCATTAATGATATTGTCATTGTGAGCGAGCCCGGCACTAAACTTTATTGTATGTTCACCCCAGTCATTTGCATCTAAGTAATATTCAATGTCGAATTTAACGTCTTCACGGTTAATATGCTGATAGCTGTCATAACCTAGGCCGCCTTTTTGGGTATTAATTACTGTATTTCCTCTATAAGCGATATTATTAAAGGCCTGTCTACTTTTTGCTAGGCGGCTGTTCTCCCCCTCATGCTTGGCATATTTAAATGATAGATTAATATCATCAAAATATTTACGGTATTCCAGTTTAATATTATTTCCGCCAGTTTGGCTGCTGTAATCTCTATTGTTAGGAGTCGTTGGATTGTTGGTACCACTCTCTTTAGTCGGATCGCGAAAATAGGATAACTCAATAAGGTCATCATTACTGGGTTCAAATGTTAACTTAGCAAAGAAAAGCTTTGATTCCTGTTTAATTGCTCGCATAAAGGTTTGTGAATCAAGCGACGTCATATCCCTTTGATTAACCTTTTCTTGATAAGAGGAAAAAAACCACATTTTATCTTTGATTATCGGTCCACCTAAGGTAATCGCAGCATCATAATTAGAAAAATTGTTTTGTTCTTGATGCTGATAATGGCTCACAAGCTTGTCATTTTGAAAATAGTAATTAACGGAACCGCTAAACTCGTTGCTACCAGATTTGGTCACGACCTGGCTCACCAATCCCGCACCTCCTTCATACTCAGCAGGTAAGCCTCCCGTTAATACTCTTAATTCTTGTATGATTTCCGAGTTGATATTAGCTCCAAAGGTACCATTTTGATTATCCGTGACATTGATGCCATCAAGGATATAAGTGTTATCAGTGGAATTACCTATAACGCCGCCAATATCTGCATAGTTGATTCCTGATTTTGATGCAGGGTTGCCTATAGATGAAGGGGATGTGCCGGGGACCAACTGTAAGTAACTTTGATAGCTGCGGCCAGTAGGTAGTGATTCTGTTATATCTAAGTTGATATCTGTACTGATTAAAGCCGACTGAGTGTCTATGGCATTTATCTGTTGGGAATGAGTAACACTAATAACTTCAATGCTATCTTCTTCGATTAATGTAAAAGTGTGCAAAAAGCTTTTGCCAGATACTACATGGATTGGTTCTAATGACTTATCCGCGTATCCATCTTTTGAAACATGGACTGAATATTTTTTTGATGGGAAGAGACCTGACAAGAACACTTCGCCTTTTTTATTTGTTTTAGCTAACTTATCATGCAAACTTTCGCTGCTACTAATGTAAACTCTTGCATTTTCAATAGCCTTTCCTGCTTCATCTTTAATTAATAGTTTAATAGTGCCGCTGCTGGCTATAGATTTATGACACATAATAACTGAAAGGCTAGCAATAAGGGAATATTTAAATTTAACAGCCATGCATGTTTCCATTTTATAAATGATATTGAGTTAGTGCGTAATTGACTTTTGAATAAGAAATCTATCTTTAAGGGATTTTTATAAAGTGGGGATTATATTTCTAAAGTGGCCGAACAAGACAAGGATATTATTTAAACCAACGTTGGTATTTTTTACACTTTCGTTAAAGTTAAAGTGTTAATACGGAGTACCGTATTGACGTGATAAGCATCTCGTTTAGTAAGCTCTTGTTCAAAAAACAACCCAGATGTAAGTATTGTACCCCGCGGGGTGCCAAATTTATCATGTACGACATGCTAAACCTAAATAACAATGATTCGCAATTATTGTTAGCTTCTTTGGTAAATTATGAAAAAGGTTACTTTTCGTTATAGTTGCATCGCCCTTGCTGTTGCCTTTGCTCTCCCTGTTGCTGCGAAAGATTCTGCAAATCATACTCCAGGTGTCGAAGTCATTCAGGTCGTGGGTAACCCTAACTTTATTGATACTGAAATCGGTATTAATGATGCTGATGTGAAAGTAAAGCAAGCGACGGATCTTGAAGATCTGTTTAATCAATTGCCCAATATTAGCGTCGGTGGCAGTTATGGACACGCCCAAAAGATTTATGTCAGAGGAATAGAAGATACCAATTTAAATATAAATATCGATGGTGCGACTCAGTCAGGACAGCTATTTCAGCATCAGAGTAGAATTGCAATAGAGCCTGAGTTGCTTAAACGAGTTGAAATAAGAGCAGGTACTGGCACGGCTCTCGACGGCTTTGGTGCTGTTGGTGGCGCAATTACCTTTATTACAAAAGATGCCGACGATCTGTTAAAACCAGGTCAAGACTATGGGGCGCTGATAAAAACGGGTTACTTTAGTAATAATCAAGGGCTAAAAACCATAGGTAACTTTTATGGTAAGTTGTCTGAGAATTGGAGTGGGTTGCTGGTTGTCGGTAAAGTTGACTCTGATGATATTGAAGATGGTAATGGCCAGCAGGTAGCAAATACCACAAGTAACCAAGAGATAGGTTTGGTTAAAATGTCGGGGGAAATCAATCCCTATAACTGGCTCAGTGTAAGCCATGATATTCGACAAGATGACGGCATTAAAAGCCTACGTTCTCAATTTCACAACGCGCCTTGGAACTATGCGGTTTATCAAGAAAATAAACGCCAAACCACAAGGCTTAACTATCAATTTGATCCTGAGTCCGATTGGTTAGATCTGACGTTAAACACATATCGCACACAAAACGAATTTTCCTTTTATGATCAAGGCATGTCCGATGGTGGCCGTATCACCACTTTTGGTGTTGACATCAGAAACTGTCAGTATATTGATGAGCACGAGCTAATTTACGGTGTAGCGTATCAAGATGATAAATCAAAGCGCCTGAAGAGCGGCACTGAAGAAGAAGGTAAAATTTTTGGCCTTTATGTTCAGGACATTTGGCAGTTTTCTGATGACATTAATGTCAGTCTAGGCCTGCGTTTCGATGATTATGAATTTGACACTGCAAGTGCCCAAGCGTTTAGTGCTAATGGTTTTAGTCCCAATGTGACCTTTAAATACGATGTTAACGAAAACTTTACTGCGACCATGAGTTATGCTCAAGCGTTGCGAGGCCAAAGATCGTTACAGGCTATGAATATTGGGGAAGTTAACTATGCCCCAAATCTTAAAGAAGAAACAGCAAAGAATGGCGAGATTGCTCTTGAATATCACACTGACACGCTAGTCGCTAAAGCCGTTGTTTTTAAAAATAAAATCGATGATGTGATGCTAGCATCCGGGCAACCAATGAGCATGCTCACCATTAATAATGTCGGTGAATTAGAGACTAAAGGCTATAGTTTATCCCTAATAAAGCGATGGGAAGATCTCTGTTTAAATACTAGCTACTCAAGTGCTGAGCCCAGTTTAAATGGCATGCCTCTCGGCGACGACCACTTTAGTTTAGGTACATCTTTTGGCGACACTTTTCTGTTTGGCGCCGATTATCAACTTGAAAACTACGATATTAAAATTGGCTGGTTGAGTCGCTTTGTTAAAGAGCTTAACCGTGTGCCGACGAACCACCCGAAAAAAGAGTCTTACAATATCCATGACCTTTATATTGAATGGTTTTCTGACAGCATTGATGGCTTAAGTCTGGACTTTAGAATCAATAATATCTTCGATAAATATTACTTCAACCATGCCACCTATGGTTTTGACCCAAGCTCGGGTGAAAACCTTGGCCTTCCTGAGCCCGGTCGAGATATCAGACTAACCCTAAGCCTAGCGCTCTAAAACCTCGCTCAAAGTAGCGAGTCCATGATGCTGCTTTGAGCTCTTCTAATCTATAGGTGAGCAAATTATGATTAGCGATGATGATTTTACATCAACAAGCACCCAAGGCTTGTTCTTCAAATTTTTACTTCCAGCCTTATTAACCGTAGTGACCAAGTCGGTGCTCATCGTAGCCGATGGCATGCTAATCGCAAATGGTGTAGGTCATTTAGGCTTAGCAACAGTGGGGCTATCTATGCCAATTCATTCACTATTTGGCGCTTTGGCCATGGTGGTTGGTTTAGGAGGCGCAGCGACGATGTCGATGCGGTACGGAGAAGGTGATGAGCGGGGCGCAAAAGAGATATTTAAGCAATCACTGACTTTTATATTGGGCTTGGTGTCGTTTTTTGTGGTTTTTGGTTTGCTGTTCTTACCTCAGTTGGTTAGCTATTTAGGCGCAACAGGTGAGCTTGCAACCTATGCAACCGATTTTCTCGGGATTATGTTTTTCTTTTATCTGTTTCATCCCATAGTGATCGTTATTACATTTTTTGTTTTTAATGATCGCAACCCCCATCTGCCTATGTACTCCATGCTAATCGGGCTCATCACCCACTTAGCTTTGGATTACCTGTTACTGTTTGAACTTGCTATGGGAATTAAAGGTGCCGCCCTTGCAGCCTTAATGTCACAGTTTGTGATGTTAGCGATTCTTATGGTGCATTTTTACAGTGGCAAAGGCATTTTGAGTCTTGCTCTGGTTAAGCTAAAGCTGGATGAAGTTAAGCAAGTCATTAAAATCGGTTCACCGCTTATGTCACTAGAGATAGCCACTATCATTGCTATGGTGATATTTAACTACGTACTTCTCAATGATTTTAGTGAGCTTCATCTGGCAGCATTTGGGATCACCATGAATTTAGGGGTAGTGCTGCTGTTCTTTTTAGGTGGAGTGGGGCAAGCCTGTCAGCCCATTATCAGTTATTGTTTCGGTGCAAATGATAAAGAAAGAGTGAGAGAAACGTTAATTCTGGGTATTCAATATTCTCTTGGCTTAGCTGTTGTTTTTGCGCTGATTGTACTGATGAGCCTCGATTATATTATTCCTATCTATTCAGAAGGTAATGCACAATTAACGGCTTTAGCCCAAAGTGCTGCAAGTTTATATTTTATAGCAGCGCCTTTTATCGCATTTAATCTGATTGGTACGACATTATTTCAAGCCATTGGCCATGCGACCAAGGCTAATATCATTTCTGTTTGCCGCGCTTTAGTTTTTATATTAATTGCCATTTTCATTCTGCCGCAAGTTTTCCCGCAAGATGGAATTTGGTCGTTAACTTTATTTGCTGAACTTTTTACAGCAATCATTACCGGGCTGTTTATTGTTAAGTTTTTACAATCCTATGAACAGCAAAACAGCCTTACTCAAACTTGTTAATTTCATTAATTGAGGTATTAAATGGATAACACTTTAAGATTTATCGGACATGCAATCACACCCTACAATCAACTTGATGACTGTCCGAGTAATGTCGATGCGAAAGGACCACTGTGCGAATTGGTTATTGCTGAGGAATATGCGCCAGCGATGAAAGGCTTATATGAAGGCCGTAACATCTTGGTTTTATATTGGTTAGATCAGGCCAAAAGAGATCTGTTATTGCAGGTGTCACCACATAACAACGACCCAGAGCCCGTAGGGACATTTGCACTCAGATCGCCTTTTCGCCCCAATCCAATTGGCGCGGCATCATTTGAGATAGAGAAAATCTCGGGAAATTCTATCTTTGTTAGAGGGTTAGATTGCCTTAGTGGTACCAAGCTAGTCGATATCAAGCCTGAATTCTGCTCCTAGTATAAAAAAGATTGTTCGTTTAAAAAACCGCTGATTTCAGTGGTTTTTTATTAACTAAATTTAAATTGGTGCCTATTTGGTCAAGGGGCAACGTACTATACTATTCAGTATGCCAAACTGTTTACTGGAGCACTTGTGGATCGACCAGCCAAAGACTCTTCACCTCAAATCGCTGAATTTGATTTACTGCAAAACGTTATCAATGCTGTGCCTACACCTATCTTTTACAAGAATGCGAAGGGACAGTATATCGGCTGCAATACCGCCTTTGAACACTATGTGGGCATGAGTAAGCAAGAGTTAATCGGATACCATGTGTTTGAACTTTTTGAGCCTGAACTTGCAGAAGTTTACCATCAAGCCGATCAAGCTTTACTGAATAGTGGTGGCAAACAAATTTATGAGGCAAGAGTGAAGTTCGCCGATGGTTCATATCATGATGTGATGTTTCATAAGGCAATTTTGAATACTCAGTTTCCCGAACTTAACGGCGTTGTCGGTGCCATTTTAGATATCACTGAACGTAAAGATATGGAGCGGCAGCTACGAGCTATTGCCCACACCGATAGCCTGACCAGAGTTGCTAACCGTTACTTCATAATTCGAGAACTGGAGAATATCCTTAAAGATAAACATTTAAAATATGCGGTTTATATTTCAATTGATTTAGATGACTTCAAGCAGGTTAATGATACCTATGGTCACCCTGCCGGCGATAAATTACTGGTTCAATTTAGTAAGAGATTAAAGCAGATGATGGGCCAGCGAGGGTTAGTAGCGCGCATAGGTGGTGATGAATTTGCCATTTTATTAACCGAAAGAAGAGCTAAGGCTGATAAAACGCCGACAGAGCTAATCGAGTCCATAATGCAGCCCTTAATGCATATGATGAATGAAGAGATCATTCTAGGGACTAACAAGAGGCTGACTATCGGCTATTCAATAGGCGCGACCTTAATCGAACCTAATAAGCACAATAGTATTGAGAAAGTGCTTCAGCGTGCTGACAGTGCGTTATATAAAGCTAAGCGTGAGGGGAAAGGGGGCTGGAGCCTTTAGCAGATATTCATTATCCCGAGTTGAGCTTATCTAACGAACACCATCTTGCTGCTGAGAAAATAGTTAGTGACAGTGCCAACCAATACGCCGATGACAAAAGCATACGCCTCTCCCGTATGTGCTAGCAAAAAGTAAAAACTTGCGATATTTAAAATGCCACTAAAATGGGCACTGGTCATATGCTTCATAAACTGGCCAAGCACCTCGTCTCTGCGATGAGAGAAAGCGATATTTGAAAAGGTAAAGTACCTGTTTCCTAGCCAGGTCACACTAGCAGCGAACCAAAATGCGACCACTCTGGTTATCAGTGGGTCTATCTCAAATCCTGTAACTGAAAATCCGTAACTTAATATCCCATAAACACTGGCATCGGCAATGAAACCAACACCACCAACAATGGCAAACTTTGAATACTTCAGCATCGCTTCACTACAGCTATATACATTTAAACTTTGGTCGACTAATTAAGCGGCTTAATAAAACAGCGCTCGCTGACCTTATTGGCCTCTTTGTCCAGAAAATGTCCCGACGCAACAGACATCTTTTCGACACGTCATACTGACAATGGCGGTAAAAACGCCAGCTATTTTTGGAGCAGTATGAAACTTTCCAGTCCATCAAAATTAACCGAATCAACGGTAACACTCAGTATTGTTGTACCTTTGTACAACGAAGAGGAGGTCATTGAGATATTTCATAACGAACTCACTCAAACATTGATGACATTGCCAGCTGAAAATATTGAAGTGATTTATGTTAATGATGGCAGTTCAGATAATAGCTGGCAGCTAATACAAAAGCTGCCTTCACCCTTTGGTGTCGTTAGAAACGTCAATCTTAGCCGCAATTTTGGAAAAGAGGCCGCGGTAACTGCAGGTCTCGATCTCGCCTTAGGTCAAGCTGTCATTATGTTAGATGCCGATCTGCAAGATCCTCCTTCATTGATTCCTAATATGCTCACGGCTTGGCGCCGTGGATTTCATGTGGTCAATATGCAGCGTAAAGAGCGATTAGGAGAGAGTTGGCTTAAGAAGTTTTGTGCGGCAACTTACTATCAACTATTAGATAAGCTTGCCGATGTTCCAGTTTCTAAAAATGTGGGCGATTTTAGATTACTCAGCAGGGAAGTCGTTGATGCGATAAAGTCACTGCCCGAAAGAAATCGATATATGAAAGGCATTATGTCTTGGCCAGGCTACAAACAAACAACCCTCACATTTGAGCGTCCTGCAAGGGCCGCAGGCGATACTAAATGGTCATTTATGCAACTCGTTGCCCTTGGCTTATCCGGCATCACCGCATTTAGCGTTAAACCATTGAAGTTGGCCAGTTGGACTGGCATGGCAATGTCACTAGGTGCGTTTTTATTTGGGCTTTGGGTGTTTATTAAGACCCTTATTTTTGGTGAAGCGGTTGCAGGATTTCCCACCCTGATTCTGATCCAAATATTACTTGGTGGAGTGCAACTTATCGCCGTTGGCATACTGGGTGAATATATAGGTCGCATCTATACCGAAACTAAGAATCGGCCTGTATACCTCATCATGGAGCAAACTGAATCCGAACAAGTCCAACAGCAGCACCATGTGGCATAAGGTAGAGTCTATGAATCGCATTATCTCCTTTTATAAAAACCAGCCTATATTAGCTACAGGTCTAGGGATCATCATTAGTATATTAATGATTCGTTTGTTATCCCTTGGGCTTTACCCCTATTTTGATACTACAGAAGCACGCTACGGCGAGACAGCGAGGCTGATGTTCGAAACCCAAAACTGGGTCACACCTTTTTTCGACTATGAGGTGCCATTTTGGGGAAAACCGCCATTTTATGTTTGGATTACCGCTCTTGGGTTTTCAAGCTTTGGTGTCAATGAATTTGCGGGGAGGTTGCCGCACTTTCTCTGTGGCTTGTTGACGCTAGTGATGGTTTACCGTTTTATGAAGACGTTGGTGAACCAAAATGCTGCGATCTTGGCAGTACTTATTCTGTCGTCAAGTATGGGCTTTATTATCTCTTCCGGAATCGTCATGACAGATACCGCCTTATTAATGTCTGTTACCTTATCTATGATCAGCTTCTGGACTTGCTTTAAAGGCATTAAGCCAAAGCAAAGTAGTTATCTATTCTTTGCATCTCTTGGTCTAGGCATGCTAATTAAAGGCCCTATTGCTGTGGTGCTTGCTGGGATCCCGCTGGTTTTATGGAGTCTTTGGCAAGGCTGCTTTGTCAAAGCAATAAGAGCCATATTTTGGGGAAGAGGGCTAGCACTTTTTTTAGTTATCACCTTACCTTGGTATATTTGGGCAGAACTGCGTACGCCCGGTTTTATTGAGTATTTTATCGTTGGCGAGCATATTAAGCGTTTCTTAGTGTCAGGATGGCAAGGCGATCTTTACGGCTCGGCCCACAATGAGGCGCGAGGAACAATTTGGTTATTCTGGCTCGCCAGCGCATTTCCTTGGTCTTTTGTGTTGATTTATCAGCTAATTAAGAGAAGGTTCAGCCTATTTGCTAAGCCTAACACCGACCCTTCAGTCGTTTCTTACCTAGCTATTTGGATGCTTACGCCAATGCTGTTTTTTACATTTGCTGGCAACATATTACCTGCGTATGTGCTACCAGGCTTTGGCGCGATGGCGATGTTACTGACCTATCTAATCGACCATACAAAAGCCATTAATTGGTTAGCAGGTGTGAGCCTTGTATTACTGACCTGTGCAATAACGGCATTTTCAATTAATGGAGCGGGGCGTAACTCAGAATACTATCTATTGAGCCCTGTACTGGGTGACAAGGATAAAACCCATGTCTATTACTGGCAATCGGCACCATTCTCGGCTCGATTCTATAGCCAAGGTAGAGCCAAAGTGGTGGCCGATGGCTCTACCTTGGCGCAGCTTCTTGCTCAAGAAAGCCATGCTTTAGTTGCTGTGCGTCATGAACAAGCTTATCAAGTCACACCGCTTTTAGGCGATAGGTGTCAATTCGCTGGTGAATCGAAAAGACGTATCTTGTTCAATTGCAATAATAAATTTTGACGGTAAATGAAATCGGGGTTGAATTTACAAAGTCAGAGTGAACTTTTGTATTCAATTAAGCTCAAAACTCGCATATTTAGCCCCATTTTTATGCCTTAAGCGACAGAAATAGCCTGTCATCAACACGGATAAGTTAATTTACAAGGTGTGGAAATTAACCAGTGGATTCTGTCGTGAAGTTATTACTAATTGAAGATTCTATCCAAGTTGCCAATGTGATTTTTGAGTATTTCGAAGGCCCAGAAAACGAGTTAGATCATGCCACTAATGGGCCTCACGGCCTAGAGTTAGCCCACCAAGAGCCCTTTGATTGTATTATTTTAGATGTGATGCTACCTGGAATCGACGGTGTAAAAACTTGCCAGTTACTACGTCAGCAAGGCATTAATACACCTGTGATAATGCTAACCGCCCGTGATACTCAATCAGACGAAATCCAAGGACTTAAAGCCGGCGCAGATGATTATATCGTCAAGCCCTTTGACTTGGAGCTGCTCGAAGCAAGGATCGAGTCTCAAGTGAGGCGATATTCAGGAAACGCTTTTAAAACAAAAATCACCAGTGGCAGTTTAGTTATCGATCTCAACGCCCACAGTGTTTATGTGGGCTCTAAAGAGGTAAAAATCTCGCCTACAGGATTTAAAATTCTTAAGGTACTGGCAGAGCAATCGCCGAATGTGGTTACAAGGCAAACATTAGAAAGGGTGATTTGGAAAGATGAGTTACCCGATAAAGATATATTGAGAAAACACATATATCAGCTTAGAAATATTATAGATAAGCCATTCAATACAGACAGAATTGTTACTGTGCCCAAATTTGGCTACAAATTAGAAAAAGAGTATGCGAAACAATAAATCAATTGGCTCAAAATTAAGATACCTATATCTTTTTGTCATTATTGTTTTAACCATTGTCTACACAGCAATGGGGAAAATGGCAATGCACTTCGCTGAAGATGCCAATAGTGCAGAGCGTTTAAAGGTCAATGCTCCCTATTATTTTAAACATTATGCTCTCAAGCCCAATGAGTCCAAGCAAGTTAACCCACTCACAACCATCTACGCAGGTTATGAAGCGCTTCCTGAATCAATTCGCACTAAAATTTCTGCTGACTGGCTAGGGTACGATAGCTTCTATTTTAACGATGTCACCGTTGATGAGATCGCCATTTATAGCGTCAAGACACAAGATGGAACAGTCATGTACGCTATTGAGAAGGTGGCACAAATTGAGGTCAGTAATCTTGATATGTTGATGCTGATGGGATTGATAGTTAGTGTTGGCTTAATGACAATAATTATTGTCACTTACCTTAGTATCAGAATGACCAATCGACTTTCTCAACCTTTTATCGATATCGCAGAACAGTTAACCCATGGCCATGATGTTGATGATCTCAGCCCTGTGACCACGGCTAAAGAGACAAGCTTTGAGTCGGAGCTTATTCTCGACTCTATTAATCAATATCGTAAGCGAATAAAAAATTTAATTAAGCGTGAACAAAATTTTTCTCGCTATATCAGTCACGAATTAAGAACTCCCATGACGGTGATAAAAGGCTCCTTGAGTGTGCTACGTAAAAAAGTACGCACCAATCAGCCTTTTGATATGGCAGCGCAAACCACAAGAATCGATGATGCAGTGCTTGATATGGAAAAGCTGACACAAGCGATACTAACGCTTTCCAGAGAGCAAGAGTATCAGCAGCTTGTAACGATAGATCAAGAGCTGCTTGCGACATTAACCGACAAATGCCAAATGCTTGCAGACAAAAATAAAGTCACATTGTCCATGAGCCTTTCGCAAACCTTTACTTTGCCCGTCGAGGCCAATCTGTTGGCGGTGTTAACCCAAAACCTGCTAAACAATGCCATCAACTGCTCCATCGATGGTGAGGTCAAGCTAGTCATCAATACCAAAGGCTTAAGTGTTATCGATAACGGCGTTGGCCTTTCTGCGAAGCCAAGAGGATACGAAGGCTTCGGGATTGGACTCAATATCGTCAGAGATATTTGCCAGCGCTACGGCTGGCAATTTGACCTAAGAGATAACGAAGGAGCAGGGTGCACAGCTAAGGTGAGCTTTAAGCCTTAATCTCGATGGCTCTATGCTAACCGCGTTTCGTTTAAACGGTATTTAGTTCAGATTAGATGATATTGACAGAATCAAAGCTGAGTGGCGTTTAACTAAGAGCGTAGATTACAGGACCAGCCACCATCAATGACAATACCAAGGTTATCATTGATGGTATCGCATCTTTTATCGTATCGAACCTGAAATGAAAGCACATAGCCCCGAGTGATGTTATCGCGATCAATGTCGCTCCTAGGGTGCTGGTTATCTCGTGTCGGTTAATTAAGCCAATTAACAAAGCCATAGCACCACTCGCTTCAATCACCCCAACCAAGAACATGGCAACACGGTTAAGCCCGTATCGATGGAAAAACGACAGTTGTATTTCAAATACTGGCTTAATCCATCCGAACACTTTCACTGAGCTCGCGAGTAAGAAAAAGATGATGAGTAAGCACTGTATAGCAAACATGATATGACTCCTTAATAAATGATAATGCCATTAAAGCATTCCAAATTTATATTAAGGAGGCTAAGATTAGCTTAGTAGTGATTCCAACATGGAATGTGTTATGGATAAGTTCGATTGTCTCAAAGTTTTCATTCGCGTATCTCAGTTAGCAAGCTTTACGGCAACGGCCAGCGAGATGAATACAACCCAAAGCGCTATCAGTAAAAAAATTGCCTGGTTGGAAAAACAAGTTGGCATTACCTTGTTTCATCGCCATGCTAGAGCCATAAGTCTTACAAACGCGGGACGACAGTATCTCACTATGGCGTTAAAGCTCACTGATGAAGTAGAGCTTGTCGAGTCACAATTAAGGCAAGAGCAGACATCTGTCACCGGTGTATTAAAATTGTCTGTACCAAGTTCATTTAGCGTGCAACTGCTTGCCAAACCACTAAGTCTGTTTCTCGAACTCAACCCCAACTTATCTGTTGACGTGTCGGTATCGGATAAATTCATAGACTTGATAGAAGATGATGTGGATATTGCCATTCGGGCCGCTTACCTTAAAGATTCGGGCTTAAGAGCGAAATGGTTAATGGATAATAACCCGGTTTATTTTGCTTCGCCCGAATATTTAGCCGCCCATCCACCCATTGTTGATGCTAACGACCTCACTCAACACCAATGTCTAACCTATGCGTTATCGACGCCTTCTAATCTATGGGTGTTTGATAATGGCAAGGAATCAGTAAAGGTAAAAGTTAATGAGAAAATTCGCAGCGACAATCCTGAGATGCTCGTAAAAATGGCCAAATTAGGGCAGGGGATCGCGGCTATGCCAAGATGGATGGTGGAAGATGAAGTAAGCTCAGGCGCGTTAACCCTCATCTTAGGTCAATATAAAACAAAAAAGCTGCCCATGTATCTTGTTTATAAAGACGATATGCACAAGCCCAAGCGTATTCATGCTTTTATCGAGTTTATGGCTGAATATTTTGATGATAGAAATACCAGTGAGTGTGAGTAAATCAGATTTCTAGTCTCAACTAATAACACTGACTAAGGCGAACTTAAACATGTTAATCTCTATGAAACGTTTTATATGATTTCATAACCTAATGAGCTCTTGCTTTAAATATAATCGTCAAAGAAGTTCCAAACGGCCTTGCCAACAGGCCCCAGCGCTTTGCTTTTAAGTTTGGCAACATAAACAGGAACTTCCATTGTCTTTTGCACATTCAATTGAATGAGTTTATTTTCTTCGATCTCTTGTTTTACTTCGTGTATAGGCAATCGCCCCCAGCCAAGACCGCTGCGTATGAGCACTTTTTTTGTGTTGTGATCTGACACATACCATTGAAGTGCATCTTTTACTATGCCTGAGTCAGGGCTACTTTTGTAAGATGACTTAACAACGACTTGCGGATAACGTGTTAAGTCTGCCTGAGTGATATTCTTCTTGTTTGCCAAGGGAAAGCTGTCGGAAATAAAGACGGGTAATTGGCACTGTTCAATGCAGCGATACTGCACATTTTGGTGCAGTTCAAAACCACCATAGATACCAATATCAACTAATTCATCCAACAACATGCGCTCTCCTGAGGCTGTCTCAATATTCAAGCGGATGATGGTTTTTGGGAATTCCTGTTTTAACCTTTCAAGTAATTTAGTGACCTTATCCATGGCAAATATTGCACTAATGCTAATGCGCAACTCGGTTTCAACTTCACCATTCATTTGACGTGCAAATGCATCAAACTCATTGGCTTCACACAATAAATGCTGAATTTTGTTAATTAATATTTTTCCGTTGCGTGTTAACTCAGGGCGGTATGTATCTCGATTGAATATCTCAATCTGATAATACTCTTCAACCTGTTTTACTGAATAGGATACAGCCGATCGTGCTTTAAAAAGCCGTTCGCTTGCTTTGCGAAAGCTTCCTTCTTGGTGAATCACGTTAATAACGTGTAAATGTTCTAATGCAATCATGGTCTAATAATATGACCGTTTAAGCCCAAAATCTATGCTTTTTTAGTTCATAAATTTTGAATAAAGTCTACCTCATCGATAGCACTTAACTATTTGTATCAAAATCAAGAGGGCTTATGCCGAACCGTCACTTCGATGTAATTTTGAAGAAATAGGGTGCTCAACATACTCAATTAACGAGACATTGTTCATGAATCATAAGATCCTAAGAACGCCAGATAGTGCGTTTTCCAACCTACCGGATTACCCGTTTACGGCAAACTATATCGAAATTGACGGAATGCGAATGCATTACATTGATGAAGGGAAAACCAACAATAAAGCCATATTTCTCCTCCATGGCCAGCCTTCGTGGAGTTACTTGTACAGACATATGATTCCTTTGTTTGTTAATGCAGGATATCGCGTCATTGCCCCAGATTTAATCGGCTTTGGTAAGTCTGATAAACCGATTTCTAGTAGTGTTCATTCTTACGCTAACCATGTTCAATGGATGACAAGCTTTGTACGAAAACTCGGAATCCAACATGCCGCAGCTTTTATGCAGGACTGGGGCGGCATGATTGGTTTGAGAGTGCTAGCTCAACAGCCTAAATGGTTAGACAGGCTTGTACTGTCAAATACTGCCCTAGCAGAAATGACAGGCCTAGAAAAGTTTACGGTACCTAAGATACTCAAAGTCATGGCTGTTTTAGCAGGTAAACCTAGCCTTCGAAAATTTTCAAATAACATTAATTACGGTAATTGGGCCGGGTACTTTAAACACTCAGTTGAGCTAGAAATAGGTGAGATTATCCAGACTCTAACGACGAGGCAATTGAGTTATGCAGAGATGCTAGCCTACGATGCCCCTTTTCCAAATCCAGACTATTATGCAGCACCGAGAAAAATGCCAGAAATCGTCGCATCTGAATTGGAACAAGTGAATGCCGATTGGAAAAAGCTCAAACAATGGCACAACCCAGTGTTGACTTTGTTCAGCGATAAAGATCCATTTTTATCTGAGCAAGGCTATGACAAGAAGTTCCAGGCTAATTTTAGTGGTTCACAAAAACAACCCCATACCACTATTAAAAATGCATCTCATTTTTTACAAGAAGATCAATCGCAGTTGCTGGCTGGAAAAGTCATCAGCTGGCTTAAGCAAACTCATTATTAAGCAACAGGGGATAGTATGAAAATTTTAGCTATTGGTGCGAACGGCATTATCGGTAAGGCAGTCGTTAAACAACTACAGCAAAAACATGTGGTCATAGCGGTCGGCCACAGCCATGGTGAGCATAGAGTAGATATTGAGTGTAAAGAATCTATTAAAGCACTTTACGAAAAAATAGGGAAAGTCGATGCAATAATAAGCATGGTGGGTAATGGTAAAATGGGTAGCTTGGAAGATGCTCAAGATTCGGATTATCAAATGGTGTTAAATAGCAAAGTGATGGGGCAAGTGAATTTAGCGCGCTTGGGGCTAAATTATTTAAATGAAGGAGGAGCGATTACGCTCACGTCTGGACAGGCATCTAATCACCCTGTGCCCGGTACGGCGGCTATTGCTATGGGAGTGGCGGCTATTAATGCCTTTGTAGTAACAGCAGCGATGGAGTTAAAGAATGGAAAACGAATCAATACAGTGAGCCCTGCTATGGTGAAAGAAACAATGGAACAGTGGGGCATTGACAGTAGTTCAGGCATTTCTGCTACAGATGTCGCTTCCTATTACCAAGCGAGTATTGATGGTGAGCAAAATGGTGAAATATTTGATGCTGTTAAAGGAAAATATAACGATAAAGACTAAGCGGCGTTACCTAGGTGCCGACAATATGTTGATGAAAACATGCTTCATTTAACTAGGGTATCACCAAGGGACGATTACAATTTATAAAGTTCTTCGCACAAAGCCATTGGCGGCAGGTCACCTTGACTCGCTGCCATTCTATTTGTTAACCGCACATTCAACTTCCACGTAAGAAAAATTTTGGGCTTAATACTAGGCGGAACTTATCTTACTAATACCTAGGCTGAATAGAATAGTTGATTAAAAATACGCACCATCGTTTCTTGAGAGGGCGCAAATAATTGGCTGTCTACGCCTTATTAGGCAAATACAAAAACTTATTAACCTACTCAGTATTAATTCCTATTTTTGATGCTAGCAATTCTGGCTCTTCCAATACGTAGCGAGCTCCAGCTCCATGCTCAGCCACCGCATCATTCGGATTCACTAACTCACAATGTTTTAGAGATAGGCAGCCACAGCCAATACACCCATTAAGATGCTTACGTAGGCGTTGCATTTGTGCAATGCGTTCATCTAATTGCTTTCCCCAATGCCCCGCCATTTTATCCCAATCATTCTTATTGGGTATTCGATTATCAGGTAAGGCTGAAAACTCTTCAGCGATTTCCTCTAACGTTACACCCAATTTTTGGGCAACTTGGATTACTGATATTTGGCGTAGCATTGAAGGGTGGTAGCGCCGTTGGTTACCCGCTGTACGAATTGAACGAATTAGTCCTTTGGTTTCATAGAAACGAAGGGCTGAAGCGCTGATCGCTGCTCGTTTTGATACTTGGCTGATAGTAAGAAACTCATCATTTCGTCTCATGTCTGCCTCGTTCATAGATAAATCTAAAAATTTTGAATTCATAATAGTTAATAAAGCTAGATTTGAATCGGTTAGAGCAACTCTCATAAAGTAAGTTGCTTCTAACTGCGCCAATACCACATAGTACTATTCTTTATTTCTATAATAGCCGTATTTTCAACACCTAAGCCATTTAGGTTCGTTATCATACCCGCTACCGCTGTCCCTTAAGCACCAAGAATCAAGACTAAAAAGTATCCTTGATATAGTAAAGGCGCTCACTATAAAGGTTAAAGTTAACTTTAAGTCAAGAGTAGTGTATGAACTTAAGATTATATGTAAAACAATGGTATATTGAGATCTTGCAAGCCCGAAAGCGCGTAGCATTTTAGAGAATGATAAGTGAATTAGTATTGCATTTGCTCTGTCATTCTGGTGCTTAATGAGCAAAAGCAACAACACAGTTTATGTTGATAATGGCAAAGTGGCCCATGATTATGCTGAGAGAATATCTAGCTGACTCTATTTGAAGGGTAATGTGGAAATTATGCACTTATCTCCCTACTTAGAGATAAGTGCAAAAGCCAGTTACCGCCTAAGCTCTAGACTTTGAGTAGGTATATAGCAGAACTGATGTGAGGATTATGGTTCCACCTATCAAGCTGTTTAATAGTGGAATTTCACCAAAAAACAGAAACGCCCATATGGGTGCTAAGACTGTTACCATCATACCTACGATACTAACTTCGGTTGCAGTGATGTATCTAGTTGATATTTGTAACAGCACTCTAGAGAATGGAGCTGTCGCCAAGCCCATAATTCCCATTATTATCCAAGTATTCATATCATATTCAGATGGTGTAGCTAGAAAGAACATCACTAAGGCAAGGAAGAAACCACCAAAGCCAACACTTATCATTCTATTTACATGTTGATGTTTTCTAAGCAAGATATTGTTTAAAGATGAAAAGATAGCTGCACACAAGGCTAAACCATCACCTAGAAGGTTTGTGGAAGTCAAAGAGCCGGAAACAACAACTGCTATTCCAATCATTATCGAAATGATCGCATAAACTGTTGCTCTTTGAGTTACCTCTCTAAGAATAAACCAGCTTAATACAGCACTAATAGCGGGTGATGAACTAAGAATTATAAAAGTATTTGCTACAGAGGTATATTTAATGCTCAATATCAAACTTGCGGCACTGCCAAGCATCAATAGGCCTGATAAGACTGCTGGCCAACCACAAGATTTGATAGTACCGACTAAGCCTTTGTCTTCTTTCCATTCAACAAATGCAGCCATAGATAAACAAGAAAAGAGTCCATAAAGAAAAGAAGTATCAAAACCAGATACTCCAGAAACTCGTATAAAAACAGGATCTAAGCTCATTAGGAATGAACCTAGAAGCGCAATTAGCATGCCTTTTGTGTGTATATTTGATTTTGCAATATTTGAAATTATCGCGTCCATAATGATTCTCTATAAGTAAAAGGTAGATTCTCGGCTAACTGGAATATTCGTGTTTCAATACTCGGAGCTGTCACTTTTCAATAATTGTCACGTTTAGCTAGCTACGTTTTTTAATCAGCTCTTTATAAGCTCTAAGAAATGACAGCCAACTCCAAATTAGAGCAATAGCTATTAACACTCTTATAAACCAGTAGCTACGGCGAACGACGCAACTATAAAAGTTGAAGTTAACTTTAAGTCAAGCGTTAAATTAGACATTTGGAAAAATATGGTGACGCTTTATTCTTTGACGATAAGGCAAGTATCTGCGCGTAGGAGGGAGGAGCCTAAATATGAAGTTATGATTTGTTGATTGTGAAGGGTGAACTCAATGAACGAGGATAAGGGATCACGGGTTACCAAGTGACTTTTCCTAGTGTGACATGTTCTACGCCGCCAAGAGCAATCGACTATTCAGCGGCATAATGGCGAGCAAGGAAACGACGGTTCAGACATAAGCCTGTAACTGTTTGATCATATCGGGCTAACTAGCATGATAGAAAAGTTTACTTTTCGTCTTACTTGAACGTATTAATCCACTAACGATCCAAATTGATGGGAGCAGCATTGTAACCGCAATAGCGATAACATTATTAATTACGATTGCTTGAATCGCACTAGCAACGAGTGCTCCTCCGCTCATTTGAATTAGACCTAACAAGGCTGATGCTTTTCCTGCATCTTTATCAAAAGGAGCTAATGCTTGACCACCTGAAACGCCAAAAGAGAAACCCAATCCAACACTGGCAATAAACATAGGGGCCATGAACGCTATTGAAGATGATATATTGGAAAGTACCAGCATTATAGATGACGAAATAAGACTAAATGCAATAGCAATGATTAGCGATTTTTTGTTTCCGACTCTTTCTATAATACTTGGAGCTGTAAATGAAGAGATGATGCTTACTATTGCATTAATACCAAACCAAATTGCAAACTGATTCGGTGTTGCAGATAAGTCTTCCATAAGCCTTTCTGGAGAAAGGTTTAAATAGTGAATGACTATTGCCATTGATAAAGCACAAAGAGACGCATGAAACCTAAAGCTTTGATTCATCAAAATGGGCTTATAGGCATTTAGCGAAAAATTGTATTTTGTAAACTTTAAGTGGTTAGGGGGAGATACATTGAGGTTGAGCTTGATTAAAATAAATACTATTACTGCATATAGCATCATAAAAATAAAACAGATTCGCCAATCAAAGTATGATAGCAAAGCCCCTCCAAGTAACGGGGCAATGGCAGGGACTACATAGATAACGCCAATAATATAGCTGATTATTCTTCCTGCACCCTTTGGGCCATAGTAGTCTCTAGTCATTGACATTACGGCTACTGATACAGCACATGCTCCAACCCCTTGAATAGCTCTAGCAAGCCAAAGAGTATATATATTTGAGATTGAGATGGATAAAATAGCACCTAAAATAAAGAGATAAATTCCAGTTTTAGCAACAGTAATTCGTCCGTGAGAATCTGCAAGGGGACCAAAAAATATTTGACCAATACCGCTAGAAAATAAATATATACCAATACATGCTTGAATGTATTCAAAAGGAACGGTCAATGAACGTGACATTTCAGGCATTGCTGGAAGAAATATATCCATGCCTAGAGGACTGATGACGATCATTGCCAGCAATATTGGAAGTAACGACTGCTTAGAGCTCATAAATTTCCACCACATAAAGTAAACATAACAAGAGTTTTCAATCTTAAAACTTCAAGGATGGTTTAAGTCAAGAAGCGTCTAATATTTTCACTTGTTGATATGGTAGATGAGATGCCGCTCTTATGAACATAGTTTAAGTTGGAATACTTTAGTATAGCTATCACCAATAGAATTAGGCTGTGAATGATTAATTTTATAAGCGTAAAGATGCGTAAAATCACAAATTTAAAAAGTAGCTTGTTGACTTAAAGTTAACTTTAACAAGTACAGTGTTTTCTTTTTTGTATTTACCTTTATTAATAAATAAGAAACATATGGATATTCAGCAAACTGAACAAATTCTCGTACTTAATTCTAGTCTACGTCACCAAGGATCACGTTCTCGAAAACTAGTTTCACAAGTCGTTGCTCACTTGCTACAGCAACAACCAACACTAAATTGGAAAGAGCGAGACCTTGCCGTTGATCCTCTTCCACATTTTGATTCACATACTCTTGCTGGTTTCTCTGGTGAGACATATCCGCAAGCGATACAGGCCTCTGCATTGTCAGAACAGCTGATTTCAGAAATAAAAGCAAGTAGTTACATAGTAATAGGTGTTCCTGTATATAACTTCGCCATACCAACTCAGCTAAAAGCATGGATCGATCATATAGCGCGAGCAGGAGTAACGTTTAATTATGGCTCACGAGGACCAGAAGGTAAGCTAATTGGGAAAACCGTTTATATTGTAACTGCTCGTGGTGGTGGCGAAATTTCACATATCGAGTTCCAGTTGCGTCATGCTCTAAAAATGCTTGGGTTATGCAAAGTAAATTTTGTCCATGCAGGAGGTTTAGATACACCAGCTTCATCACACGAATATTCGAAAGCAGAGCAGGAAATTAGGGAGTTGTTTTTTAACTGACTCTAGCTTGGTTGTGGACACTTTCTGCGTAACACCTTTTATTATTATCATAATTCTCTGATGGGCTAACAGTACAGTTATAGCCTGTGATTGTTAACGATTTAATATCAATGGAATGGTGTTCATAGCATAGGTGCGCAACTTTTACATATAATTTTAATGAAGTGGACATCAGATGAAAATAAATGTTTTGAACTTTAGTTATTTATCCATACTAATTTTTGTTGAGTTGTATGAATTAAGAAACGCAAAAAAAGTATCTAAAAAGCTTAATGTAAATCAACCGAAAATCAGTAGAGAATTAACATTTATTCGAGAGGTGATGGGTGACCAACTCTTTAAAAGGGGGCAGTATGGAATGATTCCTAATCACTTCGCTGATAACCTATACCCATCAATGAAAAGGCTATTAGATAACTACAAAGCTCTTGAAAATCATATCGACAACAACTAGCTATTGTCGACTCTACATGATAAAAATACGCTTCCATGCGCAAGGTCTTCCTTGTACCACGAGGTTTAGGGGTGATGGTTTAGGAGCTTTATTATATTTATTAAAAAAGAGTAATCCCTGCAAAGTATAAACATTACTCTTATTCGCTCTTGGGGGTATTTTTACCTTGTGACTTAATCAAGTCAACAAGTTTTACTTTTCGATTACATAATTGTGATTTACTAAAGATTTTTATTAATTGTAATTCTGTAGTTGAGGTTAATAAGTTTTGCAGAACCATAATTTTGTTGTTAAACTAAGTTTTTAAATTGTTTGTCAACTTAATGTTGGCTTTAACTTTTATGATTGCCTTTCACCTGTTCTTCTAAGGGATCTAATACTTGGTATAAAATGGACTCACCATGAACATTCATAAAGATATAGATTTAAAAATCCAAAGAAACATTAAAAGATGGCACCGCATAACGCTCGTAGTCGCTGTTTTTCATTGGGCATTGTTTGTATTTCTATTGATTTATATTTTGACTTAGCTCAGCTTTAAAAATTACTTCCTAAATTTTCTATTTCAATAACTAAAATAATGCTATTGACTTAAAGTATGGTTTAAGTCCCATAGTGCCTCACTTTCTAGCAATATTGTTATTACAAGAGGTTAGCAAGTGAATCGTATTGAAACTTCCCAACACCACCATCACCACTCCAGTGCGAAGGCTATAGTGACAGTTCTAATCATTGTCTTCGTCATCGGAGGAGGGCTATGGTGGTGGCGAATTCAAAAGAACGTAGAGCGAGATTCTTGGGGCGACTTGCCTCCTATTGATGTCATCATTACGACTTTGGAGTATGAATCAGCCCCTGTAACTCTAGAAACACTCGGAGAGATTAGGTCCGCTCAACAGGTACTCCTGTCATCACAAGTCGCGGGGAGAGTATCAAAAATATTTTTTGAATCAGGGCAAAGTGTTAAAGCGGGTTCTGTGCTAGTTCAACTAGATGATGCCCCTGAGCGAGCACAGCTGATTTCAGCAAAGGCAGATAGCCGCTTGGCAAAAGCTCAACTAGCTCGTGCTAAGCAACTCATTAAAACCCATGCGATATCAGATGAGATACTTCAAAAAAGAGAAGCGGAATATGAGCGAGCCTATGCCAACGTCATACAGATTGAAGCTCGTATTGCTCAACTCAAAATTGTTGCACCATTTAGTGGCGAGTTAGGTTTAAGACAAATTGATCTAGGTGAATACCTTAGTACAGGAGAACCTATTGCAACACTAACCGCGCTTAAACATTTGTATGTGAACTTCGATCTACCTCAGCAAGAGCTGTCTAGAGTTACTGTTGGCCAATCAGTGTCGATTTTTAGTGAAATAGATAATCAAGAAACGATTGAAGCTGAGATTAATGCTATTGAGCGACAAGTTAATAGAAACACGAGAAACATTACATTTCAGGCTGAAGTGGCAAAAACTCAATCGATACTCCGACCAGGGATGTACGTAACCGTTCGCGTCAATCTACCTGATGAGCCTAATTCTATTATCGTTCCTAACACAGCGATAATGACTTCATCGAATGGCAATACTGCTGCGGTTGTTCGACATATTACAAGTGATGGTATCGGAATCGGAGATATAGTACCAATCAAAGTCAGTCGGCGTTTAGATGGAAAAGCAATCATTGAGAAGGGATTACATCCCGGGGACGTGGTTGTGACCGAAGGGCAGCTTCGGGTACGACCAGGTGCAAAGCTAAACGTTAATGACCTAGCCTTGATGGCTAATAAAACAGTCATGTAAGAGGTGTATTATGTCCTTTACTGATTTATTTATTAAACGTCCAATACTATCAATAACCTTAAGTATTTTAATTCTATTAACAGGCTTAGCTTCTTTGTATTCCTTGCCTATGCGCCAATATCCAGCAATGGAGAGCGCTACAATTACTGTAACCACACAGTTACCAGGAGCTACCCAAGAAGTCATTCAAGGTTTTATCACATCCCCCATTGCTCAATCCTTAGCTAGTGCTAGGGGTATTGAGTACCTCACTTCGACGTCGACTATAGGTAAAAGTGAAATACGAGCAAAGCTTGTACTAAACGCAGACTCAGATAAAGCTTTAACAGAAGTGATGGCCCGGGTTCAGCAAGTTAAATATCGAATGCCAAAGGCTACCTCAGATCCTGTGATAAACGTTATTACTGATGGTGTTTCGGCTGTCCAATATTTGAACTTTTCTAGTGATGTTCATACCATTCCAGAGATAACAGATTATATTTCTAGGGTTGCTCAACCTTTACTTACATCGGTACCTGGCGTTGCTTCAGTTGAAGTCTTCGGAGGACAAACATATGCGATGCGCTTGTGGCTTGATCCCCACAAAATGGCCGCTCGTAATGTTACTGCATCTGATATATCCAATGCTCTACGAGCTAATAATGTTCAGTCAGCTCCCGGTCTATTACGCGATGAGCAGACGGTGATGCCTATTTCAGCGACAACCGATTTGAGAAGCGTACATGACTTTCGTGAGATGATAGTTAAACGTGATGACAACAGTGTTGTCTATGTCAAAGATGTTGCTACCGTTGAGTTAGGTGGTCAAAGTGCTAATACATCATTTTTTGGAAACGGTGAACGAGTTGCAACATTAGCTGTTACTCCAACACCAGATGGAAATCCCCTCGAAATTGTTTCTGGCGTAAATAAACTATTACCTCAACTTCAAAGTTCAGCGCCTCCGGGATTAATCATTGACAATATTTTTGACTCGGCTCGCTTTGTTAATGCTGCAATTGATGAAGTAATGAAGACTTTGTTAGAAGCTGTACTCATTGTGGTAGTGGTTATCTTTCTATTTTTAGGTACCTTTCGAGCTGTAATTATACCAATAGTTACAATACCGCTGTCCCTTGTTGGTGCGGCAATTTTAATGATGATGTTTGGTTTTTCTCTCAACCTCTTGACCTTACTGGCAATGGTGCTGGCTATTGGTTTAGTCGTAGATGATGCAATTGTAGTAGTAGAGAATATTCACCGACATATTGAAGAAGGGCAATCTCCAGTTACTGCTTCGCTACTAGGTGCACGAGAAATTATATGGCCGGTAATAGGGATGACAGTTACGCTTGCAGCCGTTTATGCCCCAATTGGACTCATGGGCGGGATTACGGGAGCGCTGTTTAAAGAATTTGCATTTACTCTTGCTTGCGCAGTAATTGTTTCTGGAGTTATCGCGTTAACGCTTTCTCCAATGATGAGCAGTTATATGTTGAATGCAAACATGTCACAAGGGAAGTTACCAAAAGCAATCGAGCGCTTGATGATTGGATTAGCTAATCGTTATGGTCGTGTGTTGGGATATGTTTTACATGCAAAGTTAGCAGTTGTAATAGCTTGTTTCGCAATATTTGCGGGCATTATTGTTTTGTTTCTGGGAGTAGAACATGAACTGGCACCTAGTGAAGATCAAGGATACGTTTTTGTGCAAACCAAGGCTCCACAATATGCAAGTGTGAGTTATACCGAACGAACTTCAGCCGAAGTAGAAAATATCTTTAGAGAACTGCCAGATTATCACTCAAGCTTTTTCGGCAATGGTGATGGAGGTCAAAATAGCGCATTTGGCGGCGTTGTTCTTAAATCTTGGGAGGATCGAGATATGTCCTCGGATGCAGTAGAGGCAAGATTAAATCAAAGGGCTCTCAATGTGACAGGTGCTTTTGCAACTGCATTTCAACCTGCGCCATTACCAGCAGGTAGCGGAGGTTTGCCTGTACAAATGATTATTCGAGCACCAGTTGAGTTTTCAGAGTTATATAAAACAACTGACACGTTAAAGGAAGCTGCTTGGGGGAGTGGGTTATTTGCTTTTGTTGATAGCAACCTAGCATTTGATAGTCCTCAAGCAAAAGTTAACATTAACTCTACTAAGGCTAGTGAAATGGGCGTGTCAATGTACGAAATATCTGAGACTCTCGCGATTTTAATTGGTGAAAACTATGTAAATAGATTTAATTGGTTCGATCGTTCTTACGATGTCATTACACAGGTAGCTCAAAGTAAGCGTCAAAAGCCTAATGATCTCGAAGGATATTATGTGCGTTCCCAATCTGGTGACATGGTTCCATTATCGACCTTAGTCAATGTCAGTGTTGAATCACAAGCAAATAGATTACCGCAGTTTAATCAAATGAACGCGATCACCCTCTCGGCGGTGCTATTGCCAGGAGTTACAATGGGTCAAGCCGTCGAATTTCTGAAATCTCAGCCGCTTCCACGGGGCACTCAAGTCGATTGGATGTCAGATAGTCGACAGTTTATCCATGAAGGGAATCGACTAATCGTATCATTTGGTTTTGCACTCATAGTTATTTTTTTGGTGCTTGCTGCTCAGTATGAAAGCTTTAGAGATCCCTTAGTGATATTAGTTACCGTACCTTTAGCTATTTGTGGTGCACTAGTTCCGTTATGGTTAGGTTATGCAACAATGAATATCTATACGCAAATTGGACTTGTTACATTGATTGGCCTTATCTCCAAACATGGAATTCTTATGGTGTCCTTTGCAAATGAAATTCAGAAAGAGGAGGGGCTAGAACCAATGTACGCTATTTTGAAAGCAGCAATGATAAGAATGCGACCAATCCTAATGACGACAGCTGCAATGGTATCAGGGCTTATTCCATTAATGTTTGCATCAGGGGCTGGAGCAGAAAGTCGATACTCAATAGGTGTAGTAGTGGTTACAGGCTTATTAGTAGGCACATTTTTCACACTATTTGTATTACCAGCAATTTATACACTACTCGCCAGAGATCACCGATTATCATCTATTTCTGAACGAGAAAAAGAGTTAGCCGCAAGTGGTATCGCTGGTTGAGGGTATAATCAAGATTAGAATCTAACGAGGACGTTATCTCGCTAATACAATTGCTTATCGGTACTACCTTTCCTTTTTCAGCAGCCGCACAGGTGGTGAAAAGAAGAAAAAAGGAATAGGGCGGATGGAAGAAGCGCTCTTAGTCACCAGGCTTAAGCCAAGCGACGTAGATGGAAATATGGTCATTTGGGTGGCCTTTATGTGGCGTGCTAGCTCCCTAGTCAAACAGGCAAAAGATGATTTGATGCTCATCATACATGCCATTGATAAGGGTGTAGCGGTTCTGGAGAGCAACAGACATGAACTGAGCAAGTGACTGCGTACATCAGATGCCATGCGAATCAAAATAGAGCCTAGCGACAAACTGCTAATCATTATGGTAATAGCAACATTAGTCGCTGCAGCATGGGTTAAGAAAAAGCTCTAGCTTCCCACTAAAGCCATCAAAAAAGCCGCCCAGAAGGGCGGCTTCTTTTAGTCTGATTTCTTGTCGTGACCTTTGTCGTCATTAGAACGTTCCAGAAGTTTAAAATAAAATAAAGCATCCAAACATCCTTTGTCTCTATGAGGGTTGTCTACAAAAAGTTGTTCGATTTCTCCCTTTCCCAATATTACATTCATGCAATTAAATAATTCGAGGTATCGATATTGCCAATATTGACTAGCTACAAGGTGGTGTGTTGGAAAATCCAAATCTGCACTTTTCAAACTTTTAATATATATTCTTACCGAACGTAAAATAGTACCAATGTTAAAAATTATTGTATGTAATCGCTCTTTTTCTTTGCCCTTGACCTGATTTAGCCAAGCTTTCCCATTTTCGTCGCTGCCGAGAAAGATTATTAACTCTTTTACTGACTTTTCTTTAAACGTCCCCCTCATCATATCAATGCCAACAGCACGATGTAGTTCGAACTCATCAAGCTTATCGGCAAGTAGTTGTAATGAATCCTTAGTAAGTTCCATTTCTTTTATTTTAACATTTCTTCTTTCATTTTCAGTGCTTTGCTTTAAGTCGCTGTATAAAAAAAACGCAGCAACAATACCAGACAGGGTGCCTACGACCCCACCAATATACGCACCGAAACCACCCCAATCTTGAGAGTCACTGCTTAAATGGCAGTAATTTGAGCCGGGCCAACACATCCACAAGAAATATAGGCTAATAGCAAGAACTGAAAAAGCAAACGCAAACAAAATAAGGTACTTCAACTTCACTGGGTTACACTCCTTGTTGTATTTTTAGAGATAATACACGATAAATCAGGGTTATATAGTGACATTACTTTAGTTTATATGTGATCTTAAAAGAGCCTACAAATTCAGGTTTCCGATCTCGCCACGGCTTAAAGTTTCGTGGTTTATCGATAATCTTACTAGCACTCGGAAGGCGTCCAACTTCCTTGCACATCATTTCTATCTCGCTTGGTAGCACATCAAAACCCTGTGGTGTTATCAATCGGCCATTAACGATCATGTAACCATTCCAATTATCAGCGCAGGGTAAAAAGCCACTGGCAGCAATATCCAGAAGCCTGAGCGCGGTGTTATTTGTTGGTTTTCCTTCTTTGAGCCATCTATAGCTGTGGCCTCATAGACGTCAACATAGCTACAAATCAAACGGTAATCGTCCACGCACAGGTTATGGGCGAGCTATTTCGTCATTCAAAGTGAAATTTTTACTAAATCGTCACTAAAGAATAGATTTTGCTTTAAGCGATTCTACACACGTGTTTTTAATTTGTGAGGGTAACTGTAACTCTTCGCGTGGATTTCACGTAGCGCATACATACAAACTGCGCAGTAGAAATTACTCTCCATGGTAAAGCGTTAAAGATGAAATGTAGGGAAGTTAAGACTCCATTAGAATCTCGAAAGAAACGGCAATAGTAGATAAAAACTCTATTTAACATAATATACAGACCACGAATGAAAAAAGCCTCTAGTTAAGAGGCTAGGGCGGCGTAAGCTTTTGAAATGTCAGGGTCTTTCATCTTTACGGCCATTGTCGCAAAATGCGACTTTATTTTATCCTCGCCCGCTAATTCTACTATTCTAAATAGCACTTCATCAGATGGAAATTTGCCAGTTTCACGCCACCGAACGAACTCGCCAAGGCTAACATCGGTTATGCCTAGTTTCATTGCTGCTTGTCGTATGCTGCCTCGCGCCGATGCGCGGGCGATTGCACGTGATAAAAGCTCATCGTAATGCATTGATAAAAACCCAAGTTTTGTAGTCACAGACCAAGAATAGCATTTGTCGCAAAATGAGACAAATCAGTGCATTTATTAACCACAAGTTCAAGCTGCGCAGCTTGAATCCAAGCTTGCCCGCTTGTATTGTTTCTCTCGCCGGAGTTTTGTAGTCACGCACGGAACGCGGCAGACCATTAACAGGGTTGTCTCGGTGTGAAGGGGGGTGTGCACAACCCCCCTGAACATTCAACCGAACAAGCCAATGTAGAGACAATGACTATGCTTGCTATTAATACCATTACCCAAATGAACAAAGGGTTAACACTCAATCCCGCCTCTAGAGCTTGGCTAATTGCCCAAGCAGACAAGTACCAACATATTGCCAACTGGCACCAAGAGTACGGCAGCAAAGTAACGGCTGAGAATTGCATAGCAATTGCCGATTACTACACGCGCCAAGCGTCAAACGAGCAGTAGCATGAAGGCCAGTAAACCAACGACCAAGACCCGCAGCGAACGCCCGTTTGCTGCGCTTAGTCGTTCGCGTTGGAAAGGCTACCTAGATAACCCATCATCACAGCTTATGCTGCAAACCACTTGCGGCAGAGCCACACAGAAGCGCTTTCTAGTAGATATTGCTAAGGTCATGGATGTGATCGTTAGCAATATGTGCTTACGCACTCGCAAAGTCGGTGTGATCGCTCAAAATGGCTTTTTCCTGTTTACATGGAAAACCATTGCAGAGAAAGCAGGCCTTGAGGAATGGCGCGTTAAGCAATGTGCCGCGCGTATCATTGAAAATGGCTGGCTTGAGTCGGTACAGCCTCGCAGTATGCGAACTGGCTACTATGAGAACCGCGCAGAGTACGTCTGCTTGGCATCAATCAAGCGTGTGACTATCAAGTACATTGATGAAATGGGCTTGACCAAGGCGTTTACAGAGGCGAGAGCAGCAGCGAAGAAGTCAGTCGAAAAGCTCGCCAAACGCTACCAGAAAGACGTTAAATACCTGCTTACACCTATCACCATGCTTGCCAAGTTCAAGGTAAAGCGTTCCATTCAGGCGCATTCAGCGCCGCCACAATAGCCAAAGCCTTGTATCTATGCCCCTTAATTGGGGATTTTCACGTTTTGCCTAGCGTTAAATTGTCCAATATTCACCCGTTTCAAGCTATTTATTAGATTTTACGCAAGTAAGATGATCCATATTTAGATCCTTTTCATGATCCAAAATTGTACGTTATTCACACAGTCTGTGGATAAGGTTGTGAATATCGTGTGATATGCGCCTAAAACTACTCCAAGTAGTCACACCAAGTATTTAGACACCATAGTAGGTACTAGTGTCTTATATATAAATATATAAGAGAGAATACTTGTTAATGCTTTACCCCCAGCGGAGCTGTGGGTAGATAATGTCTGTCCACTTCCTAGCTTTCGCTAGGGGACAGCATTCCTTACGGGCGCGAAGCATGGTTTGCCCATACGGGCGTTAAAGCGCGTCTGTAACCATGGCGGCTATCCCTGCGGGGCTTGTCGCTAACGCGACTGTCTGGCAGAAAAGATAGGTCAAATTGAAATCAGCTTAAGTCATTGTTAGACTGCACCTGAGACAGCCCTCTATCTAACAGAGGGTATTTACCGTGACAGTATCAACCGAACAAGCAACAGCTAAAGCAGTACACCAAACTGGTGTATCACTTACCAGTCGTTTTCAAGCGATTTTAGAAGAAGCTGAAAAGCTAAACACCATTCCCGCTTATCGCCCAGACCTTAAATCCGCAAAGGCTCAAGAGCTTATTCCTCTAGCCCTATCGTTAACCCATGAGTCCCTGCAAGCCGTAGAACTTTTGACAGGACGAGTTCATGAGCTTGAACAGGATATTAAAGAGATTTGGGCGCTATCTGAGAAACTAGGCAAATGGCTAGACGGTAAAGAGGGCTGGGACAGTGAAGAAAGCTAATCCGACTATTGTCGGTTATCTTGGCTGTTCTACCTGTGGCGATACCATGGAGGTGCGCCAGCGCTCCAATGGTAAGAAGCTGCTCTATACCTATTGCCCCAATTGTAAAATGGATCAGCGTTCAGGCAATGCTATCCAAGACGTTTGGCGTGAGAGTATGGTCGCGAGCCCTGAACTTTTACTTAAGGCCGAACCTGAGCTTGAAGTCGAAGTTCACCAAGATAATACCGATCACCAAATTGACCACGAAGAATGGTCACCTACCGATGAATTTACCGAAACCCAAGCGGATGAGGAAACCGAATCAACCAGCTTTGTGGGCTGGCTATTTGGTGGCCTGTTCGTGGCTGGGTGTTTCTTAATTGGATTGAAAGCGAGCTAAACATGGAAAATTTGGATAAGACAACTGAACACACTGATAGCGCCATTGTGGACGAGGTGCCCACTTTTGTTGATAAGGGGGAATCAAAGGGCGAATCGACTACCGAACTAGAGCAAACGAGTGTCGAAGATTCGGATATTAACACCGAATTGGACTCGTTTATTTCGGATGCTCAAGCGCCTGTTGGTGATATCAATGGTGGTAAGGCTGCGCCGACTATCGAAAAGTTAACCCAATCAGCGGCAAGAGGGCTGATTAATGCGGGACTAACTAAGAGCCTTGGCTTTATCTCGATGTTAGCGAAAGCCGATTACATGCTAACACCCGATGAGATTGACGCATTCGCTAAAGATATTTCGCCAGTGTTGGTGAAGTACGGTAATCAAATTGAAGATATGCCGCCCTGGCTTAAAAAGCTGTTTGCCTTCTACAGCCAAAATAAAGAAGTGCTGATTGCGTTTAAGGGCTGTGGTTTCTTGACCTTCTCGCTCTACATGAAGCACAAGCAAAACATGACACAAAAGGCGATTGAGCTTGAAAGGCTCAAACAACAAAATGCGCAAGCAGCTGCAAGCAAAACACCAGAGCAGGCCACAGACCAAACCATGGATGAGTTAACCGAATACTTAGCGGGGAATGGATAACATGGCAATCAATCCTAACAATGAGCTGGACGCTCTACATGTGGCCTACACAGCGGCCAGTGGTGGCGGTAAAGGGGTTGCCTTGCAGTATTCGGGTTTAATGCCTAAATCGCCTTGTCTTGCGTTATTTGATGCATACGGTGATTACGTCTACAAAACGGGTTCGAAAAAGCAAAGGGGATTCGGTGGTAAGCGGGTTTATCACTATGGAACGCGTCAGGCGTTCGCTAGAGCGTTTAAAAATGCTTGGGACAGCAAGAAGCCGTTTAGAATCGCTTATAAGCCTGTGAAGCCATCTAGGGACGAAATGCTTTGGTTTTGTCAGTTAATGTGGTTCGCCGCTGACGGAAATCGCCGCCTTGATATGGTCATCGAAGAATTGGCTAAGTGGTGTGATTCGGCTGGTAAAGAGCAATCGCCCCTTGGTGAATGCATGACAGGTGGGCGCAAGTTCGGTTTGGTAGTACACACCGTATTTCAACGCTCTAGTGAGATACCGAAAACGGTACTCAGTCAGTCACCTTACAAGGTCGTTGGTATTCAGGAGGTCAAAATTGACCGAAAACGGATGGCCGAAGAGTGCGACTTACCTGAGCAGCAAATCAAAGAGCTTGAGAACTGCACCTATTGGGTAAAGAAACCTGTTAAGATTGCCAAAGAATGCGAGTTTTTAGATCTACGGCCAGTAGTCGAAAAGCTCAAGAAAGCCGCTTAATAAAATGGACTTAAGGCATGTTTTTTAGAATGACGAGTGACAGGGTTTACCTGCCTTTTGAAATCAAAGAAGCCTATTTCTTTGCCGAACAAAATACGGGTATAGCGGCTATTTTGGCTGTATCCAATAGCTCAAACCAAGGCTTTGTACTGGTAAAATCACGCCTCAAAGTCTACGCCTACTAAGTCATTTCAAACCAAAAAAGCCAGCTATATGCTGGCTTTTTTATGTCCGGTATACCAAATACGCACCGAATTTGACCGAATGTAGACCAAATTAACACCGAATCGTAACCGAATTGGGCTTGTCCCTTAACCGAATCATTTTCTAGTCTGTAGTCCGTTTTATGTGTTTCCACGTTGTGAAACGTCACTTCCTTTAAGGACTTATTATGAGTAAATACATTCCGAGTGTAACCCTCGCTATCCAGATCATCATGATAGCGGGTTTTGTCGTTTGGGCATCTAACAACAATCGCTCTGTTAAAAAAGCGATCGGCTAAGGAGTCCAAATTATGGCACGTTCCCAAAAGAAAATTTCTACCATTTCGGCCATTGTTGCAGGCTCAATCGCAACAATTACCCTTCCTCTTGGTGCGACTTACGACCAAATTAAAATTCGCCATAAGGGCATGACACTAGCGCAGATGAAAAACGTTCGTCTGAATGTGAATGGTAAGGTCGTGAGCGAGTATAAAACTGGCGTAGAGCTAGACGCCTTAAACAAGTTTTATGGCCGTCTTGTTGTCGCTGGCGTACTTGATTTTCATTTCAATCAACCTGAGATGAAAACTTTGCCTGAGAAGCGCATGTTTGGTCTTGGTACTGCGTCACCTGATGGCGTAAGAATTCCATTCCCTGTTAATGCCGTAGAAGAAAAGCTGATGCCAGCGGTTCAATCTGTGACGATCACTTTCGATATTGACGCAGCAGCGACGAACCCAAGCATCGAAGTGGCGGCAATCGTATCTAACCCTGTTCCTATGGGGCAGCTCGTTAAAGTAAAGCGTTATCCCAAGCTGTTAAGTGCTGGCGTTAACGAGTTTGACGATTTGCCAAAGAACCGTAACGCCAAGATTAAAGCGGTGCATTTGGTCACTGCCGCAACCATTGAGCAGTGCTCAGTATTTCGTAACGGCACCGAGATAACCCAGCTCGATTATGAGTGGGTAAAACACCTACAGCGTGAACATGACCGTATCATTCAGCCTAACTATTACACCACTGACTTTGTGTTAGAAGGTGATATGAAGCAGGCGCTAGACCTAATGAATGTTAATGACCTGCGTCTACGTATTGAAACGGCTGATGACACCACAGCAAGTACCTATTGTGAAGTGATCGTTGAATACTTCGATGTGCTTGAAGGCGGCGTATAAGGGGGCAACATGGATTTATCAAACCTATTTGGTTTTGGTGCCAGTAATGGGGTTAGCCCTATGCCCACGGCTGAAATTGATCTCTTTAAACCAGAGGCAGCGGCTCCCACTGCGGTGGGTGCGCCTGTGGTGCAAGAGTCGGGCGGTTTCGGTGGTTTCCTCTCAGGTGCTACGGACTTCCTCAGTTCAGGCTTGAATCTCTATGGTCAGTTTTCCGCGATTGAAGCGGCTAAGGATGCACAGGGACAAGGCCAAGAAGAGTTAGACCGTACAGTTGAGGTACAAACGCCGCAGGTAGTGCAAACCATGGCACCAACCGAGCGAGGCCAGCAGATGTATAACAATGCATTAGGTGGCCTTCAATTTGGCACAGGTACCATTCTAGGCATTATTGGCCTGATTGGTTTCCTTTGGTGGATGACCAATAAGAAGTAACTAAGGGGCGATTGATGAAGCAGTTTCTAACGTCAGTCGCCGCCATTGTTACGGCGGGGCTCATCATTCGATTAATACTGCCAAAAGAGGAAACCAAATGATTGGTTCACTTACTGGGGGCGGTGGTTTGTCTAACTCTAGTGCTGCGAGTTCTGGCACGGGTAAGCAAACCAACGCTGCAAGTTTTAACGGTGGCAACGTCAATTTTGGCGCAGGTTCATCTAACGGAATATCTCCATGGCTTTTGTTGATTATAGCGGCGGTTGCTGCGGCAATATTTCTAAAGAAGAAATAACAAAAGCATGGGCTACATTGATGCCCGCCTTGGGTGATGACTTGCGCACCATAATCAGCGAAGTACACCAAGGCGTGGCTCAACTATTTTGCATTGATAACGAACTGTATGCGGTCTTACGCGTAGAACCCGATATTAAAGAGCTCGTTATTGTGGCCGCAGCGGGTAAGAACTGCGTTAAACATACTCGTGAAATTCATAATCGCGCGAAGCAAGCAGGGTTAAAAACTGTAAGACTCCATACCAATCGCCCTGATGCAATGCTACGCATGGGCAGGGACTTAGGTTATCAACGCGCAGAAACCATATTAAGAGCGGAGTTATAACATGGGTTCAAGTTCACGTTCTCGTTCTAGTCAGTCCACCAATAACAACTCGGTCACGTTCGGTATTCAGGGCGATAACCACGGCCAAGTGATAAATGGTTCTGGCAACACAATCACAGACGGTGGCGCATTCAGTATCGTTTCAGATATTGCCAATATGCTACCCGATCTCTTTTCAGGTGGTCTCAATGCCATAACTGATATCGCAGGTATTGGCGCTGACCAAAATCAGGCGTTACTCGATGCTGGCGTTGATTTATATGCAGGTGTCGCCGACCAAAACGAAGCATTTTTAAATGTTAGTGAAAACGTCTTAAGCAACGCAGGTAACATACTGTCAGATGGGTTTGAAACTTACGCTGACCAGTTATCAGAAACTAACCAATTGGCGCTAGAAGCTAACGCGAGTTTAGCGGATTCTGTTGTCGGCGCTGTGGCGACCACCAATGACAACATGCGCGAGCTGGCCGAGGAATCAATGCTGCAAAATGCTAACTTAGCAGGCCATAGCATCGATACCGTTAGCCAGGCATTAGCTAACGCCAATGACAATCACACCGAGTTAGCCCAACGCGCCATTAGCAGCGCAGAGCAAACCAGTTTAGCAAGTAACAAGTTCTTAGTGTCTGGCTTTGAAGACATGATGAATTTCGCAAATACCTTTAGTCGCTCAGATGGTGCTGAACTTGCCAAGAACAACACGCAAACCATTGCTTTAGTCAGTGCGGTTGCTGTGGTTGCCTTTATCTCATTAGCCATCGTCACAAGTCGGAGCAAAAAATGATACTCAATACAGTTATTAGATCAGGTATCGCCCTTGTCAGTAAAACAGGCAAATACTTTAACTTAGTCAGTGCTGGCGGTGTGGTTCAAGTCGATTTGCTTAAGATGAAAGAGCAAGTGTTCAGCTCTAAAATGTGGGTAGGCATGAACCTAGACGCGCCCATTGATTTTGATGAAATCGTGATTCGTGGTGCTGATGGTCCAATCGAATTTTGGGCTGGTAATGTGTCGATGAATCAAAGCCGCTCGACCGTTCAAGGGGCAAATGCTATCCGCACTAACTCAATTTCGGTGTTTGGTAAGCAACTTCTAACAAGTAATGATCTGACCCGTACAGCGGTTCGTTTGCGCTCTGATAAAGATGTATTTATCGGTGGTGCAGCAGTTGGTGGCAAAGGCTGGAGATTAAAGGCGAATGAAATCGAGGAGTATCCAGTTGCTGGGGCGCTGTACGGTTTTAGAAAGTTACCTGACTACAACCTTGATGAAACGACTTATGTCGGCAGAGATAATGGCTTATGGAACGCAGGCGCGTACGCCTCTAGCCTTGATAGATTCGTGTCAGAAGATGAAAAGACAAGACTTCAAATAGACCAAGACACGGGTAAGGTTTATCGCTGGTCAGAGGCTAACGGTTGGGCTTTAGACTCTTATTTCAACAATGAAATGGTTATCTATTCAGGTCAGATACGTGAAGGTGAACTGATAATCTCTAAAGACAGAAAAGAAGTTTATGTTGTGCTTGGTTATGACGCTACGCCGATATCGTACTTGATTTTTTATCGCTCAACAGATGACGGCAAAACATTCGAGCGTATAACTACCGTTCGCTGGCAGGATTTGGGCGGTGGTGTAGCTGGGCGATTAAATGGTTCGGATAAATATCGCATGGTTGGCAATGTCATCACAGCATGTCAATACAATGTATTGGTTGCGCTAAATGTGGATACTCTTGAAGCAAAAGCATGGGATGTTGCAAGGGATTTTGACGGCAAAGCATTTGGTAAAGCCGCATGGCTTGATGAAGAGTTGAAAACGGGTATTTTTGGCATCTATGGTGGTGTTGGACAAGATAATTACATAGCCAAAACTGTTGACGGTGGTCAAACGTTTACCAAGGTTACCACAATGAAAAGTGAGTCAGATTTTGTTATATCAGAAGATGGCTTAGAGGTGATTTCGAGCAATAAAAGCGGCGGGGTTAACTACTCAACCGATAGCCTAGAAACATTCGAGCATGTGTCAGATATCAATTATTCAAGTGGTTTTACTCGACCACTCCCTAAATTTTGGGTGTCGTGTGATGGAACATTGCTTAATGCCTTGTATTCAGTAGCAGGAGTGGCGGGTTTTAAAAAGATGAACCTGTCACCAGATATGGATAAAAAAGACGCTCAAATGATAGCTTTATCTAATGGGCGACTGTATCGCGGAGAGCCTTTAGGCTATAGCGGTGAAGGTTATGGTGCGGTTTACCAGCTTTCTGTTAGTGGTGATATGTCACCCGCTACAGTCGAAATCATGGAGCTAATCGGCTAATGCGCGCCGCTATCGCGTTATCAGGTGCAGCCATGCTGGGGTTAACCGCAGCATGGCTTATTCTGCGCAAGCAACCAGAACCGGTTATTGAACAAGGTGAGGGGAGTCGTTCGCCAAGCGCCAACCCTTATCTCAATTTTAACTTTGGCAAAATACTGTCGGGAGACAGCAACATGAAAAATACATCAGCCCCTTTGGGTAAGCCAGTGCCACAGGGTATCAGGCTTAATAATCCGCTTAACATCCGTGAAAATGAGAGTGTTAACTTTGCGTGGCAAGGTGAGCACGAACAAGAGCTAAGCGATAGTTTCGAAGAATTTGAAACGCCGTTTTATGGTATTCGTGCCGCAGCTCGTAACCTAAAAACCTACCGCACCAAGTATCAACTCGATACGGTTGAAGGAATCATTCAGAAGTGGGCTCCACCTCATGAAAACCCTACGCAAAAGTATATTGAATTTGTGGCGAATAAGGCAGGCGTACACGCACAATCGCCGCTATCTGCTGCCGATTATCCGCATGTGATTGCAGCTATGATCCATTTCGAAAACGGATACAACCCTTATGAACCTGAACTTATCGAACAAGCTACCGCAGCAGGCTTGGCTTAATGCCGTAGTGGCCTTGGCTGCTGTTTATGTGGTTTATAAGCTCAGCCAAGGGCTAACGCGAGTCGATGACGGCTTGCAGACAGCCACTAAACCTATCGGCGGTTTATTGTCGGATATTTCACTTTGGCTCAATGGTAGTCATGAAGTTGAAGTAACTGATCTGCAAATACCTTCTCACTTAGTCGATGAGAACTACAGACTCAGTGATGAAGCGATAGCAGTATATAACCGCATTCCTAAACACAGAGCGTTGCTTGATGCAGCACTACTACCAGATAGAACGATACGCACAGAATATCGCTATCTCATTTATCAAAGTCAGGGGGTATAACATGGCGCGATTTATCGGTGATGTTAAGACACTTTGGCTAAAAGGTTCGCTTAGAAAAATGGAGTTGATATCGCGAGTTCAGTTCATTGATAAGCAAGGTATTGAATGGGAGGCGCCCAAAGGCTCTATTATTGATGGCGCTAGCATTCCTCGGTTCTTTTGGCGATTCATTGGTTCGCCGTTTGTCGGTCATTATCGCAGGGCATCAGTAGTACATGACGTTTACTGTGTAACTAAGTCCCGACCTCATAAACAAGTGCATAAGATGTTTTACGAAGCAATGCGCGTTGATGGGGTTGGATATATTAAAGCAAAAGTAATGTACATAGCCGTGAGGCTAGGAGGTCCTAAATGGTAAAAGTGATCATGTTAACGCTGGCTACATTGGTAGTAGGCTGCGCCAATATTGATTATCAATTTGGTGATATATCTCGAGCGTATTGTGGTTCAACAAGTGATGAGTTTCGCGCAGAGATTAAAGCTAGATTGAGTGAAAAGGGCGTAGAAATCGGTGTTGATTACTGCGTGCTGCATGGGTTGGTCGATGCCGTAGTCGCCAATGAAGGCGAGGGAAGCTAGATGGAAGAAGCACTCTTATTTAACCTGCTTAAATTAAGCGGCCTAGACGGAAATACAGTTATTTGGGTTGCCTTTATGTGGCGTACTAGCTCGCTAGTCAAACAGGCCAAAGATGAGCTGCTTATCATCATACACGCCATTGATAAGCGCGTAGCGGTACTGGAGAGCAACAGAAATGAATAGAGCAAGTGACTTTGCTATTGATGTCCGTACACCTGATGCGGTACGAGTCAAAATAGAGCCTAGCGACAAGCTGCTAATCATTATGGTAATAGCAACATTAGTCGCTGCAGCATGGGTTAAGAAAAAGCTCTAGCCATAATTAGAAAAGCAGTCCTGCAGACTGCTTTTTTGCTAAAAGGCTTTGGTTAAAGTAATATTAAATGGTTGACACTATACGTGTAAATTACGTCAATTGAGAACAAGTTATGAGTGCAGCGATAATAGGTAACAAATTTGTAGAAATTCTATTGCCAATTTCAATGGTTAAAAATGCTAAAACCAATGTAAAACTGGCATCTGCAAAAGTAAAAATGAACAAGGGTATGGATACCATTCAAAAAGGAGTTGAACTTACACTAAGTGGGGTTGACGACTTGGTCGATGAGCAAATTAATCGATTGCTTGATACTGAGGACCCATCTTTGTCCGATCAAGAAGCTAAAGAGCTCCAGAATGTTTTAGATCAAGCTTCGGAATTGTTATCTTATATTAATGATTTAGATATGCCTGCAAGCACCGTGTTCGCATTAAAAAAGAGTTGTGAAAAGCTTGATTTGATGCTGAATTTAGAAATGCAAATGCGTGAAAATCTAGCTCTACCTGCAACAATCAATCTTAAAGGAATTGAAAAAGCGGTTAATTCTAGTCAAAAGGATTTTGGGGATTCATGGGTAGAAGCATAAAAGTATTTAAAACTCGTCATTCCTTTTGGGATAATGAAGATATAGCTCCAATTGTTGAACAATTCAAGAAATACAAATCTGAACATAATACCCCAATAACATTTGGAAGAGATGCACCGCTAGTACGCCCAAGTGAGGCCACCTACGCAGGTATCCAACACATCCATATAGGAAGTTTTAACACGTTAACATACCAATACCATAGGACTTCAGATGATTGGTTAATTTACACGTCAGGTTTTTCAAACAGCAATCATTATTTGCTAATTGATATATTGACACCTGATGCGCACAACAAGGCTAACAGCATTGATCTCATGAATAGATATATAGAGATAGCTAATAACTTTAGACGTGAATTTTGATAGTAATAGAAGCCGCTTAAATCAGCGGCTTTTTTGTGTTCGTACGTTAATAATCAAGTGCCTAGGCTAATCAACGTCACTAGATTTCACGTAGGGACGCTTAAAATCAGCAACAAAAGCGGGTTCACGGTCTCGCCACGGCTTAAAGTTCCTAGGCTTGTCGATTACTTTACTTGCACTTGGTAAGCGTCCAACTTCCTTGCACATCATTTCTATCTCGCTTGGTAACACATCAAAACCCTGTGGTGTTATCAGTCGGCCATTAACGATCATATAACCATTCCAATTATCAGCGCAGGGTAAAAAGCCACTGGCAGCAATATCCAGTAGCCTAAGCGCGGTGTTATTGGTTGGCTTTCCTTCTTTGATCCATCTATAAGCCGTGGCCTTATTGACACCAAAATAGCTACAAATCAAACGGTAATCGTCTTTAAATAGGGTTCTGAACTTAGCTTGGTGTGACTGTTGGTATAGGTAATTGTGGGTATTGCTCATCGAGTACGACATTCTCACGATCCTTCTTTAAGAATATTTCGCTATAAGCGGGTTAAAAATGGATGCGGAGTGTAATATCGAAAATGAGGTGTAACGTAGTACAAAATAACGATTATCTTGCAGGTAATAATCGAATAGGATATTTTGAAAATCTGCTACTAAATGATTTAGCTGAATCAGTAGGTTAGATGGAGTCAATGCAAAATATCTTGTGTTGGCAGTAATTTAGACACTGTATTTAACATAATATACATTGTGCGAAGTCATGTGTGTAGATGGGTGGGAATGATAGATTAGGCTTTAATCTGCTCATGCTATAGAGCTTAGGTCGTTACCGCTTAGCTGACTCTCTTTGCTTCATGATGTTGCTATAGCCACATTCTATATCTCAGCTTGTTTTTAAACTCATACCCATATGGTTAAATTCATTGTTGTGCTACAAACTCACAATTCGCATCAAGGTATCTCATTAAACTAATGCGTATTCCCAAGCTATCCCAACAAATTTGCGTTTATAAATGAACCTTCAGCGATACTTTGATAGCTAAGTGTAAAATGTTTCGTTGCTATAAGTTTTTAAGCGATTAGCGAGTTGTTCTCAAGGCTTGAATCTGTAAAGCTATAAATAGCTATTGGTCATTTTTCGCTGATAAATTAGGCGTCGCTACGTGAAATCTAACCCATAACACCTAAGAACAATAAAAAGCACGCACGTAGCAACGCCTAGTATTTATTCAAGTCAGTAAGTATGAAGTTGCCTCATGGGATAAACCTATTAGCTGTTAAGTCTTCAAGGTTTGGGCTATTGAGCACCTTAAGCGGTTTAGAAAATTTTAGCTCTGTTGGTTTTAGTGCTAGATGCGATTTCTAATTGCTTTCGCGGTAGTGACAATATTGAATTATTCAAAATCGCTTTTAAGCCTCACAATCGCAAAGCTAGTTAATCGGTTAGCTAATAGAGCACTAGCATATGGGACAGGTACTTGAACAATTGCGTGTCATGCCTTTTCACACCTTTCTTTATATCGATTAATGTTAAGAACAGAGATGAAAATTCAGAAACTTCACCTTAGTTATTTTCAAAGTAAACTGAGATTTGTTGCACTAGATAATAGCATTGGCTTGCTTAGGTTATAGGGTGAATAGATAGTGTAAGCTAATGCCGATAACGATACTTATCGGCATTAACGCATCACTTATTCATAAGAACTCGTTTAATCTAATCCCGCTAAATGATTGATTGGTTTATGCTGCGCACTTTGACTGCGTTCTATCTGGCTGGTGTGCAGATATTGGGATGTGGTATCGATACTCTCATGGCCGGCATCGGCTTGCACATGGGATAAAGGTCTGGCGTTGAGGTTGATATCATGGGTGATGCCAGTATGACGTATATTGTGTGCGGTTAACTTACGCATATCGACGGCATCATCAACAAAACCGTCTTGTTCTGCTTTATCAGCCGCCAATTGAATGACCGACAGCACCTCTTCTCTGATTTGGCGTATACCCAAGTTCGCATTGAGGGTTCCAGCTTCCCTGCCCCTTGCTGCTGCCTTATGGCGCACAAATAACGGGTGTAGATCATTAGATGTTGGGCATTCCGATAAGCCAAGGAACTGCCTATAGGTTTTTAGTGCAGATAGCAACTCACTTGAAACCGCAACGTTTCGCTGTTTACCCCCTTTACTACTGGGTATATGAAAACGCCAAATACCAGTTTGTTTATCTTGCTTGAACTGCCCCATTACTGGGCTGAATCCGGCTCTAGCTGCGACATCTGAGACTCGTAAATAACAAGAATACAATAGCTTAATAAGGAATAGGCTTCGCTGGTGCTCTTGAGGGCTTTGCTCGGCAAGCCCCTCTACAGTGGTAACCACATAGGACCACTGCAGCTCGGTAAAAGCGAGAATATTGTCATCATCTTGACTGGTTTGATAACGCTTTTTATCGGCAAAGCGGCTATGGTTCAGCCAGATCTGAGCAGGATTGCGCTCGCTATACTCCTCACCCATCAAATAGCTGTAAAAAGCTGATAATATGGCTAATTTTGTTTTCAATGCCGAGTCAGTTAGCTGGTAAGGCTGTTCTACCCCTAGGTGTTTTTTACCTCTAAACGGTCGCCAAGCGCAATTTGGTAAACGCTCACCCGACGACTTATCTGTCTTAAATTGGGTGACATTAAAGTACCCAATCAGTGTTTTTGGAGGTGATTGGCAATATCTAACATACTCATTAATCTGTTTGCGCTTTAAGCTCGCGACAGACACCTTTGCGACATCGAAGCACCAATGCAAAAATGTGGTAAGTTCACTGCGGTAAGCTTTATAGTTATTTTCATGAAACTGCTGCTCCCTTAACCAGTCGATGGCATATTCATACACTAAACAAGCATCTTCTACCTTAGATAAACTGATTGAAGTAATGTGCTGATTAAGTGTTGAGTTATGCTCGTCGAGATATTGCGCCGAATCGAATAATGGGATTGCGGGTGGGAGCTCGTAAGTCGTTTGGGTCAAAGTTGTCATCCATCAATAAAGCAAGCAGCAAAATGTTACTGCTAATCTTCACAAATCCCAACCCTATTTTAAGATAAGCGCAGTTTCTCGTCTGTGCTTGTCTTTAGCTATACCTTTCTCACAAGTGGGTGAATGGCAGACTTTATTACAGCTCACTTTCTGCTGACAGCTCCATAAGCAAAGCTGCCACACTTGCTGCTTAGATTCGCTATCTAAACAGGAGAAATCGGCAGCACACAGCGCACCACTATTGATAAGTGCGGCTAACTTTTCTACCGGAACCGCGATGTTGACTAATTTAGACATAATAAACTCAGCGTTGTTGATTCTTTTACTCAATATAGCTAATTGAGAATAATTCTCAACTAGTTTGTTGCTCCGTGTTTTAAAAGAAAATTTGGTGCAGTTTGTTGCTGTTTGTATTGACTATTTACTCCAACTAGTTAATTGTTGAACTACACTAAATAAGGCAAAGATAGCATTCTTATTTTGAGGATCACCGATGCTTATTGATATAGCAAAAAAAAGCCCTCTTTTTTCCGGAAAAACAAAAGCACAACCAACACAATCCGGACCGGCTTGGAAAGTACTTATCGTCGATGATGAACCCGATGTACATACAGTAACCAAGCTTGCGCTTTCAAGATTTAAGCTAGACGACAGACCCCTTACCTTTATTAATGCCTATAGTGGCGAACAAGCCAAAGAATTACTCAACCAAGAACAAGATGTTGCCGTTGCCTTTATTGATGTGGTGATGGAAAGCGATCATGCAGGGCTAGAGCTGGTTAAATGGATCCGCGAAGAACTGCGTAACCGTAATATGCGCCTGATTTTACGTACAGGTCAACCAGGACAAGCCCCTGAAGAAAATGTGATAGTTAATTATGACATTAACGATTATAAGGCTAAAGCTGAGCTAGACTCACGCAAACTGACAACCAGCATGTATTCAGCGCTGCGCTCCTATCGCGACATTATGGAGATTGAAAAAGCAAGGCTTATTCAACTGCGTCATAGAACCGGTTTAGAGAAAGTACTTAAGGCCACATCTGGGCTGTTTGAACTGAGAACGCTACACAATTTTGCCGATGGTCTGCTCAATCAAGTCGCTAGTCTGCTAAATGTCGATAGCGAAACCTTGCTACTAAGCTGTAATGCGATGGATTTGATGAGTGAACAGGTTGATCCCTCTGCAGTGCGTATCCTTGCAGGTACTGGCCAGTTTGCCAAACATCAAGATTTAGCGATTCCATCTCATATTCAAACATTACTCAATAAAGCCCTTAGCCAAAAACAGTGTCTCTATGAAGGCGACTATTTTATTGGCTACTTCCCTACACAAAGCGGATGGACCAATCTGCTCTTTATGGACGGAGTTAAAGATATCTCCGAGCTAGATAAACAGCTTATCGATATTTTTGCAGCCAATGTAGGAATGGCCTTTGAGAACTTGCTACTTAATCAGGAGCTTGAAGATACACAATCAGAGCTGATTCTGAAATTAGGTGATGTAGTAGAAAGCCGCTCAAAAGAAACCGCTCATCATGTTAAACGCATGTCTGAATATTGCTATGAGTTGGCTATTTGTGCAGGACTTGCGAGAGAAGAAGCCGAGTTATTAAGACGGGCTGCACCTATGCATGATATTGGAAAGATAGCGATACCCGATGCTATTTTGCTTAAACCTGGCAAGTTAACCGATGAAGAGTGGGATGTAATGCGTCAGCATCCTTTGATCGGTCATCAAATACTAAGTAACACCGAACGCCCACTGCTTGATGCATCTAGCGTCATTGCACTGCAACACCATGAAAAATATGATGGTTCAGGCTATCCAAATGGATTAAGTGGAAACGATATCCATATCTTTGCGCGTATCGTTGCCATAGGGGATGTGTTTGATGCCCTTACCCACAAGCGTTGTTATAAAGAGGCTTGGCCTATCGAAGATGTGATCAGTGAAATGCGGTCGCAATCGGGTAAGCACTTCGATCCAGAGTTATTGACAGCTTTTATCGACAACATTGATATCTTTATGAAAATTAAAGAAAATTGGCGAGATGAATAAGCCGCTAGCCTATTCATCTAGTTTGGATTGTCGGCTAGAAAATCAAAGATGAGCGCTTGAGTTTTGCCATTGTGCTCAAAGCTAACAATGGCGCTCCAAACCATATAACCACTACTACACGATCCATATAGTAGTGAGCCCTTATATAGCTTTTCAGTCACTTGAGAGAGATTTACAGGAATAACCCCCATAAACATATCTCTTCCTTCAACTCTAATAGTGAGATCTTTTACTGCTTTTGATGTTCGAAGCGTTAGCGTCAAGGGTTTTTCGCTGGGTGTGTTTTCGGGAGAAATGGCTAATCTAAACTCAACACCGTCTATGTTTCTAACACACTCCCCCTGTTTGAATTGGCATAAAGTCGTATCAATAACAAAGTCTTGGCTATTTTCTTGCTCTGGATCACTGCAAGCAGTGATTAAAAATGAGACAAATATCAAACTAAAAATGTGTTTCGTGAATTGTGTGAGCACGTTTTTTAACCTAATGCTGCAAAGTGTTAACATTCTATGAAGGAGTTTGATCTAGATCAACTTCAAAAACACGTCTTTAGTATCTTTTTTGACATAGCTCAAGTATGATTGCATCACCTCGCTTTTATTGCAAAATGTTGAGGTCGCGCTATTGACACATTTTGGTCGCACCCTGTAGGGAAACGTCCAATTTTGCGTCTTTTATAACAGGTAAAGTAAAACTTTACTAAAACTACAAGTAAAAGTAATAAGCAGTGGAAGCAATATGATGAACCATTCCCAGCCTACAGGCGCTGATTACAATTACACCGTTGTTCGCCAATTTGCACTTACCACAGTTATGTGGGGCATCATTGGTATGGCAGTCGGTGTGTTAATTGCGGCACAGTTAATCTGGCCGGCGCTAAACTTCGAAACTCCTTGGTTAACCTTTAGTCGTCTAAGACCATTGCACACCAACGCAGTGATTTTCGCGTTTGGCACATCAGCGTTATTTGCTACATCCTATTATATCGTCCAACGTACCTGTCAAACCCGTCTGTTTGCACCTAAATTAGCTGCATTCACTTTCTGGGGATGGCAAGCCATCATTCTATCGGCTGTTGTCACCTTACCTCTGGGTATCACCAGTAGTAAAGAATACGCAGAGCTAGAGTGGCCTATCGATATCGCCATTACCATAGTTTGGGTAGCCTATGCGGTTGTCTTCTTTGGTACCATCATCAAAAGAAAAACCTCGCACATCTATGTTGCGAACTGGTTCTTTGGTGCATTTATCATCACGGTTGCCGTACTACACATAGTGAACTCTATGGCAGTACCTGTGAGCCTTTGGAAATCTTACTCGCTATATAGCGGTGCTGTAGATGCAATGGTTCAGTGGTGGTATGGTCACAACGCGGTAGGCTTCCTGCTAACAGCAGGCTTCCTAGGTATGATGTACTACTTCGTACCTAAGCAAGCTGGTCGTCCAGTTTATTCATACCGTCTATCTATCGTTCACTTCTGGGCGTTGATTGCACTTTATATCTGGGCTGGTCCTCACCACTTACACTACACTGCACTGCCTGACTGGACACAGTCTCTAGGTATGGTGATGTCGCTAATTCTATTCGCTCCTTCTTGGGGTGGTATGATTAACGGTATTATGACCCTTTCAGGTGCATGGCATAAGCTACGTACTGACCCTGTTCTACGTTTCTTAGTTGTTTCTCTGTCTTTCTACGGTATGTCTACCTTCGAAGGCCCCATGATGGCAATTAAGACGGTTAACGCGCTATCTCACTACACTGACTGGACTGTTGGTCACGTACACTCAGGTGCACTGGGTTGGGTTGCCATGGTTTCTATCGGTTCGCTATATCACTTGATCCCTGCCCTATATGGTCACGGTCGCATGTATAGCAATAACCTAGTTAACGTACACTTCTGGTTAGCAACAATCGGTACTGTACTTTATATCGTCTCTATGTGGATCTCTGGTGTGATGCAAGGTCTAATGTGGCGTGCAGTTAACTCTGACGGTACATTGACTTATAGCTTCGTAGAAAGCTTAGAAGCGTCATATCCATTCTATTTCGTTCGTTTCTTAGGTGGCTGTTTCTTCGTAGCCGGTATGCTCATCATGGCATACAACGTACTTTGTACAGTTAGAGCACCAAAAGATTCATTGCCAGCACTTGCTGAAGCAAAAGCAGCTTAAGGAGTCGAGTCGATGAAATTCAATCATGAAATAGTTGAGAAAAACATTGGCCTGATGGGGATACTGACTGTTATCGCAATCAGTATCGGTGGTCTGGTGCAAATCACGCCACTACTTTTCCAAAAGGACACTACTGAGCCAGTGAAAGGCCTTATGCCTTACACTGCCCTTGAGCTTGAAGGTCGTGATGTCTACATCCGTGAAGGTTGTAACAACTGCCATAGCCAAATGATCCGTCCATTACGTGCTGAAACCGAGCGTTATGGTCACTACAGTGTTGCTGGTGAGTCAGTTTGGGAACATCCATTCCTATGGGGCTCAAAGCGTACTGGTCCTGACTTGGCTCGTGTTGGCGGTCGTTACAGTGACAAATGGCATGAGGTTCACTTAACCGATCCTCGCGCAGTAGTACCACAATCTAATATGCCAGCCTTCCCTTGGCTAAACGACAATGTTCTTGACGGTAAACTGACCGCTAAGAAGATGGAAGTATTCCGTGGGTTTGGTGTTCCTTATACTGACGCAGATATCGAAGGCGCTCAAAAAGCGGTCGAAGGTAAAACTGAGATGCAAGCTATCGTTGCATATCTGCAGTCACTAGGACATGCACTTAAGTAAGGAGGCAAATTATGGATTACGGCACATTACAAGGAATTATTACCCTGATTGTAATGCTGACCTTTGTCGGTATATTTGCCTGGGCATATAGCTCTCGTCGTAAGAAAGAATTCGACGACGCAGCTAACCTCGTTTTTTCAGATGATGAAATTAACGCGGCTACGAAGGACTCAGGAGAGCATAAGTAATGATAATGAGTAGCTTCTGGAGTATTTGGATTACGGTACTCACAATAGTAGTGATCGCAGGTTGTTTTATTCTGCTTCGCATCTGTTCTAAGAACACTGCCGATGTAGAAGAAGGCGAATCTATGGGTCATAGTTTCGACGGTATTGAAGAGATCAACAACCCACTACCTAAGTGGTGGAGTTACCTCTTCTACATCACCATAGTATTTGGTGTTGTTTACCTGATTCTTTATCCAGGTCTTGGTAACTTTAAAGGTGTATTTGGCTGGACAAGTGCTAACCAAATCATTGGTTATGAGAAAGGGATTAAAGAAGACTCTAAAGCAGCAGTTGAGCTGGCTAACAAAGAAGGTCGCTGGGTACAGTATGACCAAGAAGTTAAGCTTGCCGATGAGACCTATGGTCCTATCTTTAAGGCCTTCGCGGAAACGCCTCTTAATGAGCTAGTGAAGAACGATGAAGCCCTAAAAGTGGGCGGTCGTCTGTTCCTACAAAACTGTGCTCAATGCCATGGCTCTGATGCTCGTGGTAGTAAAGGCTTCCCTAACCTAACCGATAAGGCTTGGTTATACGGTGGTGAGCTAGAAACCATTAAAGCCAGTATCATGAACGGCCGTAACGGTATGATGCCTCCTAAGGGTGGTCTACCGATTGAAGATAGTGAACTGAAAGGCCTAGCCGAGTACGTATTTAAACTATCTGGTCGTGAACACGATGCCGCCCTTGCAGCCCAAGGCCAAGGCTCGTTCATGAAAGGTTGTTTCGCTTGTCACGGTATGGACGGTACAGGTAACAAGTTGATGGGTGCACCTAACCTAACCGATAAGCCATGGTTATATGGCGGCAGCCGAGGTGCAATCATGCAAAGTATTGCCCAAGGTCGTACCGGTGTTATGCCTGCTTGGAAAGAGGTATTAGGTGAAGATAAGGTTCACGTTATCACTGCTTACGTCTACAGCTTGTCTAATAAATGATAAGTTAGAATAGCAATGAGGCCTCGAGCATTTCGAGGCCTTTTTTTTAGGTGCTATATCACAGATTTATCGGTAAAATGCCCCTAGTAAAATAATAAGGTGTTTTTATGTCTACTCCTAAAGCTTGGTACAAGCAGTTCTGGCCTTGGTTTTTAATCGTTTTACCCATGTGTGCCGTTGCAGCGAGTTTTGCAACGCTTAAGATCGCCATGGACAATTCTGACTCTTTGGTTGCACAGGAATACTATAAAGATGGTAAAGCCATCAATATGGATCTCGCTAAAGAAACCTACGCGAAACAAATTGGTATGAACTTTCTGCTTAAAGTGAATAATGGGCAGTTAGAGATTAACCAAGAAGGTGGTCCAGAGTATCTAGCGGGCCTCAATGTTAAGCTATATCACCCTACTCTTGCCGAACGTGATTTTGGCCAATTAGCAACAGCTGACGCTAACAAGATATACCGTATCGACCTTGAACAAGATATCACAGGGCCTTGGGAAGTTAGGCTAGAGAGCTATGACGGCAAATGGCGCATTCATAAACGCGTCAATATCACTAAAGATCAGCAATACTGGTTAAATTAAAAGTACAATAAATAACGACCATGACGCAGATAAGTTGTTTTCACTGCAATGAACCCGTATTAACTGGCGATCAGTTTGTTACTTCAATCAACGGCCAAGACGAACTCATGTGTTGTCCTGGCTGTCAGGCGGTTTCTCAAGCTATTATTGATGCTGGCCTCACCAGTTATTATAAATATCGCACCGAGCCTGGTAGCAAGCAAACAGCATTGGTGCCAGAAGAGCTTAGTACCTATAGCGCTTACGATCTTCCCGAGGTAAAACAAGACTTTGTACATACCAAAGATAAAGTCTCAGAGGTTTCACTGTCTATTGATGGTATCACCTGCGCAGCTTGTGCTTGGCTCATCGAGCATAAAGTCAGCCAGCTCAAAGGGGTTGAACGCATTCAGGTAAACTCAACCACGCAACGAGCCCTTATCTACTGGCGCGAAGATGAGTTACCGTTAAGTCAAATCCTTAGCCAAATTAGTCAAATCGGTTATCAAGCCGCACCGTTTCAGGTCGACGAACAAGAAATTCAAAGTAAAAAGCAAAGCCGCACCTTTTTATTACGCTTAGGCTTAGCTGGCTTTGCCACTATGCAGGTGATGATGTTCGCCCTCGCCTTATATTCTGGCTATTTTACTGATCTAGAAACCCAATTTCGCGACTACTTCCGCTGGGTTAGCATGATGTTTGCAGCACCCGTTGTGCTCTATAGTGCCGCACCTTTCTATTTTAGCGCTACCAGAGCTCTGCTTAGTGGCAGACTCAATATGGATGTGTCGGTTTCCATCGCCATTATTGCAGCGTTTATTGCCAGCTGTGTCGCGACGGTCAATGGTAACGGCGAGGTCTATTTTGAGTCAGTGTCCATGTTTACCTTCTTCTTGCTGCTTGGGCGCTATTTTGAGCAAAATGCAAGACAAAAAGCCTCGGTTAGCTCGAGTAACCTGCATAAATTGGTGCCGCTTACGGCGAATTTAGTCATTGATGGCAAAATTGAAGAAGTGCCAGCTAAAAAGCTGGCTTTAGACGATATCGTGATGGTGAAACCCGGTGAGGCTGTGCCTGCCGATGGCATCATTATTCAAGGCAATAGCTCAGTCAATGAAGCCATGTTAACTGGCGAGCAGATGCCTGTGAGCAAATCTGTCGACGAGCAGGTTTATGCTGGTACTATTAATGTCGAGCAGCCTATTCGCGTTCAGGTTAATGCCCTTGGGCAAGATCAACTGGTTGCTGAGATTATTCGCCTTCAAGAGCTCGCTTCAAATACTAAACCTAAGATGGCATTGCTTGCCGATAGGCTTGCAAGATACTTTACCGCGACAGTGCTAACTATTGCGGCGCTCACCTATACCGCTTGGTATTTCTACCAACCCGAAGATGCGTTTTGGGTCACCTTGTCTGTGTTAGTTGCAACCTGCCCTTGTGCGCTCGCACTCGCAACGCCCACTGCTGTAACCTGTGCCACAGCCCTATTTACCAAGCTTGGTATTATTACTCGTAAGGCGGGTGTTTTTGAAAAATTGCCGACCATCAAACATGTGGTTTTTGATAAAACCGGCACCTTAACCTGTGGCAGTCTGTCATTAGGGCAGATATCGACTGCGAACGCGATAAGTCAAGATAATGCGCTGAAATTAGCTGCCAGTTTAGAGGCTGAGTCATTACATCCGATTGCGAAAACCTTTACGCCCTACTTTGATAAAAGTGTCGCCATTAGTGAAGTGAATCATCAGGTTGGTAAGGGAATTTTTGCTGTTGTTGAGGGTTATGAGTACCGCATAGGAAATCAAGAGTTTACTCAGGGCAAAGACACAGGTTTTAGCGGCCAGACTGTGTGGCTATCTTCACGCCTTGCTGGCTCAAAGGATGAGTTTAACCAGGTAGCGGCTTTTGAGATTATCGATAAAGTACGTGATGACAGTCAATCGACTATTGCAGAGCTATCACGCAATGGCATAGACACAAGCATAGCCAGTGGTGATAGCTCAAGCCACGTTGCTCAGCTTGGTCAATCCCTCGGTGTTGGACATGTGCATTCCGGCATGACACCGTCTGATAAGTTGTCATTAGTACAAAATATTCAAGCTAAGCAACCTGTTGCCATGTTTGGTGATGGCATCAATGATGCGCCAGTACTCGCCGGAGCCGATCTATCGGTAGCTATGGGCAGTGGCGCCGCTATCGCAAAAAATAGCGCCGATTTAATCTTACTAGGCGATCAGCTTTCACGCTTTAATCAGGCGGTATTTGTCGCCAAATCGACTACACGTATTATCAAGCAAAATTTATGCTGGGCGTTAGGATACAATCTGTTTATACTGCCCTTGGCTGTTACTGGACACGTGGTTCCCTATGTTGCCGCCATTGGCATGTCGGCAAGTTCTTTAATTGTTGTCAGTAACAGTCTCAGACTACTTAGGATCCGATTATGAGCATCATTTACGTATTGATCCCCATTGCCATGTTATTCGTGCTTCTAGCCGTCGGCGTTTTCTTTTGGGCGGTGAAATCTGACCAATTTGATGATCTCGACCGCCAAAGCGTATCTATTCTCTTCGATGAAGACAAAACCGCAGAAAGTCACACAGACAGTGAATCCAATAACAAATGATTGAGTATGGCGTCCAAGGCGCGTTTCTTGTGGGCTTAATGGGGGCCGCCCACTGCTTTGGTATGTGTGGAGGATTGGTTGGTGCCTTTTCCGCTAACTTACCTCATGACCCCAAAAAGAATTTGCTAGCCAACCAGTTAGGTTATCTTGTCAGTTATAACCTAGGCCGTATCGTTAGTTATGCTCTAGCCGGTGCCTTAGTGGGTGGCTCATCGGCCGCTATGGGCTTACTATTTGATGCAGATAGTTACCTGCTCGTCTTACGCTTTATTGCCGGCATCATGATGATAGCCACAGGACTATATATTGCACAAATATGGTTTGGCGTTGTCCAAATAGAAAGAATGGGACAAATAGTTTGGAAAGGATTAAAACCTATCGCCAACAAACTAGTCCCTATAGAGACTAAGTTACAAGCAACGGTAGCTGGCTTGATTTGGGGCTGGTTACCATGCGGTTTAGTCTATAGTACGCTCACTTGGTCCGTCGCTTCGGGCAGTGCGTTAGAAGGCGGAAAAATTATGTTTGCCTTTGGGTTAGGGACGCTTCCAGCTCTACTAAGTGCCGGATTAGCTGCAAAAAAACTCGCATCATGGGTTCAGAAGAAAGCCTTCAGAGTGATTAGTGGCTTGCTATTAATTAGCTTTGGTATTCAGACTTTATATATCGCAATAGCACAGTTCCGCTAGCCCAGCTGTGTTAATTGGTTTAACATATAAGTGACAAACATATTTGAGAAAAAGTATGACAATAGATCACACTAAAAATCGTCGTTCTGCGGCAAACGGTTGCGCCATTCATTGCCATGATTGCAGTATGGCTAGTTTGTGTATTCCCTTTACCCTATCTAACAATGAACTAGACCAACTCGATGAGATCATCGAACGTAAGAAGCCTATCCAAAAAGGTGAACAAGTATTTAAATCAGGCGACCCGCTAAAATCTCTTTTTGCTATACGCTCGGGCACGATTAAAAGTTACACTATTACTGAACAAGGTGATGAACAAATTACGGGCTTTCATCTAGCTGGTGACGTTATCGGCTTTGACGGCATTCACTCGCAATCTCACCAAAGCTTTGCTCAAGCACTCGAGACCTCAATGGTGTGTGAAATTCCGTTCACTACATTAGATGAATTGTCTGGCACTATGCCTAGCCTTAGACAGCAAATTATGCGCTTGATGAGCAATGAAATCATGAGTGATCAAGAGATGATTCTATTGCTGAGCAAGAAAAATGCAGAAGAACGTCTAGCGGCTTTCATCAGTAATCTTGCCAGTCGATTTGGTAGCCGAGGCTTCTCTCCGAAAGAGTTTCGCCTGACCATGACACGAGGCGATATCGGCAACTATCTTGGCTTAACCGTAGAAACCATTAGTCGTCTACTTGGCCGTTTTCAGAAAGCTGATTTGATTGAAGTTAAGGGTAAGTATATTACGATATTGAATTTTGAAGAGCTAAATCAACTCGCAGGAAACGCAAGAATAGCAAGATAACCTCTTTAGCATTAAATATTTAGCAGCATAATCCTTAACAAATTTGATCTGGGGCAATATACTTTTAGTATATTGCCCCATTCTATAATTACACATATAAAATAAGGAACATGCTATGAAGGAGTATCAAAAGTTACTTGTTGTTGTAGATCCAACTTCTGATAAACAAGCTGCCCTCGCCCGTGCCGTTGAACTTGCATCTAAGAACAAAGCACAGATTACAGTCTTTCTTTCAATTTTTGATTTTTCCTATGAGATGACATCCATCCTATCAAGCCAAGAGCGTGAAGCGATGCGATTGGGTGTTATTGAGCAACGTACAGCATGGTTAAATGACTTAATTTCCCAATATAGCCATTTAGGTTTAGAAATGAAGTCCGAAGTCGTTTGGCATAACCGTCCTTTTGAAAGCATCATTTTGCATGCGATAAAGGGTGAATATGACCTTATCGTTAAAGGTACTCACGAACACGATAAACTTAAAGCTGTAATCTTTACTCCTACCGATTGGCACTTGCTCCGTAAAGCGCCTGTTCCTGTACTTATGGTTAAAGAGCATGATTGGCCTGTAGCAGGAAAGATTGTCTGTGCTGTAAATGTTTCCAGTGAAGATGAAGCGCACCAATCCCTTAATGGAGTGATTATCGAACATGCAAAAGATTTAGCACTCAAATTTGATGCAGAAGTTCATCTCGTCAATGGTTTCCCTGGCACACCTGTGAACCTTGCAATTGAGTTGCCTGATTTCGATGCCCATAGCTATAACGAAACTATACGTATGCAACATGAGCAAAGAGTCAGCGCCCTTGCTAACGCTTACGGTGTAAATGCAAGCCATTGCCATGTTAAAGAAGGTTTACCTGAAGACGTTATACCAGAAGTCGCCGAAGAGTTAGACGCCGAATTAGTGATTCTTGGCACTGTCGGCAGAACAGGTATTTCTGCGGCTCTCATTGGCAATACTGCAGAGCATGTTATCGATAGTATCAACTGTGACCTGTTGGCAATTAAGCCAGAAGGCTATAAGTCGCCACTAGAAGAGGAATAATGCCCATCTAGTGCTTTACCCAAGGTGAATTAGCTGGAATAATACGCGCCCTGAAACTCTAGGTTACTGGGCGCTTTTTTATGTCTGAAGAATTATCAAAGAAAAATATTACCCGTTTAAATAAATTACAGAAGCGCCTAAGGCGAGAAATGGGTAGTGCCATTGCTGATTATAATATGATTGAGGATGGCGATCGTATTATGGTTTGCTTGTCAGGCGGTAAAGACAGCTACGCCATGTTAGATATTTTGATCAATCTGCAGCAACGTGCACCAGTTAAGTTTGAATTGGTAGCGGTAAACCTAGATCAAAAACAGCCCGGCTTTCCAGAACATATATTGCCAGCATATCTTGATAGCTTAGGCGTTGCCTACCATATTCTAGAGAAAGACACTTACTCTATTGTTAAAGATAAAATTCCAGAAGGCAAAACGACGTGTTCATTATGTTCACGCTTACGTCGTGGCACTCTGTATGGTTTTGCACAGCGTATTGGCGCAACAAAAATCGCGCTTGGTCATCACAGAGACGATATCGTTGAAACCCTGTTCTTGAATATGTTCTACGGTGGCAAAATGAAGGCGATGCCGCCTAAGCTCTTGTCTGACGATGGCGCTAATATGGTCATTCGCCCACTGGCCTATTCGCGTGAAAAGGATATCGCTGAATATGCTGAGCTTAAGCAATTTCCCATTATTCCTTGTAATCTTTGCGGATCACAGGAAAATCTAAAGCGTAAAGCTGTAAAAGAGATGCTTAAGAGTTGGGATAAACAATTCCCTGGCCGCATTGAAACTATCTTTACTGCAATGCAAAACACGGCGCCTTCACAAGGAGTAGACAGAGAGCAGTTTGATTTTGTTAATCTACAACGAGATGAAAATGCGCCAATGAAAGGTGATGTTGCCGAAGCAGACCTTCCTGCATTTGATTTTCTGGACGTCGCCAACAGTGGTCATATCGATTTGAATACAGCGCGAGACAATGAACAACGAATCGATGTGGTTAGTACCTATCAGCCTTAATGGTTACAAATAGCACTTATAGAAAAGCCGCTAACAGATCAGCGGCTTTTCTTTTTCTCAATCAGTATTGTTTCACATTATCCATGGACTGATAAAACGTGGCTTAGCACTAAAAGAGAGCTTGGTAACACTAGCAAGTTTATCAACACTTAGTCGGTAATGTCCTGTTACCTGCTCTGCTTTGCCATCAAGACTTACTTCTACGCGAGTATCCTGACCAAATTCGAAATTTATGCCTGCAATTGGCTCCCTAAAATACTTCATAGGAAAACCCTGCATAGCATCAAGTAGGTCATTCATTTCATTATTGAGTTGCTTCAAGGTATTGGCGTCGTAGCTTTGCTCAGTTTGTCGAGCCCTAACTTGCATCGCAATCGCGCAATCACCCTTGTCACCCTTAATATCCAAGTTAACCAAGGCACGGTTACTCTTTAAATCCACATCATAGGGTATAAACAATCGCTGCTGTTGAGTATAAGTTAATGGGTATTGGCTATTCTCGGTTGAAATATTGCCACTAACTATCTGACATTTTGTTTTATTAGGGACACTAAAGGCAATTTCTATCAGGGGATAATTCCCTTTATTGACTAGCTTTAGGCGATCATAAAACCCCTTATATTCTAACGATACGACTTGAGACTGTTCGTTAGCGAGTGCAGCAAAACTTGATGCTGCAAGACTAGAAAGCAAGGTGATACTAAGCAGAAGGTTGCTGCGCATGGGTATTTACCAAATATTTTTTATTGTGTCTTAACATATCAAGTAGCTCATCGATGTAAGCATCTTGACGCTCTGAGTAATTAACGAGTCCGTAGATCAATTTACTTGCGGTAGGCTGTAACCCTTGTGCGCGCAGATCTGCACGTATCGATCTAAACAACCGATATGCAGCATTGGTATTGAGGTTACGCATATAAGAAGCAACAGAGTCAGCGACCGATTTAAACACAGCCACCTCATGGCTCATGCCTTGGGTGCGAGACTGAGGTACTAAGCCACAACCTTTGGTAAAGCACCACTGGCCGAAAAAGTTAAGCCCTTCCCTAGCAAATCTTGATGTGCCCCAACCCGTTTCATTGGCAGCTTGGATAAGCACCATATCCATCGGTACGATATCGACTCTTTTGAGTAACTCATTGAGCGACTCTGCATCGATATTTCTTAGTCGGTAAGAATACTTCTCTGAAAGCTGTTGAACTCGATATTGTTCAGCTTGCGTAAGTTGATGTTGGCTGTTTACATGTTCTAACGCTGAAAGAAGTGACGCGCGCTCATCGGCAATCAAAGAGTTTTGTTTTTCTACCAGCGGCTTAAGGTAATCAAAAAATGCGCGCTTCTTTTTTGATACAGGCTTCATATTCGCAAAGTCTGGGATCAAACTTGAAGCTGTCTGTACTTGATTCTCTTGTATTTGCCCTCGAGTTGGTACGCTTTTATCTTGATGAGGTATTAACCATATTCTTAGCGAAAAGATAATGACAACAACCGACGCTAACACAAGAGTGAAAGATCCAATCTTTCCTGTCTTTAACGACATAACTTAATAACTATTTTAAATGTGACTGGATTGGCATTATAAGGTAATCATTTGGGTTAATAAACGTCAAACAAGCCACGAAGCATGACTAAATGAGAATAATATGCCTTAATGACTAGTCTTAATATATTAGCACTGTAGAATAATGTTTAGATTTTTACATTGAGGTATTCATGGCAGAAACTCAACATACGTATAAAGACTTAGAGCAATTTGATCGCGTTGTCGCTATTGGTGGCGGCCATGGTTTAGGGCGAGTGCTTTCATCCTTATCGTTTTTAGGGACTAAGTTAACTGGAATCGTCGCAACAACGGACAACGGTGGTTCAACCGGTAGACTTAGGGTTGAGCAAGATTGTATCGCGTGGGGGGATCTGCGTAATTGTCTTACCCAGCTAGCACCCAAGCCCTCTATCGGCTCGCTGCTTTTTGAATATCGATTTAACGGTGAATCTGAACTTACAGGCCATAACTTAGGTAATTTGATTTTAATGGCCCTGGATGAACTTTGTGTTCGGCCATTGGAAGCCGTTAATTTGATACGCGGTCTACTAAAGATAAAAGCACAGCTGATCCCTATGTCTGAGCAGTCGACGCATCTTGTCGCGCTATCTCCCACTGGTGATAAAGTGTTTGGTGAGCTCAATGTCGACGGTATGACACAAAGCCCAATCGCACTATCGTTAGAGCCTGAGGTGAAAGCCACTTGTGAAGCTTGCCATGCAATAGAAAAAGCTGACCTCATCATATTAGGTCCAGGCAGCTTTTTAACAAGCATTATGCCCCCCTTACTACTGCCAAAACTTGCCAAGGCTATTGCACAATCAAAGGCTAAGATCATCTTAATTGACAATATTCATACAGAAAACTCAGCGGCAGGGCAATTAACGTTAGAAGCGCGGCTTGATTGGTGTCAACAATTACTGGGTGATAAGACGATTAATCATGTTATTTCTCATCAAAGAGATAATGGAAAATATCACGATACCCAAATACACCAATTTAATTTAGATAGTCGCTTTAGCCCTGGACGACACGACAAGCAAGCCTTAGTAGAGGCAATCAATATGCTTGTTAGGCTTGAGAAAGAGATAAAACTTTCGCTATAAATTTGCAGAAAAGACAATAAAAAAAGGGACCAAAAGGTCCCTTTTTCTCGATAGCATAACTAATTACTTAGCTAGTGCTTCTTTCGCTTTTTCAACTAGAGTTGCGAAAACAACTTTGTCGAATACAGCGATGTCTGCCAAAATCTTACGATCGATTTCGATAGACGCTTTCTTAAGGCCATTAATGAAACGGCTGTAAGATAGACCATTTTGACGAGAAGCCGCATTGATACGAGCAATCCATAGTTGACGGAATTGACGTTTCTTCTGACGACGGTCACGGTAAGCATATTGGCCAGCTTTAGTGACAGCTTGAACAGCAGTACGGTAAGTACGAGAGCGAGCTCCGTAATAACCTTTTGCTAGCTTCAGTACTTTCTTGTGACGAGCACGAGCGGTTACACCACGCTTAACTCTTGGCATCTTTCTTTACTCCTTAAATTAAGCGTATGGAAGTTGACGTACGATTGCTGGTACATCAGACTTAGCTACTAAACACTTAGCACGTAAGTGACGCTTACGCTTAGTGCTCTTCTTGGTCAAAATATGACGTAAGTGGGCTTGCTTGCGCTTGAAACCATTAGCGGTTTTCTTAAAACGCTTAGCTACACCCTTGTCAGTTTTCATTTTTGGCATTGCAAAAACTCCGCATTGGGGTATTAATAAAATGCAAGGCGAGCGAAAGCCTTAACGACTCCCGCTACTTTTTAGGATTGCCCTACTATTTCTTTTTAGGTGCTAGCACCATAATTGCTTGTCGACCTTCCATTTTAGGGAAAGATTCGACAACCGCGATAGCTTCCAAATCTGACTTGATACGGTTCAAAAGATCCATACCTAGGTTTTGGTGAGCCATTTCACGGCCACGGAAACGCAAAGTTACCTTTGCTTTGTCTCCGTCTTCTAGAAAACGAGTCAGGTTGCGTAGTTTTACCTGATAGTCGTTTTCATCAGTACCAGGGCGGAATTTAACTTCCTTCACCTGGATCTGTTTCTGCTTCTTCTTTTGTTCTTTTTGAGCTTTCGCTTTATCAAAAAGATACTTACCGTAGTCCATAATTCGACAGACTGGAGGTTCAGCATTAGGGCTGATTTCTACTAAATCAACACCTGCTTCATCGGCTAAATCCTGAGCTTCTCTGATGCTTACAACACCGATAGCTTCGCCATCAATTCCGGATAAACGTACTTCTGGTACGCCAGTAATTTCTTCATTGATTCTATTTGGGGCCGACTGACGCCCTGCTTTCTTGATCTTTATGACCTAATCCTCCAACAAATTGAGACTACGGCACGAAATTTGTTCTTTGACCTTGGCTGCGAAGTCTTCAATCTTCATCTTACCTAGGTCGACACCATCTCGGGTACGTACCGCTACTTCCTTATTTTCCATTTCTTGGTCACCAATGACCAGCAAATAAGGTACACGCCTTAGCGTATGTTCGCGTATTTTAAAGCCTATCTTCTCATTCCTCAAGTCTTTACCAGCACGAATGCCTTGTTCTTTGAAGAAATTGACGGCTTCTTCCACATATTCCGACTGTTTGTCGGTAATATTCATCACTACAGCTTGCTGAGGTGCTAGCCAAGTTGGGAATTTACCTGCGTACTCTTCGATCAGAATACCTAAGAAACGCTCAAGTGAACCTAAAATTGCACGGTGAATCATCACTGGCGTTTGACGGCTATTATCTTCTGCAACATAAGTTGCGCCTAAACGATTAGGAAGTGCATAATCTAATTGCACAGTACCACACTGCCAGGCTCTATCTAGGCAGTCATGTAATGTAAATTCGATTTTAGGACCGTAGAAAGCACCTTCACCTGGCAAGATCTCAAATTCGATATCATTTGCCTTTAATGCTTCTTTTAGCGCTTCTTCAGCTCTATCCCACATATCGTCATCACCAATACGCTTTTCTGGGCGTGTCGATAATTTAACAACAATGTCTTTAAAGCCGAAAGTTTCATAGGTATCGTAAACCATCTTGATACAGCCACTCACTTCTTGTTGTACCTGCTCTTCAGTACAGAAGATATGAGCATCATCTTGAGTAAAGCCACGAACACGCATCAAGCCGTGCAATGATCCCGAAGGCTCATTACGGTGACAACATCCGAACTCAGCCATACGAAGTGGCAAGTCGCGATAGGATTTTAGGCCTTGATTGAAGATCTGAACATGACCAGGACAGTTCATAGGCTTAACCGCATATTCACGCGACTCAGAGTGAGTAGTGAACATAGCTTCACTGTATTTATCCCAGTGACCTGAGCGTTCCCATAACACTCTATCCATCATTAACGGACCTTTAACCTCTTGATAGGTGTACTGGCCTAGTTTTTGACGAATGAACTTTTCAAGCTCAAGGAATAAGCTCCAACCATCATTGTGCCAAAACACCATACCCGGCGCTTCTTCTTGCATATGATAAAGGTCTAACTGCTTACCAATTTTACGGTGGTCACGCTTGGCAGCTTCTTCTAAGCGGTTAAGGTGAACCTTAAGGGCCTTTTTATCTGCCCATGCTGTACCGTATACACGTTGCAGCATTTTGTTATCTGAATTACCACGCCAGTATGCACCGGCAACACTCATTAATTTAAAGTGATGGCAGAAACGCATATTAGGAACATGGGGACCACGACACATGTCTGTGTATTCTTCGTGGTGATAAAGCGCTGGTGTAGAATCTTTAGTAATATTCTCATCCAGAATCTTCATCTTGTATTCTTCGCCACGAGCCTCAAAAGCATCGCGTGCTTCTTGCCAGCTAACGACTTTCTTAACAACATCATAGTTGGTCTTAGCTAGTTGCAGCATACGCTTTTCAAGCGCATCGATATCTTCTTGGGTTAGCTTGTGATCTAAGTCGATATCATAGTAAAAACCATTATCAATGGTTGGACCGATCGCCATCTTGGTCTCAGGCCATAACTGCTTGATTGCGTGACCGAGTAAGTGAGCACAAGAGTGGCGAAGGATTTCAAGCCCTTCTTCATCTTTAGCCGTGATAATCGATAGCTCTGCATCTGTGGTGATAATATCGCAAGCATCTTTTAGCTCGCCGTTAACGCGACCAGCGATACAAGCTTTCGCAAGACCTGGGCCGATATCGGCTGCGACATCCATTGTTGATACAGGGTTGGCAAACTCACGTTTGCTGCCATCGGGAAGTGTAATTACAGGCATGAAAATTCCTTATCCAGTGGTGACCCACACGTAGGGCCACTTGGTCAAATTAATTAATAGAGTAAAGGCAAAATAAATTACAGGACCTACTGTGCCCTGAACGCTTAATTTTGCAGCCGATTATTCTACTTTAAGCCTCGGCTAGATACAAGCTAGCGCCACATTTATTAATCTAATCCAACTTAATGATTTTGAAGCCTTTTGGTCAAATATCCTTCATATATTCAAGTTAAGCTGTCAACAAGTTAACTATTGGAGTAAAACTATGTCGCCCCTACTACTTGTTGCATCGCTTTCTCTGCCAATACAGCTGCAAGATGAATTAAATAATAATCTTAAAGAAATTAACCAGTTAAACATTTCGGATGAGAAGTTATTAGCCGACCTAGAGATCCAGCTCATGGACGACTTAAAACGCCTTACTAAACAAGAGGTCAGCACAATAAATCACGGCTTAATCCATCAAGAGTCAGTTTCGATTTTTGCAAAAATAAAGTGAAGCTTAGCTTAGTTGCTAATTGCCTGATATAGTGAAAATAATTTTTTATTAGGTTGACGTTCACTATGAAAAACTGGGTTGTCATTACCGGTAGCGCTAAGCGAATAGGTGCTCAAACTGCAAAGTACCTGCATAGCAAAGGCTATAACCTAGTCATCCACTACCATCACTCTCATGAAGATGCACTAGGTTTAAAGCAAGAGCTTATTGCACATAGAGCCGACTCTGTTGTGTTAATTCAATCTGCACTTGATACAGAAGCTGGAATACATGAGTTTCTAAGCAAGTTAGCGGATCTAAAGTGTGAAGTATCCGCGCTAATCAACAATGCATCAAGTTTTACACCGACTCCCTTAGCCACAACAGACTTTGCACAGTGCCAGTCCATTTTGACAACTAATCTGGTTGCGCCTTATCTCTTATCCATAGCATTCGCAAAACAGGTTAATAACAAGGGAGTGATAATTAATCTCCTCGATATCCACGGAAAACGGCCGCTGTTAGACCATGGACTATACTCTATATCAAAAGCGGCGTTGGAAATGGCAACCCTGTCATTAGCACAAGAGCTTGCGCCAAAGGTAAGAGTCAATGGTGTCGCTCCTGGTGCTATAATTTGGCCTGAGCAAAGTAACGTTAAAGTGCAGAAGAAAATCATTAACGATATCCCTCTAGAGCGAATTGGTTCAAGTATTGATATCGCTAAAACAATCGGTTTTCTATTAGAAGCTGACTATATCTCTGGCCAAGTGATTGCTGTTGATGGTGGTCGAAGTGCAGTTGGCTTTTCTGGAGCACAATAAGTTTCACTGTCGCTTTCGTTGCTAGGAGATGAACCAATGAAAGTAACATCAAAAATTATTGCTTGCCCTCACTGTGGCCATCATCAAACTGTTGATCTCGATGCATCAGCAGGCGATCAGGATTACTATGATGACTGTCGTGTATGTTGTAACCCTATCCACATGCGTTTACATGTGAATGATTCATCGAAACGCATTGAGCTATTTATTGATTCAGATGACGAGCAAATCTATTGAAATACAATTAGTGAATCGGTCCAAAGAGTAACCTAGTGATATAAGGCTAGGTTACTCTGGTATTTTCGCTATTTATTCAGTCGCCTGACGTTTAGCTAAGACTCTTTCAACCGTATCAACAATTGCTTGGGTTTGGCTATCGATTTCAATATTAAGGCGATCGCCAACTTGATATTGACCTAAGTTGGTTAGCCTTAAGGTTTCAGGGATTAGATGTAATTTAAAATTCGACTCTGTCACTTCCCCGACGGTTAAACTACAGCCATTGACACCGATAAAGCCTTTATAAAGGATATAGTTCATCCACTTCGGAGCAACTTCCAATGTCAAATCGAAATGAGTGTCAGTATCACTGATTTCAGTGATACTTGCCATGGTTTGAATATGACCTGAAATAATATGTCCACCTATCTCACTTCCAAAGGTTAGTGAGCGTTCTATGTTCAAGCAGCTTCCTATCTGTAAATTTCCTAAGTTAGTGAGTTTTAAAGTCTCTTCCATTACATCGAAAAACACCCTATCATTCTCGATGCCTGTGACAGTTAAACAAACGCCGTTGTTAGCAACACTTGCTCCTATCACGAGACCTTCTCGTAACTCGAGAGGCATTTTTACTTCAAGAGTATGTAATCCTTGCTGTTTTGTTATCTCTTTCACTTCGCACTTAGCTTGTACAATACCTGTAAACATATTTTCACTCGTCTATTTTTTAAGGCTACCTAATGAAACACTCTGGCTTTCAGGCCAAACGCTTAATTCAACTTGCATTGCCAATTTTGATTGCACAAATAACCCAAACCATGATGGGCTTTATCGATACTGTGATGGCAGGCCGCGTAAGCGCTGTCGACATGGCTGCAGTGGCGATAGGTACAAGTTTTTGGTTACCCGCCCTACTCTTTGTGCAAGGCTTGTTGATGGCCTTTACTCCAGTTTTTGCTCACAACCATGGCGCTGATACACCAAAAGCAATCGCACCATTAGCGTTTCAAGCCAGTTATATTGCCATAATTGGTGGATTAGGGGTGATAGCTTTCCTCACAGTCTCACCATTAATTCTTGAACATATGGATCTCGAACCAAAACTCTTTGAAATTTCGGTTAACTATATTCATGCAATTAGCTTTGGTGTCATCGGCTTCATCCTCTATCAAGTATTAAGAGGGTGTAGTGAAGGCATATCTTACACCCTACCCACTATGATAATTGGTTTTGTTGGCTTGGCTGTAAATATTCCCGCCAACTACGTCTTTATCTATGGTCACTTTGGAATGCCCGCACTTGGCGGCGCGGGATGCGGTGTGGCTACTGCTTTAGTATTTTGGGCTATGTGTATTGCTATGGCGCTGTATATCAAATACCACCAACGATTTAAGCCACTTGGTCTTTATGAACGCTTTTATCGACCAGACTTTAAGGTTATGAAAAACATGACCAAGTTAGGTTTACCTATCGCGCTTTCTTTGTTTTTTGAGGTCAGCCTGTTTTCTGTTATCGCCCTACTTTTGGCTCCACTTGGGGCCAACGTTATCGCGGGACACCAAATCGCGTTAAACTTTTCATCTATTGTCTTTATGTTGCCCTTGTCTATCAGTATCGCTGTTTCAATACGTGTGGGATACTACTTGGGACGGGACAGTGCAGATATCTCAGCGCTCGTGGCAAAAGTTGGACTGTTAATTGCGTTCGCCTTAGCCATTATCACAGCAGTACTCACGGTGCTCTTTAGGTATGATATTGCCGCTCTGTATAACGATAATCCTGAAGTATTAGCCCTTGCTGGCAGCTTGATGTTGCTGGCAGCCTTGTACCAATTATCTGACTCGATACAAGTGGTTGCAGCAGGTGCTTTGCGCGGTTATAAAGATACAAAGAGTGCTTTTTACATTACGCTCACTTCATACTGGTTTATCGGCATGACAACAGGCTACTTATTAGCGCGAACCGACGTTATCGTACCCGCGATGGGAGCACATGGATTTTGGATTGGTTTAATCGCAGGCTTAACGAGCGCTGCAATCCTCTTTGGATTACGATTAAAATATATTCAAAAACATAGTGATAAGATTCTAGCCTTTGATGAGTAAGCAAGCGCTTATTGCACAAAACCTTGGAGAAGAGCTTAATTGCAAAGCAAGTTGCACAGCAAATCACCGTTTAATTAAAAAATCGTTTTTTTTGCTTGCATACAGGGCATTATCCCCCGTAATATAGCGCTCGTTCCAAGGCAAGCGCCTAAGAACAACGAAGTAAATTGTACAACCGTAGCTCAGTTGGTTAGAGCACCACCTTGACATGGTGGGGGTCGGTGGTTCGAATCCACTCGGTTGTACCAATACTTTATAATCAGTCGCGGGATGGAGCAGCTTGGTAGCTCGTCGGGCTCATAACCCGAAGGTCGTCGGTTCAAATCCGGCTCCCGCAACCAATACAACCGTAGCTCAGTTGGTTAGAGCACCACCTTGACATGGTGGGGGTCGGTGGTTCGAATCCACTCGGTTGTACCACTTCTTTTAAAGAAGAAATTAGCCAGCGCAAGCTGGTTTTTTTGTACCTGAATTTCACAAACAACAAATATTTCATACTCAATCCTTTGAAAAATCTCACGCTCAGGTACACTGAGAAGACTTGCTAAAAGAAGGAATTGAGTATGAGCCAGCGGACGTTACACTCGTTATTTAAGCCTACTTCTGTTGCCATTATCGGTGCTTCAACGAAAGCGTTTCGCGCTGGCAACGTGATAATGAGAAACCTGATCTCTAGCGGCTTTTCCGGCCCTATTATGCCAGTCACTCCCAAGTATAAAGCTGTCTTAGGTGTACTCGCCTACCCTAATATTGAAGCCCTCCCCATCAAACCTGATTTAGCCGTTATCTGTACCCATGCTAAGCGAGTTCCAGCCATTGTTGAAACTTTAGCGCAATTTGGTTGTAAAACGGCCATCGTTATCTCTTCTGGTATGAGTGATAGCACCGAAACTCAGGAAAGTGAACTGCTTACACAGACGCTACAAAACGCCAAACGCTATGGCATGCGCATTTTAGGTCCAAACAGCTTAGGCATGATGCTGCCGAACCTTGGCATCAACGCAACACTCGCCCATACAAGTGCGCTGCCTGGCAAAATCGCCTTTGTGTCTCAATCTGCTGCAATCTGCACCACTGTGTTGGATTGGGCCAACAACAAAGGCATAGGCTTTTCTTGCTTCTTATCGCTAGGTGATGCCGCCGATATCGACTTCGATGAACTCTTAGACTATTTAGGACGAGATTCTCGCACTGAGGCGATTTTGCTATATATCGACTCAATTCATGAGAAACGCCACTTCTTATCAGCCGCACGAGCTGCGGCGAGAAATAAGCCTATTTTGGTCATCAAGTCTGGTCGCAGCCGTGAAGGCAGCATAGCGGCTAAATTACATACAGGTGGAATTAGTGGTAACGATGCAGTTTATGAAGCGGCGTTTCGTCGTGCAGGTATGTTGCGAGTGGACGATCTGGTTGAGCTTTTTGCAGCAGTAGAAAGCCTCGCCCACTCCACACCGTTACGGGGTGAGCGTATAGGTATTATTAGTAATGGCGGCGGCCCTGCTGTTTTAGCAATTGATGAGTTAATACTTAGGGGGGGCAAGTTAGCGACCTTAAATGAGGAAACAATAAGTAAGCTCAACGCCTTCTTACCTGGGACTTGGTCAGGGCAAAATCCTGTAGACATCATAGGTGATGCTGGGCCTGAGCGTTATCGACAAGCCTTAGAAGTCATGATGGATAGCGACGATCTCGATGCGATTCTTGTCATGCACTCACCTTCAGCGCTTGCCGATGGTATTGCAATCTCGAATGCCATAATTGATGTCATCAAGGCGCATCCAAAGCGTAATAAGCTCAATATTTTAACGAATTGGAGTGGTGAAGATAGCGCTTACCAAGCAAGAAAGCATTTCTCTCAAGCAAGTATTCCTACCTATCGAACACCCGAAGGAGCTATTGGTGCGTTCATGCATATGGTTGAGTTTCGTCGCAATCAAAAGTTACTACAGGAGGTGCCAGAGTCCATCAGTCATGGTCTACCTACCGATGTAGAAAGTGCACGAGGTATATTGCAACAGGCGATAGAACAAGGAAAATCCGTATTAGAAACCCATGAAGCGTCTCCCATATTGGCCGCCTATGGCCTTAAAACCATAGAAACCTGGTTTGCCGAAGATGCCCAAAGTGCAATCTCTATCGCTGACAAGGTAGGTTACCCTGTCGCGCTCAAGGTACAATCTCCTGATATTTTGCATAAATCCGATGTCCATGGCGTTATGCTTAATCTCAATGATAACAACGAAGTTGCCCATGCTGCAGCGGCTATCACAGATAGGGTTAAACAAGCCAATACCAGTGCCAATATTGAGGGAATGATAGTTCAAAAAATGGCATTAACTGCGGGCGCTCAAGAACTTAGACTTACAGTTATCAATGACCCAGTATTTGGCCCTGCTATCTGTTTAGGTGAAGGCGGCTCAGAGTGGGATCCGACTCGCGATGCTGCCGTTGCCCTGCCGCCACTGAACATGGCCTTGGCCCGTTACATGGTTATCCAAGCATTAAAGACACAGAAGATCCGCGATAGACATCAACCATTAGGATTAGAGATGGATGCCTTGTGTATTATGCTTACACAAATATCCCATCTAATTATTGAATGCCCCGAAATCGCCGAGCTCGACCTCAATCCTATTCTCGTCGCTAAGGATAATATCACGCTATTAGACGTACACCTTAAGCTCAATAGGCAGCCCCAGGAAAACACTAATCGACTCGCTATATTACCTTACCCTAAGGAATTGGAAGAGCATGCAATCCTAAAAAATGGTCAACAGGTCATGCTTCGCCCCATACTGCCTGAGGATGAGCCAAAGCACTTAGCATTTGATAACTCCTTGTCTGATGAAGATAGATACAAACGTTATTTTGGTGTCCGCTCTAGAATGACCCATGAAGAGATGGCGGTATTGACTCAAATTGATTATTCAAGGGAAATGGCTTTTATCGCTACCATTACCAATGAGGAAGGTGAAGAGACAACATTAGGCGCTGTGAGAGCTTCTATTGATCCCGATAACACCGAAGCCGAATTTGCTATGGCGGTAAGAGGTAATTATCAAGGTCAAGGTTTAGGTCGTTTATTACTAGAGAAAATGGTGCGTTACTATAAAACCAATGGCACCCAAGTGCTTACTGGTTTTACCATGTTTGAAAATCGCAGCATGGCGAATTTAGCAAAAAGTCTAGGCTTTAAAGTTGAATTCGACATGGATGAACACCTAATAAAGATGCACATGGATTTATAAGTAGATAAAAATAAGGCTCAATTTGAGCCTTATTTTTTACTTTCCTCGAACACAATTTCGTCCATCATGCTTAGCTTGATATAGCGCTTCATCAGCTCGAATAAAGTAGCTTTTCTCGTCATCGTCTTCTTGTATCGAAGTTAGCCCTATCGACACAGAAATATTGCCAAGTTGAAGTTTCTGATCCTTACCGACCGTCAACTTCTTTTCAGATATGCGCTGCCTGATATGCTTGGCAACCTGAAGCGCGTCGTGGAAATGAGTATTAGGTAAAAGAATCACAAACTCGTCACCACCATAACGAGCGACAAAATCATCACCCCGTACCGTTTGCTTCATTGCTAGGGCGACATAAGCTAATACCTTATCGCCAATCAAATGACCATGTTCATCATTGAAGCCTTTAAAGTGGTCAACATCTATGATTAATAAACTGGATTTCTGTCCAAATTCACGAAACTGCTTAAGGTAAACCAGCATCTCTGATTCAAAGGCGCGCCTATTATGCAATGCAGTGAGTTGATCTGTCATTGCTGCAGTATTGAGGTTATCCATCTCACTCTTCAGTTGGTTAACCTCTCTATTCATCTCCTTTAGACTGGAGTCCAACTGTTGGTTAGCTTCCATGACTTTAGAAACATGATCCGCTATACCATCAATTAGTACTTCAAGGGTCTCTACATCTGGTTCTTGCTCAAGCTCATTTTCAAGATTTCTTAACGCACCCGAAAAGGTTTCTGTCCCTTCGCTCATTTGAGCGATTTTCTTTAATAAGCTATTAATGAGGATCTGAGTTTCGATTTGTACATTTTGAATCGTTTCAGGGGACTGCTCTTGAATGAAGTTCTTATACAAGCCAGCACAAACCTCTGTGGTAAATGTGACTTCGTTGGACATTAAGCGATCGATTGCGCGACAAAGATCTAAATCGGCGCCAAGAAAATATTCATACCAGACAGCATAATTATCAGGGGTAACTGGAATGCCCAATGCCGACATCTGTGGAACAGCCTTACGCAGTATTTCAGTTGCTATATCAGGATCATTTATAGGGTTAGCTAGTGCCATCTTCTTTTGCCATTTTATAATTCACAGAACTTCATTGTTCATGTATTAAAATAATATTTATTATGGTCAGAACAAAACGCAAGAAAAAAGAGGATAATCATCCTCTTTTCACTTTCTAGCTTATTTTATCAGAAATTTAACTAATTGCGACATTTTGAAAACATATCTAACTCAGGTCTATAGACACTGGTTTTGATGTTGAATAAACCAAGTAGGCTATCAAACAGGTTATCGTGAGAGTAAGCATTAAGCCTTGTCTGTTCTTTCAAACAATTTAACCCTATGCCATTAATATTAATAAAGCTTTGTGAAAACCACATAGTCATAGGAATTTCAATCTGCTCTTTGGGTGCGATACTGTAGGGCGCTCCATGTAAATACATGCCATTTTCACCTAATGATTCGCCGTGATCGGACAGATAGATCATTGCGGTGTTAAAGCGCTTTTCCTCTGACTTAAGGCGCTTTACGACCTCCGCAACTATGTAATCCGTATACAAGATGGTGTTGTCATAGGTGTTGATAAGCTCTTCTTGAGTGCAATTTTGAATATCGCTTCGCTGACAGTCGGGTACAAACTTTCTGTGCTCTGGAGGATAACGTAAATAATAGGTAGGTCCATGGCTACCTATGACATGAAGTACAATTAGTGTGTCCTGATTTGGCGCTATCGTGTTTAACTTTTTATCGAGTGCTTTTAGCAAGACTTGATCATAACAGTACTGACCTGAGCACAACTCAGGGTCGCTAGACAAGTCTATGGTCAGGTTCTCCACCCTATCGCATACACCTTTACAGCCACTGTCGTTATCCAGCCAAGTCACTTTAACTCCGGCGTAGTTAAGTACATCGACAACCGTATCTTGGGCTCGAGCCTGACGTGATTCATAGGAATCTCTGTCCATTCGAGAAAACATACAGGGCAAAGATACTGCGGTAGCTGTCCCGCAAGAGGTCATATCTTTTACTATGGTGAGATCTAAATTCTGAGTGTGTGCATTAGTGGGCTTATGATAGCCATATTGTTGATAATTTTTGGCCCTTGCCGTTTCACCAACGACAAGTACGGTTAAGTTCGGCTTGCCCTGCTTACCCTGGTTTAAACTAACCGCATCTTGACCCAGCTTCTTATACTCAATAGGTTCTTGAAGGTAGTTTATATGAACATATTTTATTACCGCACCTATATAGTAAGTCGGAATAATATAACGCTTCATCTCATCGTTATTACGACCAAAGGCGACGTAATTCTGAAAATAGAGTGCGGCTATTACACCTATTCCCGCCAACATGGATAACATGAAACCGACTTTATGTAGCAGCTCTCTGGCAAAGGGCTTATATTCAATATTCGCTTTATAGATTAACCAAGATGGCAGTAGTCCAGTTAACACAAAGTTAATCACAGATGACCCATTAAGATAGGTTAAGGCTTCGGCAGAATGAGTCTGCATCGTGTTTTCTATCATGCCGTAGTCAAATACCACACCATATTTCAATGCTGCAAAGAACACGCTCGATGAAGCTAAGGTCAATAGGATGAAGAAGGGTTTAACTAAATACTTAATACTAAATAGCGAAAAGATAAAACTCAGTGCAAATAGGAGAAACAGCGGTATTGTTGCTATGAATATTGGATCTACTTCAGCCTGTTTCTCAATACCTTGTTTCACAATACTAAAAAACGGGATGTGAAAAACAGCAACATAAAATGCTGCTACTATGAGTGTAAAGCGATTAAGGGATATAGCAGGAAGTGATATTTTTTTTAGATTTAATTGCAAGGGAACGCTCTCTCTACAGTATTAACATCTTGTTTTTGTTTTGTGGTTCTGTTCCCTCAGTCAGGCGAATATTAACAATCTCAACCTAGGCCTAGCCAACGTTTGAGACATAGCCATACACACAAATACAAAAACACCGGCAATGTATTACAAAGCCGGTGAATGAAACGTGAAAATACTGTAGCGACTGCTAATATACAGTCTTGGCTCGACTTATTTTAGCTGCTGTAGCAAATAAGCAAAGGTCATGCTATTTAGCTCTGCAGCCTGATTGTTATCGGCTGCGCCAGCATGACCGCCCTCAATGTTTTCATAATAGAGAACCTGATATCCCATATCTTCCATCTTAGCGACCATTTTTCTTGCATGACCAGGATGGACTCTGTCATCCCTTGTTGAAGTGGTAAAGAATACCTTAGGGTAGCCCTTATCTTTATGCAGGTTATGGTAGGGTGAGAATGTCTTAATATATTGCCACTCGTTCTCAACGTCTGGGTTACCATATTCCCCCATCCAACTTGCACCAGCGAGCAGTTTGTTGAAACGCTTCATATCAAGTAAGGGGACTTGGCATACTACGGCATTATAAAGATCCGGACGCCGAGTAAATGCCGCTCCCATTAACAGACCACCATTACTCCCACCTTGGATCCCAAGATGTTGACTTGACGTTATTTTACGTTTTATCAAATCTTCAGCGATAGCTTCGAAGTCTTCATAAGCTTTATGACGATTTTGCTTTAATGCAGCTTGATGCCATGCAGGCCCATATTCACCACCGCCCCGAATATTGGCCAATACATATACGCCGCCCTGCTCTAACCAGTTTTTACCAATAGTCGCTGAATACTTAGGTCTAAGCGACACTTCAAAGCCACCATAGCCATACAGCAAGGTTGGATTTTTACCATTGAGCTTAGTGTCTTTTGCCATAACGACAAAATAGGGAACCAGAGTGCCGTCTTTAGATTTAGCAAAATATTGTTTGGTTTCAAACTGACTCGCGTCGAATTGCGCCTTCATTGACTTAAGCTTTTTAAGCTTAAGGTCTTTACTGTCGACACTGTACAAACTCGGCGGAGTCAAAAAGCCGGTGTAATTAACAAAAAAGTCATCATTAAGCTGAGATACATCAAACACACTTAAGGCACCATTAGCTGGAAAGTTTACCTTAGTGGTTTGCCAATTTCCTGCATCATCAAGTTTATAACGGACGAGTTTACTTTTAACGTTTTCAAGCCAATTAATATAGACAGCATCTTTGGTAAAACTGACTTGAGAAATCGCACTCGTTTTTGATGGTGACGCAAGTAAATGATAATCAGGTTTGCCTGCTACGAGTTTATCGATAGGTGTATAAACAATAGCACCTTGATTAAACTGACTATGGTGTTGTGTTAAGGCCGACTTTAATTCAATAAAGAGTAAACCGTTAAAGATCCCTTTAATTTCTGCATCTTGGGGCAAAGGCAGCGCTATCAGTTTACCTTGCTTATAGGTACTGTGACTGGCTGTGTAAAAGGTGTGGTATTCGGAGACTAAGTTAAATGGCGTCAGCCCATCAAATAATGTGTTAGCGGCGATAGCAACTGATTTTTTGTCACCAGCGAAAACCAGCTCTGCATCCTTAAGCTCGGTACCTCTATGCCAAATTTTAACAACTCTAGGGTAGCCAGAGTCTGTCATGCTCTTATCGTCAAAACTCGTACCAACAAAAACGGTATCTTTGTCTATCCAGCTGATACTAGATTTAGCTTCAGGTAAGAAAAAACCTTTTTCCGCAACAGGAATAAAGCGTTTGCCGTTTAAGTCAAACTCTCTAATTTCTACTGCGTCGGCACCACCACGGGAAAGAGAAACAAAGCAACGCTCATTAGTCGGATAGAGGCAATTCATCCCCTTAAATACCCAGTTAACCCCCTCTACCTCACCCAAAGCATCGATATCTAACACAGTTTCCCATTTGGGATTATCGGAGCCGTAGTCCGCTATCGTTGTTCTTCGGTAGATGCCTCGAGTGTGGTTTTCATCTTTCCAAAAATTATACAGAAAATCACCTTTGCGCGTGGCATAGGGAATACGCTGTTTATCGTTGAGTATTTCAAGGCTATTACTAACAAGCTTATCAAAGCCTGGGTAGGACTTAATCTCTTTCGCTGAATGGGCGTTCTTATCCTTAACCCATTTCATCGGCTTTGCGCCTTCCACATCTTCCAGCCAAAGGTAGTTATCTTTAGGCGTGCCTGCATTGACACCTATGCTCAGAGTTATCCCAGCAAAACATAGGCTTAGTTTTTTATATTTCATTATGCCTCCTTAATGTTGCGATTAAACTAACCGATTAAGGAGTGAAAGCAAATGATTTTTGGTTAACAAATATTACCTTCTGTTAACCTTGGTGGCAGCGAGTTTTAAAACTCTGAATTCATTTGTGAAAAACAGGCGAGCAATAACTCTCTTTGTTCTTCTGAAAACGACGAGGTGATATCACGTGTTAACTGTAGGTGTAATTCATCATGTTCGTGAAAAAGTGCCATTCCCGAATCAGTGAGCGCAACGAGTATTGAACGACGATCGCTCTCGTGGGGTTGGCGAACAACTAACCCTGCTTGAACCATTTTGTCGATTTGCACAGTTAATGTTCCAGTTGTTACCCCTATCTTATTGGCTAACTCTTTCATTCGCATCGGGCCGTGTACACCAAGAATTTCAGCAGTATGAACCTGTGCTAGTGAAACCCCTTTATTACGCACAACACTATGTTCCCACGAAGACAGCTTTTCATAAAATTCAATGATTGCATGGTTCAATTTATCTTCAGCTGTCTTCATAGGTTTACTCATTTAATCAGGCTTGCAAACATTCTGCATCACTACACTGGTTAATTTCAATGGTGACATGCACAAGTTTATGAAAACCCGATAGTTTGCCCTTTAAGTATTCAATATCCTTCGGAGAATGTGACACGAGAGAAATAATAGCCGCAAAATTATCAGCACTGACCGGCCAAATGTGGATATCGGTAATATGATGATCACTCTCTTCCTCTATCGCATCGACTATTTTCTTTTCATAGTGCTTATCTATACTCGAGTCCAGCAGTAATGGACCGGTTTGCTTCATTAATCCCCATGCCCAGCGACTAATTATCACAGCACCAACTATACCCATAATAGGATCTAACCAATTTAGGCCAAAATACTTACCCATTAACAGCGCCACTATGGCCAATAGAGATGTCAACGCATCAGCCAATACATGAAAGTAAGCCGCTTTTAAATTATGATCGTCGTGCCCATGGTGATGATCATGTCCATGGTGATGGTGATGGTGATGGTGGTGTCCATGATCATGGCTATGGTGGTCCTTAAGAAGAAAAACACTGGCAACGTTTACAGTAAGACCTATGATGGCAACTAAGATAGCCTGATTGAAATGTATCTGCTCTGGGTTAATGATTCTCACACCAGACTCAACAAGCATTATCAGCGCGACTAACCCTAAAGCTATCGCACTAGTATAGCCTCCCAAAACACTTACCTTTCCCGTACCAAAGGCAAACTCAGGGTTATCAGCATGTTTTTTTGCATAATGATAGGCAAATAGCGTAATTAAAAACGCTGCAGCGTGTGTCCCCATATGCCAACCATCGGCAAGCAGTGCCATAGAACCATACAGGGTACCTGCGACGATCTCAGCAATCATAGTCACTAGTGTTAAATAAAGAACATAGCGTGTATTCCGCTCACCCGTGGTATTAACCTTAGAAAACTGGTGTCTATGGCGCCACTTGTCAATATGGAGACATTTTTTTTCCTGATAGCTCATCATCAAGACCCTTAAATTCATTTGTTATTCGCTAACGGACTAGTCAATCTTTGCTTTGAAAGCCAACCCATAATGTATTGTTATACTAATTAGCTTGAAACTCAATTTGTTTGAAGCTCAAACTAATTGAGCGTCAAAATACATAAAATATCGGTATAAGGGAACGTGATAAGATAGTTTTTGTGAAGCTAGTCGACTTGTTATATGTTTAGCTTTGTAGTGACAAACCTATGACTATTTGTGGCAACAAAATACCAATAACAATTCAGACAAGGACTTCTTATGGCTTCAGTAAGTACGTTATCTCTATTGCTGTCCTCTATGCTGCTTATGGCAGCCACCTTAAGCAGCCAAGCTCAAGTTAAAACGAATGAGCTCAATATTGATGTACAAAAACACGGTAAAGAAACCCAAATAACCCTTAAATCTAATGAAACTAGCCTTCCCTTAGTTTTAGAGTTTGGCCAAGTGTTGGCCCTTGATTGTAATAAGCACAGTTTATTTGGCACCTTGACCCAAGACACTAACTCACAAGAACTGCATTATAAATTAACCGATGTTTATCGCGGGCCAAGTACAATGAAAGCCTGTTTTGACCAAGCGTTAGTAGAGCAATTTTTACCTATTAACAGCAATCTTGCGGTGACAATCACTCCTGAGCGACCATTATTATTATCGATTCCTGAAAACACTAAAGTTCGATATAAAATTGACGATAATCGCTCAAATTTTGACATTATTCCTTAGCCATTAAGCAAATAAACAGCAACACGCTTATAACATTAGGGTTTATGAAATTAGATCATAGAGTTAACCCTTATTACATCCCCTCGACAATTCGATGTATTGGCGTAAAATGAATCTAATCTCACAGTCAATAACTTTTAATAGCTCATAAACATAGAAGGACAGTTTTATGACTCATTCCCGCCAGTTTAAATTAAGCATAATCGCGACTTGCTTACTCACTGTGTCAGCTTGTGGCGGCGGTGGTAGCGGTTCGAATACCGATACTGGTAATACGGGTGGTTCTGGTAATACAGGTGGTTCTGGTGGCTCAACTTGGGTCCAAGGTGTGTTTGAGGATGAATCAAAGTTTAAAAACCTATGCGTTAACCCAAGAAGTGGAATCGACCCTGCTACTAATAAGGCATATTTAGATAAGTCGGGTACAGAGACTGACGAGAAGCTTTGGCTAAGATCTTGGAGCAATAATACCTATCTCTGGTATAACGAAATTGCTGATAACAACCCCGCAGGTTTCACCATCCCTAGCTATTTTGCACAACTCAAAACCAATCAAAATACAGCTAGTGGTGTACCTAAAGATAATTTCCATTTTGCCCTTTCTACTGCGGAGTGGAACAAGCAGAGCCAATCTGGAACTAGCTTGAGTTACGGTGCAAAACTGGTATTAATCAACCCTGCTCCCCCAAGAAAAGTCATCGTGAGCTATACAGAGCCAAATTCTCCTGCTAGCCAAGTTAATCTTATTCGCGGCGCAGAGATTTTGAAAGTTAATGATATTGATGTCGTCAACGCCAACGATCAGGCAAGTATCGATCTAATCAATGCGGCATTATTTCCTCGAGAAGAAGGTAAAAGCTATCGCTTTACCATTCGCGATCAGGGCTCAAATGACACTCGAGAAATCAGTATGGCAGCCGTTGAGCTGGTATCGGATCCTGTTCAAAACGTTAAGACAATAGCAACAACAGAAGGCAATGTTGGCTACTTCTTATTTAATTCTCATATCGCACCAGCAGAGAAACAGCTAAAAGATGCGATTAACCAGCTTAAGACGGCAAACGTGTCAGATCTCGTTATTGACCTTAGGTATAACGGCGGCGGTCTTCTAGCCTTGGCTAGCCAATTAGGCTACATGGTTGCAGGTGATTTCACTACCGACAAGATATTTGAAAAAACCGTGTTCAATGATAAGCATCCAGCAACTAATCCGGTAACAGGACAAGATTTGCTACCATTTCCATTTTTTAATGTTGGATTAGGTTTTAGTTTGCCTCAAAACGACCCATTACCTAACCTAGCTTTAAAACGTGTATTTATTCTCAGTACCGATAATACCTGCTCAGCCAGTGAAGCTTTGATTAATGGCTTAAGAGGGATCAATGTAGAAGTGATTCTTGTGGGGGGGACCACCTGCGGTAAGCCTTATGGATTTTATCCAACGGATAACTGCGGCACGACTTATTTCACCATTCAGTTTAAAGGTGAAAATGCAAAAGGCTTTGGCGAATATGCAAATGGCTTTACTCCCTCGTCCAGTCCCGTCATTTCGGGCGAGAGCGTAACAGGTTGTGCTGTTGATGATGATTTTTCTCATCAGCTTGGTGATCCTAATGAAGCTATGCTAGCTGCAGCACTCCAATATAGACGTACAGGCTCCTGTCCTGCTCCAACTGGCGCTAAGTCCTTCATTAGCCGTACAGCATTGCTACAGGAACAAGCAGTGAATGACGGATTGAAGATCCAAGATAACCGAGCGCAAACCCAAGCGGTTCAAAATAGGATTTTAACGCACTAGTTCGGAATCTATATCTGGTTTAATAGAAGGGACACCAAAATATGAATAAGCATAAAAAAGTTAGCAACACCTTAGTTCTTTTGACATTAATCTCTTTAGGAGCTTGTGCCATGTCGAATAAACCGGAAACTAACGCTGTGCTTATTCATCCCTCTAAGCAAGTTCATAGCCAAATAACAGAGGTGATTACAGGCTTACTTAATGGTTTGCCTGTCACTCTGGCTCAGTCTGCTTTTACTACTGAGCCAAGAGTATTAGTTGAGCGTCAGCAACACGTAGATAGCAAAGGTTTGCCGTTACAAGGAAGAAGCTTGGATATTCCTCAGGCCTTTACTTTAGTGAAGCGAGGAGATGCTTGTTTTATCAAGCATGAAAAATCCGGTGAATCAGTGTTACTCAAAGGGGTCAACTGCCGCCCTGTAACGGATGCAGCTAACTAGACCGGCATTGTTGAATCAAAATATTTCAAGCAAAATACATCTTTATATCAATAAGTTAGTAGCAATATTGCCTCAAACTTGCTTAATCCTTTCAATAAAATTGAATTAAGCACGCTTGATTCTGACGACTTTCATCACCTCTATTTCAAATCCTGCCACAGTCTCAACACTTGGGTAATAAGTGACATTAACTCTTTGCCCTTCCAGTGAACGAAAACGCTTAGTCCTCTTATATTTAAACGGTGCGCTACAATCTTGAATCATCAAAGTTTGTAGCACCCAGTTCCCCTCTTCCCGCTGAGTGTGGGAAACAATCTTTACACCATCGGAATGAACCAAGTTATCGTGCTTGGTGAGTAATTTATCAACGGCATGCTTCTTCATACATTTCCTAGTTAAAGCGAGTAAGTAATGGCCATAGCATAGCGACTTTATCTCTTATCTCTTGGTAACGAAAACGAGTCAGTCGTTCATATCCAGCTAGGGACTTAACCTTATAGCGAGATAGCTGAGGCACGATTATACCCGCTAAAAAGCGGCAACAGGTTTCCTGGGTAACAGAGTGAAATGAATGCCCTGCCATGTGATTGACTAAGCCCTGAATATCAGCAAGTAACACCTCATCATTTGGCCAAGTTTCGTGGGCAGATTGAGGCAAAGTCGCAACACTTCCCCGACATACACTGCAGTGTCCACATTGGCTTGGAGCAGAGTCATCATCAAAATAAGCCGCAAGATTATGACTTAAGCATTTGGCAAGCCCAAAAAAGCGTACCATGGTTTGAATTCTGTTAATCTCTTTAATCTCTTTATCTTTAAAATAATGGTACAGATTGTCGACTAAATCTTGATTGTTCAAAGCTTGTGGATCGACGCTATAAACATCCGTGATTCGTTTTGCCGATAGCTCTATCAGGCCTAGCTCATGAAGATATTCTAGCGCTGTTATTACACGGGCACGATCACAGGCATAAAATTGGGTTAGCCCGTCAAAATCCAGCTCGCCCCATACTCGCTTAAACTGAGTATGGTCAAATATGGCTGTCAAAAAGTCTCGCCTTTCTCCCTCAAAACGGGCTAACAGGCTTTGCTCTGACTCAATAAACTTATATTTAAACTCAGCAAAATAAGCATATTTAGCCTTAATGACTCCCATAAGCTCTAATTGTACCAACAAGGTTTTTAGCGGTAGTTGCCGAATATTCGCAGAAGTAGACAACACATTATGCTGCACTTCCCAATCACAGTGCTGAGTCTCTGCCTTGATATTATCGATAACATAGCCAATGGCACAGTGCTCAGGAGTATCACCATAAACAAAATTCTCAAGGGTATGTAAGCCACTCTGATTCGCTAGCGTAATACAACGCGCACCTTGATTATCGCGTCCAGCGCGTCCAATTTCTTGGCTATAATTTTCGATAGACTTAGGCAAATCATAATGTACCACTAACCTAATATTGGCCTTATCTATCCCCATACCAAAGGCTATGGTGGCAACCACAAACTGATGCTTGCCTGACATAAAACCTTCTTGAATGGCTTCTCTTACATCACTGTCTAAACCAGCATGATAGGCAACAGCATTGAGCCCCTGAGATTGTAAGTAAGTCGCCAAGTTTTCTGCACCTTGCTGCAAAGTAACGTAGATGATGCCAGCGCCCTGCTCATTGGATAGCAAGTTGACGAGTCGCACTTGCTTACTGTCGTCGGTAATGCCTTCGACGGTGAGATCCAGATTCCCGCGGTAAAACCCTGTTTGAACAATATGCTCAGCTAATATCCCAAAGCGCTGGGCCATATCTAGTTTGACCTTTTTTGTCGCTGTTGCAGTAAGCAAGAGCACAAGGGGAATATTAAGCTCTTGACAATAGCTTGGAAGTTTTAAGTAATCAGGGCGGAAATTGTGCCCCCACTCAGAAATACAATGGGCTTCATCGACCACCATCATAGAGATGGCAATGGAACTGATAAACTTTCTAAATCGCTCGTTCTTAAACCTTTCAACCGACACCATTAAGATTTTAATGTCACCATTTCTCACTCGATTGACTACATCCGTGTGTTGTTCACGAGTCAAGCTTGAATCAATACTGGCTGCGGCAATACCTTGTGAATTTAAAAAGGATAACTGATCTTTCATTAACGCTAACAAGGGCGAGACAACTAAAGTCAAATGGGGCAAATGCAAAGCCGTAAACTGATAACATAGGGATTTACCTGAGCCTGTTGGAAAAATAGCAAGGGAAGATTTACCAGCGAGTAGCTGTTCAATAACCAGCTTTTGACCCTGTCTAAATTGATTAAAACCAAAGTGATGTTCAAGTGACTGATTCAGCTCAATGGACATAGTAGCGCTCAAATAAATAGAAGAAACTAGCGCTAAATTCTAGCATTAATCCCCAAGATTAGCCCTAAGTCATTGCCTTAAATGTAAAATATGCATAGGATTATGCCAGCTTAGCATACACGGTGAATGAATGGACTTAGTGAAACTCTCGCGGATCAGCATGAAGCATATGATTACGCTACATCTGCTGGTTCAAACCCATAGCGTCACTCAGACTGCCGAAAGACTTTGTGTCAGTCCCTCTAGTATCAGTAAAACCCTTGCTCAATTAAGAGGTTTTCTCGATGACGAGCTCTTTTATCGAAGGGGAAACCAACTGATCGCCACACCACTAGCTAAACGGCTTGCACCACTCGTTGCTCAGATGGTACTAGGTTTAGATCAGATAGTGACTCAAGAGCACTTTGATGCGTTGAAATATAAAGGTAGCTTTGCTCTTTCAATGCGCGAAAGTAGCTTTGAGCTCTTTGGCGCTCGGTTATCCGCAGATATCTTAGCCAAAGCACCCGACATTAATTTAACCATTCACTCTAAAGACAATATAGGTATCGATGGGTTACTCTCGGGCAAATTAGATTTCGTTATCCTGCCACATGACAAGAGCCAGCCTCCAAGCAACCATGCGGACCTCAACTGGCATACGCTCATTGACGACCATATGGTGTGTTTAATGGCCGCCGAACATCCGTTGGCCAAGAAAGAGAACATTAGCCTTGATGATTACCTAAGTTATGGACATATAGGAATTCACGATTCAGATCTGCAAAAGCCTTTTTTCGATATGCAGCTCGCTCAGCAAGAGCGCCATAGAAATATTAGTATTAAAGTGCCTGACTTTGGCGCCGCGGCGCTTATGTGTCATCAGACTCAACTACTGTTTACCAGCTCTGAGCATTGGGCATTACACGCGCAACAAGCAAAAGGATTAGTCATTAAACCTTTGCCCTTTAACTATGGTGAGGTGGTTTATAGCCTAGTTTCTGTCAATCACAGTATGCACCATCCTGCTCACAGGTGGATGCACCAACAGATATTACTCAGCTGTCATCGGCAATGAGAAACCTGACCCTATTAACTATCTCGCCATAGAGGTTGAAGTGGCATAGAGATTCATCTTAATAGACAATGGGCAACTGAATATTCTTAACACCAAAAAGAGAAAGTTCACTAGCAAGGCGTTCGATCTCTTCAGCAGAACAGTTAGGCCAGGTCTTTGCATCACCTTGAGTACCATGGTTTCTAAATGCGTTAAGTTTAATGATAACTTCAGATGGTAGGTCGTTTAAAAACTCACTTAGCGCTTCGATATGTAGCTCAAAGTCAGTTTTAGCGGGTATATGCAACAAACGTAACTCATACAGCTTACCTTTATTGGCCAAAAACTTGATACTTTCTATCACCTTATCTATTTTATAGCCCGTGAGCCACTGATGGGTATTGTCACTCCACGCCTTAAGATCTAGCATGACACCATCTGTCACCGGAAGTAACTTAGCCCATGCAGTCGTCGACAAACTGCCATTTGAGTCGATAAAGCAGCTTAAGTGACGATACTTAGCCTCTTGCTTAATCGCGCGAAATAACTCGGCAATAAACTTAGCCTGTAGTGTCGCCTCCCCACCAGAGATGGTAACCCCATTGATAAAAGCAAGGTTGCGATCAATTAATGACAGAACTTGCTCAACACTATACTCATAGGTTCTTGGGCTGGCGTTTTTATCACAGTTATCAATACAGGCATCACAGCTAATACAGGCATCGCTATTCCAAACGATCTGCTTGCCAGCGCCTCCTTGGTGATAACGCTGCTGCATTAAGGCTTGCTGCGGACAGGCCTCGACACACACACCACAAGCATCACAATGGCCTATTGTGTGGGGGTTATGGCAATTTAAGCAACGAAAGTTACAACCTTGCAAAAAGATGACTAACCGATTTCCCGGACCATCGACACAGGAGAAGGTTAGGATCTTACTAACGCTCGCCCGCGATGAACTCATGACTTACTACCCTCGCCTGACGCTGGCTCACTTGTGTCAACTCAAGGGCTTCTGCTCCCAAGCCCGTGGTGTTGATTCTAGAGCCCTTTTCACCAAGACTTTTCACATCCGAACGTTTAACCATATAACCTGTAATGCGCACTAAGTCATTAGAGGATATATTGGCACTAAACTCCCTAAATCCAAGACTAAATGCACCTTTGCACAGCTGATACAGAGCCATGGGATTCGACTTGATAGTATCGTCTAGCGTCAAGATCTCACTGACTCCAGAAACATAATATTGATGATGAGGCGCTAAAGCTTGAATATGAGTAACAAGATCCGGTTCATTGCCATAGCCTATGCGGACACCTGGAGTGACATCCGTATCTAAGCTAATGCCAGCTTGAGAGTGAAGCATGGCTCTCTCTTTGTAGGCAAAATCGATTGGCGTAGAGGTGACGATATCCGATAATTGTTTAGAGATTCGATATCCTAGCTGATTGGCGGTTTCATCGCTGCCATAAACACCTTTACTACCAGCGTTTCCGATTAATAGCTCAACGGCTTCTGCCATACCATAGATACCAAACATGGGCGCAAAACGGGACTCGTCAATCAGCCCTTCTTCAACTAAAAAGCTATTAAAGAAACCTGATTCTTGATGTAGAAATGCGCAGCGCTTATCTATCAATTCAAACATCAATGAAGCATATTCTGGCAACACACGGTTTAGAAAGTCCTCCTCATTCGATGCAAGCTCTGCTGCCTTTTTAAGATTAAGCCTGACCAAGGTATTGGCTCCTCCCCCTAAAGGCAGGGCGTTATAACAGCTAACAATCCCAAAACCCTGTTCATCAAAGCAAGCTTTGTGAATTGGGTAATTCGCGATATGGGGTTTGCTCGTGTGACAAATATTATCGATAGCTAAGCCTAATAGGGACTCATCTGTGATATCTGGGTCATACATTAAGGTCAAGTTTGGCGCGACCTGCTCAAGCTCGGCATCAATTTTCAAAATGAGACGACAGAGAATATTGTCTTTTGGCCCTATGTTAGCGTGCATAAACGCATCGGGAAGCGTTCTGTCTAACATGATCCAAAAACGTTTTAATTTACGATAAAGTTGCTCTTCGTTGAGATCGCCCACATAGGGTAATAACAGCTCATCGATATACCCCAAGAACACAGGCATATTAGTCACTGAAGGAACATGATGATAGAGAATTGACAGCATATTGATAGCATCATCAAAATCTTCGGCTGGGGCTAGCTCCAGATAGCAGCAGCCTTGGCTTAAAAACTTTTGATAGTCAGGGAGCACATATCTGGGTTTAAAGGGAGCATGACCTTCAAACATATCGCAGATAATGCCATCACTCTTAGCTTTTAAACATTCAGGTGTCAGTTCAACATAATCAAGTTGACTATCGGCCGCAAGGGCAAGCTGCGCCGATTTTTGCTTAAATGATAACAGTGGATCTTTGATGATGTTTAACACGCTTTGTTTAAACGTATGATGATCACTATGATTCGCCATTTAGCCCAACCTATCTTTCAATACGACTTAGATAAATCGAGTCTACTCCTAGTTTCACTTTTCCATTACTGAAATATATTTAGAGAACGTTTTACTATTGCGACATTCGCGGGCTAATGTCTCATTTAGACAGATATACCTCTTTAGTTAATCTTGACTCATCTACTCGGACTTTATAAGGTGCATTTAAATTGTATGTAAGGAGTCAATCATGGGTTTTTCTATCGGTAAAATTTTAAAACGTGAACCAGAATCGCAAACAGAGGAAAAGCTAATCAAAGAAAGTACAGTAGAGGCAAACAAAACGCTAGATTCAAAAGAGCGAACAGAAACCAAGAAAAAGCATGGTGAACCTGGTATGTGCTGCGGTTCATGCTCATAGCATGTTAATACTTTGGTTCAATCTACACTGACCAACTCTTTCAAGGCCAAAATATCTTAGACAATTTTGGCCTTATTCTTTTGCGCTATTGTCAGTTACCTCTATCCACTTAGCTTTTCATGAGCTCAACGAACCGACTGCTGTCACCGAGCAACTCACAGCGTATTTTACTGTAACCGATACGCTCAATTCATGATTGCCTATACAAAGAAGCTATCAACTTAAAGTACTTCTTGCTCGACAGCTGCCTATGACCCTTAACATTTAGCGATATATTCAGCTTAAGTCGGCTAACTAGTCATTAGCACGGTTAGCGTGTAGATTATTAAGCAATTTTCTAGGCAACAATAGGATGCATACCTTGAACAAGAATAGCCTTATCAAAAAATCATTGATTGCAATCAGCATTATCGTTTCTCTCAGTGGCTGCCAAGAGACGCCAACCACAGGTCAAGTGCCAGCTAAGACCACTGTTTCCTCACAGACAACGGCAGAGCAACTACAGGCAAAGCTAGATCAGTTTGTTGATATCGAAATGCAAGCGGATCTTTCGACATTGACAGAAACAGACATTCAAGTCCTGAGAAAAATCATTCAAGTCGCGAATATTCTAGATAAGGTCTACTTGCGTCAAACCTATGAAGATAATGCTAAGGTTCGCCAGCAGATCCTAAACTCAAAGGATCCTAATCAAGACAAGTTACTTTCCCTATTCGATCTGCATTATGGTCAATGGGATACCTTAGAACATGATAAGCCATTCTTTGGTGATACGGTGAGGCCTTTAGGTGCTGGCGTCTACCCCGTCGACTTGACGAAAGAAGAGTTTAACCAATGGATTAAAGAACACCCGGAAGATGAAGCTGACTTTAAGAGTGGTTATACCGTCATTAAGCGCCAAGGCGATAAACTGGTAGCCATCCCCTATAGCCAATATTACAAAAAAGAGATGGAACAAAGCGCTAAGCTAATGCGAGAAGCAGCCGCTATTACCCAAGATCCCAGCTTGAAAACATTTTTGAATAAAAGAGCCGACTCCTTCTTAACCGATGAATATCGTGACTCCGAAATGGCCTGGATGGATCTTAACGGTTCACTTGAAATCGCGATCGGCCCCTATGAAGTCTATACAGATAAGCTCTTTGGCTATAAGACCTTCTTTGAAGCCTTTATCACTGTACGTAACCCTGCTGACAGTGCAAAACTCGATGTTTATAAAAAGTATCTAAAGCAAATGGAGTTAAACCTGCCAATACCCGATGAGCACAAAAACCTCAACCGGGGCTCAGAGTCCCCTATTTCTGTGGTAGAACAAGTTGCTGGTGGCGGTGACAATAAGCCTGCGGTACAAACAACAGCCTTTAACTTGCCAAATGACGAGTATGTCCGTGAAGTTAAAGGCAGTAAAAAGGTGATGCTTAAAAACGTCCTCAATGCCAAATACCAAGCGGTAATGAAGCCTATCTCTGACTTGATCATTGCCGATGACCAGCAAGCGTTGTTAATGGAAGAGTACTTCTTTAACGAAACGCTTTTTCACGAACTCGCCCACGGCTTAGGTCCTGGCACCATAACCAAGAATGGCCAAACAACAACCGTCGCTCAAGAACTACAAGAGACATACTCAAAGATAGAGGAAGGCAAAGCCGATGTTATGGGCGCTTACAACATGTTATTCCTTATGGATAAAGGCGAACTGCCCATTAGCGAGCGAAACAATATGTTGGTAACCTATTTTGCAGGGCTATTCCGGTCTATGCGTTTTGGTGTTCATGAAGCCCATGGTGCTGGCGCGGCATTTCAATACAATTACTTTAAGGAAAAGCAAGCATTTAGCTTTGATCCTAAGACACAAAAGTACAGTGTTAACTTCGATAAGATGGAAAAAGCCGTTGAAGAGCTTGTTCACGACATTTGCATGATACAAGCCCTAGGGGAATATGAAAAAGCTAAGAGCTTCTTAGAAACCTATGCAGTATTAGCAGACGAAGTCGCTCTACTGAATAAGAAGATGGAAAGTATTCCTACAGATATTAGGCCTCACTATCCTAAAATCTAGCAAAATACTACTACAGGGGTCGCAAAAGGCCCCTTATTTTACTGCCAATGAGAGCTCTCTCACCTAAATTCACAATTCTTGTGACCTTGCCTACTTTTCTAGGCTCTAACCTACCAAATTGCTAAAATAGTTTGGTAGTATTGACGTGTAGAGCAGCCAACTAAATTGATCAACCAAATATATAATAATCATAATGGCCGGGCGTTAAGCCTGAAAGACTCTCAAGAGGTAGCCAAAAGAAGAGAAGCGAGTTCATCTTGCTTATGTTTGGCTATGGGTAAAAATAATGATTGTACATGAAAGAATTGACAATGAATTTGAGTGGTTACCACATCACACTGACTTAGGAACCGTTGACACTGACAGCATAACAAGTACGACCAGAACCCCAGTTTTTTGGCTTAAGCGCCAAGAAAATGCGCTCTATTTTATAAATGGCTCCAACGAAAGTTTAGACCTCGTTATTGCAAATATTGAGACGAAGCCAGAGATGACGGATATGAAGCTTTTTTCGTCACAAAATAGAGGGTATTTTTACGACAATCAGGCCAATAACGAAGCCGTAAAAGTTTATGAATACAAAAGTTTGCAGGATGAGTCACTCACTCTACAAATTAATATTCATATAAAATCTAAACGTCATGGAAACCTGAAAATAACGGCATTTGCCAATAATGCCAGCATATCAGGAGCTGTCTTACTCTGGGATTCCGGAGAGATTGGTCAAGACGTGGTAGTGACTAAAATTTAAAAGCTTTAAGCGGTTATTTTAAAGAATTTTTATAATTCCAAAAGGTTTGCTCTAGGGCAAACCTTTTTCTTTTGGTTACCTCAATAATCTTAACTTACCAAGGTATCACTTTTCCTCGATAGTCATAAAAATCCCCACTGTGCTCAGGTCTTAAGTTTGCGATAACCTCAATCAAGCCCCTTGCCGACATTTGCGTATCAATCAGTGCATTAGGTCCGCCCATCTCAGTGAGTACCCAACCCGGATGCAAAGCAACTGAAATCATACCTTGAGGCGATAAATCATTGGATAAACTCTTCACTACTGAATTTAACCCTGCTTTTGACGAGCGATAGATATAGCCACCACCGCTGGTATTATCGGTCATGCTGCCAACCTTTGACGACATACATGCAATAACGGGTGCTGTAGCCGCTGACAGATGTGGATAGAAAGCTTCAGTAAGTTTAAGCGGCGCAATGGTATTGATCTCCAACACCTTACGCCACTCGTCAACATCGGTATGACCAAAGCCATAGCCTTTAGGACCATAATAGCCTGCGTTATTGATAAGTAAGTCCAACGGCAACCCTTCTAACGAGAGAGCGAGCTCAGCAACCGCATCATAGTCAGTGACATCCAACTCAAATAGATCTAGCCCCTCATGAACGTTGAGTAACTCTGTAAGTTCATGGGCACTTTCAGGTGAACGACAACAAGCGACAACATGCCAATCAAGCGCTAGATACTCCTTAACTAAGGCAAGCCCTATTCCTCTGTTAGCACCAGTAATAAGTACATGTTTTGTCATCATTTAATTCCTAGTTTTTCTTGATTCAATAAATTGGTCGATAAGCTCAGGTAGCTTATCTTCAAATCTTGCTTCTATTTCATCTAACTTTAAGCCATATGCCTCGAGCACTGATGTTGCCTGATGCTTATCTAACCCTTTTCCTGCGACCGAATATTGAAACTCAGGTAATCGCTTATTGTAGCGAGGAACCAGTTGCCAACTGATTTTATCGGCACAGGTCAGGTTAAAGTATTTTTGTGCCACATGAGCAAAGTCTTCTACCTCGTCTACCCCCTGGGGGCCAAGACAGCCAGGTTCAATACGATAAAGAATACTCAAACACATTTTATTCGCGGGTTTTGCCTTACTCATCTCTTGCCTAAGCCATATTTTCGGTGTCTCAGTAATCGAAATAAGATAGCATATTCCCACCTTTAAATGTGGAGAGAAATAGTGGATCTCACTCCCATCTTGTTACAACACTTTGCTGCAATTGGTGCTGAGAAAATAGAAACTGTACAAAGTTTATGGAGCGGCTATGGAGAACTCGCACGTTATCAACTCCATTACCAAGACAATATCTCACGTTCAGCCTCCCCTAAACATATTATTGTCAAATGGATTGCTCCTCCGGATTCAGATAAGCATCCAAGGGGATGGCATACCGATATAGGCCACCAAAGAAAGCTAACATCCTATCAAGTAGAGGCTAACTGGTATCAGAAATGGGCCATCAAGTGTATAGAACTACCCGCTATACCAGCTTGCTATGGCGTCATAACGCCTAATAAGGATAAGCCTGAAGAGTCATTGATTATCATGAGCGATCTCGACACTCTTGGTTATTTCAACCGACCAAGCAGCTTATCACCCCAGCAAGCAAAACCTTGTTTAGCTTGGCTTGCACAATTTCATTCAGCAAGCATTGTAGATACTGACAAGACTGTATTGGCGGATGACCATCCTAAAGGCCTGTGGCCTATCGGCTGCTATTGGCATCTTGCAACACGCACCCAAGAACTTGAGCGTATGCCAGAAAGCGCTTTAAAAGATGCAGCATGGATACTCGATGATAGGCTCAATAACACACGCTTTACATCACTTGTCCATGGCGATGCAAAACTCGCCAACTTTTGCTTTAACCATGATGCGAGCAAAGTTGCTGGAGTTGACTTTCAATATACTGGCGCAGGCTGCGGCGTAAGAGATCTGTGCTACTTTCTCGGCAGCGTATTTAACGAGCAAGAGTTAGAAGAGTATGCCGCTCTCTTAACTGATTACTACTTCAGTCAACTTAAACTAGAAGTTGCGAATAAGCTGAATCTAACTCAAGTCACCGAACTTGAAAGGGAGTGGCGAGGCCTAGTTCCCACCGCCTGGGCAGACTTTGAGCGTTTTTTGATTGGCTGGTCTCCAGGGCACAAAAAACTCAACGGTTATTCAGCCAAAATGACACAACTGACACTGAAAGAAATAGATAAAGAGAGCTAACACGATGAAGTACACCTGTCCTCAATGCGGCGGTCTCATCTATAACCGCAGAGTTAAGCACTGCGAGTTTTGCCAGCAAGCTTTGCCATCAGCTCTCGTTTATTCCGATGATGATATTAAAACGCTCAATGAGCGCGAAAATGTAAAATCAGATAATCACCTAAGATCAAAAAACGGCTCTTCTGGCGGTTATTTGGGTGACCTATTTGATTACAGTGATACTACAGACGCTAGTTGTGGTGATTAGCTTTAACATTGAGCCGCTAAATTGCGTTAACTATCTAAGTGATGATTGTTGTATAGAACTAACGGCAACAAAAAGCCCGCTATTGTTAGCGGGCTTTGAATACATTAATTTCAATTTAATTAACGAGATTTCACGTATGGCTGACCAACAGCTTTGGGTCCCACTGCGCGGCCGATGAAACCAGCGAGCAGCAGTACGGTTAGCACGTATGGCAATACTTCAATAGCTTGAACCGGAATTTGACCAACGATTGGCAGTTCAGCACCCTGTAGGCGAATCGCTAGCGCATCTAAGAAGCCAAACAGCAGACAACCAAACAACACAGGTACTGGCTTCCACTTACCAAAGATAAGCGCTGCCAGTGCGATAAAGCCCTTACCCGCACTCATGTTAGGTACAAAGCCAGCGTTAGCCGCCGTTGACAGATAAGTCCCGGCAATACCCGTTAAAATACCCGCTACAATAAGCGCACGATAACGGATCCACGCTACAGAGATACCCGCAGTATCAACCGCATGGGGGTTTTCACCAGCAGCACGTAGACGCAGACCAAAACGTGTCTTGAACACAATCCAGTAAACGAGTGGTACTAGCGCTAGCGCGAGATACACAAGAATATTGTGACCTGAGATAAGCTCACTATATACAGGACCAAGAATTGGCACATCTTTAACCGCATCGGCACCAGGTAGCGTGATAGGCGCAAAACGCTCAGAATCTTTAAGCGCTGGCGTTTGACCACCAAGACCAAACCAGAAGCGACCTAAAGTCACTGTTAAGCCTACGGCAAGCATATTGATTGCCACACCAGATACAATCTGATCACCTCTATGGGTAATAGACGCAAAGCCGTGAATTAGGGATAAACATACGGCAACACCAATTGCTGCAAGTAAACCTAACCACACAGAGCCAGTAACCGATGCGGTGGCAGCTGCCGCAAAAGCAGCACCAAGCATCTTACCTTCTAGTGCAATGTTAACCACACCAGAGCGTTCAGAAAACAAACCTGCCAAGGCAGCTAAAATAAGCGGAGCCGATACCCTTAAGGTGGCGTCCAAAATAAGAATGAGATTCTCAAACATGATTAGGCCTCCGCAGGTGTGTTATTAGCGGCTTTCTTTTTCTGATCGAGATAAACAAACAACTTCTCAGTTGGTTTAACTAACATCAGAGATAAAGCACCACTAAAGAGAACGACCAATGCTTGAACCACTTGGATCATCTCTCTATCGATATTCGGGAAATCAAAGGATAGTTCTGCACCACCTTGATACAAGACGCCGAATAGAATACTTGCCAAAATAATGCCGATTGGATGATTACGACCAATCAAACACACAGCAATACCGGTAAAACCATAACCTGCAACAAAGTCCAGTTTTAGCTGCTGGCTAAAGCCTTGCACTTCGTTAAGGCCTAGCATGCCAGATAAGGCACCAGAGATAAGCATCACAATAATGGTGAGCTTCTTATGGTTGATACCGCCATACTCAGCCGCACTTGGGCTTGCACCCATAGCTCGAATCGCAAAGCCCCAACGGGTACGCCATAACAGCAACCAAACAAGCACACAACAACCAAGGGCGATAAAGAAGCTCAGGTTCATTGGCGATTCAGAGAATTCGATACCGGCCCAAGCTGCCATTTCGTGGAACATAGGTAGCACGGCCGCGCTTTCAAAGATACGCGATACCGGCGCCATTTGCCCATCAAGCTTAAGTACGTTCACCATTAAGTAAACCATCAACGCCGATGCAATAAAGTTAAACATAATGGTGGTAATCACGATATGACTGCCGCGATAGGCTTGCAGATAAGCAGGGATCAATGCCCAAAGCGCACCAAACACCATACTGGCGACCATGGTAATAGGCAAAATTGCCCAAAATGGTAAGCTCTGATCAAATGCCAAACATGCAAGGCCAACACCTAAACCACCGATATAAGCCTGACCTTCACCACCGATATTAAATAGACCGGCAGAGAAAGCGACCGCAACCGCGAGACCAGTAAAGATAAAGTTGGTGGCATAGTACATGGTGTAACCGACACCCTCTTGATAACCAAGAGAGCCGGCGATCATCACCTTAGCCGCCTCGATAGGGTTAACATCAACCGCAACGAAAATAATGGCCGCAAACGCAAAAGCGAAAAAGATATTAATTAAAGGTAAAACGATAATGTTTACCCAAGCAGGGATTTTTGAGTCGTTCACGATTGACCTCCATTATCTTCAACCAGTTCATCCGGCATAATATTGGCCATCATCATACCCAAAATTTTCTCATTAGCTTTATCGGCGCTCACTTCACCGACGACTTGACCATCAAACATCACAATAATGCGATCCGACAATGCCATAATCTCATCCAGCTCAACTGAAACCAGCAAAATGCCCTTACCTTCATCCCTCAGCTCAACGATACGCTTGTGAATGAACTCAATGGCACCGATATCAACACCACGGGTTGGCTGGCCGATAAGCAGTACATCAGGGTTTTTATCGACTTCTCGGGCAATAATCAGTTTCTGCTGGTTACCACCTGAAAATAGCGAGCTGCGAAGCTTTGGATCCTGTGGACGTACGTCCCACTCTTCCATTAGACGCTCACACTCTTGCTGAATCACCTTAGGCTTATTAAGTATGGCGCCATTATATTTAGGCATCTCTTGATGACCTAAAATGGCAGACTCTTCAGCCTTAAAGGGCTTAATCAACCCCATGTGCAGTCTATCTTCTGGAATATGACCTACACTCATCTGACGCACCGCATCCGGTGAGCTTGGATTTTGAGCAGAAATGGTATTGCTACCTATCTTAATTTCACCACTAGTTGGTGTCAGCAGGCCTGCCAAAGAGTTAATTAGCTGAGATTGACCATTACCAGAAACACCGGCAATACCGACAACTTCACCGGCTTTAATATCGATAGAGACGTTTTTCAGCCTATCGACCCCCATCTCATCTCTGTAAGTAAGATTATGGGTCGAAACCAAGACATCCTTAGCTTCATTGGCTTTCTTATCGACTTTAAGGCGAACCTTACGCCCTACCATCAACTCGGCTAGCTCTTCTTTGTTAGTTTCACTGGTCTTTCTGTGGGCAACCATCTCGCCTTGGCGCATCACTGATACATTGTCAGTAGCGGCGAGAATTTCTCTAAGCTTATGGGTAATAAGCAAAATGGTCACACCTTGATCACGCAATGCATCAAAGATATGGAATAGATGATCGGTTTCCTGCGGCGTTAATACCCCGGTTGGCTCATCAAGAATCAAAATACGAGCACCACGATACAGGGCTTTAAGGATCTCTACCCTTTGCTGAAGGCCAACAGGCAGATCTTCAATCAAGGCGTCTAAAGGTACGTCGAGCTGATACTCTTTCGCAAGACGTTCAAGTTCTGTTCGAGCTTCAGACAAACTTTGCTCAAGCACGGCCCCACTTTCGGCGCCAAGAATTACATTTTCCAGTACGGTAAAGTTATCAACCAACATAAAGTGCTGGTGCACCATACCAATGCCATGGGCTATCGCCTCTTTTGAATTGGTCAGTTTTTGGATTTTACCGTTAATTTTAATATCACCCTCATCGGCCATATAGAAGCCATAGATGATATTCATCAGCGTAGATTTACCTGCGCCGTTTTCACCGATAATGCCATGAATGGTACCTGCTGGAACTTGCAGGCTTATATTTTTATTCGCATGAACCGCACCGAATTTTTTATCGATACCTTCAAGCTCTAATGCAAAAGTGCTGTCGCTAGAAATATTGGACATAGCTTATGTTTCTCTTTGCTGTCCTATGGATACCACTAGAAAGATTCTTCAAATTCCATATAAGAAGAATTTGTTACTCGTTCAGTAACACTATGATAGATGAGACCCCTAAACCATCGCTTCATCTATACTAACGTTTCGTCTAAACCGTTTAATCTAAACTAAGACTCCCAAACTAGAGCGTCTTAAAGCGGCATGGTTAGCCTCTTAAAGCAAAATGCCTCAGGTATCACATTGAAGCTATGTTCAATGCCCATACCTGAGGACAATATTTACTTAAGCTTAAAACTTACAGCTGTTGTCAGACATATAGTCGTGAACTTTGATTTCGCCGCTCACGATCTTACCTGCAATGTCATTAACCTTAGCTTCCATTTCTGGAGTTACAAGCTCACGGTTGTACTTATCAAGAGCCCAACCTACGCCGTTCTCTTTAAGACCGCGCGCTTCGATGCCTGGAGCGAAGTTGCCTTTTTCAGCAGCTTGGAAGACTTCTAGCGTCGCAACACCTACACGCTTAACCATAGAAGTTAGCATGTTACCTGGGTGCATATAGTTTTGGTTTGAATCAACACCAATCGCTAACTTACCTTCGTCTTTCGCCGCTTGGTAAACACCTACACCTGTACCACCCGCAGCAGCGAATACTACATCAGCGCCTTTAGTGAACTGACTCTTAGTCAACTCAGCACCACGAGCAGGATCAGACCATGCAGATGGCGTAGAACCTGTCATGTTTTGGAAAACTTCAGCATCTTTGTTGATGAACTTCGCGCCTTGCTCGTAACCACAAGCAAACTTACGAATCAATGGAATATCCATACCACCAACGAAACCTACCTTTTGAGTGCCAGACTTCATCGCCGCAAGTGCACCCACTAGGAAAGAGCCTTCGTGCTCTTTAAACACGATAGATTTAACGTTTGGCTGATCAACAACAGCATCGATAATAACGAACTGAGTATCAGGATACTTCTTCGCCATCTTCTCTAGTGCCGAACCATACATGAATCCAACTACAACGATTGGGCTAAAGCCACGGCGTGCTAGACGCTCAAGACCCTGCTCACGTTGAGCATCGTTAGCTGGTACGAATTCACGAACTTGCTTACCAGACTGCTCTTTGTACTTAAGTACACCATTTTGATAAACAGCTTGGCTAAAAGATTTATCGAACTTACCTGAAGAGTCATAAGCTACCGCTGGTTTAAAATCAGCAGCATTAGCAACGAATGAGCAAAGTGCTAACGACACAGCTGTCGCAGTAGCAGTTAGGATTTTCATCATGATTGTCCTCGTGGTTTGTAGGTATTTATTTTATTTTGCGAATTAACTTTCGGGCTTACAGTTTAGCTTTTTATTTACAAGCTCGTGGTTCTAAAGCTAATCCAGTACAACACGAGAATAGAGCTTACAGCAGTAAAGTATATAATTACTAGGGTAATATGTGGCGTAGATCTCACTCATTTTATTGAAAACCATGATTTTGCAATTATGTAATTTTAATACAGAAATTAGCTAAATATGATCGATTACCGGTCAAATTAGGCCGTATATCATGCTAGAAGGCCATAGTAAAACGTACCTTTATTAACCAGCCGTAATTGCGTTTGATTTTAAAAATAGTGTGCTAACACTTTTTACTGCTAATAAGCTGATTCTAAGGCAACGGCTAGCAACAAAGTATTAACACATGAACAAACCCAGCTAGATTGTTCAACATTTAGAACAATAAGTTCGCCTGTATAAAAACAACAGAATCAGCCAAAAATTGCACAAAAGCCTTATCGAGAGGCGATTTCAAGCTTAAAAACCGTATTCTAGGAGTAAGCAAAATTATTTTTATAAACTGGACTGACTGATGAAAAAACGAGCACTAATTGTGCTCGTTTTAATGTGGGTGGACCAGATTACACTCTTGCTATTACTTTACTAAACACTTTCAGCTTTCGAGCTTATTAATTGACGTATGACTTTCCTCGGAGCGCAGGTTAGCTGCTTTTCCCTTACCTTTGCACCTTGTATTGAGGTAAAGCGCTCTACATAAACTAGCTGATGCCATTGTGGGAAACTGGCACCACCCTTTTGCTGCTGTTGCAGCATTACACAAACCTTACGTTGCAAGTCTGCCGTTATGCCGACGTGAAAATGAGCACCAGTGACATCCACCATAACGTAAAGCACAACATCCATGTGTAAACTTCCCTTAAAATATAGAAAGCGATAATTATAGGTAATCTTGGCTAACTTGGTGCGTATTTAACCTCAACTCGGGATAATGAGTGCTGCAACCATTTGATAGTTATCTCACTTCTTATTTTCAGTCCTCAAAACTTCTATTTTTAGTGCTAATCAAGGCCGTTTTACACGTCAATAACTGGCCTATTGCAAGTAAAACTAACGCAGAGAAGCGCAAAAATAGCGGTTTTGAGCCGTGCTGCTTATCCCTAGCTGAGGTTATTAAACAAATTATTCATCTAATTGTTCAATTACCTGGTGAGACGGCCCACTGGCAGGATAAGGGCTAATGGCCTCCAAGAAAGCCATTAAATCTTCTATCTCCGACTCAGTTAACTGCAAAGGCTTCATAAGATGAGAGGTTTCAGGCGATCTCAAGTCTGTACTTAGCTTTTTAAGCTGTACGCCTCCCACATTGTAATAGTTAATTAGGCCGCGCATGTTTACGAATAATCCATTGTGCATCCAAGGCTTGGTATTCATCACGCCCCTAAGGCCTGGGGTACGAAACTTACCGACATCATCATAGTGATAAGTTTGCTCAAACTGGCCTAAATCTTCATAGAAACGGCCATAATAGGTCAGTCCAATATTATGAAATTGGCTATCGCTCATTTCTGGTCCATTGTGACAATTTAAGCATCTAGCCTTTGTCCTAAAAAGGTGTAAGCCCCGCAATGCATCATCGGGAAATATCTGCTTCAATACCTTTTTTTCTCTGCCATTTTGACTAGCGATAAGAAAACTGTCGAATCGGCTAAGACGGGAAGTAATGCTTCTTTCGTAGGTGGCAATCGCCTTAGCAAGATCCTTAGCGGTAATACGCTCGCGACCAAAAGCCCGCTTAAACATAGCAGGATACTCGCTATCTAAAGCCAACCTCTGCTCTAACTCCAGAAGGGTAAAATTCATTTCATTGGGATCGACGATTGGCATCAGAGCCTGTTCTTCTAGGCTATCTGCGCGGCCATCCCAAAAGAAACTGGTATAAAATGCGCTATTTTCGATACTCGGCGCATTACGTTTACCCGTCCTTCTATCGTGGCCAAAAGAGACTCGGCGACCATCGCCCCAGCCGAGATCTTTATCATGACAAGAAGCACAAGCTATTTGCCTCGAGCGAGATAACTTGGGGTCATGAAACAGTTTCTCTCCAAGTTCTAGTTTTGCGCGCGTTAGCGGGTTATGTGGCGGAAATTCAGGCTCTAGCAATAAGCCTAGCTCTCTGTGTTTCACTCCCTCATCTAACTCAGGTTCAGGCCAGCAGGCACTAGGAAGTGAATACACTTGTCTTAGCTCATCAGCCTCTGCCCCATTGATAACAATTGGTCTACTGGGTGACAGAGTACAAGACGAATCCTGGGTAAAAACGCTGTCTGCTAACGCCACAAACGTTAACCCTTGACCCATAGCTATCAACAATAACAAAAAACAAATACAACTCGTCCTACTCATGTTACCCATGACTCTCTGTTTATATAACCGAAAACAAAAGAGCCCAACGCTGGGCTCTACACTTTAATGGCTTTTAATTAAATTCACAGCAAAAGGCGTAATAAGTTAATTCAACAAAAGCCACACAGATAAAGCCTATGATTTAAGGGTTATCGTGTTACCTGACGCATCAGTGGCCTTCAATAATTTTGCTTCAATAAGCTGAGCTTTGCTCTGAATTGACCAACACATATCCAGTTTATCCGCTATGGCGGCATCAAGTTTTGCCCGGTAGAGCGTCGCCTTCTCTAGCCATTTATAATCATGAATATCATTATTGGCGTGGTAACAGATTTGCCCCAGATTAGCTGTGCTTGATGGCAAAGTTAACTCCGAGTTTGCTTTCAAAGATACGCTCATAACTAGGGTTGCAGCGGTAAGCGCAGTGATAATTAATTTCATAGAAACCTCAAAAATCAATGTATATGTTTAGGATTTAATGTTGATAGGAAACACCGAGCCAAAAACGACGTCCCAGCTCTGTGCCTGTACTATAAGGAGCAATCAGATAAGTACGATTATTGGTCAAGTTCTCGCCTTCAAAGCTTAATGTCAGGCTATGATTGCTATTGATTTCATACTCATACTTGATACTACCGCTAAGGAGCCAATACGCAGGTTTTTCTCGTTTAATGTATACCGAATATTCACTTTTATTGGGCTCACAACCATTACAAATCGCCGTTGCTTCCTTTACCGACTCTTTACGTCCTGTGTTATAGATAGCGTCCTGTTTAGAGTGATATCGGGCAAAGGCGGAAAGCTTCCACGCTCCCCATTCCCCTCCCCAACTGAGGTTGGCAATATAGGGACGATTAAAGTCTTGTCGCTGCAGTTCTAAATCATTAAGGGTGATCAAAGAGCGATCGAACTTCATTTTTCCAGGGTTATCTTCATCAGGTATTTCCTGCTCTATAAAGACAAGCTCACTCTGGTCATAGCCAAAGTTATAAGTATAAGTACGCGACTCATCTGTTTCAGTTAATACATCGCCGTCAAAGCTGGCTTTATCGGTTTTGTTATTGGCATGGGAAAGGTTTAGCTCAATGTGCTGATTGTCAAAACGTGCCATCCAAGAGATCGAGTAGCGCTCATAGTCACTACTACCAAGGTTACTGGCATACAGAGTTTGCTCACCGAGATCATTGACCCCTCTGACTCGAGATATTTGCTCCTTGTTGGCTCTTTTTAGCCATTTCAGCTCAAGTGTGCCACCAAACAAAGCCTGTCGATAAGCAAGAGAGAGTTCATCACTAAAAGGGGTTTTGGTATCTTGATAGAGGGTACGATACCCGTTTGCCACGCTGCTTCGTTCCCACGACAACAAGCGATTATCTGCTGTACGCCTGATCTCATTGTATGTGGGTTGAATGGACTCGTTTAACTTGTGATGGGAAAGGTCGGCTTCATAATAGCGGTTAGCACCAAAGACGATGACAGACTCACCATCGGCAAACAGATCATATTGGCCTCGCAAACGGGGGGCAATATTATGCTGCTTCATAAAATCATTGATATCGTAGCGTAAGCCTAAGTTAAGCTGTAGCTGATCCCAAGAAAGCGCTTGTTCGGCATACAAGCTCAGTGCGGCCAGTTTTACTTCAGTATTAGACTTAGGAGAGACTTGGCGGGTTTGAAAGTATTGCCCAGCCTGTTTAACGTTACTCTGAAACAGGAGTAAATCATCGATTTGGCTGAAATCTAACTTTCGCCCTAACTCAGCTTCAAGTTGAGCAATGGGTTTATAAAACTCGGTTTCGACGCAATCTATTGTGTAACCTGAGCAATCAATTGACGCGTTAATCACGCTGCCACTATACAAAATAGCATCGGTCAATCGGTCAAACTCGGTAACACGATAGTTAAGCTCACCACCGAAACTCAATTGACTGTCAACGCCAAATAGCTGAGATTCATTCAGTAGGAAATCCTGCTTTACACTAAAGGCGGTTTGGGTTTTATCAATACTGCCATAGCCACCTTCACTGCTTGATGCACTGCCGACATAACTCCCCCAGCTTTTGCCTGCAATATTTTGCCAGTTGAGCCAATATTCTGGTGCCGTCTTGCTATTTTGACTTTGGTGCCAACTCACATGCGTATCAACATCAGCCCATTTAGCACTGTGCTGCCACTCAAAAGCGAGACTAGATGCACCACCATCGATATCAAAATCACTGTTAATAGCGTATTCATCAAAGTAGTTACCTAAATAGGGGGCATACAGTGCGGTTATTGCTATTTCATCGACATTAGAAACTTGATGATGGTATTTAATCAATCCATTGTAATTGGTTTGCGAACGCTCCTTTGGTTGTCCAAGTTGAGACTGAACTTCCTTTGATCTTAGTCCCTGAATTTGCGCGATTAACCCCCCATCCTTACTTAACGGCAAAGCAAGTTTGGCTGAAAAGTCCTGTTTTTCATAGGAAGGCTTGACTAGGCTATCGCTTCCATCAAAATCTGGCGCATAAAAGTGGTTATAGGTAACAAAACTGTCACTGGTCTGGCGATAACTTAGAGACCAGCTAGGCTCCTCTCCCGCCTTACGAGTATTAACTTTGACTAAGCCACCAGCAAAACGACCATATTTAGCGGGAATATTGGAGTCATAAACCTCAATCTCATCAATGATATCTAGATTGACGAAACTGGCCTGACTGTGTCCAGATACATCCTGAAGTAGATTTCGATCGACACTTGCATTCCCTGTACTCAATCTAGAGTTATTACCAACGCCATCGACGATATAAGCAGATTGATACCCTTGAGCACCAGAAAGCGACACTTCAGAAGGCTTAATATTACTGGCTTGGTCAACGCTCTGACTTTGGTCGCTGTACTGCACACCAGGTATTACCGCGAGAATATCATTGAGATTACCGTTACCAAACCGATAATCTTCAATCATCTTTCTATCGAGGACATATACACCTTGGCTATCATGGGAGATAGGTGTAGGTTGACGCCCAACGACCTCTATCACCTCTATGGGTTCTTGATGATCAAGCTCAGACTCAAGTGTGCTTGGATTATCAAGCTTCCCTCCCTCGTGAGACTGCTGATTTTCAGCCTCGTTTGTCACGACATCTTGGGCACTAGCACTAAGGCTTAGACTCGAAGTGCCGACTGCCAACATGATGCTGGCAGCGACAAGAGTCAATTTTGTATTTAACTTCATCAAAATCGACCCAAGTTGTTAATGAACATTACTATCTAATGGGCTGCTGTCTTCTGTATCGGCATAACCATCATTATCGCTGTCTTCATCCAACACAAGACCACTGGCTTGAATTTGCTCCTCTGTCGCCCAAGCAGCGAAAAAGTTAGGTTTACCATCCTTATCGGTATCAACTGAAGCGATATCAATTGCAGCAAAGGCATCTTGTTTAGCACTAAACTTAGCCACTTGAGTTTGGATAGACTTTTTCTCAACATCACCTAAGTGCTCGGTATTAATCAACGTAAGCGCTTTATCATATGCGCCTTGTTCAGCATAGATATCGGCCAGTTTTGGTGCGAGTGTTAACTGAGTTTGCATAGTGGCAGTAGCCAGTCTATCGCTACTTGTTTTAAGCAAGCGCTCTAACTCACTGATAGCCTTTTGCTTTAGTTCGCCGTAGTTAGACTCTCTAACTCCATGCACGCTCAAGTATTGAAGATAATCTCTATATCGAGCTTCTTTGCGCGTATAGTGGTTATAAAAATCCTGGGTTTGACGACCTAAAGTTAAATCACTACTGTCAGTTTCTAGTTTGATAATATGATCTATGGCGCGAGCATAATACGCTTGGGCTCTTGAATAATCTTTGCCTTGATAGGCTGCTGAGGCAAGGTACTGAAGACGCTCCGCTTTTGAGACAATATCATCGCCATATTTAGCGAGGTTAGTTTCAGCGATCGCCAGGCCAGCTTCAGCCTCATCTTTCATCCCTAATGGCAGCATATATGTTATATATTCAGAATTAGCTCGTATCGCGTCAGCAATAGGAACATCTGTACCATCTTGTCCTTCGGAATAAAGGGTCTTAGCTATTTGTGCACAAGATATGAGTAACTGCTTAACCTCATCTTTATGGGCTGTACTGTTATCAACATCTTTATCGGCAAGCTCTAAATAAAGGTTTACAATTGCCAGACACCCTGATTTCCCCACAACAAATGATTGAGTATCACGATTTTGATTTTGGTACTCTTCAGACTTGATCAACTTGGCAGCTTCATCTAAAGCGAGTTTAACACCGACATAATCCGCCATCGCCATCCTGTAAGATACATAGCCAGGCGTACTTGCGTTATATCGAACTAAATTGGTAAAGTGATCTCTTAATTTAGCAGGATTTCTAGCATCGACCACCAATGAAAAGGACTTATTAGGATCTGGCTCAACACGTGTCTTAGCCATTAATAATGCATCGTCCCAATCTTGCGCTGCGATAGTTTTAAAGAAATCAGTCTCTGGAATACCATTTAAAATGAGGTTTTTGTCCAATTCCGGATAAAGCACAGAAAACTTGTCAACATTGCTCCAAATACCTGCTGAATATTCCACTCTAGTAACGTCACTATTAGCATCAACAGTGCGCTTATAGGCGGGGTCGTATCCCACTACACCATGCAGAGCTAATAGATCCGCCATAACGCCTTTGGCTTGATCACGCATATTAAGGCGAGTGTAATAATCAATCACATATGACTGCGCGACTTGTCTAATCGCGTAGTAGCGCTCGCCTTCATTGCCGTTACGATTATTACTGGCTACCTGATAGCCGATTTGCTTGGCTAAACTACTCAGTTTATTGACATGGATAATGGCAAGATCGCGACTCGCGTCTAAGCCATCGACCTCCCATGCTGCAACCATCTCTTCGACTATCTCCCTGTAACCAAAATAAGCCCGTAACACAGCTGTGCTATATTCTTCTGCCAAAATGGATGAAAAAAGAAGATCTATGGTACTTAGCGCATCGGCTGCGGCAACATGATTGTTGGCAACCGAATACGACTCGGCCAAGTCGACATAAAACACGACATCATCAGCGTTAAAGCTCTTTATTCCCTTGGTCGCCAAGTATTCATTATAGAGTGCTTTTGCTTCTACTCTGAGCGTATCTGCTGATTCTGCTAAATTAGACTTTTGATAAATGTCAGCAACAGCAGCTTGTGCTCGAGCTAACACTTCTGGCGCCGTGATTTTATCTAAGCTAAGCAAGCTCGCGACACGCTCGGTATAACCCGCCGAAGCATACCCTGCTGCTAATGAAGCGTTAATCTGGTTTTGATTGACATCGTCGTTAAGATCTTGCCCCAGTTGCTCTGCCTGTTTGAGGTGAGAAAGGTCCGACGAATAATAGTAATAGGCTCTATCGGTATTGGTGGCAATATTGGTCGATATCGCCAAGGTCTGGTTAACGGTTTCTTGACCATCACTGACACTGACAGTGACTTCATCATCGACTGCACTTAAATTATGGATCTTATAGGTGACTTGTCCGGTTTGAGCATCAATACTCAATTCGCCATTGATTGCATTGTTAACCACGCTATAAGTTAACGTGTCACCATCAATATCCTCAGCAACAATTTGCCCTGTTTTAGTCTCGCCACCGGTAACATAAAGCGTTTGTGCGTTAACGCTAGGTGCGTCATTGACCGCATCGATACTAAGATTGACCGTTAAACGGCTAAAGCCAGACGCATCCGCAGCTTGAACCTCGAATTGATCATTACCAAAATAATTTGCATTTGGCGTATAGGTCGCTTGCCCGGTTTTTCCATCTAATTCGAGCTTACCATTTGCTGGCGCATTAGTGACTGAGTAGCTAATGGCGTCACTCTCAGCATCGGTAGCAGTTAAGCTCAGTGCGGTGCTGGTGTCTTCGTTTAACGAGACTGCCATAGGAGATTGGCTAAAGGTTGGTACAGAGTTACTGCTGCTACCTCCTCCGCAAGCAGATAACAGCGCAATAGATAGCGTCGAAAGCAGATATGGAATTAAAGGTTTATTCGTCAACATGATTTTTCTCAAAAGATTCAAAAAACGCGGCGATCTTAATGATAACGGTTATCATTCGCAACAATCTTTACAAACGAGAATTAGATCACATTTACCTTTCATGGTTTAACCATGGTCACGGACAGTGGAACGATTATTGACTGAATATTAGGTATGACTTGGGTCTGCGACTTTTTCAGTAAATGCTAATTTGAATTTGGGAACGTTAGAGAGATCACAGAAATTAATCCATTGGACATAGAAAATTCATCTAAACTTCATAGTCGAAGTGAGTTATTTGTTCACCAAACAAGCAAAGCGCTTCACCTTGGTCACCAATTAAGAGTGCGCATAATTATTGTCACTTCATGCAAAATGAAAAATATAATCTCGGTATTTTTCTGACTGATATGCAATAGCGCGAATAAATTATCACTTTATCCGTATGCTCACAGGCCAAGAATCACCAAATTTGCCATCACATGTGGCAAAACAAGGCTCACAAGGAGGTAACTTATGGCGAGACTGATCATTCCCAAAAAAGCGGGCATTAATGACCTCACTTACAGGCCCAATCGCGCCCCCTATTTTAATAGCTTAAGGTTAACCACCAGCTTAGCCGAAGAGTTAATTGAAGATGAGCACACCCACGAGTGTGTCTATGAATGTGCTATGTGCGGTAGCCTTTGTAGCAGCGACAGATACTGCGCCAACTGCAATACTCATCTCTATACTCGGGTTAAATAACTTAGGTTCAAGAATTAGGTTAAATAACTAAGTTAAAGAAAGAGTACTCGGGTCAGATAGATATTCATCATGCCTTCACCCTATTGGCAATCCATTAAGGATTGCCTTTTTTGCGCCCGGGCATCATATATCAATTTGTTTAAGCCAGATGAAGTTCATATTGGCTAAGTTCACGCTCAAACTGCATTCAATGTTATTCACACTACAGCAACCAATAAACAATACCAGCTCAGAAGTTGGCCCATCAAACCTAACATCTAGCCATTAAAAAAACTCACTCTAAATTCGTGAATTTGATTTTGATAATAGGTAAGCCATTCACTTTCAGTCAGCGAAGCATGAATAGTTCTACGCTCATTTTTGAGGCGAGATTGCAACTCTTGCAGCGCTAACTGGTAGTTTTTAACCTGCACCTCTTGCGCCTGTACTTGATTTTCTCGCACTCTAATCTCGGCCATTTGCTGTTCATCGAGATAGCGCTTGGCTAACACCTCTTTCACTCTTTGCTTTTGTGCCGCTGGCATATATTCAGGTAAATAAGTTAAAGCCTGTTCATACTGCTGCTCACCTATCACTTTCTCGCCTCTATCTGCCCGATTTCTCGAAAACGCTTGTTGCAGCTTATCGAACTGAGCGAGATACTCATCGGCATCATGAATATCATAGAGCTCACTAGCTGAAAGTCGCTCGTCATACATTTGGTACAGATCTCGATAGAGACGCTCTGCATTCACGCCCCATATTTGCTGATCAATTAACTTAACCCTAGCCACTTTGTCATATAGAGATAGTGCATGAGAAACTGATTCCATCCCCATTAGCGCGTCTCGCTCGCTGTTAAGCGCGTGATAATGAGCAATCATTTGGTAATCTTCACGACTTAAATGGGCATAAAGCGCTAATAATCTAGCGTCACAGACATTAATTGAGCGGCACTGTCGCCAAAACTCAGTAAGTTTATCCCTTAGCGCCTTTCCGCCTGCTGTACTCAGCGCTATCGCTAAAGCCTGAGCATCAAATTCAATACCCGCCTCGTTGGGAGATAAACTGGTTTGAGGCCTTTTATTAAGTTCACTGTTATTGGGTTTGGTTTTACCTGCTTGCGTACTTATTGGCCTATCTTTATTGGTAACACTGGTTTTAGTAGCATCGGTTGCGATGAAAGAGGGTACATTGATCGATTGACCTACTTTGGGCTCCACTTCACTTGAGTCGTGGAAATAAGCAATCACCATAACTATAACAGCAACCAAAGCGATAGCAGCAGAGCCTAATGCCAGTTTGAAAAAATGGCTGCTCTTACGAGCAGCCTTAATTGTGTTTGTCATAAATTACTTAACATTCCATTGCAGCTTCTAATTGTCAGCTATCGAATAGTGCTGACAACCGGAAAGTGATCAGATAGATTCCAATGCTTCCAAAGGCGCTCATCACTGGTTCTTGGCACTAACACAACATTGGTATTATCGCGCTTAGCTTGATGCTTATTGCTCACCACTAGATAGTCTAGATACTCAATATTCTCACCACCAGATAGCGCTTTACCCGCAAAGCCGTTAATACGAGGGTCAAATGTTGATTCTGTATATCCGCCATAGTTGGGTTCGTATGCACTCAGGTTATTCATCATACTTCGATAATCATCTGCGAACTTACGCTTATTGACGTTGAAGTCTCCGCCATAGATAACGGTTTCTGTCGTTGGAATATTGCGCGCAGCAATAAAGTCGTGCATCTGCTTAAACTGGCGCTGACGATTCTCCCGCGCCGCATCGGTATCAAAAGACGCGGTATGAGTCGCAACCAAATGATATGCCTTACCTTGCTTAATCACTTCGGCATAATTTAACCCTTTATCAGCAAAACAGTCGGTGCCGCTACAATCTGGATAAACAAACTGGCCTTGGCTGACAATTGGGTAACGGCTGACAATCGTCACGCCACCATCGTAAATATTAACTCCAGGCTTATCCAACATACGGGTTTGGTAAGGATACTCCTTGGCCAGTTCTCGTAAGAAAGCATCTCTGCCCGACGCAAACACTTCTTGCAGCATAATGACATCATAGCCTTTCATATGCTCAGGCAATATTTGATAGCGATCGCCAATATGGGATGCAATAGCTGGCAATGCCCAGATATTGTAGGTCATCACACTTAATGCATCGGCATCATTGCTTGGTGTTGGATTCGTTTGCTTAGGTGTAATGGCGTAATAGAGATCATCATAGCGAGCCGTGGCACTCGAATTATAAGCCAGCTCGGTATCCGCCACCGCAGATCCCATTTCAATTTGATGGCGATAAATATCGCGATCATCTCGCCATACAAGGTTTAAATTATCGCTACTCGCGCTATGTTTAAGGCTTGAGTTATACCAATGACCGTTCACCTGCTGGTGGAGGGTCACGCTTTGGCCTTGCTCATTCGTCAGTATGGTATCAAAGCGATAATGCTCACCGGATTTCACCCCTGTCCAGCGATTAAAGCTCAGCACCATTTTGGTTTCCCAAGGTCCTAGCGTGTCGGCGTGTTGGTACCATTCATCACCTTTTTCAAGCAGATCGCTACCTGTATGCTCAATGTGAATCGACATCATTTGAGATGAGTTGTTGGTGACATAAAGATCGCTATCGGCAAATACTGGTGTGCTAACAGCGGATAACAGTGTAAAACCGGCAAGCAGTTTAGACAGGAGGTCATATTCTTTCCCTTGAGTATGAATATATTGTTGTGAGTCATTAGAGTGTAAAGGCCATCACCAAGGCGATAATAAAAACCAGACCTTAGTTGCAACGGCGCGGGCTATTTCGCCATAGGAATATGACTAGAAGATTGCACTTGTATGAAACTTGGGAAAGAACAGAGTGAGCAGTAAGAAGCGGTAAGCAACTAAAATAGTAAACAACTTAAATAATAAACAATTAAAAGAACAAGCAGCCTAATGCCCGCAGTGTTGATGCACAATACGGGCGATGTACAAAGCAACTTAAGGTTAGCCTTATAGCATTAACCTTATAATTTTAATCTTAAATTGCTATCGATAAGTGCGGTAAGCTCAGGAAAAACATGGGTCTCTTTTGCATAATCTCGCCAATGAGATACCACCTCGACCACCTGCTCTATGATCTGCTTAGCATCCTGACCAAACAAGCGCCCAATGACATTGATATCATCATAGGTAAACTCATCCTGCTTACCGTTTAAGGTTAACTGACTTTGACTGACCCAAATTGAATCAGGACGATAGGAATATGCTACATCAAATGCTGGCGCCAATGACCAGCGCTTATCTTCGTTAAGCAGAAAGCCAAAGTTCTTAGTGTGATCATCATTATTTCTAGCAACAATATTAAACACCATACGCCTAAACATTTCTAAAGCCTGCCCTCTTGGCAAACGTAGCTGGCGCATCAGCGCAAACAGTTGCTCATAGCTATATTGGCCCGGCTTCTTATAATCCGCATGATCCATAGCGCACAGGGATTGATAGTGAAGCTTACGGTTTTGCTCCCTATCAAAACGCTTAGTCATAAAGTGGGCTCTGTCATTCTCAATCAATAACTCACAGGGGCTCATTGCGATGCCTGCATCTTTGGCCATCAAGTAGTAGGCATACTCCATACGACCAAAGCCCTTAGGATCGCCAAAGGTCTCTTTATTGGTGAGGCTCTCATGCACGCCATCGAATTTTAATAGCCAATGCTCAAACCCGTCTGGCAGAGTGACTTGACCGCTGCGGATCTCTGTTCGCTCCTTATTGATACCGATAACCGCTTTTGCCCTTGCGCCACCAGCAGAGGTGCCGACTTGCATCATAGCGGTTAACGCCCCTTGTTTATCTTTAGCAAAATCAAACTCTAGTCCAGCCCGTTGATTTAACACGCCTTGGGCCATTTGCATTAGCGAGCTTAACTCTAGCTGCGTAGCTCCTTTACCATTTCCGGTATCATAACTAGGAGAATACTCCAGCGCTCCCATGCCTCTTTTACCTGTATATAGCAGGCGATCGATAGCACTAAAATCAGCAATGCTTTTACCTTGACTCGCAAGCCAGGCATCAATCACCGCATTACCAAAGTCATCGGGCAGCGTATCGGCAAAGGCTCCGGGTAGACCTTTATAGGTTTCAGGGTTAAGCGCAGGAAAACTATAGATACGCTCACTTAAAGGCAAGTGTATCGGTGAGATCTCAACGCCTTTATTTAACCAGCTTGGTGCGTATTCAAAAAAATATTGGCCACGCTCATTGGTCGACAGTGCGCCAACTAGCTCACCTGCAAGCTCAACTCGTGCAACACTGGGGGAACCGGCTACCATTCACTCTCTCCTTGTGAATCTAATGGATGACTTTTTGTCTTGCTGCTTGTACGAGTGGATTGAGTTTTACTGGCACGTTTTCGCTGCTTTCCTTCCAGCTCTAATAACGCCATAGGACTAAAGGGTCGCTCAGGAATAAACTCATCCACTAGCGTCAGCTCATTTAAGGCTCTAAGCACAGCTATCAGCGTATGGAATTTAGTCTGACCACGAATAAGCTTGCGATAAGTGGTTCGAGTAATGCCCACTTCATCGGCAATCTCCTGCTGGGACTTATTAGCCGACAGTCTGATCTTTTCGATCCTTTGACCTAACTCCTCAGCAATCGCTTCATCTGTCATACCATAAATATTTTTAATGGCCATAATATTACTCATTATCTTAGATTTACGCTGATAATGACTAACTATATATCCATTAGAAAAAAGTTTCCAGTTAACATGATTAATGAGCATAAAAATTACCATTAAGCTCTAATTATCGCATTAATGAATATAAATATAATCATTAATGCGATAATTAAAGAATTAACACAGAAAGACAAGACAAACAAAAAGACCAAGCATTGAGCTTGGCCTTTACTTATCTGAGCGCTAATTTGAACTAGCACAGGATGCAAAGCTAGAACATCGGCTTAACGATTCCAAGGGTTAGGCGGTAACTTACCCTCACTTTGAGCGTTTTTATCACCTTTATGTAAAGACTTCTTATTAACACTGTCAGACTTCCCCTTGCTCTGACCACCTGCGCCTTTACTGTTTGAACCACGAGCGCCGCCGCTAGGCTTACCCTTAGACAGTTGAGTCACTTTATCCTTATTCGCAGCCGCTTTAGGTTTGCGCTTGCGTTTCTGCTCACTTGGCTTAGCTTCTGCTTGATTTGCTTTGCCATTTTTATCTTGGCCATAAATAGCGTCGCCCTGTTTAGCGGCTTTACTGCTTTCACGGCGACTCTTAGGCACAAAATTAAGAATAGACACAGGAATAGGCTTTCTCGGTATAAACTCTTCTATCTCTCTGCGCTCAAGTAAGTGACCTAAGCGGCTCTCAATCATACACAGGTTTTTAAAGTCATCTTTTGACAGCAAAGATACCGCCTCACCTGCAGCGCCAGCACGGCCAGTACGACCGATACGATGAATATAGTCATCGGCAGGATACGGCAGATCGTAATTGACAACGCGAGCAAGCTCATTAATATCTATGCCTCTTGCCGCGACGCCTGTCGCAATCAAAAACTTCAGCTTACCTGCTTGAAAGTCTGCCAGTAGCTTTTCACGTACCGCCTGACTCTTACCACTGTGAATACAGTCGGCTTCAATATCCCTTTTCGCTAATTGGCTCACCAGCTTTGCCGCGCCCTGCTTGGTTTCGATGAAGATTAACGCCTGCTGCCAATCCCCCTCTTTAATCAAGTGACTTAGCAAAGCTGACTTTTTATCTTTATCGACAGGAATAAGCCACTGCTCGATATTGGGCTTATTCGCTTCTTTGGCAATCAGGGAGATCTCAACAGGCTTATGAACGGCCGTTTTGGCTAACATGCGCACCTGATTGGACAAGGTTGCAGAAAACAGCAGGTTTTGTCTTGCTTCAGGCAAACGCTCAAGCACTTTATTGATATCTTCAATAAAGCCCATATCCAACATGCGATCAGCTTCATCCAGTACTAGGGTTTCCACCTCATCAAAATGGATTGCCCTTTTTGTATACATATCGAGCAGACGACCTGGCGTGGCCACCACAATATCGACACCTGCAATAAGCTGCTCACGCTGAGGCTTGTCATCCACGCCACCGTACATCACCATAGACTTAATGTTGCAGTACTTAGCATATTGCCCAATCTTAGTATTGATCTGCACCGCCAACTCGCGCGTCGGCGCAATAATAAGTGCACGGCAACGCTTCTTACGCTTGGTTTCCCCTAGGCTGAGCTTATGCAGAATAGGCAATACAAAGCTTGCTGTCTTACCCGTACCCGTTTGCGCCGCAGCGATGAGGTTTCTGCCTTTAAGCACCACAGGAATGGTTTTGCTTTGAACTGGCGTTGGCTCACTATACTCAAGCTCTGTTAACGCATTAACAATTGAGCTGTTTAATCCAAGTTGGGCAAATGGCATGGGGTTTCTCTAAATAAAGTCGTAAAAAATTGATGGGTGACAGGCGCAGCCTTGAAGTAAGAAGCCGAGTTCCTAATTCAAGATTAGTTAAGGCGACACAGTATAGCAGAGCTAGAGCTGTGACATACTCACTTTATGGCGAAGGAGCCAATAATCGACAAAACAAAACGGGTATCTTGCAAGATACCCGTATATTCATATAGCGCTTGAAGGTGTGGCGAAGATTCACCGCCCCTAGAAACAACTATGTAATCTGCTTAGTTTTGCTTACGCACAAACTTAGACTTCAGCATCATCTGGCCTTGGCCATCGACTTTACAATCGATATCATGATCGGCATCGACAAAGCGATTAATCGTCGCCTTAGTGCCCACTTTTAATACTAACGATGAGCCTTTGACTTTTAGATCTTTAATCAAAGTAACCTTATCGCCCTCTGCTAAAAGATTACCCACCGCATCTTTAAGAATGATCGCATCTGGGTCAACAATCACTTCATTAGGATTCCACTCATGGGCGCACTCAGGACAGATAAGTTGAGTGCCATCTTCATATGCATAAGGAGACTCACATTTAGGACAAGGAGGAAGATTGCTCATGGTATTTTCTCTTTCTATTTAAATGGTTTTGCCTAACGTTGAAAACAAGGCAAAGAAAAGTGGGCGGTATCATACGCAAAAAACCATTACACAACCAGTAGATAGATCATGAAACAACAAATTTTGTGAGGTTTTATCAACGCCTATCGTTACCTGTTGATTATAGACAAAGGGCAAACATACTGACGTTACCAGCCAATCTTTAATGATGTTTTACCTTACTAAACATCGCCTTAAAATGACTAAGTATGTTTAAGTCCCTACAGTCCATATGAGCAGTAGTACTCATACTCGATCTTAAACATCCGTTAGCAAATCACAGCTAGAGAGCACAAGTTGACCTACTAGTACCGTAACTCACAATTGGACAAAAAGTATTAGGTAAAGTATTGGCAACGCCTCAATCAGAGGCAAAAAATTATTAGCTAAAATTAGCGGTGCAGGAGAAAAACCAATTGCTTTTTGTCCTGCTGAATTGACTCGTTATGAATTCATTTTCGCTATTGCTAGAAAATCTTCCCCAACTTGATCTTGAAAATCACAAATGATGTTCATTAGCACAATATGATCGATCGTTGGATGTAACGTTAAAATAGTGCATGTTATTTGACCTAGGCTAATAGCAGTTGCATGTGCAGGATCTGCCATTCCTGAGTTACTTTGCCCCACGAGAAGTATATCTTCTGTTGCTTCATTTAGACCAAGTCGATTTCTTGTTCCTTTAGAGCCTGAATGGATATTTAGACTAGCCCATTTATAATACGGACGCATATGATCTAACTGCACGTCTTTTTCGATGGCTCCAAACCCAACACGATTATGCTCAGGAAATAGATATGCAGCCCAGCCATAATGTCCAGAAAACTTTTTTCCGTAATGCTGTATTAAGCTCTCGTACTCAGCTTTACATTCATCAATGACTTGTTGCTCTGGTGCTTTTTCGTTTAACCTATCTTCATATTTTCTATGTTCACGCATGCCATCATATGAATCGACAACATCATGAAAGTGAAACCTTTCTGCACACTCTTGACCATGTTTAGCAATGAACTTAGCAGTTACGTTTACTTCATGTAAAGCACGCCATCTTGCATGAGCAGCATCAGCAAAGCCTGACTTCATAAGGCATAATATTTCTTGAGATATTTGACATGCCCTTGCGTGAAGACTTACAACTAAATCAAATACTAGGTTTTGCTCTTCTACGGCTTCATTTCGATAAGAGTTATTAACATCTTCTCCAGCCTCTGTACACGTAACAATTAAGATCTCAAGGGAATCAAAGCCTTTAGCCCATCTTTCATTATTACGCTGACTAAAGCCATCAAATAATTCTCGACGCTCTCTCAACATTTCCGCTGACGATTCTAATAGCGAAGCTTTAATTAAACGAACAGCGTCTGGAGTTACCTCCGATATTAACTCGGAAATATCAATTTCATCTGCAATTTCAGGGTTATCTTTCAATTTATTATTGAGAGAGTTTATAAATTGCTTATGAAGATTATCCACCTAACTCTCCTATGATTCATAACAGTGTATTAGACGGAAAAACTCCGTGTTTAAACTTTCGACACAATACGCTGGTTCTCTATGAATATCAAAAGCAAACGCCAAATTTGGTACGTTAGATCTATTCAGGAAATGCGGACTGTTTCCGTCTAACCTGTGGAAATACGGAATCAATCAAAACAGCGGATATTTTTATTGTCAGCAAAAGAGATAGATATCCCTAGTGCAGATGCAGCTGCGGACGTTGGTGGCATGGCCGCTTCTTGACGTCCTGTCATCACGGCATTTGTGAATCCTTTCACATCAGATGCCATCGTCGAGCCTCCAAGGACGGATTCACGGCGTGTAGCAGAAGCCTCTGCACATTGGTCGCTCATTCACATCCATGTGATCACGACATTTGTTATCCCTATACTGCACTCACCGCAAGTGAGAGATAACAATGAAGATAGGCGTTATTATCACACCACCAAACACCAACTCTGGTAAAAACTAGTGAAGAAATATTACCAGCCTTTATTAGAAGGCCATCTCCCTTTGGGGCAAAAGCAAGATAGCTGAAGGCAGTACAAACTCTCCCTATTACTCAAGATCTTGACTATCAAAAGCTCTGGTTCGAAGCATCAACTAATTGATTTGCCAACCTTCTAACAGGTTGAGAGATTGCCCACAAAAATATTAATTATCAATAAATTGATGCAAATATTTCTCTACCAAAGCATCCCGTTTTGAAAGGTCGTTACTGCTTTGTCTGCTGCGGCTAAGTAGTGATGATTCAACGAACAAGGCAAACCATGCGTTTAGGGCATTGGCATTGTCTTGCTCGCCCATGGCTTCTAATGCCATAGCGCCGACTTCTGCTGTGCCAAATTGAAAATCACGTACACCTTTTCGCAATGCGTAGGCGGCTGTAGTTTCGGGTTTAAATGAAAGCAGCGGGAATTTGTGTAGATACTCGCTTTTACGAAACATCTTAATCGCTTCGCGCCAGCTACCATCAAGCATAATAAAGAGCGGCCGCTTCTTATTGCCTGCCTGAGTTAGCCCCAGTGCCGACTCCGACACACTATCGACAACCGTTTGGTTGTCGATGGCGTATTCACCTGGAAAGACCACAAATGGCTGGTATTTATCATCATGAATAATCTCAAGCATTTTGCGATTTGCCGCAGTACGCGACCAGATAAATGCATGGGTGTCAGGCACAAGATCGGCAATCAAACGGCCACTATTGGACGGTTTGAGCACTTCATCATCATACATTATCAGCATAAAGGCAGCGTTAGAGGACAACGGCTGACGATGCTCGCAGGTGCAATATTTTTGGGCCAACAAACAGGCTTCACAACGTACTAGGTTTTTACCTCTTGCAGTAAAAGGCCTGCTCGATATCGCTTTACGATATTGATACAGCTTATGAACCGCATGCCGTTCACTTTGATTATCTTTATGATTTTTATTGATTAACTGCATTCAAATAAATTCACTGCAAAACATGATTAGATAGCATTTCAAATAAAAACGCCAGCGAGTATGACTCACTGGCGTATTAATAGCTTAGTGCAAGTTACAGAATTCGTCTTAGTAAGAAGTCAGCCTTAATACGGCGAATACGGGAGAGTATCTTCTTAACAGGTGCTGGATAACTGTGCAGCGTATCGATTTGGCTGTAATGATACAGACACTGTGCATGCTCTAGAATGTGCTGCTGCTCTTGCTCAAAACTTTGCTTCCAACAACCTTTCTCATCTTGAACTAGAATGCCATTTTCTAAATCGAGAGCCCATGCTCTTGGGTTCAGATTACTGCCAGTGATCAGGTGCCTGTTACCGTCAGCGCTAATCCCTTTTAAGTGGTAACTGTTACGGCCATGCTTCCATAAATGAATTTTAAGCTGACCACTATCAATCGCCCATTGATGACGCTTAGCGAACTTACGTAGCATCTGCTCGTAAAGGTATGGCAATGCGCCTATGGTAGAGAACTCCTCTTCTGGCGGAATATAGAAATCATTTGAGGTTTTATCCCCTACTACAATATCTATCTTCTTACCTTTGCGTAGATGCTTAGCTAATGCTCTCACCAAAACATAAGGTGGATTAAAGTAAGGAGTGCAGATAAACAGCGAGTCCTTTGACTCATCGACTATGGCGACAACGGCTTTGTTTAGCTTATTCTTCTTGCGTCCAAGACCCACAATAGGCGTAATCCGATTACCGGATTTCACACCATCGAACTGGTATTTTGCCGCTGATAAACGCTTTTTAAACTTACGAACCTCAACCTTAGATGGAAGCTGCTCATTGTCTTTACATTGCGTCAACGAGCTCACTGCAATATCGTCAACTAAGTGCTTTTGCACCATATCACGCATACTGGCTGCTAGCTGAGGTGATTCAAATACGTGGTATCTATCAAAACGGTATTTATCGCTATGGTGCAGATAGATATTATTCAGGCTGGCACCACTGAAAATCACAGTGTCATCTATGATAAAGCCCTTGAGGTGAAGCACACCGAGAAATTCGCGAGATTTTACAGGCACGCCAAGGATCTCGATTGGATGCTCGGCCGCCTCCATCACCTTGCGATACATGAAGTAGTTGCCGCTATCACCTTTCTGGCCAATAAGGCCACGTCTTGCGCGGTGAAAGTCCACCAATACCTTGATATCAAGCTCAGGATTGTTAGCCTTAGCTTGCATTAACGCATCGAGTACCTCTCGACCTGACTCGTCATCTTCTAAATAAAGCGCGGTAATGATAATTGCCTTTTTTGCCGAGGCAATTTTCTCTAGCAAGGTTTTCTTAAAGGCTTTAGGTTCAAGCAGCCAACTTAGTGCGTCGGCCTCTATGGGTATTCCACCTAGCTTTTCCAGCAAGGCATCCTCCTTAAAATCTGTACATTCAGGTAATAGGCACCATAAGGGACTCGTGTTCCGGCCTGTTCTACCTTAGTTTGTTGCAAGGTATCACCCTGCTGCTAATGCTCATTCCTCTCGTTACAGAAAGATGATGCAATAACATCTTGATTATCGATTTAATATTGGGCTTAAGCGTTGCTCAATTCACAAATATCGATTCGACTTATTTTTGCGCTATAAGAGACAAAAGCGGCTTCTTTCGCGCTAACTTTACCGATTGGGTAAATTAACTCTCTAATATCAGCAATTAGGAGGTAGAAATTACCTAGTTCAGCGCGCTACAGCAAGGTTTTTCTCTGTTTTTTTGTATGAAAAAGTCCTGCTTTGCACAATAACACTAACTAAGTCGATATTTTGTAGAAATTTCACCGAATATTTACAGTCCTTATGAAGCCACAAAGCAGTGGCAACACCCATTAAGCGTTCATCGTTATTCGGCATGAACTCGATAAATTGACCATTGAATTATCGCTATTCAGTGACCATACTTTAAAGTCACTAATTATTTATAAATGAATATGTTAAGAGGTAGACTTTGTCAGCACCAGCCAAGGGCTCTTACATCAAGATGATGCAGTTATTGCGCTTAAGCAAGGGCATAGGAGTCTTGAGTCGCACTTGTTTGTCCCTTCTCTGGCTTACGATGACACTTGGCGTTAATCACTTGGCTTATGCCAACACTGCAAATCAAGCTTACCTAGATAACTTGATGCAAATCATCAAGCCTCCTCAGTCTCATATTGGCGTGATGATAAAAGATCTACAAACCAATAGGCTGATTTACCGACATAATCCACATACCTTAGCCCTTCCCGCCTCAACCCAAAAGTTACTCACAGCGGTTAGTGCTATCTCGGTTCTCGGTGAAGAGTTTCGTTTTACCACGGGACTATATACCAATGGCAATATTGTTGATGGTGCTTTAATGGGCGATCTCTACTTTTTATTCAGCGGCGATCCTACCTTAGATAGAGTCCATTTACAGATGCTACTTAATGCGCTAACAGATAAAGAGGTGACCCATATTCAAGGACAAGTGGTTATTGTGGGAAATAGCCATTCCCAACTTCAAGCCCCAGGCTGGGTCTGGGATGATCTGGGTATCTGTTTTGCCGCTCCCGTTTCCAGCTTTGTGATAGGGAAAAACTGCATTAACGCCATACTTAAGCCTAGGCTTGCTACCTATGATGGTCTGCTAACCGCGCCCACTTATCTGCCCGTGCAACTCACCAGTGATGCGGTATTTGATAAGGATTTTAGCGAGCAGTTTTGCGAACTGAGTTTAATTAAACGCGGCGATAATCGTTTTCATATTACAGGTTGTCACCCTGGCGATAGACAACTGAGACTGGCTGTCGCCATTGATAACCCGAGCAAATTTGCCACAGATACCATCGCCCAGTTACTCAGTAGCAAACAGATAAGCTATGACAGCCCAATATTGATAAAGGAAACTCCACCACAAAACCTGAAGCTTATCAGCAATCATTACTCAGCCGAGTTAAAAGAGCTAATAAAGCCTATGTTATTGGACTCAGATAACTTGATTTCAGATGCATTGCTTAAGCAGGTAGGCCAACAGGTATATGGTGTGCCGGGTAGCTTTACCAATGGTGTAGCAGGAATGAAGCGGGTGTTAGCAGTAAAAGGTGTGAATATAGCAAGCGCCCAACTTTCTGACGGTTCGGGGTTATCACGTTATAACTTATTAAGCCCAGATCAACTTATGCAAGTGCTGAGTTTGATTGTCAGTAGTGAACAGTTTATTCCTATCTTAAATGCGCTGCCTATTGCAGGAGTCAGTGGCACACTGAGAAATAAAGCTCATTTCAATGACCCTAAATTAAAAGGTCGGCTAATGGCAAAAACCGGTTCTATGCAAGGGGTGGCGAATCTAGCTGGATTTATTCATGATAAACAAAATAACCCTAGATATGCTTTTGTCATTGTTGAAAATGGCCTTAGCCCAGCAGCTAAAGAGGCTCAGGTCGCCCCTTTTAGTGCTCTGTTATTGCAAGGTGTAATAGATAATCAAGGTGGACTAGTTAGCGCTCTGACAGTCCCTTCTACAAACGGCGCTGTACCTGAAGGCTCAGCGATATTGAACAACGAACTTCAAACCCAAGAGTTAAGCTCAACCATTGCTCGATAACGCTCACTTTACTGACAACAAACTTAGATAATTAACGCTCGAATACTAACGTAGATATATTATCCGCTAATATATTAGCGCTGATATAAAAACAAAAAAGGGCCAAAAGGCCCTCTTTCATTTTATCCATTGCAAACGCTTGCAACTTTGTAATTAAAATAATGCTTCATCTAGCGACATTATTGAATCATCTCCTGCGGTCACTTGCGCGAGATGATAGTCAGCCTTAGGCAGCATTTTAGCTAAATAAAAACGAGTTAATTGACGTTTCTGCTCAGCAAAATCACTATCCATAGTCTCGATAGCTTGATTGGTCATCAATAACCAATAGTAGCCATAAAGGCTATATCCAAAGGCATCGAGGAAGTCCACAGCACAAGCGTTAATCAGTGCAGGCCTAGCCGTCTTGAGATCGTTTATAGTCTCTGCCGCTTTGAGTAAGTCGGTAAAACGCTGCATGACAGCTTGCTTATCATCATTGCTGATATGGGCCATAGATTCGACATCGGCTGCAATATCCTGAACAAAGCGTTTAAGGGTGGCGAGATTATCTCCTGTGACTTTTCGGCCAAGAAAATCGATCGCCTGAATACCGTTAGTGCCTTCATAGATTTGCGCAATACGCGTATCGCGAACCAATTGCTCAATACCGGTTTCGCGAATATAACCATGACCGCCAAACACTTGCTGCGCCATAATGGTCGCATCTAAGCCTCTATCGGTTAAAAAGGCTTTAGCCACTGGAGTTAACAGGCCAACATACTTAGCCGCTTTTTCCTGCTCCTCACCTTCGCCATACTTGGCTAAATCTAGCTGCTTACCGGTAAAGACAGATAGTGCTCGACCAGCGTCTGTCATAGTTCGTATGGTCAATAGCATACGACGCACATCGCCGTGAACTAGGATAGGATCGGCATCGCTACCCGTTGGCGAACCGCCAGCAGCAATGCCTTGAATACGCTCTTTGGCATAGTCAGCGGCCATTTGATAGGCGCCTTGAGCACTACCTAACCCTTGAATGCCAATGGCTAAACGCTCATAGTTCATCATGGTAAACATGCAGACTAAGCCACGATTTGGCCTACCCACCAGATAGCCTTGGGCTTCATCGAAGTTCATGACGCAAGTTGATGAGCCCTTCAGCCCCATCTTATGCTCAATAGAGCCAACACTAACACCGTTAGACTCACCTAACTGGCCGTTATCATCGACTTTAATCTTAGGTACTAGAAATAGTGAAATACCATTTGAGTCAGGAAGTTTTGCCAGCACTAAGTGAATGACGTTATCGGTCAAGTCGTGGTCGCCACCAGTAATAAAGATTTTACTGCCGCTAATGGCATAGCTACCATCATCGAGGGGCACTGCGCGAGTGCGAATATTGCGCAGATCTGAGCCAGCCTGTGGCTCAGTCATATCCATGGCACCCGCCCACTCACCTGAATACAACTGAGGTAAATACTTTTGCTTTAACTCGTCACTGCCATGGGCATTAATACACAGAGCGGCACCTGCGGTAAGTGAGCCATAGAGAGTAAAGGCATTACAAGCGCTATAGGCCATTTCATCGACCAGAACACCTAACATCTTAGGCATGCCCATGCCACCCAGTTCAGGATCGCCACATAAGCCCACCCAACCACCTTCGGCAAACTGATCATAAGCCTGCTTATAACCGTCTGGAGTGATAACTTGATTATCTTGATGGCGCACACCTTGCTCATCACCCGCTCTATTTAGCGGATGGATCAGCTCACGGCTAATCTTATCGGCTTCATCTAAAATGGCTGCGGCCGTATCCATGTCGACCATTTCAGCAAAAGCTGGAGTCGATTCCCAAGTGGCTGGCGCATCGAAAACGTTGTCTAGAAGGAAACGCATCTCATTGAGAGGAGCTTGATATGGATTCATCGCAGGGCTCTTTAAACAGTGAATTAAAACGAGTGTTTTAATTTATACTGATATTCAAATAAATGAAAGCCTTTTAATAAAAAACTGTGGACTAACAGGGAAAAAGCTAAAAACAAATCAGGCCTAACCCCAAAAGAGTTAAGCCTGATTATCGACGCGAAAATGGCTTACCACATAAGATCGTCTGGAATGACATAATCTGCATAGGGGTCATCTTCTTCAACCACTTGGGTATCATCCGATGCTTGCCAGAGGTAGCCACACCAAGCGGGAACCAGTAGATTCACACGCTCAGCGAGTTTATGAGGCACAACATAGCTAGCATCTTCATAGCGAACAATACCAAGGCGGCCGTTTAACAACTCAGATTGCAGTTTTTCATCCACATAAAGTGGATAGATTTTATTCTCTAAGGTGTAGTTAAACTTAATCTCTGCATCTTTAGGAAGCGTAATAGCCGCTTTCTTAAATTCGGTCACTAAGCCTCTGACCAAGCCCTTTTCATTCGCCTCATTGAAACGTTGCTCATTCAGCGCTTTATCCTTAGCTGCTTGGTCCTGTTTTTGCTGGGCAATTTGCTGTTTTAATGCAGCGCTGCCATCATCCACCTTAGCCTTGCGATCACGTTTCTTCTTGGTTTTTACATCGCGTACTTTCTGCTTACTCGTAAGGCCAGCTTTAAGTAGCTGCTCCTGTAACGCATTAGCCATCTTCTTTCTCTCTTTTGCTTACTTCAGACCCACATTAAGGTCATTGTTTCTATTTACTCGACTGGCCTTGGGCTAACTGTCCAAGGTGAGTCATAGCAATACTGGCACCACCGAGTGACCAGCCGCCATCTACGGGTAATACTACACCAGTAATATAGGAGGCTAAAGGTGATGCTAAAAATAGTGCGGCATTGGCAACATCTTCACTGGTGCCATTTCGTCCAAGGGGCACACTCTTGGCAACTTGGGCTTTGAGCTTATCTCCCGGCGCGAGCCTGTCGAAGCCTTCGGTATCTTCAATCGGCCCCGGCACCACAGAGTTAATACGTAACCCTTTAGCTCCCCACTCCATGGCAAGGGTGCGGGTTAGCATATCAACGCCGGCTTTGGCAGCGCACACATGGGCTTGCATCGGCATGGCTACATAAGCCTGAGGCGCAGAGATCTGAACGATACTTCCCCCTTGAGCAAGTAACGGATAAGCCTGTTTCAATACCTGAAAACTGCCCAGTAGATCGATATCCATAACTGATTTAAATCCGTTTTCGGATAGATCTTCTGCTAGCGCAGGAAAGTTACCCGCAGCGCCGCTGACCAAAACGTCGATATGATTAAAACTTTGAGCGATTGCGGCAAACCCTTCGGCCAAGCCCTCTTTATCCCGCACGTCAAAACAAACACCTAGGTGTTGTGCCTCTGGTGCTGTGGCATTTAACATAGCGACGGCCGCTTCAACTTTGTCTATCTTGCGACTGGCCACTGCCACATTCGCGCCGGCCTTTGCAAAGGCAATTGCAATGCCCAAGTTAATGCCACTGGTACCGCCAACAACGACTACATTCTTTCCATGAAAATCAAACATATGAATCTCCTTCTCTTTCAGTAATCTGTGATGAGCTCATCAATAGAGTTTATCAAGTCGACAGCGATTCCTTAACTGTCTACTTATTAATAGAGGCGTGAATCGCTTGCAATGCAGCCAGTGGATTGTCAGCTTTTGTAATAGGCCTTCCTATCACTAGGTAATCTGAGCCTGCAGCCAAGGCATCTTCTGGTGTCATTATGCGATGCTGATCGCCTGCGTCACTGCCAGCAGGGCGAATACCTGGTGTGATTAATTTAAAATCTTTGCCAAACTCTTGCTTTAGCAAGCTTGACTCTTTAGCCGAACAAACCACGCCATCGAGGCCTGCTTGCTGAGTAAGCTTAGCTAGGCGGAGCACATGCTCAGCCGCTGGCACATCAACACCGAGTAAAGATAGCTCCTCATCACTCATTGAGGTCAATACTGTCACGGCAATTAGCAAGGGAGCGTCATCACCATAGGGCTCAAGCGCTTTTTTCGCTGCCTGCATCATTGCCAAACCACCGCTGGCGTGAATATTGGTCATCCACACACCAAGCTCGGCAGCGGCGCGAACTGCCTTAGCGACTGTATTGGGGATATCGTGGAATTTAAGGTCGAGAAACAGCTCAAAGCCGCGATTATGAATATCCTTGACGAGCTCAGGCCCAAACAGCGTAAACATCTCTTTGCCCACTTTGAGGCGACACAGGCTAGGATCGAGTTTATCTATAAGCTGTAAAGCGGCATTTTTATCGTCATAATCTAAGGCTACGAGTATGGGTTTAGTAGTCATTATTGTCTCCACTTTTGCACCCTTGTTCCTTGAGGTCATTTTTATATTACGCCTCACTTAGGTTTTACAAGGTTTTGATTCAGCTTATATTTTGTAGGGTATTATTCGCCGTCTAAGCCGCGAACACGCTTAATGCTGCCCCAACCTTTACAGGAAGGACAGTGCCAATATAAAGAGTGAGCCGGAAAGCCGCACTCTTTGCATCGATAACTGGGTCTAAATTTTATCTGTTGCTCTACCAACTTCTCTAGCATGGTCAAACTTTGCTTCGCTTGTCCTTCTTCAGCTTGGTCTAACTGCATCCGCATCAGGTGTTGAAAACCTTTAAGCGTTGGATGACGATAGAGATTGTCTAATACGAGGGTTTCTGCTTGTTTATGCTCATCATTGACAATGAGGTGTTTAGCTAATGAAACCACCACAGAGGCACCGGCGCCTTTCTCGATAGCCTGAGTGAGTAACTCACGGTAACCTTGGCAATCTTGATTGTGCTCATAAACGGTTTTGGCGACCGCAAGGCCATCACTAAATAACTCCACATCGGCTTCAAGCAGCGCCTTTAGCATATTGATGGCTTGGCTATGATTACCGCTATCGGCATAGGATTGAGCTAGGGTTAGTAGCGCCCTGCCACATTGAGGGTCAAGCTTAACGGCCGCTTGCAGTGCTTTTTGACTAGACGCCATATCATCGGCTTCTTCTGCAAGTTGGCAGTAAAAATGTGCGGTTAAGGGCTTTAATTTTTGCTGACGTTTACGATTCAGGCGCTTAGTAATATCGATCGCCTTTTGCCACTCTTTGGTGACCTGATAGATATCGATAAGCAGGTTTTCTGCTTCTTCGGTGTGATCGTCTTGGCTGACAAGGTTAAGGAAAATCTCTTCGGCTCTATCATAGAAACCTGCGGCGAGATAATCTTTGCCTAACTCCATCATTGCAAGATCTCTTTGCTCTGTGGTCAAACTCGGGCGAGCAATGAGGTTTTGATGAATACGAATAGAGCGGTCCACTTCACCGCGTTTACGGAATAACGAGCCAAGAGACATATGGGTGTCTATGGTATCGTCATCCACATCTAGCATGCTAATAAAGAGATCAACCGCCTTATCTGATTCATTAGACAAGAGAAAATTAAGCCCGGTAAAGTAATCCCGACTTAACTTTTTTTGTTGATTTTGTTGGTTTTGCCGAATGCTTCGCCGCCCCATATACCAACCATAACTGGCTGCTATCGGTAACAGCAAAAAGAGTATCTCTAGCATATTAGGCGTCTTGTTCCTTCACCGTTTGCTCGTGTTCCTGCTGCAGCTTTTTCTTCATTGCTCTAAACTGCATCTTGAGCTTAGCGATATGATATAGGGCAAACAGCCAGCTGATCATAAAACCTGAAAGAAACACGCCTGCTAGCAATACAGGTAAACGGTATTCACCGCTAGCAATAAAATAACTTACGGTAACGGTTTGCTCATTTTGCGAGCCTAACAGCAAGGCTAAAAAAAATAGCAGAGCAATAACGACTGTTACAATAAAAGACTTCACTTGAGACTCTCCTATGTTTCAATCTTCTGATTATCTAAGAAATTTGCCTGCCTTGCTAGCACTGATAGCCCTTTGTGAGCAATAAGTTCAACAAGCGGACACAAAAAAGCCTCCAAAAGGAGGCTTTTATTTAAAATGCTAATTAAGCATTAACAGCGTCTACGCGTTCGCGCAGTTCTTTCCCTGGCTTAAAATGCGGAACATACTTGCCATCCAATTCAACTGAAGTACCAGTCTTTGGGTTACGGCCAGTACGTGGCGCACGGTAATGAAGTGAGAAACTACCAAAACCACGGATCTCAATACGATCACCGCTTTCGAGTGTGGTAGACATCTGCTCCAACATCTCTTTAATTGAATTTTCCACTTCTTTAGCCGACAGCTGCGACTGCCCAGTGGCAAGTTTTTCGATCAGTTCGGATTTTGTCATCCTAGCTACCCTCTATTATCAAGCCAAACACAGTCACCTAATGGGGGAATGGCATCCCCCATACAACAGGCGATTACTTACGAGCTGCTTTGAACGCTTCTGCCATTGCATTGCTCATGACGGCATCATCTTGCTTGTTCAAGTTAGCCATCGCTTCTTTCTCTTCAGCTTCATCCTTAGCACGGATAGATAAGCTGATAGTACGGTTCTTACGGTCAACACCCATGAACTTAGCTTCTACAGAATCACCTACTGAGTATACAGTAGATGCGTCTTCGATGCGCTCACGAGAGATGTCAGATACACGTAGGTAACCTTCAACAGTTTCAGCCAACTCAACAGTTACGCCTTTAGCGTCAACAGCAGAAACAGTACCAGTTACGATAGCACCTTTCTTCTTGTCAGAAACGTAAGCGTTGAATGGGTCGTCTTCAGTTTGCTTAACGCCTAAGCTGATGCGCTCACGCTCTGGGTCAACTGAAAGAACAACTGCGTGGATCTCGTCACCTTTCTTGTACTCAGATACAGCTTCTTCGCCAGTACCGTTCCAAGAGATGTCAGACAAGTGAACTAGACCGTCGATGCCACCGTCAAGGCCGATGAAGATACCGAAGTCAGTGATAGACTTGATCTTACCAGAAACCTTGTCACCCTTGTTGTAGCGAGAAGCAAAGTCATCCCATGGGTTAACTTTACACTGCTTCAGACCAAGAGAAATACGACGACGCTCTTCGTCGATGTCTAGAACTAGAACTTCTACTTCATCACCTAGGTTAACAACCTTAGATGGGTGGATGTTCTTGTTAGTCCAATCCATTTCAGAAACGTGTACTAGACCTTCTACGCCTTCTTCGATTTCAACGAAGCAACCGTAGTCAGTTAGGTTAGTTACGCGACCAGTTAACTTAGTGTTTTCTGGGTAGCGCTTGCTGATTTCTAACCATGGATCTTCGCCTAGCTGCTTAAGACCTAGTGATACGCGAGTGCGCTCACGATCGTACTTAAGAACCTTAACGTTGATTTCGTCACCAACATTAACGATTTCAGATGGGTGCTTAACGCGCTTCCAAGCCATATCAGTGATATGTAGAAGACCGTCAACGCCACCTAGGTCTACGAATGCACCGTAGTCAGTTAGGTTCTTAACGATACCCTTAACAGCTTGACCTTCTTGTAGGTTCTCAAGAAGAGCATCACGCTCTGCACTGCTCTCAGACTCGATAACAGCACGACGAGAAACAACAACGTTGTTACGCTTCTGGTCTAGCTTGATAACCTTGAATTCAAGTTCTTTGTTTTCTAGGTGAGCAGTATCGCGAACTGGGCGAACGTCAACTAGAGAACCTGGTAGGAATGCACGGATAGTGTTCAGCTCAACAGTGAAACCACCCTTAACCTTACCATTGATGACACCGATAACAGTCTCAGCATCTTCGTAAGCTTTTTCTAGAACAATCCAAGCTTCGTGGCGCTTAGCTTTCTCGCGAGATAGTTGAGTCTCACCGAAGCCGTCTTCAACAGAGTCAAGCGCTACGTCAACCTTGTCACCTACGTTCACTTCAAGCTCGCCTTGAGCGTTCTTGAATTGATCAGCAGAGATAGGGCTTTCAGACTTAAGACCAGCGTCAACAAGTACCATGCCGTTTTCGATAGCAACAACAGTACCGCTAACGATAGCACCCGGGCGGAACTCTAAGTCTTGTAGTGATTGTTCAAATAGATCAGCAAAAGATTCAGTCATTTTTAAGTTACTTAATTAATTAAACCACAGTCCATCCTAGACGCGGAGTCAGTAGTAATATTCGTTCCTTCCCTGCAACGAATTCCAAATCGAGGTGGCTTATACACCAGCCTCTGATAATTTTTCAACAATGTGCTTCAACGCAATATCGAGCACTTGTTGGATCTCAATTCCGGTCGTATCGATAACTAACGCATCGTCGGCAGGCACTAAAGGCGCCACTGGACGATTCATATCACGCTCGTCTCTTTCGATAATCTCGGTCAAAAGACGGTCGATATTAACATCGAAGCCCTTGTCCTGCAACTGATTATAGCGTCTTTGCGCTCTTTCTTCAGCCGAGGCTGTTAAATAAATTTTGGCTGCTGCAGAAGGGAAAACCACAGTCCCCATATCTCTGCCATCGGCAATTAATCCAGGAGCAATACTAAATGCTCTTTGGCGACGTAATAGCGCCTCTCTCACTCTTGGAAATGCCGCTACTTTAGAAGCCGCATTTGAACATTCTTGTGTGCGAATTTCACTGGTGACATCTTCACCTTCAAGCACCACTTTGATCGCTTCGCCTTCACCACCCACTAGAAACTGCACATCTAAGTGAGCCGCCATCAAACTCAAGGCTTCTTCATTTTCTAATTCAACATTATGGTGAATCGCAGCTAATGCCAATACACGATATATAGCACCACTATCGAGTAAGTGCCAACCTAATCGCTCTGCAAGTAATTGACAAATTGTACCTTTTCCCGCGCCGCTAGGGCCGTCAACAGTGACTACAGGAGCCCGTTCAGACATAAAATCCTCCGCAAAAGTAATCATTCTCCGTGATTAAGCCTTTTGTCCGCCGATCCCAAACGACATAAAGCAAACTCCAGTTCGTGCTATTGCTAATTTTGTGACGACAGCTCAGCAAAGCTGTAACGACACAAACGCTGTAACGACTGAATTAAGCACGCTCCGTCGGCATGGTTTAAGGCTTAATCCGAAAATGAGCGCGCGCATTATATACCAAGTTACTTAAGAAAACCGTGAAATTTCGCAAATATAGTGTAAAAGAGAAGTTACAAACGCCAGCAGATCACGGTGGAGAATATCGGCATCATGCCCTTAACGAATAAACAAAACTGTCGCCCCTCGATGTTTTACGATAAGCGACAGTAAGATAGTTGAAAAAAATGGCGACAGCTATATCACCACAGCTATATCAATTTAATCGGCCAAGCGCTCAAATTGATTGAAGTAATCGGGAAAGGTTTTAGAGGTGCAGTCAGGGTCGTTAATGGTAATGCCGCAATCGGCAAAGGCCATCATAGAGAAGCACATCGCCATTCTATGATCATTATAGGTATCTATCTCTGCGGTATTAAGCACTTCTGGGGGCGTAACACTGATATAGTCATGACCTTCATCGACTATCGCGCCCACTTTACGCAGCTCGGTGGCCATAGCCGCCAATCTATCTGTCTCTTTAATCCGCCAATTATAGATATTGGTCATGCGGGTAGTTCCTTTTGCAAACAGAGCTGCTGTCGCTATCGTCATGGCGGCATCGGGAATATGATTCATATCCATATCGATTGCAGTAAGCTGACTCCCTCTGGCAATAATGTAATCATCGCCCCACTCTATCTCTGCGCCCATGGCAGCAAGTGCGTCGGCAAACTTTACGTCCCCCTGAATACTCTTACGACCGACACCAGTGACTTTCACTTCACCACCTTGAATCGCACCTGCAGCTAAAAAGTATGATGCGGACGATGCATCACCTTCTACCAGCAAGGTTCCTGGCGATGCATAGCTTTGACCTGTTGGCACTTCAAAGCGCTGATAGTCATGATTAATGACATTAACGCCAAATTGCGCCATTAAGGCGAGAGTAATATCGATATAGGGCTTAGAGACCAACTCACCTTTGATATGAATATTAACCGCTTCTTGCGCCAATGGCGCCACCATTAATAATGCGGTTAAAAACTGACTAGAAAGATCACCAGCAATCGATACGTCACCACCACTTAAGCCTGTTGCATTAATTGTCAGTGGCGGAAAACCATCATTTTTAAGATAGTCAATCTTAGCGCCTAACTCTCTAAGTGAATCAACTAGGTCGCCAATAGGACGCTCTTCCATTCTTGGCTCACCAGTTAAGGTAAACTCACCTTGGCCTAAGGTCAGCGCCGCACATAAAGGACGCATTGCGGTGCCGGCATTACCTAGAAACAGTGTCTGAGCCTCTGTCGCTGTTAGCGGACGACCTAGGCCTTCTAGTTCACAGACTGTCTTATCATCCGATAGGGTATAAGACACGCCAAGCTGCTTAAGTGCCGCCAACATAAAACGGATATCATCTGAGTCCAACAAGTTAGTGAGTCGAGTCGTTCCCTTAGCTAGGGTTGCCAATAACAACGCCCTATTGGAGATACTCTTAGATCCAGGAATGTTGACTTCACCTTGGACGCGCTTAATGTTTTCTATCCGTAACTGTTTCATAATGGAATTTTTTCACCGCAAATTCTGAAATAAAAGACCTCGGCCATAGGCCGTAGAGTGGATCTAGCTAGGTATAAAGTTACCTATTGCGAGAGAGGTTTCAAGGTTTTTTTGTCATTTCCCACCATTACACCCTATTTTATTTTCAACTGCATAAAAAACCAGCTTGATTAGTATAAGCAAAACAAAACTACAACAATCGGCAAGCTTTGTTTGCGCAAACATAATGGGTTTTATTAGCGATTGACTCTTTAATTCGTGCGCAAGTTCACGTTATGCTTCAGTTAATAACAACTCATAATGATGATTCAAGGTAGAAATCAATATGTTTAATCAACTTACCCCTATGCCTGCAGATCCTATTTTGGGCTTATTGACCCAATACCGCGCCGACACTCATCCTAATAAGGTCGACCTTGGTGTAGGCGTCTATAAAGATGAACAAGGACATACGCCAATTCTAGAGTGTGTTAAAAAAGCCGAACTACACAGATATCAAAATGAGCAAACTAAGGTCTACATCGGACCTACGGGCTCAGCAGACTTTAACCAACTGCTTTCGCAGCTGGCCCTAGGTAAAGATCATAGCGCGTTGTTAGCAAACCGAGTCCGCACTGTCTCTACCCCGGGCGGAACTGGCGCACTGCGCGTTGCAGCAGATTTTATCAAGCGTTGTAAACCTGGTGCGACAATTTGGGTGAGCGATCCGACTTGGGCAAATCATACAGGGTTATTTGAAGCCGCTGGTATTCAGGTAAAAACCTACCCTTATTACGACTATGATAATAAATCGCTGAAATTTGACGAGATGATGGCAACCTTAGGCCACATTGACAGTGATGATGTGGTGCTACTCCATGCATGCTGCCATAACCCTAGCGGCATGGATTTAACTCAAGCACAATGGGATAGAGTTGTTGCTGTCACTAAAGATAGAGGCTTTACCCCGCTTATCGATATGGCCTATCAAGGCTTCGGCGAAGGCCTAGATCAAGATGCCTATGGCGTGCGCAAAATGGCAGAGACTGTCGACAATATGCTGCTTTGTAGCTCCTGCTCGAAAAACTTTGGTCTCTATCGCGAGCGTATTGGTGCTTGCACCCTTATTACTCAAGATGCACAAACCGCTGATACTGCACTTTCAGTGCTTTTATATGTGGTGCGCTGTAACTACTCTATGCCACCGGCCCATGGCGCTGCATTGGTCGAAACCATCTTAGGCTCACAAGAGTTATCTGAGCTTTGGCATCAAGAATTAAAAGTGATGCGAGATCGCATCAATGGCAACCGTAATCTGCTGGTTGAAAAACTTAAACAAAACGGAGTCGTGCAAGACTTTAGCTTTATCGCACGTCAAAATGGCATGTTCTCATTCTTAGGTATTACACCTGAGCAAGTTGCGACGCTTAAAGATGATTACAGCATCTATATGGTCGACTCAAGCCGCATCAGCATAGCGGGAATATCTAACGCTAACGTCGATTACCTCGCTGAGTCTATTGCTAAAGTGCTGTAGAAACGAAGCAAAAGACATAAATGCAAAAAGGGTTATCATTTGATAACCCTTTTTCTATTTAAAGCTGATTTTAAGCGTGCTTTTCAGCAAATGCTTTCATGAAATCCACTAAAGCCTTCACCCCTTCTAGCGGCATAGCATTATAGATGCTGGCTCGCATACCACCGACGCTTCTGTGGCCTTTGAGTGCGACTAAACCTGCAGCTTTCGCTTGGTCAAGAAACTGCTGATTAAGAGACTCATCTGTTAGCTGGAAAGTCACATTCATATCAGAGCGGTTATTCACAGCGACACCATTGGTATAAAACGGTGAGTTATCGATGACATCATAAAGCATTTTTGCTTTTTCGATGTTGGTCTTCGACATCGCCTTTACCCCACCTAAGGACTTAAGCCAAGCAAACACTTCTGCTGCCAGATACCAAGCAAAAGTAGGTGGCGTGTTATACATAGAGTCATGTTTAACCGCTAAGCGATAATCCATAATAGAGGTTTGTGTTAGCTGTGGCAGCGCTAAGAGATCGTCTCGAACGATCGCAATGCTCAAGCCTGAGGGACCAATATTTTTCTGAGCACCCGCATAGATAACTCCAAAGCGACTGACATCAATTTCGTGAGACAAGATATTTGACGACATATCGGCAATCACAGGCCATGGGCTGTCTAGGGCTTCAAATATCTCTATGCCATCGACTGTCTCATTTGGACAATAATGAAGATAACGATAATCTTGCTCAATGCTACTCAGTTCAGGCAACACCACTTGATTGAGACCATCGACTTTCTCAACGATGTTTAGGCTATCGATATTATCGTCACCCGCTAACTTTTTGGCTTCAACCACAGCAGATGCTGACCACTGACCGCTCACAAGATATAGGGCCTTACCATTGTCACCAAGGAAGTTATTGACTATGGCAGAAAATTGACCTCGGCCACCACCATGCATAAATAGCACATGATAGTTTTCCGGAATCGACATCAGCTCCCGTAAATCTGCCTCGGCTTGCTTGGCTAGCGCAATGAACTCTGGACTTCTATGGCTCAGCTCCATCACAGATACACCTTGGCCATTCCAGTCGAGTAATTCCTGTTGCGCCTTTTTCATCACAGCTTGGGGTAACATTGCAGGTCCAGCACAGAAATTGTAGGTTGCGCTCACTTTATCTCTCCTTTATGTAGACTTATCTCTTACTTTCTAGCTCTTTTCACGTTTAACTTTAATCTGAGTATCGCGAACTCTTAGCGTTTCTCTATCTCTGTCGCTACCATGAAATAGGATGCAAACAGAGATGATAAGCAGATCCATCTGCTCAAATAAAACGAGCGCCCTATTGGGCGCTCGCATTCATTACTCTTCAGTCGGCTCTGGTGCCATATCATCTGGTGTCGTTGGCGCCTCTAGCGCCCCCTCTTCACCTTCGATAGCTTCACCTTCACTTTCATCGGCCTGAATTTCATCAATACGCTGTAAGCCCACAACGGTTTCATCATCTGCGGTGCGAATGATAGTCACACCTTGAGTGTTACGGCCAATAGTCGATACGCCTTCTGCAGGTGTACGTACTAGCGTGCCCTTATCACTGATCAGCATGATTTCATCATTTTCGCCGACCTGCACAGCACCGACAACGGCGCCATTACGCTCACTGACCTTGATAGATACCACGCCCTTAGTAGCACGGCTCTTAGCTGGGTACTCTGCAAGCTCAGTACGCTTACCATAACCGTTTTCGGTGACAGTCAGAATCGCACCTTCCTCTTTAGGCACAATCAAGGAGACAACACGCTGGCCATCTTCTAGCTTAATACCACGAACACCGGTAGCGGTACGGCCCATGCCGCGAACTTGATCTTCGCTAAAGCGGACGACCTTACCTTCGTTAGAGAACAACATGATCTCGTCACTACCGTTGGTAATATCAACACCAATTAGCTGATCGCCATCCTTGAGGTTAACGGCAATAATACCGTTAGTACGAGGACGACTGTATTGCTCTAGCGATGTCTTCTTCACAGTACCGTGAGAGGTTGCCATCACCACATACTTATCTGCATCATAATCACGAACAGGTAAAATAGCAGTAATGCGCTCGCCTTCTGATAACGGCAGTAAATTAACAATTGGACGACCACGAGATTGACGGCTCGCTAGTGGCAATTGATACACTTTGAGCCAGTACATCTTACCGAAGTCAGAGAAGCATAAGATGGTGTCATGGGTATTGGCGACCAATAGCTTCTCGACAAAATCTTCATCTTTGACTTTCGCCGCTGACTTACCTTTACCACCACGGCGCTGGGCCTGATAATCGGTGAGCGGTTGATACTTGGCATAACCAAGGTGCGATAGGGTCACTACCACATCTTCTTCGTTAATAAGATCTTCTAGACTGATATCGACTTCATTAGAGTTGATTTCAGTGCGACGCTCATCGCCATAGTTCTCTAGTACTTCTTCAAGCTCTTCTTTGATCACTTCCATCAAACGCTCTGGACTACGTAAGATGTATAGTAATGCAGCAATCACTTCAAGTAGCTCTTCATATTCTTGAAGAATTTTCTCGTGTTCTAGGCCAGTTAATCTGTGCAGACGTAACTCAAGAATCGCTTGAGCCTGCTGCTCAGTCAGATAATACTGACCATCACGAATACCAAACTCTGGCTCTAACCACTCTGGACGCGCGGCATCATCACCGGCTTTTTCCAGCATGCCCTTCACATTGCCAAGATCCCAACCTTGTGCAACCAGCTTGACTTTCGCTTCAGCTGGGGTCGGAGACTCTTTAATAAGTGCAATCACAGGGTCGATATTAGCCAGCGCGATAGCGAGTGCTTCAAGAATATGAGCACGTTCTCTTGCCTTACGCAGCTCAAATACTGTACGGCGAGTCACGACTTCACGGCGGTGAAGTACGAAACACTCAAGCATCTCTTTAAGGTTAAATAGCTTAGGCTGACCTTCAGTCAAGGCAACCATGTTGATACCAAAAGAGGTTTGCATCTGAGTTTGTGAGTAGAGGTTATTTAGTACTACTTCACCCACTTCACCACGCTTGATCTCAATAACGATACGCATACCGTCTTTATCAGACTCGTCACGTAGACCGCTAATACCTTCGATACGCTTATCTTTAACTAGCTCGGCAATCTTCTCGATAAGACGCGCTTTGTTAACCTGATAAGGAATCTCGGTAACAATAATACGCTCTTTACCATTGTCTTCAGTCTCAACGGTAGCACGAGCTCGCATCACAGCTTTACCACGACCTGTACGGTAGGCATCGATAATGCCCTTACGGCCATTGATAATTGCTGCAGTTGGAAAATCTGGACCTGGAATATATTCCATCAGCTCATCAATACTGAGCTCTGGATTATCAATTAATGCTAAGCAACCTTGTACCACTTCATTTAAGTTATGTGGTGGAATATTGGTTGCCATACCAACTGCAATACCCGATGAACCATTAACTAACAGGTTAGGTATACGAGTTGGCATAACCGCAGGAATAAACTCGGTACCGTCATAGTTAGGTACATAATCTACGGTTTCTTTTTCTAAGTCGGCCAATAATTGATGGGCCAACTTATCCATACGGATTTCGGTATAACGCATTGCTGCCGCGCTATCACCATCGACAGAACCAAAGTTACCTTGACCATCCACTAAGGTGTAACGCATAGAGAAAGGCTGCGCTAAACGTACTATGGTGTCATATACCGCAGTATCACCGTGTGGATGGTATTTACCGATTACGTCACCCACTACACGGGCAGACTTTTTATAAGGCTTGTTCCAATCGTTTTTTAATTCATTCATCGCAAACAGCACGCGGCGATGCACTGGCTTTAAGCCGTCGCGTACGTCGGGCAATGCGCGCCCTACGATAACGCTCATGGCGTAATCTAGGTACGAATTCTTTAGTTCGTCTTCGATATTTATTGGCGAAATAGATGATGCCAGATCAGTCATAAACTGCTCGATCCCCTGAAAATTAGCTGACTACACGGCGTCCGTGTCAATGTCGAGCCTAAAAACGTGATTTGGCATTCTATCACAGTTATTAAATGTCGCTAGACCTTAAGCGAGATCAATTGACTATGGTGCTGCTTTTATTCTGAATTTAGCCATATTAGTGAACACTATTTCACCAGTTACAGCTCACTAATTTTCATTTAACCCCTAATAGCCCAAAATAGCAGCAAAAGAGCTGAGGATAATATGGCTTTATCTGTTTGATTTTGAGCCCCTATGGTTATAATGACCACACTATATTTTGGCCCAAGACGTTTTGGCCCCCAATACGTTATGGCATAAGTGCAAACAAGGTTATCTCATGCAGCAGAATCTCAATGTCGATCCACAGGAAATCGCAAAGTTTGAAAAAATGGCCGCAACTTGGTGGGATCCAGAAGGCGAGTTTAAGCCTCTTCATCAACTTAACCCATTACGACTTAACTATATCGACCAAACCTCTGGCGGCATCTTTGATAAGAAAGTTCTAGATGTTGGCTGTGGTGGCGGAATTCTCTCTGAAAGCATGGCAAGGATTGGGGCTAAGGTGACTGGCCTTGATATGGGGGAAGAGCCGCTAGAGGTCGCTAAACTTCACGCCCTTGAGACAGGTACCGAGCTTAGTTACATCAAGCAAACCGCAGAAGAGCACAGAGATAGCCATAGAGAAGCCTATGATGTAGTCACCTGTATGGAGATGCTTGAGCATGTACCTGATCCTCAATCTGTCATTCAGGCCTGCTGTGATATGGTAAAACCTGGTGGTTATGTCTTTTTCTCTACCATCAACCGTAACCTGAAATCCTTTGTGCAAACAATTATTGGTGCAGAGTACATTCTCAAAATGCTGCCAGTGGGTACCCATGAACATAATAAGTTCATTCGCCCATCTGAGCTAATTGAGCTAGTTGATAATACCGACCTTATCTGTACCAATGCGCTAGGTATTAGTTACAACCCGATATCCGGCCTATTTAAATACACATCTAATGTGGATGTGAACTATATGATAGCCACGGTTAAAGTTGACGATTAGTCATAACAAGTAAGAGAAATCTCTTCAAATCAACACCTAAAAAGGTAGCTATTAATGAGCCAAGGTATACCAAGGATTTCTCTTACCAATACTCAGATAAAGGGAGTGCTGTTCGATCTCGATGGCACTCTTGCAGACACGGCGCCAGATCTTGTCTACGCACTCAACCTAGCCCTCAATGACCATGAGTTTGCCAGCGTTCCCTATGAACAAGTATTTCATAGCGCTTCCCACGGCAGCCTAGCCATGGTGCATGCTGCTAGGCCTGAGCTCACAGATACCTTAAAGGCAAAAATTCAGCAAAGACTCCTCTTTCACTATAGAAACAATCTGGGTGTAAAAAGTGTGCTGTTCCAAGGAATGACTGAGTTACTATCTACCTTAGATAACAAAGGTCTACCCTTTGGTATCGTCACCAATAAGCATGCGCAGTTTTGTCGTCCACTTATGGATGCCATGGGATTGACCCCACGGCTAAAATCTATCATTAGTGGTGATAGTACAGCCCACAGCAAACCTCATACCGCTCCTATGCTATTGGCAGCCCAACAACTATCCTGTAGACCACAGGAGATCCTGTATCTAGGTGATGCCGAGCGAGACTTACTTGCGGCGCAAGCTGCGAATATGCAAGGCGGAATTGCGCTTTGGGGTTATATCAGCCAAAACGATGACATAACTTCTTGGCCAAGCGATTATCAATTTGCTCATCCACTAGAAGTCTCCCAACTTTGGGATTAGCCCCACTAACGATCCCAGATCTCATATAAGGATCTTTTTCAATCACGTTCTCATCACTTTGAGCCTAAGAATTAAAAAATGAGATCCATATCGCTGTTTATTTTATCAGTCATTGCTAGGGGAAAACGCCGTACGAAATAACATCACACTTCTGTAACTCAGGAGTAATTTGCGCTTCGCCGTTAGCCATCACTAACCCAGAGCGTTATCCTCAAGATATCCACAAGATGCCCCCACACTTTAGACTTGCAAAACGCGACCAACCTCACTATCTTGTACCCTAGAAATTATAAAACACCATATATTGTGTATCTATAACAATCAGGCACACTAGAAATAGCGCGATATTCCGCTTATTTTTCGTAGTATGACAGCTCCATCGAGCTAAAGTCGGGTTAAGGCAGTGCTCAGCTTGTTATTGATATTTGGGTGGCGTTTTACTTAAACACTTTTATCCCAATTTACATATCAAGGCTCTATTAAATGAATAGCAACATGACAGTGACCAAGCGTAGTGGCGAACGTGAAAATATCGATCTTGATAAGATCCACCGCGTCATTACTTGGGCAGCAAAAGGACTTAACAATGTATCTGTTTCCGAGGTAGAGTTACGCTCACACCTACAGTTCTTCGATGGCATTCCCACCGAAGCTATTCATGAGACCATTATTAAAGCCGCTGCGGATCTGATCTCACCTGAGTCTCCCGATTACCAGTTCCTTGCTGCGCGTCTAGCTATCTTCCATCTACGCAAAAAAGCTTATGGACAATTTGAGCCACCAGCATTAGTGGATCATGTCACTCGTCTAGTGGAAATGTGTAAATATGATAAGCACATACTTGAAGACTATACCCGTGAAGAGCTAGAGACTCTTGATACTTATGTCGATCACTGGCGAGATATGGACTTCTCTTACGCTGCGGTTAAACAATTGGAAGGTAAATACTTAGTCCAAAACCGTGTCACCAATGAGATCTATGAGAGCGCTCAGTTCCTTTATATTCTCGTTGCGGCCTGCCTATTTGCACGCTATCCAAAAGAGACTCGCCTACAGTACATTAAAGATTTCTATGATGCAGTCTCGACCTTTAAGATCTCATTGCCAACACCTATCATGTCAGGTGTACGTACGCCAACTCGTCAATTTAGCTCTTGTGTATTGATTGAATGTGACGACAGCCTAGACTCTATCAATGCGACCGCGTCTTCTATCGTAAAATATGTCAGTCAACGTGCCGGCATAGGTGTAAACGCTGGACGTATTCGTGCACTAGGCAGCCCAATTCGTGGTGGTGAAGCTTTCCACACAGGTTGCTTACCTTTCTATAAATATTTCCAAACTGCGGTTAAGTCATGTTCACAAGGTGGTGTCCGTGGCGGTGCAGCGACCCTCTTCTATCCAATTTGGCATTTAGAAGTAGAGTCGCTATTAGTGCTTAAGAATAACCGTGGTGTTGAAGATAACCGTATTCGCCATCTAGATTATGGTGTGCAAATCAACAAGTTGATGTATCAGCGCCTTATTAAAGGTCAAAACATCAGCCTGTTTAGCCCATCTGATGTACCAGGTATGTACGATGCCTTCTTTGAAGATCAGGCTGAGTTTGAACGTCTTTATACTCAATATGAAGCGGACAAGAACATTCGCCGTGTCGAGGTTAAAGCATCCGATCTCTTCTCTCTTATGATGCAAGAGCGCGCCTCGACTGGTCGTATCTATGTACAAAACGTGGATCACTGTAATACCCACAGTCCATTTATCAGTAAAGTGGCACCAATTAGACAATCAAACCTATGTCTTGAAATCGCACTGCCAACTAAGCCGCTGAATAATATTGACGATCCAAATGGTGAAATTGCCCTTTGTACCCTATCAGCATTGAACCTAGGTGCCATCGAAAGCTTAGATGAAATTGAGCCGCTAGCAGAGCTTGCCGTACGTGCACTGGATAATCTACTTGATTATCAAGATTATCCAATTCAATCGGCTAAGAGTGCTTCGATGAATCGCCGTACATTAGGAATAGGCGTGATTAACTTCGCGAACTACCTAGCTAAAAATGGCATGAAGTACTCAGATGGCAGCGCTAACAACCTAACTCACAAGACCTTTGAAGCGATTCAATTCTATCTATTGAAAGCGTCGATGAAGCTAGCGAAAGAGCTAGGTGCATGTCCACTGTTCCATGAGACCACCTACTCTCAAGGTATTTTGCCAATCGATACCTATAAGCAAGAGCTAGATAAGATTTGTGATGAGCCACTGCACCTTGATTGGGAAGGACTAAGAGAAGAGATCAAGACCCATGGTCTACGTAACTCTACCTTGTCTGCACTAATGCCATCTGAAACCTCATCTCAGATCTCTAATGCCACCAATGGTATTGAGCCACCACGAGGTTTAATCAGTGTTAAAGCCAGTAAAGATGGTCAACTAAAGCAAGTAGTACCAGATTACGACGAGCTAAAAGGCAAATATGAGCTGCTATGGAATATGCCAAGCAATGAAGGCTACCTGCAATTAGTCGGTTTAATGCAGAAATTTATCGACCAAGCGATTTCGGCCAACACTAACTATGATCCGGCTAAATTTGACTCAAATAAAGTACCAATGCAGCTGTTATTAAAGGATTTATTGACCGCGTACAAGTTAGGGGTGAAAACACTTTATTATCATAACACCCGTGACGGCGCATCGGATCAACACGATGATATCACCAGTGTTGAACAAGAAGATGACGGCTGTGCAGGCGGCGCATGTAAGATTTAATTTAACACAAATCTTATTAACTTTTATTCAAGGGAACAGGAAGGTTCCCTTTTCTTGGAAAGAGATATCATGGCTTACTCAACATTTTGTCAAACCCCAAACGATGCCACTAAAGAGCCGATGTTTTTTGGGCAATCAGTTAACGTAGCTCGCTACGACCAACAGAAATATGAAGTTTTCGAAAAACTTATCGAAAAGCAGTTATCTTTCTTTTGGCGACCAGAGGAAGTTGACGTAAGCCGTGACAAAATTGACTACAATGCGCTTCCTGATCATGAGAAGCACATTTTTATCTCTAACCTAAAGTATCAAACTCTTTTGGACTCGATTCAGGGCCGCTCTCCTAATGTGGCGTTTCTTCCTTTGGTTTCACTACCAGAGCTAGAAACCTGGATTGAGACTTGGTCATTTTCTGAGACCATCCACTCTCGCTCTTATACTCACATTATTCGCAATATTGTTAACGATCCTTCGGTGGTATTTGACGATATCGTAGAAAACGAAGAGATCCTTAAGCGTGCGGGCGATATTGCCAAGTACTATGATGATTTGATCACCTTAACTCAAACCTATCACCTACTGGGTGATGGCACCCATGTTATCGATGGTAAAGAGCTAGTAGTTAATCAAAGAGTACTGAAAAAAGCGCTTTACCTATGCATGATGTCAGTGAATGCGCTTGAAGCGATTCGTTTCTATGTTAGCTTCGCCTGCTCTTTTGCCTTCGCTGAACGCAAGGTAATGGAAGGTAACGCCAAGATTATTCGTCTGATCGCCCGTGATGAAGCACTACACCTTAATAGTACTCAGCACATACTCACCTTGATGCAAGGTGGCAAAGACGATCCTGAAATGGCAGAAATTGCCATCGAATGTCAGCAAGAAGCCTACGACCTATTCCTAAAAGCAGCAGAGCAAGAAAAGGAATGGGCAAGCTACCTATTTAAAGACGGTTCTATGATAGGCCTTAACGAGCAGATCCTTTGCCAATATGTTGAGTATATTACCAACCAAAGAATGAAAGCCGTTAACCTACCGCAACCCTATGCAGAGCAAACTAACCCACTTCCTTGGATGAAGAACTGGTTAGAAAGCGATGCCGTACAAGTTGCACCACAGGAAGTGGAAGTATCATCTTATCTAGTGGGTCAAATCGATGCCTCTATCGATGAAGATGAGTTTATGGACTTTGATCTCTAAGACCCTTTGGAATAAAGACTAGTATGACAACCAATAAGCTTTTCAAGAAAGCGCCCATTGTCAGCCTACAAGGTCAGCCTGTGCTCCTGTTTAATCAACAAGAGCACAGCTTGCTAGATGCTTTAGAAATCAAAAAGGTAAAGGTATTTTCTGAGTGTCGTAATGGATTTTGCGGTTGCTGCAAGACCAAAATAATAAGCGGAAGCGTTAGATATTTTCAGCAGCCCGTGGTGCCTGTGGCCGACGATGAATGCCTACCCTGCTGCTGTGTCCCTAACTCCAACCTTAACCTCGACCTGCCAACCGAAGGCGCCGAAGTACATGTTAATCCACAAAGATATAGCGAGTTACTGAGCAAAAACCTTAAAAGCGCAGATTAACACGCCCTAGAAATAAAACTTCACTCCAGCATTCACCTGCGCCTGCCACATTAAATCCGCATTGATATGCCACTGACACTGATTATTCTCACAAAACAGCGCATTATCACTATTAACAAATGTGGCGTAACCTCTAGCATCGGCAAATAGCGCTAAATTTTGCGTCACTTGATACTCAAAACCCGCTCCTAAGGCCATCGAAAAGCGCGACTCGTTAGAATAATCACCGTCGGGGCTTAATCGCGTCACTCCGGCACTAACAGTGACATAGGGTTTGATATGCTCTTTGGCAAAATAAAGACTGCCACCAAAGTGCCAGTAATCAACAGATAAATCGATGAGATGATTGCTAGTGAAATTATCACCACCAGTTAGTTCAGTGCTTTGACGGGAAAAAAGCAGATAAGCGTTAGCTTGACTAGCGGCATTGGTATCGACATTCGCTCCAATCATAACCCCAAAATGTCCCGACTCTTGCACTTCTACTTCTTGATTGAGTTGCGTATTTTGATCAGTATTATCAAATTCGCTAGTCGCAAAGCTATAACCAGTGAAGGGGGCGACAAACACTTGCGCAGACGCTGCACCTGTCATCAAAGTCGGTAACAGCAATCCCATACGGATAAATCGTTTCATAACTTCAACATCCTTATTTTAATCTACGGCTAGGTTGCACAAGGCAGGCAACCTTAAATCTTCTTTTTCGCCATAAATTTATGAATGTGATTAACCTCAGTTAACGCTGCAGTGCCATACCAAGGTACCAGTTCCATCACTAAGCTACCCGCTTGAATAGCAGGATCTGTCTCAGTTAATACTTTAGCTTCATCGACTGAAGCCACATTAAAAATATAAATACCGCGAATATCACCGTCATTTAAAAACGGTCCGGCGAGTACTAACTTGCCCTCATCGGCAAGACGCTTAATGTTATCTAAATGGGCTCTTTGTAATTTTTCGCTCTCAGCTTTACTTCTGTCACGATTAGGCCCTTTCTTTAGAAAAGCCATCACATAGGGCTTCATGCCATACTCATCGGCACCAGCCTTTGCCGCTCTCTGTGCATCATAACCTGAAGAAACGGGTTGAGGCTGTTCATTGCTAGTGTGCGCCCAGACTGCTGCGGCCAGCACTAGGGTTACTATCAATAAAGCAAAGTTTCTCATGGGTAATACTCTGTTGACTAGGATCATTTTGTATCCAGCTTAACCAATTAGTCGTCAAGTAACAAATCTCTAACAACACGAATACTTCATGGGCCTTGGTGCTCCTCAAACTAAAGGAACTTACAACTCATAGCCTCTGAGTTTAATCAAAACTATGATGTGAAGGGTTTCAAAAAGCCATTTCGCAATAAAGTACCAAGACCCAAGCAATAATCATCAATCTCATTTATTGGCAGTTGCTTACACTTAACCCAAATCATTTCCATATCCCACAATAGCAAATATCAGTGAGAACCATACTAATGACAAAACTTGAACTAGAAGATTTTGCTCGCAAGTTTTTTAACGCAGTTGACCAACAAGATGTCCAAGGACTCATTCCCTATCTAAGCCAAGATGTTCGTCTACAGATGGCAAATATGCCAGATTCACTCGGCATCAATGCGCTAGTTGCGGCCTTTGAAGCCACAGAGCAAAGATTTAGTGCTATCAGACACGATATTCAAGGTATTTATACCGGCACTTGGACTGAAGGCGATGTTGTCAGCGTCGAAGCTACCGCCCATTACAAAATTGGTAATGATAGGGATGTCAGCCTACCTGTCACCAGCACTCTTAGAATCAATGGCGAAGGAAAAATCTCCGACTATCGCATTTTTATGGATCCGACTCCGGCCTTTGCCGATGCCTAATTCAACTAAGGATACAATAATGACTACACTCGCAAAGATTAACAAACAAAGCGTACATAACTTTTTCGCCGCTCTGGAAGCTGAAAACCCAGAAGCTATCGCAGCGCTATTTGCCGAAAAATCCGAGCATATCAACCCCTATCATTCGGGGGTTTTCCCAACTGGCGCAATCAATAGAGAAGGTGTTTATGCGTATTGGGCGCCAACTTTTGGCAACTTTGATGGCATAAAGTTCGAAATCCATGAACTTTACGCAATGGAAGGCGATGACAAAATATTTGTTCGCTATAGTGGAAAAATTAAACTGAAAAATAATGCTGGCTGGTACAACAATGATTACTACTCCACCTTTAAATTTAATGAATCAGGAAAGATCATTGAATACGTAGAGATCTTCAACCCTGTTGTTGCTGCAAAAGGCTTTGGCTTACTCGAGCAGCTGGTAGCAGCCAATCAAGCTTAAATGCTAACAAAATATCGATAGTATTAGGTCAAAACAAAAGCCCATTAGTTTTTAACTAATGGGCTTCACTCACTTGCTATCTACAGATTTCAGTTGATAACAGATTGCGGTTGATAACAGCTTATAGCGACATAGCAAGCTCCGCACCTTGGCGAATAGCGCGTTTCGCATCAAGCTCAGCTGCGACATCGGCACCACCAATCAAATGCACTGGCACACCCGTCGCTTGCATCTGCTCCAATAGCTCTCGATTAGGCTCTTGTCCTGCACAAAGCACTACATTATCAACATCTAGCACTTGGGGCTTGTCATTTATCTTAATATGAAGCCCGTTATCGTCAAACGACTCATAGCTAACACCTGTCATGGTATCGACCTGATGCCGCTTTAATACGCTGCGATGGATCCAGCCCGTTGTCTTACCTAGCCCCTTGCCTATCTTGCTAGTCTTACGCTGAAGCAGATAAACCTGTTTATGCTTTGGCTCAACTTCGGGCTCCATCAGCCCGCCCGGCTCATTATAATCTGTATCTATGCCCCACTGTTTAAGCCACTTCTCAGCATTGAGTGTACTTGAGTCCCGCTCATTAACAAAGTGAGCCATATCAAAGCCAATACCACCTGCACCAATAAGGGCAACTTTATCACCAAGCTCTACTTCACCATTAAGGACTTGCTGATAGTCAACCACCTTGGGCGACTCGAATCCCAGTAAATTGACTTTTCGTGGCACTACGCCCGAAGACATCACAACCTCATCAAAGGATTCTTGCTTTAATACCTCAGGGGTGAGCTTAGTGTTTAATCTTAGCTCAACATCATGTTGATTTAGCTGAGCGAGGAAATAACGTATGGTTTCATTAAACTCTTCTTTACCCGGAATTTTTCGAGCCAGATTAAACTGACCACCCACTTCGCCTTTCGCTTCAAATAGCACCACTTTATGACCACGTGTGGCCGCATAAATAGAAAATGCCATGCCCGCTGGGCCCGCCCCCATAACAGCGATCCGCTTCTTACTCTCAGCCGGTTCAAAGTTAATCTCAGTTTCATAACAAGCTCTTGGATTAACCAAGCAGGTTGCTCTTTTAAGGGAGAAAGTATGATCAAGACAGGCTTGATTACAACCGATACAGGTATTAATCAATTCCGGCGTATTAGCTTCCGCCTTATTAACAAAGTCAGGATCGGCCAAGAAAGGCCTGGCCATAGAAACCATATCCGCTTGCCCTGAGGCGATAACCTTTTCCGCAATCTCTGGTGTATTAATTCGGTTGGTAGCCACCAAAGGAACGCTAACTTCAGATTTTAGCTTTTCAGTCACCCACGCAAAAGCAGCCCTTGGTACGCTAGTCGCAATCGTCGGTACTCTTGCTTCGTGCCAGCCAATACCAGTATTGATAATGGTGACTCCAGCGTGCTCTAACGCTTTAGCGAGCTGAACCACTTCTTCCCAACTAGAACCATTATCAACTAAGTCCAACATCGATAAGCGGAAAATAATAATAAAGTCAGTACCCACCTTTTCCCGTATGCTTCTGACTATCTGTAGCGGGAACTTAATTCTGTTATCAAATTCACCACCCCAGTTATCTTTTCTTTGGTTAGTGCGAGCACTGATAAACTGATTAATGAGGTAGCCTTCCGAACCCATCACCTCTACACCATCATAGCCAGCGAGTTGGGCCAGCTTAGCGCTCTTTGCATAATCCTTGATAGTACAGCGAATCTGTCTATCACTCATGGCCGATGGCTTAAACGGAGTAATAGGCGATTTAAGCTTACTCGGCGCCACCGAGAACGGATGGTAGCTGTATCTTCCCGCATGGAGCAATTGCATGCATATCTTACCGCCTGCCTGATGCACAGCTTGGGTAACAATACGATGTTTCTTAACCTGCCAAGGAAAACTCAATTGACACGCATGGGGAGCAAGCCGACCACGCAAATTTGGTGATATCCCCCCGGTTACAATCAAGCCTACACCACCTTCTGCTCTCTCTTTATAGAAGGCTGCCAATTTCTCAAAACCGCCCTTTTCTTCTTCTAAACCTGTGTGCATGGAGCCCATTAACACGCGGTTTTTCAATTGGGTAAAGCCCAAATTCAAGGGTTCTAATAAATGCGGAAACGACATTCAAACATCCTTTTTAAACAAGTGATTTAAACCAGCATACCGCGACTAAAAAATAAGCTCAACTCCTTGATAAGCTCGATTACTTAAAAAACCGTTACAATTGAATTTTCCCTCAAAGACAATTTTCAGTTAGGATTGACACGATTTGCATAATAAAGGAGTGGCAGATGTCCGCTAAACCCTCGTTAACAAAAAGGATATTTCTTTCGATCTGGAAGACGATTAACGGTCTTCGAAAGTTAGTGCTTAACATTATCTTTTTTGGTGTATTAGCTATATTCCTGGCGGTTGTCAGTAGTGATGATAGTGTAAAAATTGAACCAAACTCGGCATTAGTACTTAACCTTGGAGGCTCGATTGTTGACCAGAAACGACAAGTCGACCCGCTTCAAGCCGCGCTTGCTGAAAGCAAAGGTAACAAGGTCAATGCAGAAATACTGTTGGCCGATATCATCTACGTCATTAACAATGCAGCTTCTGATAAGCGTATTTCGACCTTGGTACTAGATTTATCAAGATTAAAACACACAGGGATCAGTAAACTAGAATCCATTGGTATTGCACTAGAGAATTTCAAAGCCTCTGGTAAAGAGATAGTTGCCATAGGTAACTACTACAATCAAAAGCAATATTTCCTCGCCAGCTATGCAAATACTGTCTACCTCAATCCAAAAGGTAGTGTCTCGCTAGATGGCTTCAGTCGTTACCGTCAATATTATAAATCTGCATTAGACAAGCTTAAGGTTAAAGCCCATGTCTTTAGAGTCGGTACTTTTAAATCTGCAGTCGAACCTTACCTGCGTAACGACATGTCAGCCGCGGCTAAACAAGCTAACCAAGAACTGTTAGACGATCTTTGGCAAAGCTATGCGGGCATAGTGGCTAAAAACCGCGACATTCCGGAAGATAATCTCGTCTTGAATGCTGAAGAATATCTAACGCAGTTAGATAAAGCTGGAGGCGACTCAGCACAAATGGCGATGTCGATGAAATGGGTTGATGAGCTAGCGACAACGGATCAATTCCGCTTATCCATGATCGACAAAGTCGGTAAAGATAAACAGGGCGATAGCTTTAATAAAGTGAGCTTTTACGATTATTTGACTCTAGTTAAGCCGTTTCCAAACCCAATTCCACAGGATACCGTAGGTATTATCGTCGCGAAAGGTACCATTTTAAATGGTAACCAACCTGCCGGTGAAATTGGCGGTGAAAGTACATCTGAATTACTGCGCAAGGCAAGATTTGACGAAAACGTCAAAGCTGTTGTGCTTAGAGTCGATAGTCCTGGTGGTAGTGCCTTTGCTTCAGAGCAGATCCGTCAAGAAGTGCTCGCCCTGAAACAAGCTGGTAAACCTGTGGTTGTCAGCATGGGTAGCTTAGCTGCCTCAGGTGGTTATTGGATTTCAGCGAGTGCCGATTATATCTTTGCCACACCGACCACCTTAACTGGCTCTATCGGTATTTTTGGCATGATCACCACATTTGAAGACTCACTTGCTACCCTAGGAATTCATACCGACGGCGTCTCTACCTCTGACTGGGCAGGTCTATCTGTAACCAGAGCCCTATCGCCTCAAGTTGAGGCTGTCATTCAAAAGCATATTGAACATGGTTATCAAGAGTTTATCGACCTAGTCGCCACCTCGAGAGATATGACAGTAGAACAGGTCGACAAGATTGCACAAGGCCGTGTGTGGTCAGGCAAGAAAGCATTGTCACTTGGCCTTGTTGATGAGCTAGGCGAATTGGATAACGCAGTGACTAAAGCTGCTGCCCTCGCTGATATCGAGGTGTATGACACTAAAGTGATTGAGCGTGAGCTTAGCACTGAAGAGAAGTTCATTCAGGAGATGTTTGCTCAGGCGGCTCAATACCTACCCGAGTCAATGGTTAAACAAACCACACTTGAAAAAGTACTGAGTCGTTGGACTCAAGTAATAGAAGAGTTTGCCGCATTTGACGATCCAAACGGTGTTTACCTCTACTGCGACAACTGTAATTATTAATTATTTTCGCTAAGCAAAAACGAATAAATTGCAGATAATCTAAAAATGCCCGGTTAATTCCGGGCTTTTTTATGCAAATTTTATATATTCAGCCATCAAATTTAGCAATCTTCAATAATCAAAGGCTGATCTTTAACTATTACTCAGTATAATTAGCCCATACTCTGTACCCACTACAACATTAACCATGACAAAAAAATCCATCTATGTTGCCTATACCGGCGGCACAATAGGCATGCAGAAAACCCAAAACGGTTTTGCCCCCGTAGCAGGCTTTCTCACTCAGTGCATTCAATCTATGCCTGAGTTCTACCATGCTGAAATGCCAAACTTCACCATCGAAGAGTATTCGCCACTGATTGACTCATCCAATATGAAGCCGACAGATTGGCAGATGATCGCCGATGATATTAAAGCAAAATATGACGACTATGATGGGTTTGTCATTCTGCATGGTACGGATACCATGGCTTATACCGCATCGGCACTCTCCTTTATGCTGCAGGACTTAAGTAAACCTGTCATCGTCACCGGCTCACAGATCCCCCTCGCACAAATGCGCTCTGATGGTCAAACCAACTTGTTAAACGCGCTTTATATCGCCGCCTATTATCCAGTTGCCGAAGTTGGGCTATTTTTTAACAACAAGCTATTTAGAGGTAACCGAACGACTAAAGCCCACGCCGACGGTTTCGATGCCTTTGCATCACCAAACTTTCCCATGTTGTTAGAAGCAGGTATTAAAATTCGTCTCCATGCAGGAGAAGTTGCAAGCCAAAATAAGCAAGCGTTAAAAGTCGCCAATATCAGTCCACAGCCTGTGGGGGTTGTCACCTTGTATCCAGGGATCTCCACTGAGATATTTGAAAATGTGCTTCAGCAACCTGTGAAGGCCCTTATCCTATTGACCTTTGGTGTTGGTAACGCTCCAGAAGATCCTAAATTGCTGGAGACACTTAAAGCTGCCGATGACAGAGGGATTATTCTGGTTAACTTAACCCAGTGCATGCAAGGCAAAGTGAACATGGGCGGATATGCGACAGGCAATGCCCTTGCCAAAGCAGGAGTCATTAGCGGCGCCGATATGACAATCGAAGCAGCACTGGCCAAACTTCACTATTTACTTTCTACCGATATGACACCTGAGCAGATAAAAACAGCCATGCTAGAAAACTTAGTGGGTGAACTGTCGCAATAAAATAGAAAATAGCACTTAAAACAATAAACCCAGACTCATGGTCTGGGTTTATTAATAATGAAGCAATATCACAATTAGAGATCAGATTCTTTAAACTCGGCGATAGACTCACCTTTAAAGACCTTTTTCAGCTCAGATTTACTCAACTCGTTGATCTCTCCTTGATTATTAATGGTAAAGTGATCTTGCTGATTAAGCTTCTTTGCTTGATATAACATCACCACCTGTAACGTCGAAGCCTTTTGCTCCTCGGTTAACACAGTGCCATCTTGCCACTTACCTAACTCTACGGCACTGACTAAGCGCTCATAGACCTCATGTGGCATCTCATCTATCACTTGATTGATATCTGTCATATGCTTTTCCGTTTATGCAAGATTATACGAATGCGAGTCACCATATAGCCGACAAAGCCAAGAGTAAAGCTAATCCCCCCAACCATAGCACGAACACCTTCAGCGGGTTCTCCACCCCAAAACCAGATCACCACGCCACCAATAAAAAGCGTCAATGCGATAAAGCTATGGTTCATTAAGCGTGTCGATTGCTTGATATGGCTAATTTTTGCTAGGCTATCACTGTTGCCACTGAGCTTGGCATGGCAGTGCTGACACTCTTTCGCCAAACTAGAAATGCGCTTGTTACACGAAGGACATTCTACTAACGCCATTATCTTTTCCTAACAAATAATTGGTTAACGAAGGGAGTCGACAACTGCCAGCATAGCTGTCAGCGACACTTCACCCAGATACATGCTGCGCTCCGGAGACCAACCAGCAATGGGTTCTGGCATATCATCGTTATCTTTAAATGGCATTTCTAACGTATTTGAAAGACAAAAGAAGGTCTCTGCTACCCAATTTGAACCCACGGTTAGGTTTGCTTTACCCGGCTCATCCTTGTCATAACCATATTGAGTCTGAAAATCTGGAGTAACCAGCAACAAAGCATCGACAAACTGCTTTTGCAACTTAGCAAGACGTTCATCATAACTAGGAATGCCCTCACAGCCAGCAAGGAAGACATAAGGTAGGCCTTCATCACCGTGAACATCATAGAAAAGATCAACGCCGGTTTCTTTCATTTTATTAACCACATAGTACACCTCAGGGCTGCGAGCCAATGAAGGTGTTTGCCACTCACGATTGAGGTTGGCGCCAACCGCATTAGTACGCAAGTGCCCACGGGCACTTCCATCTGGGTTCATATTAGGCACTATATAGAAGTTGGCTTTATCAAGTAATGCTTTTGAAGTCGCATCATCGCTATCGAGTAAACGGTCTAGCAAACCTTCTACTAACCACTCTGCCATGGTTTCACCTGGATGCTGACGAGCAGTAATCCAAATATTTCTCTTGTTTGGATTCTCATCACCCACTTTAACCAAGGTCATATCACGTCCATCTAAGGTCAAACCTAAGTGCTCTAGGCTCACCATAGGGTGCATCTGTACATTAGCGAGTAAGTCTTGATGACGCTCATAGCTATAAGGTGCGAAATAAGCAATTTGGATCGACTCACAATCAAGCTCAACAGAGATGGTTAGCTTACCGTCTTTATATTCAGTAGGAAGGCGGAACCAGTTTTGTCTATCGTAACTCGCAACCGCTTGATAGTTTTCCCATCCAGCTGGATATGAAGCACCGGCAGCATTGACTATGTTGAGAGTATATTGACAACCAATAGCGCCTTCAAAACGAAAGTTGAACCACTGATAAAACTCACCACCTTCATCGGCTCTGATCGCCAATTGAATGTCATCTTTATTTTCTAGGCTGACGACTTCAATATTGCCGCCATCAAAATTTGCGCTAACTCGCATCTATCTTCCTTATGCAAAAGCATCTGTGCTTGTTATACAAGCCGAATACTCATGGCTCATATAACGTGAAATTCTTTCTATGATAGCAAACTGGTCTCACTAAAAACACAAGGCTAGCCAAGATTGAATTGGCTAGCCTTGTGTCAATAAAAGATAACGGGAGTGAGTTAAATAAGCGCGTTATAATGTACCGAAACTATAACCTTGACCTCTAACAGTATTAATTGCGGTACGTTGTAATGGTGTATTGGCAAGTTTCTTACGCGTATTGCTAATATGCATATCCAGATTTCTATCGAAACGGCCTAAATCCTTTTGCAATATACTGCGCTGCAGCTCTTGCTTAGTCACCACCTGGCCTTTTCTATCATAAAGGTACTTAAGCACTCTAAACTCAGTTTGAGTAAGGTTCACTTCCTGCTCGTGGATCTGAACTAAATTATTCGTTTCATCGAATTCAATCATCACTTTGGCATAATCTGGCTTAGTTAACTTCTGCAAGCTAAGGTCAACTCGTCGCTTTATCGCATTCATCCTGACCAAAAGCTCTTTCATGCTAAAGGGCTTAGTCAGAAAGTCATCTGCTCCTAACTCATATCCCTTAATCCGCTCTTCTTCATTGTCGATTGCTGATATCACTATCACAGGAGCTTGATCTTCACGGGCGAGTAATAAATCAAAACCATTCATTCGGGGCATCATAAGATCAAGCAAAATTAAATCGACACTATCTGTATCTAACGCCATCATGGCCATCACGCCATCTTCAGCTGCAATCACCTGATACCCTTCATTTTCTAGTGCTTGCTTTAACAACTCTCTAAAGACAAGATCATCATCAACGAGAAGTATCTTTTTCATTTACATTTCCGCAATACGAATTATTATCATTTACTTTATCATGAAAAAGTTCCATCGCCTATAGTCAAAAAGCACAAAAAAACCAGCCGAAGCTGGTTTTTATTGCAATGAGTGATCTCGATCTACTCCATCATCTGCTTAATGTATTTCACAGGTGAGCTACCATAACTTAAGAAGGTTTCATGAAACTGCTTCAAATCAAATTCATCAGCCTGCTTTTGCTTAACCGCTTCTCTTAAATCATAAATTTCTTTAAAGCCGGAATAGTAACTCGTCAGCTGAACCTGACTTAAGGTCGCTCTGCGCCACTTGCCTTCAGCTTCCGCCCTTTGCTGAAAGGCTTGATTCATCATCAGATCAAGGGCCTCTTCTTTAGACATATCCAACACCTGAATGCTGTAATCTAAGATGGTGTTACAGATAACCCTGAGATTCCACTTGTAATACATCAGCCACATCTCTGGCTCAAAGTCTCCATAACCTTGCTCAAGCATCATGCGCTCTGTATAAACAGCCCAGCCTTCAATCATTGCGCCATTACCAAACAGACTCTTAATCATGCTTGGTGACTCATTTGAATAAACCAATTGCGTATAATGACCAGGAATCGCCTCATGAATATTAAGCACTTGCAGGATCCAGTGGTTATACTCCCGTAAGTAACTTTCGGCGGACGCCTCATCCATATCATCAAGGGGCGTAACATTGTAATAGGTGTTACCACCCTTATCATAAGGCCCAGGTGCGCTGATAGATGCTCCGGCAAACCCTCTCATATATTCAGGGGTTTCTCTAACAACCAAGGGCTTTTTAGGATCTAGAGTGATAAGCTCGTGCTGATTGACAAAATCAACCAAAGCCGGGATCTGCGCCCTCACCTCTTTTACAAAATCTTCTCTCGCAACATGTTTACTCGAGAGCTTATCAATTAGCTGACGGGTCGCCACGTTAGCATCGACAGGCATTGGCGTATCAAAATACTTAGGCCAAAGCTGCTGAGTTATCTTTGCCATCTCTTGCTGAATATGATTCTTCTCGGCAACGGCTTTTTTATAGAGTGCTTTCGCTGTCATGCCCGCTTGAATATCTAAAGCAAACTTTTGCTCATACAGCTTTTCACCGATACGAAAACTACGCGCGCCGTCTTTAACTAGCTTGGTTTCTAGCTTAGTCAAATACTCGATATGATCAGCAACCGCGGCTGTAGCAGCCTTTAAGCGTTTGTTGAACAGCGTCTTCTGCGCTTTCGTTAAACCCGACTCTGCCACTTGCTCAGCAAGCTTGTCGGAAAGAACAGAGTAGACACCTTTATTTTGCTGTATCGCCAACTGAGTATGTTCTAAGGTTGGATTGCTGATATTCGCTTGCGCCGCTTGATAATAAGCTGGCACATTTTCAAGGCGCGCAATGACACTGGCTAGACGCTGTTCTAATGGCGCAAAATCTTCATTGATAATCTGAGCGAAACCGCCAGCGACGTTGTAAATCGAAGGGTCCCACTGCCAAGATTTAAACTCATTGATTTGCCACTCTAGGCTATTAAGTAGGTTTTCGACTAAGCGATAATCAATTTGCTGGCTCTGGGTCAATTTATCTAAATCAAATGCCTCCATTGTCGCTCTTTCCTTGGCGACAAACTCAAGCGTCGCCTGACGACTTGCATCATCGGGCACCAGCAGCTGCCCGTCATACTTATGATAACCCGAATAAAGCGCCCAAGTCGGTGCCACTTTCCAAAAATCATTAATAAACTGATCGCTAAAACGATTAAAGCTTTGCTGCTCTTGGCTCGAATTCGTTTGAGTGGCCTGAATGTTCGCAGCTTGAGTCGAATTAGCATCAGCATTCGATGTGTTGAATTGACAAGCAGTCGTAGACAGCAAGGCTGCGCTAATGAGCAGACTTAAAGCATGTTTTTTCATTATTATTATCCTTTTAAAGACGATAAATCGCCAAAGAGGGCTTCAATTAACAATTGATATTCCATTACAAGATGCACTTTTATAGCAGAAAACTAACGTAAAGAACTAGCACAAAAGAACCTACACAAAGGACTAACACAAAGAACGAGCATAAAAAAACCAGCTAATCTAGCTGGTTTTTAATTTGTGTTGGCATGACTCAATTAAATTCCGCCAATTGCTTCTTTACACAACTGAGTAATACGGTCCCAATCACCCGCTTCCATCGCATCAATGGGTGCAATCCAGCTACCACCAATACAATCGACATTCTTAAGAGCTAAGTAATCTTTATAACTACTTGGCGTAATCCCACCTGTTGGACAGAAGCGAATGTTAGCTAAAGGACCACCAAAAGCCTTAAGCGCCTTAACGCCACCGGAAGCTTCAGCAGGGAAGAACTTAAAATGGCTGTAACCTTGTGCCATGCCTGCCATGATCTCAGAAATACTGGCCACCCCAGGGATCAAAGGTACACTACCTTTCATTGCCGCTTTAAGTAACTCTTCGGTCGCACCAGGCGTAATCGCAAATTGCGCGCCAGCTTCCTCGGCTTGTCTTAGCTGCTCTTCATTTAAAATAGTACCTGCACCAACGATCGCCTCAGGCACTTCCTTGGCAATTTTGGTGATAGCTTCTAATGAACATGGGGTTCTTAACGTCACTTCAAGTACGCTGATCCCACCCGCCACTAACGCTTTGGCTAAGGGCACTGCATGCTCGATTTTATTAATCACCATAACGGGCACAATAGGGCTTCTACTGAAGACATCCTGTGGCTGCAAAGACCAATTATTGTTATGCATCTCGTTTACCATCCTTAATGATTAATACTTTTCATCAATAGCATCGGTGCAGCGCGCACCCGTTTCAGGACTACTTAAATTTCTTCTTAATGAAGAAAATAGTTCGCGCCCCATTCCAAAGCTTACGCTACGTAGGTCAACCTTTTCAGCTTCTCTGACTTCCAACTCTTGCTCTGCGACTAACAAGCTTAGTTCACCAGTATTAGCGTTCACTCGAACTAAATCACCTTCTTGAATTTTGGCAATTAAGCCACCGTCTAATGCTTCTGGCGTCAAGTGAATTGCCGCTGGCACCTTACCTGATGCACCTGACATACGGCCATCGGTTAGCAGCGCCACCTTATAGCCCTTATCTTGCAAAATCCCCAATATAGGTGTCAGCTTATGTAGTTCAGGCATGCCGTTAGCTTTAGGGCCTTGAGCTTTCACCACCACAACACAATCTTTATTGAGAGAGCCAGCTTTAAACAGTGCATCTAGCTTGTTCTGATCGTCAATGACCACAGCTGGTGCTTCAACCACTCTATGCTCAGGGGCAACAGCGGATACCTTGATGACTGCACGGCCCAAATTACCTTTCAACAGTTTTAGACCACCGTTGCTTTGGAAGGCATTATCAACACTGGTGAGCACTTGAGTATCTAAGCTGTCTTGAGGGCCATCCACCCACTTAAGCTCGCCATCAATTAGCTTAGGCTCTTTGGTGTAAGCAGCAAGGCCTTCGCCAGCGACTGTCAGCACATCATTATGCAGCAAGCCAGCACTGAGCAACTCTTTAATCAGATAAGCCATACCACCTGCAGCATGGAAGTGATTAATATCGGCTTGACCATTAGGGTAAACTCGAGCCAATAAAGGTACAGCTTCAGAAAGTTCAGAGAAGTCATCCCAATTGACAATAATGCCGGCTGCACGGGCTGCTGCCACTATATGCATAGTTAGGTTAGTTGAACCACCGGTGGCTAACAAAGCCACAATGCCGTTAACCACAGACTTTTCATCAACGATTCTACCGATTGGCGTATATTGAGCGCCAGCTTCGGTTAAGCGACACACTTGCTTAGCGGCCATCACATTAAGGGCTTCACGCAGCGGGTTATCGGGGTTAATAAAGGATGAACCGGGAAGTTGTAGACCCATCACCTCAAGCATCAGCTGATTACTATTCGCTGTGCCATAGAAGGTACAAGTCCCTGCGCTATGGTAAGAAGCGGACTCAGCCTCTAATAACTCAGCACGGCCAATCTTACCTTCGGCAAACTTCTGTCTTACTGCCGCTTTCTCTTTGTTCGGTATACCTGACTTCATCGGCCCCGCGGGTACAAACAGCATAGGCAGATGACCAAAACTCAGCGCACCAATCAATAAACCCGGAACGATTTTATCGCAAATACCTAGTAGCAAAGCACCGTCGAACATATTGTGTGATAGGCCAACGGCTGTTGACATGGCGATCACTTCACGGCTTAACAGGCTAAGTTCCATACCTGGCTGACCTTGAGTCACACCATCACACATGGCCGGCACGCCAGCGGCGACTTGCGCTACGCTACCCACCTCTGCACAGGCACGTTTAAGTAGCTCAGGATAATCTTCATAGGGCTGGTGAGCTGAAAGCATATCGTTAAACGCCGTCACTATGCCGATATTAGCTTTAGTGAGCTGTCTTAACGCTTTTTTGTCATCAGGATTACAAGCGGCAAAACCGTGTGCCAAGTTACCACAACTTAAACTACTACGATGTACACCATCGGCTTTGGCTTGCTCTAAGGCTGCCAGATATTGTGCGCGACTCTCTTTACTACGCTCAATAATTCTATCTGTGACCTTTTGTACAACTGAATGCATGATGCCTCCTTAGGCACTCCAATATACATCGACCGGGGTTTTATGCTGTGCTAATACAGCACATATTGGCATAACCTTTTGATCATCAACCTTTAGTGCTTCTCGATAAACACTCAGCTTCTGCTCGCCTACTAAGTGCAGATAAATCTGCTTACTATTAAGAATGGCAGTTTTAGTCAGGGTGATTCTCGCATTGGGCGCACTTGTCGGTGTAACCGCTGCGCACAGCTTATCGCTGGTCAATGCATTGTCTAAATCGTCAGAACATGGGAACCAAGAACAAGTATGACCATCTGTTCCCATACCTAAAATCACCACATCAAAAGGCTGCTCGATATGTGCTAGCTTTTCTGCGGCCATATCCGCACCTTGATAAGGCGTGGTGAACATATTTTTTAGCCCTTGAAACTTGGCACTTCTCGCTCTGCCGACTAGCAGATGCTCTCGAACCATAGCTTCATTGGAGGCAGAGTCATCAACATCAACCCAGCGTTCATCGGCCAGAGTGATATAAACCTGATTCCAATCTATTGCCTGTTTACTTAGCAAGCCAAACAGTGCCTTTGGCGTTGAGCCTCCTGATACCACCAAGCTCGCCTGCCCTTTAGTGTCAACCGCTTGTTGAAGCTGCTTAGCAATACGTTCGGCTAACTGAGCTTCTAGTGCAGTGGTGGTATCAAATGATTTAAATACTGTCTCTTTAATCATCTTACTCGTCCCAAGAACGGCCATCTTTGGCGATTAAAGCTACCGAAGCTACTGGGCCCCAAGTACCTGCTGGATATGGTTTTGGTTTTTCACCACTTTCATCCCAAGATTGTAAAATGCCGTCTACCCAGCTCCATGCTTGTTCTACTTCATCACGCCTTACGAATAACGCCTGATTCCCTAACATAGCTTCAAGCAACAAACGCTCGTAGGCATCGGCGATGCGCTCATTCTTAAAGGTATCTGAGAAACTCAAATCCAACTTAGTGGTTTGCAATCTTTGTTTCTGCTCTAGACCTGGCACCTTGTTCATCATCTGAATTTCAACACCTTCGTGGGGCTGCAGACGAATAGTGAGCTTGTTAGCAGGCAGATTGCGGTAACTCGACTTATATAAGTTGTGTGGTGGGTTCTTAAAATAAACCACAATTTCAGAGCTCTTAAATGGCATACGTTTACCACTACGCAAATAAAACGGTACGCCAGCCCAGCGCCAATTATCGATGTCGACACGCAGCGCGACAAAGGTTTCGGCATTGGATTTGAGGTTGGCGCCCTCTTCCTCTAAGTAGCCAGGAACCGGACTACCTTTTAAGAACCCTGCGGTATATTGACCACGTACGGTATTTTCATACACATTATCTGTATTAATAGGACGAAGAGATTTTAGTACTTTTACCTTTTCGTCACGAATACTGTCGGCATCTAGGTTAACTGGAGGATCCATGGCCACTAAGGTCAATACCTGTAATAGGTGGTTCTGAATCATATCGCGCATCTGACCAGCTTTATCGAAGTAACCCCAACGACCTTCGATACCTACCTCTTCTGCTACCGTGATCTGTACATGGTCTATCGTACGGTTGTCCCATTTAGACGCAAACAGTGAGTTAGCAAAGCGCAGTGCTATCAGGTTTTGCACCGTTTCTTTACCTAGATAATGGTCAATGCGATAAACCTGCTTCTCTTTAAAATAGGTAGAAACCTGATCATTAATTACCTTTGATGACTCAAGATCTGCGCCAATTGGCTTTTCGAGTACGACCCGAGTGTCATCAAAAATCAAATTTTGTTCATGGAGACAGCGACAAATGTCGCCAAAAATGGCAGGAGGCGTAGCGAAATAGTTCACCATCACCCTCTCACTCGGCTCTAAAAGCTCGTGGAAGGCACTGTAACCAGCAGACTCGGTAAAATTAGTACCGACATAATGACAACGAGCGATAAAACGCGTCATAGTGTCATCACATAAACCATCTTTTACAAAGGTATTTAGGGCTTTAGAAACAAGTTCCTTATATTCTTCTTGAGTGAATGCATCCTTTGCAACCCCGATCACCTTAGTGTTTGGATTAAGTAAGCCTGCTTTATCAAGTTGATATAAAGAAGGTAACAACTTACGGCGGGCTAGATCGCCCTTAGTACCAAAAAGCACAAAATCACAAGCTTTGGCCTCTGATGTTGTTTTGCCCATTGCTGAAAGCTCTCCTATGGCGTGTCAATCTTATTAAAAAGAGTGAAACTGGAATTTATGTTGTAATATAACAACGAAAAGTGTTAATTGCATCTATATTTTGAAATTTATGACCTAGGCAACACCTAGGCAAATTAGCACTATTTCTGATATCCTTTTTGTGACTAAATTACTGTCACAAGTAGTAAGTTTCATTAAATTTGTACTAAATAATACCATTAGTGGTCATTCGTCCTACAAAGGTACCCTATAATAAGGTATGACCCTAAAATCATTATAACTAGATTTTCAAAGTGAGCGGACATACGCGTATGAATACCCTAGAAAAGGTTCAAAAAAGCCTCACCCATTTCAGTAAGTCAGAACGCAAAGTCGCTGAAGTCATTTTGGCATCCCCACAAACTGCTATTCATTCAAGCATAGCAACTTTAGCTAAAATGGCAGACGTCAGTGAACCTACCGTAAACCGCTTCTGTCGCAGGCTAGATACCAAAGGCTTCCCAGACTTTAAGCTCCACCTGGCTCAAAGCCTCGCAAACGGTACTCCCTACGTCAGCAGACACGTAGAAGAGGACGATTCGCCAGACTCATATACCACTAAGATATTTGAGTCCTCTATGGCATCACTGGATACCGCACGTCAAAGCTTAGATCCAGCTGCTATTAATAAGGCTGTCGATATTCTCACACAGGCCAAGAAAATTTCTTTCTTTGGTTTGGGTGCTTCAGCTTCAGTTGCCCATGATGCGCAAAACAAATTCTTCCGCTTTAACGTACCGGTTATTTGTTTCGATGATGTGTTAATGCAACGAATGAGCTGCATTAACAGTAATGAAGGTGATGTTGTGGTATTAATTTCCCACACAGGCCGTACTAAGTCATTGATTGAAATAGCAAGACTTGCCAGAGAAAACGGTGCGGCCGTTATTGCTATTACCGCAAGAAACTCACCACTATCATCTGAGTGTACCTTGCCTGTAACTATGGAAGTGCCAGAAGATACAGATATGTATCTGCCTATGGCTTCACGCTTAGCTCAATTAGTAACCATAGATGTATTAGCAACAGGCTTTACTCTGCGCCGCGGTCCTAGATTCCGCGATAGCTTGAAGCGTGTTAAAGAAGTATTGAAAGAGTCTCGTATCAATAAAGATCCAATACTGTAATTCCCTTCCCCTTCGAAAAAGAGCAGATGTAACCTTGCATCTGCTCACTTCCTTCCTAAAATTAGCTGTATCTCACAAAAATAAAACCTTGAGATAGATCATTTTGTTGGTAAGTTTCCTACATAATTGTTCATTGTCTGGTATTATAGATTCAGAATTTTTAAAAACTTTACTTTTAAAACACTATAAACGGAGTATCTCATGTTCCGCAGAACCAAAATCGTAACGACTCTAGGTCCAGCTACTGATCGCGATGACAACCTACGCCGCATTATTAAAGCGGGTGCTAACGTTGTTCGTCTTAACTTCTCTCACGGTGCACCAGAAGATCACCTTCAACGTGCTAACCAAGTTCGTGCTATTGCAAAAGAACTAAATACCCACGTTGCTATTTTAGGTGACCTACAAGGTCCAAAAATTCGCGTGTCAACTTTCAAAGACAATAAGAAAGTACAACTAGACCTAGGTGCTGCTTTCATCTTGGATGCGGATCTTGAAAAAGGTCAAGGCGACGAGAACCAAGTGGGTATCGACTATAAAGAACTACCTTCTGACGTTGAAATCGGCGATATCCTTATGCTGGATGATGGTCGTGTTCAACTTAAAGTAGAAAAAGTTGAAGGCAACAAGGTTCATACTAGCGTGACTGTTGCAGGTCCTTTATCTAACAATAAAGGTATTAACAAAAAAGGCGGTGGCCTTTCTGCTGCAGCTCTTACCGAGAAAGATAAGAAAGATATCATCACTGCCGCTGAAATCGGTGTTGACTATCTAGCCGTTTCTTTCCCACGTAGTGGCGCTGATCTTAACTATGCTCGCGAACTTGCTCAAAAAGCAGGTAGCAATGCAATGATCGTATCTAAAGTAGAGCGCGCTGAAGCCGTTGCGACTGACGAAGCTATGGATGACGTTATTCTAGCATCTGATGCTGTGATGGTTGCTCGTGGTGATCTAGGTGTTGAAATCGGTGATGCAGCGTTAGTTGCTGTTCAAAAGAAGCTAATCAGCCGTTCACGCCAGCTAAACAAGAGTGTTATCACTGCGACTCAAATGATGGAGTCTATGATCACTAGCCCTATGCCAACACGCGCAGAGGTTATGGATGTAGCGAACGCTGTACTTGATGGTACTGATGCGGTAATGCTAAGTGCTGAAACGGCTGCTGGTGACTTCCCAGAAGAAACTGTTACTGCGATGGCAAACGTTTGTCTAGGAGCAGAATCTCACCCAAGTGTGGTTGTTTCTAAGCATAGACTTGATCAGCAGTTCACGACCGTTGAAGAGACAGTTGCATTATCTACTATGTATGCAGCTAACCACCTAGAAGGCGTTAAAGCGATTGTTGCCCTAACTGAATCTGGTGCGACTCCTCAGCTAATGTCACGTATCAGCTCTGCACTACCTATTTTCGCTCTTTCTCGTCATGATTCTACGCTTGCGAAAATGGCGCTATACCGTGGTGTTCAGCCAGTATACTTCGACTCTACTGCACACAGTGCTGACGAGCTAGCGAAGAAGAGCCTAGAAGCGCTTAAGGAAGCAGGTTACTTGAAGTCTGGTGACATGGTACTTATGACTAAAGGTGATGCAATGGAAACTATCGGTGGTACCAACACTTGTAAGGTACTTATCGTAGCTTAATTGCTCGCTAACCTAGATTAAAAATGCCGCTCAATGAGCGGCATTTTTGTTGGTGTAATTCATTTTGAGACGTGGCTAAATCTTGCTTTAGAAATTAAGTCTTATCGATGATTAAACAAGCTAGCAAATTAATCGATATTCAGATACTTATGGGTCTGGACCGATAAGCGCCAATTCCGCTTAATACACTCCTGCATCGCAAGCTCTGTCGCCCTTGGCTTCTGACTAATAGGCTGCAAACAGATGGTTTTATCACTGGTATCTATTTCGGCTATTAGTTCAAGTAGATCGTCGATATGAGTCTCAGTGGCCACAGGATGCTTAATTTCATTGGCTCTGACTAAGGCAGATGACAAAATTGACATGCCACCTTTCATATTCACCTTAGGGGAAACTGTCACCCAAGTCCTGTCATCAGCCTTCACTTCAAAGGTGCCGCTAGTTTCAATCTGAGTTTGATAACCTTCACTATGTAACTCCTTAGTCAAAGCAACTAAGTCATACATACAAGGCTCACCACCTGTTATCACCACATGTTTTGCACTAAATCCTTTTTCTTCAAAGGAGCGAATCAATGAACTCGCGCTATGCTCAGCCCAGCGACCAATAGTGCCATCGACCTGAATAACCTGCTCAGGTTGTACTTTATTGGCCTCGACAAGCTCCCACGTATGTTTAGTATCACACCAGCTGCAGCCCACAGGGCACCCCTGAAGACGCACAAATATAGCAGGAACCCCAGTAAAATAGCCCTCGCCTTGGATTGTTTCAAAGACCTCATTAACTGGATACAACATCAATTACCTCTATACGCCTTAGCATGTTTTTACTCAGCCGGCCTTTATAGAGGATTTTTAGCTCAAGGGCAAGGGATACTGGTGAAACTCACTGGTAGAGACCACACTCCTAGGTTAAAATACGCGCCAAGTACTAGTCGAACAGATAATAGAAATCGAATATGAAAAAAGCGGTTGTTGTATTTAGCGGTGGTCAAGACTCCACAACTTGTTTAATTCAAGCGTTAAATGAATATGATGAAGTTCATGCTATCACCTTTGATTATGGCCAGCGTCATTCACAAGAGATAGAAGTCGCAAAAACGCTAGCAGGCAAACTAAAGGCGACCAGTCATAAGGTAATGGATGTATCTCTGCTAAATGAATTAGCTATCTCAGCCTTAACCCGTGATGCTATTCCTGTCTCCCATGACCTTATGGATAACGGTCTACCCAACACCTTTGTACCTGGTCGAAATATTCTGTTTCTCACCTTAGCCGGTATCTATGCCTATCAATTAGGGGCGGAGGCCGTTATCACAGGTGTATGTGAAACCGACTTTTCAGGCTACCCAGATTGTCGCAATGACTTTATCAAAGCAATGCAATCAGCGCTGATCCAAGGCATGGATAGAGAATTAGAGATCAAAACTCCACTCATGTGGCTAAATAAGGCCGAGACTTGGGCACTCGCTGATAAATATCAGGCATTAGAAACTGTTAGACAAGAAACGCTCACCTGCTATAACGGCATAATAGGCGACGGTTGCCAAGATTGCCCAGCCTGTACACTGCGCAGCAACGGCTTAGAAGAATACCTTAATGATAAAGCGGTAATTCAAGCTCAACTAGATGAGAAAACTCGCTAGTGACGACTAAGAATAAAGCTGAGGGCTCTAAGGCGGTTATGCTATTTATCGGCATACTCAGCCTACTATGTGCGCTTCTCTACTTTGGTCAGCTTGATACCCAACTTGCTTTTCGACGGGATGAGATCACCCAAGGCCAATGGTGGAGGTTAATAACAGGTAATGTTATGCACACCAACCATTGGCACTTAGTGATGAACCTTGGTGGGCTTTGGGTGATGTACCTGCTTCATGGCTTCCACTTTAACCTCAAAGGTTATTTACTACTCATTTTATCACTGAGCATATTAGAGGGAGTTGGGCTCTTTCTGCTCTACCCGGGCCTACATGGTTATGTGGGCTTAAGCGGCATACTTCATGGCATCTTCGCCTTTGGCGCAATACAAGATATTCGCGCCAAATATCGCTCTGGCTGGGCTCTACTTGCTGGCGTCATCGCAAAAGTAGGTTATGAGCAGTTTTATGGAGCAAGCCAAGATGTCAGTGAGCTCATAGGCGCAAGGGTTGCCACCGAATCACACCTCATAGGCATGTGTGCAGGCATACTCTGTGCGTTAGGTTTTTGGGGATATCAGAAAGCAAACGTAAAAGTGCTTAGGTTGCCAAATAATTGAACGCACCAATAAATGGTTAGCCTGTCAGCACGATAGTACTGGCAGGCTAAACCTATGAGTGCTTCATCAACTCTGCTTAATCATCTGCTCTCTGAGCAACTTGACTCTATCTCTTAATGCAGCGGCTTGTTCAAACTCAAGATTCTTAGCATGCTCGTGCATCTGCTTCTCTAGCGCATCAATTTCATGGCTAAGCTCGCCAATGCTAGAGACTTGATAACTCGCTCGCGTCTCTACAACCGCTTTCTGAGTTGACTCTTGAGTACTGTCACCCACATCCATCACATCGGTAATGCGTTTGACCACACCTTTTGGTGTGATGCCATTATCGAGATTATATTGATGCTGTTTAGCTCGGCGGCGCTCGGTTTCATCCATCGCCTTTTTCATCGACTTGGTGACTTGGTCGGCATACAAAATCACTTTACCGTTAACATTACGAGCAGCACGGCCTATAGTCTGGATAAGGGAGCGTTCAGAGCGTAAAAAGCCCTCTTTATCGGCATCAAAGATACACACCAAAGACACCTCAGGCATATCCAAGCCTTCACGCAACAAGTTAATACCAACCAGCACGTCAAACACACCTAAGCGAAGATCGCGAATGATCTCGACGCGCTCAACCGTATCCACATCCGAGTGCAGATAACGCACTTTAACCCCATGCTCATCAAGATACTCGGTAAGATCTTCTGCCATACGTTTAGTTAATGTAGTGACCAACACACGCTCATTCACTTCGACTCGCTTGGCTACTTCAGACAACAAGTCATCAACCTGAATCGCCACTGGCCTGACTTCTATCTCTGGATCTAACAAGCCTGTTGGGCGCACTACCTGCTCTGCAATCTCACCGTCACTTTTCTCAAGCTCATAATCCGCTGGCGTGGCGGACACATAGACAGTTTGCGACATTAAAGATTCAAACTCTTCAAACTTAAGCGGCCTATTATCCAGCGCCGAAGGCAGCCTAAAACCGTATTCGACTAAGTTCATCTTACGACTTCGATCGCCTTTATACATGGCGCCAATTTGCGGAACTGTTACATGGGACTCGTCAATAATCAGCAAACCATCGGCAGGCAGATAATCTAATAGTGTTGGTGGCCCTTCTCCTGCTTCTCTACCTGAGAGGTAACGGGAGTAATTTTCGATACCAGAGCAATAACCCAGCTCTACCATCATCTCAATGTCATAACCAACCCGCTCGCCGATGCGCTGGGCTTCAATCAACTTATTGTTATCCAATAACTGCTGCTTACGATCTTTAAGTTCTTCTTTGATCTCTTCAGTTGCTGCCAAGATCTTCTCTCTTGGTGTCACATAGTGGCTTTTGGGATAAACCGTTGTACGAGCGATGCGTTTATTAATCTGGCCAGTAAGTGGATCAAACTCACTTAAGCGCTCAATCTCATCATCAAAGAGCTCAACACGCACCGCATCTTTATCTGAGTCAGCGGGGAAGATATCAATCACTTCACCTCTCACTCTATAGGTACCGCGTTGCAAATCCACATCATTACGTGTGTATTGCAGCTCACTCAAACGCTTTAAAATATCCCTTTGGCCCATAAAATCGCCTTGGCGAAGGTGCAACAACATCTTCATATAAGAGTCGGGATCACCTAAACCATAGATGGCAGACACAGAAGCGATGAGCACCACATCTTTACGCTCTAACAGCGCCTTAGTTGCAGACAGGCGCATCTGCTCAATATGCGCATTAACAGAGGCATCTTTTTCAATAAAGGTATTAGAAGCGGGAACATATGCCTCAGGCTGATAATAGTCATAATAAGAAACAAAGTACTCTACCGCGTTATGGGGAAAAAACTCTTTCATTTCGCCGTAGAGCTGGGCCGCTAGCGTCTTATTGGGGGCCATAATAATAGTCGGTCGCGACAAGTTTTGAATCACGTTGGCGATAGTAAAGGTTTTACCCGAGCCGGTAACTCCGAGCAGCGTCTGTCCAGCTAAGCCAGATTCAATCCCATCGGTAAGCTGTTTGATCGCTTCGGGTTGATCACCAGAGGGTTCAAAGGGCGATTCAAGTTGAAAAATTGATTGAGTCACGACACATTCCTTCTAATAGCAGCCCTCCATTGTAAAACAATCCTCCGCTCTAGCTCCAGCGAAACTCTTGCCTATAGAATCTTTACCGCAAAATCCAGTGAATTATTCTAAAAGCTGAAATTTTGTCACATCCTACTTTTGGGTGCATAAAAAATCAAAAAACCGCATAGCAAGGCTTCAACCGCGAAATTAATACACAATTTCTAACCTACAATCGGTAACATTTTACAAAATGCCCAAAGCCTAGCCCAAAAGTCTAGTAAAATACGTAACCCACTGATTTGAAAAGAACTGGTGTAATTTGATGTTTACAGTACAAAATAACTAAAATGCTGTTACCACGGGGCTTTGAAACAATTCAGCCCAGTTAACCCACAAGGTTATCCACAGATTTAGTGGATAAGTAGCTATAACCCTTTACCAGCGCGCTCTGCAAAAGAGTCAAGTAAAAATCGTCAAATCATTTCAAAATGAAATTTAATTACACAGTAACATAAGTCATATTTTTGACTTGAATTAAACCCGCATAAAAATGACACATTTATATCTATTCATTTTATAAATTACCTAAAAGGAGTAACTGGGGCGTCCCCCAAACGATGACCATACTTATCTAACAAGATTTCGGAAATTTAGAGGTTTATTTCAACAATTTACCCCTGATTAACGACGATTTAATAAAGAAATGACGCTTTTGCCATCATGATGTGCATTAGATGAGCACTTAACAGCATAATTACACTTTTTTTTCTAACTCGAGTTGACTCATTGGAGATAGCGATTTACTATGCGCACCGTCTTCAACGAGACGTAGTGAAAAACGCTTCCCCTGTAGTTCAGTTGGTAGAACGGCGGACTGTTAATCCGTATGTCACTGGTTCGAGTCCAGTCTGGGGAGCCAA